>NZ_CP189624.1:3692500-4460000 GCF_055409605.1 Streptomyces saintjeani | reverse complement strand
CGTGATAGCTGGTTCTCCCCGAAATGCATTTAGGTGCAGCGTCGTGTGTTTCTTGCCGGAGGTAGAGCACTGGATAGGCGATGGGCCCTACCGGGTTACTGACCTTAGCCAAACTCCGAATGCCGGTAAGTGAGAGCGCGGCAGTGAGACTGTGGGGGATAAGCTCCATGGTCGAGAGGGAAACAGCCCAGAGCATCGACTAAGGCCCCTAAGCGTACGCTAAGTGGGAAAGGATGTGGAGTCGCAGAGACAACCAGGAGGTTGGCTTAGAAGCAGCCACCCTTGAAAGAGTGCGTAATAGCTCACTGGTCTAGTGATTCCGCGCCGACAATGTAGCGGGGCTCAAGCGTACCGCCGAAGTCGTGTCATTGCAGCGTATAGCCCCAACGGGTGCTGTGATGGGTAGGGGAGCGTCGTGTGCCGGGTGAAGCTGCGCCGGAAGGCAGTGGTGGACGGTTCACGAGTGAGAATGCAGGCATGAGTAGCGATTCACACGTGGGAAACGTGTGCGCCGATTGACTAAGGGTTCCTGGGTCAAGCTGATCTGCCCAGGGTAAGTCGGGACCTAAGGCGAGGCCGACAGGCGTAGTCGATGGATAACCGGTTGATATTCCGGTACCCGCTGTGAAGCGTCAAACATTGAACCAGGCGATGCTAAGTCCGTGAAGCCGTCCCGGAGCCTTCGGGCAAAGGGAAGTGGTGGAGCCGACGGACCAGACTTGCAGTAGGTGAGTGATGGGGTGACGCAGGAAGGTAGTCCATCCCGGGCGGTGGTTGTCCCGGGGTAAGGGTGTAGGCCGTGCGATAGGCAAATCCGTCGCACATTGAGGCTGAGACCTGATGCCGAGCCGATTGTGGTGAAGTGGATGATCCTATGCTGTCGAGAAAAGCCTCTAGCGAGTTTCATGGCGGCCCGTACCCTAAACCGACTCAGGTGGTCTGGTAGAGAATACCGAGGCGTTCGGGTGAACTATGGTTAAGGAACTCGGCAAAATGCCCCCGTAACTTCGGGAGAAGGGGGGCCATCACTGGTGAGAGGATTTACTCCTTGAGCTGGGGGTGGCCGCAGAGACCAGCGAGAAGCGACTGTTTACTAAAAACACAGGTCCGTGCGAAGCCGTAAGGCGATGTATACGGACTGACGCCTGCCCGGTGCTGGAACGTTAAGGGGACCGGTTAGTCACATTTCGGTGTGGCGAAGCTGAGAACTTAAGCGCCAGTAAACGGCGGTGGTAACTATAACCATCCTAAGGTAGCGAAATTCCTTGTCGGGTAAGTTCCGACCTGCACGAATGGCGTAACGACTTCTCGACTGTCTCAACCATAGGCCCGGTGAAATTGCACTACGAGTAAAGATGCTCGTTTCGCGCAGCAGGACGGAAAGACCCCGGGACCTTTACTACAGTTTGATATTGGTGTTCGGTTCGGCTTGTGTAGGATAGCTGGGAGACTTTGAAGCTGCCACGCCAGTGGTTGTGGAGTCGTCGTTGAAATACCAGTCTGGTCGTGCTGGATGTCTAACCTGGGTCCGTGATCCGGATCAGGGACAGTGTCTGATGGGTAGTTTAACTGGGGCGGTTGCCTCCTAAAGAGTAACGGAGGCGCCCAAAGGTTCCCTCAGCCTGGTTGGTAATCAGGTGTTGAGTGTAAGTGCACAAGGGAGCTTGACTGTGAGACCGACGGGTCGAGCAGGGACGAAAGTCGGGACTAGTGATCCGGCGGTGGCTTGTGGAAGCGCCGTCGCTCAACGGATAAAAGGTACCCCGGGGATAACAGGCTGATCTTCCCCAAGAGTCCATATCGACGGGATGGTTTGGCACCTCGATGTCGGCTCGTCGCATCCTGGGGCTGGAGTCGGTCCCAAGGGTTGGGCTGTTCGCCCATTAAAGCGGTACGCGAGCTGGGTTTAGAACGTCGTGAGACAGTTCGGTCCCTATCCGCTGCGCGCGCAGGAACATTGAGAAGGGCTGTCCCTAGTACGAGAGGACCGGGACGGACGAACCTCTGGTGTGCCAGTTGTTCTGCCAAGGGCATGGCTGGTTGGCTACGTTCGGGAGGGATAACCGCTGAAAGCATCTAAGCGGGAAGCCTGCTTCGAGATGAGTGTTCCCACCTCCTTGAGAGGGTAAGGCTCCCAGTAGACGACTGGGTTGATAGGCCAGATCTGGAAGCCCTGTAAGGGGTGGAGGTGACTGGTACTAATAGGCCGAGGGCTTGTCCTCAGTTGCTCGCGTCCACTGTGTTGGTTCTGAAACCACGAACAACCCCATGCCATGGTTCATGGTGTGGTGCGGTTGATGTGTTTCATAGTGTTTCGGTGGTTATAGCGTGAGGGAAACGCCCGGTTACATTCCGAACCCGGAAGCTAAGCCTTACAGCGCCGATGGTACTGCAGGGGGGACCCTGTGGGAGAGTAGGACGCCGCCGAACAATCATTCCGGGGAACCCCCGCACCTTAATTGGTGCGGGGGTTTTCTGCGTTTAGGGCTATCGTGACCGGCATGAACGAATTCGACATACGCCCCATACGCGCCGACGAGTGGCCCGCCGTGCGGGAGCTCCGGCTCGCCGCTCTCCAGGACCCCGCCGCGCCCCTCGCCTTCTTCGAGACGTACGACAGCGCCGTGAAGCTGCCTGATTCCTTCTGGCAGGAGCGGGCCGCAGGGTGCGCCGAAGGGGCCGTCGGGGCGCGGCAGTTCGTCGCCGTGGGCGCGGACGGGGTGTGGGTCGGGGGGCTTGCCGTGCTCGTCGAGGAGGCCGGCAGCGTCGACTGGGCCGGGCAGCCCGTCGAGCAGCGGCAGGGGCAGGTCGTGGGCGTGTATGTGCGGCCCGCTGTGCGTGGGGGCGGGGTTGTGGTCGGCGCGCTCTTCCGGGCCGCCCTGGAGTGGGCCTGGGGGATCGGGCTCGACCGCGTGCGGCTCCTCGTCCACCGGGAGAACGGGCGTGCGCTCGCCGCGTACGAGCGGATCGGGTTCGTGGCCACCGGGGTCGTCGTACCCCTCGAAGGCGACGGCGGTGGGGACGAGCTGGAGTACGTCTACCTGCGGCCCTCAGAACGGTAGGGCGCTGTCCGGCCAGCGGGACTTCGCCTGTTCCTCCGAGCGGACCAGGGCGAACGTCGGGAGGCCCTGGGTCTCTCCCGTCCGTAGGAGGTCCGGGAGCGTCGGGATCGGGGCCGTTGCCGCGACGTCGTCCAGGATCAGGGTCAGTGGTGGGTCGAGGCGACCGGAGGATGACCGTTCGGCCATGCGCCGGCCGCGCTCGACCACGCTTGCGACGAGAGCCGTGAGCAGGGGCATCGCGCCGGGGTTCGTGCGGGGGTCCTCGATCGAGTCGCCCACTACATAGAGCGTGCCCGTCTCGTGGAGGAAGGAATCCAGCGTGACGGCGTCTGTTCTGTTCGGTGCGCAGGCTTCTCTGATGTTCACCGTCGAGAGGGCCGCCAGGGTTCTTGTCGTCAGTTCCTGCGCTATGTCCCTGCGCTCCGGGTGGGCCGTCAGGGCCGCTTCCAGTTCGCCTGCCGCTCCTGGGGCCGCCTTCGGGTGCGTACGCAGTGTCTTCACCGCCTCCTGGACGTGTGTGCCCTGGCTCCAGCGGTGTACGTGTCTGATCGTCTTCCCGTCCAGCGCGGCTGCGTGCAGGTAGCTGCGGAGGAGGGTGTGGGCCGTGTCCGCGATCGCCTGGTCGATCTTCGCGGTGGGGCGGGTGGGGGTGAGGAGCGCTGTCGCTCTCGCGATCGCCGTTTCCTTGTCCTCGCAGCCCGTTGTGGGGGGCCAGTGGAGGCGGGACGGGGTGTCGCAGAGGTGGGTGGGGTCGTACAGGAGGGTGGGGCCGAGTTTTGCCCTCGCGTCCTTGGTGGTGTGCCAGAGGGCGGGGTTCGAGGTGAGGACCACGGCGGGGCCCGGGGCGTTCTGGAGGGCTTGGGCGGCGGTGTGGAGGCGGGAGTCCCGGGGGGCGGACTGGAGGGTGGGAACAGGTGTGTGGGGGGTGAGGTCGGGGGTCGGTGCGGGGTCGGTGGGGGCTGGGGTGGGGGGCGTTTCGCTTGCCCGCGCCGGCGGGGTGCCGCTGCGCCCACCCGTGCCGCCCCTAGCGGCACGACTGCCCGCAGCTGGGTGGGGTGGGTGGGGTGGGTGCGGGTCGGTGGGTGGGGTGGTGCGGCTGTCTGTGGCTGCGTGCGGTTCGTCCGTGAGGTACGGCCCTGGCCCTCCCGCGTCCGGCTCCCGGCCCTTCTCGTGCGCTCCTCCGCTCCGCGCCCCCAGCCTCTCCTCCCGCTTCCTCGTCCTCACCAGCCTCCATCTCGCCCACGTTCCCAGGCCGAAGAACGTCAGGGTCAGCAGGATCATCAGCTGGCCGATGAACAGGCCCCAGAAGAGGCCGTACCCCGACAGGGCGTCCAGCGGGGTGTCCGGCCAGGCGCCCGAGAGGTCGTTCGGGTTGGAGATCAGGTGGCGTAGGGCCAGGGGCGTACGCATGAAGGTCAGGTCGGGCGGCCAGGAGCCGTGGGAGAGCAGGGCCGACAAGCCCGTTGCCGTCCAGGTCAGGACCGTGATCACCAGGAGCAGCGCCAGTATCCCGAGGAGCAGGCCGTCCGGGACGCCGCCCTGGTGTTTGGGGCGAGGGGTCGGCATCGGTCACGCCACCGTGGATTCCGTGCCGTCCAGGTCGGACAGGTGCTGTTCCATGAACGCCGCCGCCCGCTGTTCCGCCTCCAGCTCGGCGGCGCGCAGCGCGTCGTCCGCCGCCTCCGAGGAGGACTGTGTCATCGCGCGGTCCGTGAAGACCAGGGGGCGTTCCGTCTCCGTGACCAGGTGCTTGACCACCTGCACGTTCCCGTTGACGTCCCACACCGCGATGCCCGGCGTGAGGGTCGGGATGATTTCGACCGCCCACCTCGGGAGGCCCAACACCCGTCCCGTCGCCCGGGCTTCGTCCGCCTTCTGCGCGTAGATCGTCCGGGTGGACGCCATCTTCAGGATCGCCGCGGCCTCCTTGGCCGCCGCCCCGTCCACCACGTCGGACAGGTGGTGGACGACCGCGACGAAGGACAGGCCCAGGCGCCGCCCGAACTTCAGCAGGCGCTGGAACAGCTGCGCCACGAACGGGCTGTTGATGATGTGCCACGCCTCTTCGACGAGGAAGATGCGCTTCTTGCGGTCGGGGCGGATCCACGTGTGTTCGAGCCAGACGCCGACGATGGCCATCAGGATCGGCATGGCGATGGAGTTGCGGTCGATGTGGGACAGGTCGAAGACGATGAGCGGCGCGTCGAGGTCGATGCCGACCGTCGTGGGGCCGTCGAACATGCCCCTCAGGTCGCCGTCCACCAGACGGTCCAGGACGAGGGCGACATCGAGTCCCCACGCGCGTACGTCGTCTATGGCGACGTTCATCGCCTCGGCCGACTCCGGTTCGGGGTGGCGGAGTTGCTCGACGATGTCGGACAGCACCGGCTGGCGTTCCAGGATCGTCTCGTTGACGTACGCGTGCGCGACCTTGAGCGCGAAGCCGGAGCGCTCGTCCAGGCCGTGGCCCATCGCGACCTCGATGATCGTGCGCAGCAGGGCCAGTTGGCCCGTCGTCGTGATCGCCGGGTCGAGGGGGTTGAGGCGGATGCCGTCGTCGAGGGCGGCCATCGCGTCGAGGCGGATGGGGGTTATCCCCAGCTCGCGGGCGATGAGGTTCCACTCGCCGGCGCCGTCCTCGCCCTGGGCGTCCAGGACGACGACCTGGCGGTCCTTGAAGCGCAACTGCCGCAGGACGTACGTCTTTTCGAGGGCGGACTTGCCGTTGCCGGACTCGCCGAGGACGAGCCAGTGGGGGGCCGGGAGCTGCTGGCCGTAGAGCTGGAAGGGGTCGTAGATGTAGCCCTTGCCGGAGTACACCTCGCGGCCGATGATGACGCCGGAGTCGCCCAACCCCGGTGCGGCGGTGGGGAGATAGACCGCCTGGGCCTGGCCGGTGGAGGTGCGGACCGGGAGGCGGGTCGTCTCGACCTTGCCGAAGAGGAAGGTGGTGAAGGCGTCGGTGAGGAGGGAGAGCGGATCCCGCATCTGGTCCTACCTCCGGATGCCGGTGGCGAAGGGGAGTGTGTTGACGAACGCTCGGTGGTGCTCGCGGTCGCACCACTCCAGCTTGAGGTACGACTTTCCGGCCGAGGCCCTTATCGTCCGCTTGTCGCGGTTGAGGGCTTCGGGGGAGCGCGAGGAGACCGTGATGTAGCCGACCAGGTTGACGCCCGCCGCGCCGCTCGCCAGGTCCTCACCGCGTTGATCCAGGCGGGAGTTGGCGGCGACGTCGCGGGGGTCGAGGGTGCGGTTCATCTTGGCCTGGCGGGACGCCTCGGCGTCGTCGTTGGTCTTCTCCGTCAGCATGCGTTCGATGGCGACCTCGGTGGGTTCGAGGTCCATCGTCACGGCGACCGTGCGGATCACGTCCGGGGTGTGGACGAGCAGGGGCGCGAGGAAGTTGACGCCGACCGGGGTCATCGGCCACTCCTTGATCCACGCCGTGGAGTGGCACCAGGGGGCGCGGGTCGAGGACTCGCGGGTCTTCGCCTGGAGGAACGTCGGTTCCATGGCGTCGAGTTCGGCCGGCCAGGCGTTGCGCTTGGTCATCGCCTGGATGTGGTCGATGGGGTGGTCGGGGTCGTACATGGAGTGGATCAGCGACGACAGGCGGCCCTGGCCGAGGGGCTGGCGGACGCGGATGTCGGCCTCCTGGAGGCGCGAGCAGATGTCCGTCAGCTCACGCGCCATGACGACCGCGAGCCCGGCGTCCCGGTCCACCTTGCGGCCCGCCTGGGGGCGTGCGGAGCGGGCCATCGCGTGGGCCTCGGCGGCGAGTTCACGGCTGTACTGCATGCAGGCGACGAGGTACGCGCGGTGCTGCTCGCTGCTCGTGGAGACCATCGACTGGAGCTGCTCGTACGAGGACTGGAGCCACGGCAGCGCCTTGTCGTCGCCGCGCTGGCTGACGTCCTTGGCGTGCGCGTCGGGGTCGGCGGGGAGGGTGCGGGCGAGGATCTGGAGCCGGGTGACGAAGCCGTCGCCGTTGGCCACGTGCTTGAGCAGCGTGCCGAAACGGTCCACCAGGGCTTCCTGGTCCTCGCTGTCGCGCAGGCCGACGCCGGGGCCCTCGATCTCGATCGCGGCCGTCACCGTACGGCGGTCGGCGTGCAGGAGGACGGCGATCTCGTCGGGGCCGAAGGGCGCGGACAGCCAGGTGATGCGGCCGATGCCGGGGGGCGGGCCGATCTCGACCTCGCGGCCGTCGAGCGCGATGCCGGCCTCCATGGCGGAGCTGCGGTAGGCGGTGCCCTTGCGCAGGCTGCGCTTGTAACTGCGGTTGATCTCGAACCACTTGTAGAACGTGCGGTGCTTGTACGGCACGTAGACCGCCATCAGGGCGATCAGCGGGAAGCCGGTGAGCAGCACGATCCGCAGGGCGAGCACGGGGACGAGCAGACCGCACATCATGCCGAAGAACGCGCCCGTGATGATGAGGGCGATCTCTCCGGTCTCGCGGTTCTTGCCGACGATCGCGTTCGGCCGGGCCCGGCCGATCAGATACGTACGGCGGGGCGCGATCGGGTGCGACAGGTGGGACTCGGTCGTCAACGCCCTTCACCTCCCGTGCGGTTGTTGCTGGCGTGCGGGGTGTTGAGGGGGCTGCCGGTGCGCGGGGCGGGCGCGCCCGCTGAGCCGCCGCCGTTCGCGGGGCGCGAGCCGTGCGCGGCGATGCCGCCGGAGCCCGGGTTGGCGGGGCGGGGCGTGCTGCTGCTGGACGAGTTCCCGCCGCCGCCCCCGTCGTTGGCGCGGGTGCTGTGTGTCTTGATGCCCTGTGCGACGAGGGTTGCCGGGGACGAGATGACGGCCGCCGCCTTGCTCTCCGCGCCCTGCATGATGCGGTTGTTGCGGGAGGCGGCGATCTCGTCGCCGAAGCCGGGGACGAAGCGGTAGATCATCGCGCTGGCGAAGATGGCCAGCAGGATGATCGCGAGCCCCGACACGATCGCCGAGAACGAGTCGGGACCGTCGTCCCCGGAGAGGGCTCCGGCGAGGCCCAGCACGATCACGATCACCGGTTTCACCATGATCACGGCGATCATGACACCGGCCCAGCGCCGGACGTGGCCCCAGAGGTTCTTGTCCACGAGACCGGCGTACACGACCGTGCCGAGCAGCGCGCCGACGTACAACAGGGCCGTACGGATGACCAGTTCGAGCCAGAGGATGCCCGCGGCGAGGACCGACACCAGGGAGACCACGATCAGCATGATCGGGCCGCCGCCGATGTTCTCGCCCTTCGCGAGCGCGGTGGAGAAGGTGCCGAAGAACGTGTCGGTCTGGTCGCCGGTCGCTTTCGCGAGGACCTCCGTGATGCCGTCGGTCGCCGAGACGACGGTGTAGAGGATCAGCGGCGTGAACGCGGACGCGAGGACGGTCAGCCACAGGAACCCGACGGCCTCGGAGATCGCGGTGCCGAGGGGGACGCCGCGTACCGCGCGTTTGGCGACGGCCAGCAGCCACAGGACGAGGGTCAGGACCGTCGACGCGGCGAAGACGACCGCGTACTGCTGGAGGAACTTCTCGTTGGTGAAGTCGACGTTCGCGGTCTCCTTCACGGCCTCGCTGAGCTTCTTGACGGTCCAGGAGGCGGCGTCGGCGCAGCCCTTGGCGAGGGAGGAGAGCGGGTCGAGGGTGCCGGAGACGCCGGGGTTGGTGGTGCTCGTCCGGCCGCTGGTGCCGCGCTCGCAGTACTCCTTGGCGTCGCCGACGATGAGCCGGCACTCGTCGCTGGAGGGCGACGGGGCCGGCGTGGGGGAGGCGCTGCCCGAGGGGCTCGGGTCGGGGGTGGGCGCGGCGAAGGCTCTGGCCGAGAGCAGGACGGCCGTGGTCTGTACGGCGGCGAAGACTCCGGCGAGGCGGAGCGCTGGCTTACCGGGCATACGTGAACCCTCCGTACTCCTCGATGGCCTTGCTGATCTCGTCGGAGCTGGCGGCCTTGTTGTCGCCGGGGACCGGGGCGGGTCCCGAGGTCTGGGTCTGGGAGGCGACCTTCCAGTCGCCGTCCGTCCACTGGAAGGTGAAGGTCCAGGTGGACCACGAGGAGCTGACGGGGTCCGTCGAGTTCGTGCCGGACATCCCGATGAGGCCCATGTACCAGACGGCGACCGTGGCGGTGGTGTCGGCGTAGGCGCTGACCGTCGTACCGATGGGGACCGTGCGGGAGACGAAGGTGCTGCCCCGGGGGGCGTCGCCGTTCGCGTCGAGGCCGGCTCGGGCGAGGAAGTCGGTGGAGTACGCCTTGTCGAGTTCCGGTACGAGGCGGGCGGCCTCGGCCGGGGTGTAGACGGCGTTGACGACGTCGTCCCGGGTGGCCTTCTTGAACATCGCCGTGGAGCCGAGCGCGACCGCGTAGTTCGCGGCGGCCGATTGAACGCCCTGGCGGGTCCGTGCGTATCCGGTGGGGATGCTTCCCGTTCTGGTCTCCACCGGCTTCGTCCCCGTCGCCGCCGTCGACTGTGCCTGCGGCTTCGTGCCGGAGGCGCCGCCGGTCGCCGCGGTGGAGCCGCCGCCATCCCCGTTGCCCCGGTTCGCGAACGCGATGGCCGCGATCAGCAGGACGACGACGGCGACGACCGTGACGAGGCTGCGGGAGGAGGAGCGGGCGGGCCGGCGCGCGGAGTCGGTTTCGGGGAGGCGGGTGCGGGTACCCGCGTAGCCACCGGTGGACGTGTCGTGGCCGGGCTCGTCGACGGGACTCATGAGGCGTGCGCCCCCTCTGCGTCGTATGCGGCGTGGGCGTCGTGGAGGAACGCGGTGCCGTACGACGGTAGCCGTGCTGGTTCCCGCGCGGGCGCGGTGTGGTGACTCGACATCAGGGGGACGCAACCTCAGCCGGGAGGGGGCGGGAAGGGGGAGGAGCTAGACGGCCATGCCGTACACGATCGTGAACAGCGTGCCGAGGGAGCCGATGATGAAGACTCCGGTGAGGCCCGCGATGATCAGCCCCTTGCCCTGTTCCGCGCTGAAGGTGTCCCGCAGGGCGGTGGCGCCGATCCGTTGCTTCGCGGCGCCCCAGACGGCGATGCCGAGGCAGATGAGGATCGCGAAGGCCATCACGACCTGGATCATCGTCTTGGCCTCGGTACCCAGGCTGCCGAAGGGGCCCCAGTCCGGAGCGATCCCGCCGATGATGGTGTTGATGTCGCCCTTGTCGGCTGCGAAGAGCATGTAAGTCACCGCCCCTGGTGGGTAGTTCCGTTCGTGGCCCGCTGCCGTGCGCAGGGGTCGGGAGTCATTGTCACCGACAATGCCGCCTGGGTATGTCGACTTGGCGGCATTGACGGGTGGGATTCGTATGAATGGTTCGTATCGTCACTCTGTGTATCACGGCAGGTCACGCCGGGCAATGAGGTGAGCGCGGAACCGTGGGGTGTGGTTCTGCGGAACCTGTCGGCGCCTCTGTCGTTGAGACACTTTCCCGATGCTCTCACGCTCGTAACACGAACGGGCCACGGCTCGATCGCCGTGGCCCGTTGTTGACGGTGAGTCAGTCGGTCAGCCGGTGAAGGCGTCCAGCCCTTCCGGGGTTCCCCAGCCCGTCGGACCGTCGTAGCCGGAGCCCGCCGTGCACAGGTAGCTCGCGCTGGAGGAGCAGGTGCCGTTCGAGCCGCTGGTGACGTCGTTCAGCGCGGAGGTGCCGGCCGCGTTGTAGATGTACGACGCCGGGTAGTCGCTGCTGCCGGGGGTGCCGGCGAGGGCGTACACGGACGCGATGATCGGGGACGACGCGGAGGTGCCGCCGAAGGTGTACCAGCCGGCGGTGACGCCGTACGAGTCGTACACCGCGACGCCCGTCGCCGGGTCCGCCACGGCCGAGGTGTCGGCGATCGCGCGCTTCGAGCAGCCGGTGTCGGTCTGCCAGGACGGCTTCGCGTCGTACGCGGAGCAGCCGGAGCCGGTGCCTTCGGTGGACGAGGTGTTCCACACGGACTCGGTCCAGCCGCGGTTGTTCGAAGCGGTCTTGAGCGCGGTGCCGCCGACGGCCGTCACGTACTTCGACGCGGCCGGGTACTCGGCGCCGTAGCCCTCGTCACCGGCGGAGACGGTGATCGCGACGCCGGGGTGGTTGAAGTACGAGGAGTCGTACGAGGTGTCGCTCGACGACTCGGAGCCGCCGTAGCTGTTGGAGACGAACTTGGCGCCCAGGGCGACGGCCTCGTTCACGGCCTTGCCGAGGTTGGCCATGCTGGAGGAACTGGCCTCCACCAGGAGGATGTTGGCGTTCGGGGCGATCGCCGAGACCATGTCCAGGTCCAGGGAGATCTCCTGCGCCCAGCCGCTGTCCGCCGTCGGGAGCGAGGTGGTCGAGCCGGTCTGGGAGACCTTCTTGAAGCAGCCGTTGGCCGTCGTGCAGGCGCTCAGGCCGTAGTTCGCGCGGTACTTGGCGAGGTCCGCCTCCGCGTTCGGGTCGTCGTACGCGTCGACGATCGCGACCGTCTCGCCGGAGCCGTTGCTCGCGGCGGCGTCGGTCAGGCCGTACGCGTCCTGGAGGTCGCTCGGGCCGAAGCCGGTCGGGGTGGCGCTGGCCGCCTTCGGGGTGATCGCCGCGCCCTTGTGCGACCTTGCCGCCTTCTCCTTCGAGAACGCGGTGACTCCGCCCGTCACGCGGAAGGAGTTGCAGGTCAGGTCGCCCGCGTGCTTCGGGGTCGAGCAGGGGGTCGCCGTCCAGGTGACGGGGGAACTCGCCGCCGGGGTCGCCGCGTTCGCCTGTGCCGCTGTGCCGAGGCCCGCGAGGAGGAGAGCGGCGGTGCCGAAGGCCGCGCCGCCGGTGCGGCGCCATCTGCCGGATATGGCAGGGGTGTTGTCGGTCGTACGCAAGGTACAGCCTCCTGGAAGTGGGGTGTTCAGGGGCGGTGCGGGTGAAGCCGTGGGGGGTGCGGGCGGCGGCCCGGCGACGACTGTGGCTTGTTGGGTACGCGACAAACAAGACAGGTGGCGGAATCCTGACTTCCGCGTTACCGAACGGGGTTCGGGGATTGCCCGGGGTTGGCCTCGGAATGGCCCGTGGATAATGGGGGCTTGACCTGGGAAACGTGTGCGTTACGAAAGGGGCAAGGGTGTGGGTGGGGGCAGTGACGTGCAGGAAGCGTTCCTGAGGGACTTCCACGCCGGGCGGCCCGGGGTCACCGGGGAGGCGTTCGCGCGCGGGCGCGGGCCTGACGGGCGGTCCAGCTACGAGCTGCTGCGGGATCAGGTGTCCGGCGCCCGGCGCGTGCTCGACCTCGGCTGCGGGGACGGGGTCCTGCTGGAGCTGCTCCGCGACGACTTCCCCGGCCGCCGCCTCGCCGGCATCGACCTGTCACCGGAGGCTGTTGGACTCGCCCGTGCGCGGGGCTTCGACGCCGAGGTGGGGCGCGCCCAGGAACTTCCCTTCGGGGACGGGGAGTTCGATGCCGTCGTGTCCCATATGGCCTTGATGCTCATGGCCGAGGTGGAGACGGTCGCTGCCGAGGTGGCTCGGGTGCTGGCGCCCGGTGGGGTGTTCGCCGGTGTGATCGGGGGCGGGGCGGTGGGCGGGGAGGCCTACGAGCGGTTCGTGCAGGTGCTGCGGAGGCTGCCCGCCGGGGGGATTCCGGCGCTCGGGGACCGCCGGGTGCGGAGCCGGGAGGGGCTGGCGGGGGTGCTCCGGGGGGCCGGGTTCGGGGAGGTGGCCTGGGAGAGCGTCGCCATCGACATCGGGGGGACCGTGGAGGAGGTCTGGGAGTCGCTGGCGGGGGTCTACGACCTGGGGCCGTTGAGCGCGGGGCAGGTCGAAGGGGTGCGGCGGGAGTTTCTGGGGGCCGTGGGGGATCTGGTGGGGGAGGAGGGGCGGGTGCCCTGTGGGTTCGTGGTGCGGGTGGTGGGGGCGCGGGTGCGTTGAGCGGGTGAACAGGGCCGAGGGTCGTCGGCTCGGGGCTCTACCTCGGCCGCAGCCCCTCCACCAGCAGGTGCACGTGCGTGTCCAGCCGCGCCAGGATCTCCTCCGCCGGGTACGCGCCCGCCGCCACCAGGGCCGCCAGGCCGTGCAGGGACGTGGCGGTGAGGAGGGTGATGCTGTCCGGGTCCGCGTCGATGATCTCGCCGGAGGTCTTCGCGTCCGTGATGAGGCTGAGGAACGCCGCGAGGGAGCGCTCCACGGCGCCGGTGAACTGGGCCGCGGAGTCGGGGTCGTGTTTGCGGGTGTACATGAGCTCCAGGAGCTCGGGGTGGTCGGTGGCGAAGGTCAGGTACGCGCGGGCCAGGGAGGTGAGGCGGGGTTCCAGGGGGAGGGCCGGGTCGTTCGCCTTGTCCATCGCCGTGTTGAGGCGGGCGTAGCCGTCCAGCGCCAGCGCGTCGAGGAGGGCCTGTTTGTCCTTGAAGTGGCGGCCGGGGGCCGCGTGGCTCACGCCGGCAGTGCGGGCCAGTTCGCGGAGTGACAAGGCGGCGACGCCCTTCTCCCGCAGGGTGCGTTCCGCGCTCGCGAGGAGCGTGGAGCGGAGGTCTCCGTGGTGGTAGGGGCGGTTCCCGGACGACGCGGACATGACCGTCATCGTAGCGCGGAACCCGCTTCATGTTGTCGTTGCCATCATTGTTGGCGACGTCTACATTGGGTGCATGGCTGACACCGAACAGAGCAAGTGGAACGTGGACCGGATGCCGGACCTCTCCGGCCGTACCGTCGTCGTCACCGGCGCCAACAGCGGCATCGGACTCACCGCGTCGCGCGCCTTCGCGGGCGCCGGGGCGCACGTCGTCCTCGCCGTACGGGACGTCGAGCGCGGACAGGCCGCCGCCGCGCGGCTCGGCGGCAGCACCGAGGTGCGCCGGCTCGACCTCGCCGACCTCGGGTCGGTACGGGACTTCGCGCGGGACTGGGAGGCGCGCCCGCTGCACGTCCTCGTCAACAACGCGGGCGTCATGATGGTCCCCGAGGGGCGTACGGCGGACGGCTTCGAGACGCAGTTCGGTACGAACCACCTGGGCCACTTCGCGCTGACCAACCTCCTCCTGCCGTACGTCGAGGACCGTGTCGTCAGCCTCGCCTCCGGGGCGCACCGGGCGGGCCGCATCAACTTCGACGACGTCAACCTCACGTCCGGCTACACCCCCGTCCGCGCCTATGCCCAGTCGAAACTGGCGAACCTCCTCTTCACCCTGGAACTCCAGCGCCGCCTGACGGCCGCGAACTCCCCCGTCCGCGCCCTGGCCGCGCACCCCGGCTGGTCCGCCACGAACCTCCAGAGCCACCACGGCAACCCCGTGATGCGCGGCTTCATGGCCGTCGGCAACCGCCTCTTCGCCCAGTCCGACCGGGCGGGTGCGCTGCCGACCCTGTACGCCGCGACCCAGGACCTTCCCGGTGCGAGTTACGTCGGGCCCGACGGGTTCGGGGAGGTGCGGGGGGCGCCGACGCTGGTGGGGCGGACGGAGGCGGCGAGCGACGCGGAGGCCGCGCGGCGGCTGTGGACGCTGTCGGAGGAGATGACCGGGGTGAAGTTTCCGGCGGGGGTCGGGGTGAGGTGACGGCGTCTGCCGCATCGCCGGTCGTGGCGGAAAGGGCCTGTGCGCGGGCTGCTCGCTGTTGACGGTCCGGGTTCCTGGGTAGAACTCCCTTGCGCACAGCGGGCCGTCGGGTGCGTTTCCCTGCCCTGAACGTGGCCCGATCCTGGCCTGGGGGCCGATCGCGAGTACCGGGATGTGGCAGGCGGTTGGGAGGAGGCGGCTGTGGTCGAGGAGAGTGGGCCGGTTGTCTGGTGGAAGAGCAGTTACAGCGAGCCGGCATCGGGGAATTGTTGCGAGGTCGCTCGCCTCCCGGTCTGTGTCCGGGTGCGTGACTCCAAGGCTCCCGAGCGGGCGATGCTCGGTTTCTCCTTCCCCGCCTGGCGGGCCGCAGTAGCGTACTGGGGAGAGAGAACGGCCGCTGGGGGCGCCCATGAGCAGATGTGATGCAGACGATCCGGATGGCGAAGCGCCGCGCGGGCGGCGGGAGTTCACCCGCTACTGCCTGGTCATCGGGCTGGCGTCCGCGGCGGCGGGGGCGGCTGCGTCGCTGCTGGGCGGGGATCTCGTCGTCCGGCTGGTGCTGTGGGTGTCGGTCCTCGTGCTGATGTCCGGTGCGGCCGGCTGGTGGTGGGCGTCGGCCCCGGCTATCGCTCATCGGTGGACGGTGGGTCTTTTGGTGCGTCCGGCAGCGAAGGACGTATCGACTCGAACGCCTTCGCGAAGGTCCTGATCAGCAGGACGGCCGCGCTGAAACTACCTGCGACACAGGCTTCCGGCGGGATTCCCATCCGGATGCCGGCGTAGGAGACCAGCGTCAGCGTGGCCGAGGAGAACAGCGCCAGCGCGGTCAGGTTGCGCAACACCCGTATGAGGTCGTCGGTGTGCGCCCTTCTCCGCCGTATCGCGTTGTCGGTGTCCTCGGTGCGCAGCCGCTGCAACCGCGTGCACGCCTTGTCGCTGGTGAGGCCCTGCGCGGTGAGTGAGCCGGGCACCGACGGGGCGCGCGTGGACGCCCGGTTCGTCGGCAGGGTGGTGCTGCCGGGAGAACGATCGGCGTCCGAGTGCCGCCTCCTTCGCCTCCGCCTCTCGTTCACCATGGCCTGCACGCCCCCGTCGGTGCCTGGTCGGAATCAGGACAGATTCAGTTGCCCGAGAACCTCGTCGATGAGTGCGATCGATGCCTCCTGGCTCAACGATTTGTCGGTGAGGTCCTCGAAGCACTCCTGGTAGAGAGCCACCTTCGCGCGGTCGTCCCGGTTGGTGAGGACACCGCCCGGCCCGGCGAGGTAGAGCACGTCCTCGTCGTCGCGGTAGCCGAAGAGAGCGAAGCTGTCCTCCAGACTGGCGTGGGCCCCGGCGGAGAACGGCAGGATCCGGAGCGTGATCTTCCCGGTCTCCGCCAGCCGCTTGACGTGTGTCAGCTGGTTGCGCATGGTGCTCGCGCCGCCGATGACGCGCCGCACGGCCGCCTCGTCGACGATCATCTCCAGGGCCGGGCCGCCTTCGGCGAAGACGCGTTCCTGCCGGGCCGCCCTGAGGTCGGTGAGGCGTTGGGCCTGAGTGACGCCGGGAAAGGCCGCGAAGAGCGCTTCGATGTAGTCCACGGTCTGGAGCAGGCCGACGAAGAACGTCGGGTGGTAGGTACGGATGGTGTCGGCCGCGCCCTCGTAGCCCAGGTACTGGGCGAACGTCGGCGTGATGATGTCGCTGTAGTCGGACCACCACGACTGGCCCTTGCTGTTGCGCGCCGCCTGCTCCAGATCGGCTACGACCGTTTCGTCGTCGATCTCGTACAGCCGCAGCATCGCCTGGAGGTCGGTGACGGACAGGCTCACCGTCCCCGCCTCGATCCTGATCACCTTGGAGAGCGACCAGTCGAGACGGTCCGCGGCCTCCCGCTGCGTGAGCCCGGTCTTGTCCCGCGCGGCCTTCAACGCGAGGCGCAGCTTGCGCCGGTTCAGGCTGGGATCGGAGGCGCTGGGCATGGAATCTCCTTCCTGGCCGCGCTCCACGCACTGCACGGGACCAGAACGCGACCAAGGCGTCTAGGTCAACGTTGCTTGCGTGTCAAGAGCCCCAGTGGGCGAGCCTATGACAACGTCACACCGCTTGGTAGCCGAACGGTGTAGGCCAGTCGGGCATTTTCCTTGCGGCTACTACCGAACTGCCATGTCACTGAGTGATGCCGTCAAGGAGCGCTTACCCGAACGCCATATGTCTAATCGACCGATCGAGTGACGATGTTCGATTGTGTCCGGCATCACAGCAGGCTGGGAGTTTGGAGTGACGCATGGGGAGCAGCCTGTCGTCCGTAGCCCTTCGACAGCTCGGATTGATGTTTTTCTCACCTTGATGGTTCAGAGTGACCCCGATGAACCGCACCCGCCCCCAGGGGAACCGAAGGTTCGCGCTGCTCGGCGCGACGGTGTTGATGGCAGGGAGTTGTGTCCTGGCGTCGGCGGCTGTCGCCGATGACGGGGGCGGGCCCCTGGGTGTGACGGTGGTGGCTCAGGGGGAGGCGGCTGCGGCTGCGGCGCGGGTGGGGGCGTTGTTCTACGCGGACGATGTGGGGAAGCCGGCGGGGGAGCATTTCTGTACGGCGTCGGTGGTGGAGAGCGAGGGGCGGGATCTGATCGTGACCGCCGCGCACTGTTTCGGTGGGGACGACGGGTCCGGGTTTGTTTTTGTGCCGGGGTACAAGGACGGGAAAGCGCCCTACGGGATCTGGAAGGTGCGGAAGAGTTTCCTGCCCGCCGAGTGGGCCAAGGAGCAGGACGAGGACAGCGACATCGCCTTCGCCGCCCTCGCGCCCAACGCCGGGCACCGGAACATCGAGGACGTCGTCGGAGGGAACCTCTTCGCCCCCCGGACCGCCACCGGCGCCTCTCCCGTGACCGTCACCGGGTATCCGGACACCTCCGAGCGGGCGATCACCTGCACCAACCGGCCGGCCGTGCACAGCAGTACGCAGCAGCGGATCGAGTGCCCCCGGTTCAGCGCGGGAACCAGCGGCAGCCCCTGGGTGAACGGGCACCACGAGGTCGTCGGCGTACTCGGCGGGCACGAGCAGGGCGGGGACACGGACGACGTGTCGTACAGCGTCGTGCTGGGGGCGGAGGCCGAGGCGCTGTACAAGGAGGCAGGGGGGTGACGGGCGTACGATCGTCTGTCGTATCGCGTGTCCTGAACGCTGGATAGAGAAGGTCTTGTCCCCCACGCCTCGCCTTCGTACGCCCGCCCCCCGCACCCCTCTTCCCCGCCGCGTCCCCGGCAGATCCTGGTCCAAGCCAGATGCCGCGAAGCCGGACGCGGGACCCGTCCCCGACGTCCGCTGCCGCCGCTGCGGCGTCCCCCACGAGGCCGACGAGCCCTGCGGGAGAGGGGATTAGAACGTCCTCGCGATGGACAGCCTCCGACCGGGGCGAACCTACCCGTGCGCGGCGAGTTCCCGCCGTAGACTGACGCGCGGTGACTCCCGGGCGGCGAGGGGCGGTTGACGGTGCGTAAGGCGTGGATCTGGGTGACCGCGGTCGCCGGGGCCGGGCTCGCGTTCGTCATGGTGCTCGTCGTCGGGGTGTACCTGGTCGCCGGGAACATGGCGAACGGGGTCGGCGGGGGGACCAAGGCGCTCGCCAAGGGGTCCGTTCCCGCCGCTTACACCGCGCTCGTGCAGAAGTGGGGCAATCTGTGCCCCGAGATCAATCCCGCGCTGCTCGCCGCGCAGCTCTATCAGGAGAGCGGATTCAATCCCCGGGCGCAGAGCGCCGCCGCCGCGCAGGGAATAGCGCAATTCATTCCCGGTACCTGGGCGACGCACGGCCTCGACGCGAACGGGGACGGCAGGAAGGACGTCTGGGATCCCGCCGACGCCATTCCGTCCGCCGCCTCGTACGACTGCGAGATCGCGAAATACGTCAAGGACGTGCCCGGGAACGCCACGCACAACATGCTCGCCGCCTACAACGCGGGCGCGTACGCGGTCATCAAGTACGGGGGCGTACCGCCGTACAGCGAGACCCAGAATTACGTGAAGACCATCACCACCCTCGAAGAGAGTTTCGCGGCGCCGGTCGGGCGGGTGTCGCCGTCCGAGCAGGCCGCCGGGGCGATCTATTACGCGCAGAAGAAACTCGGCACGCCTTATCTGTGGGGCGGCGACGGGACCGCCGCGGACGGCGGGCGGTTCGACTGCTCGGGGCTGACGAAGGCGGCGTACGAGAGTGTCGGCATCGAGCTGCCGCGCGTCGCCAACGACCAGTACAACGCCGGGCCGCACCCCACGCGGGCCGAACTGCTCCCCGGTGACCTGGTGTTCTTCTCCGACGACCTCACGAACTCGCGGGCCATCCGGCACGTCGGGATCTACGTCGGGGGCGGGTACATGATCGACGCGCCCCGTACGGGGGCCGTCATCCGGTTCGACCCGATCGACACACCCGACTATTTCGGGGCGACCCGGGTCACCGCGGATGGCGCGAAAGCGCTGCCGACCAATGTCTGAAAACGGGTGACGGTTCCTTAAACCGGCCCTGCGCCGAGTTGGCGCATCTCCCTTCGATAACGTCTCGGTGATCATTCAGTGGAGACAGGAACGTTGTAAGCGGGGCCGTGCGTTCCTGTTGAGACGACCACGACGAAGGGGCCGCAGCACCATGGCTGGACTCGCCGATTCCGGATCCAACCCCGATGTCGAGCTGCTGTACGACATCAATGGCCTCGCCAAGGACGCGCCGCACTGGTTCGACCGAATCGTCGGATTCGTCGGCGAATACGGGTTGTTGTTCGCGATGGTTCTGCTCATCGTGTGGTGCTGGCTGGCGGTGCGGCGGCGGGCCGCTTCCGGGGAGGAGGCGGCGGCTTCTGTCGCCGCGCTCGTGTGGGCGCCGCTCGCGGCCGGCGTCGCCGTTCTGATCAACGTGCCCATCCGGGGGTTCGTCGAACGGCCCCGGCCGTTCAATGACCATCAGGGGCTTGAGGTTCTCGTCTCCGGGAAGACGGACTTCTCGTTCGTCAGCGACCACGCGACCATCACGATGGCGATGGGGGTCGCGCTGTTCGTCGCCAATCGGCGGTTCGGGGTGTGGGGGCTGCTGTTGGGGGTTCTGGAAGGGTTCTGCCGGGTTTATATGGGGGTTCACTATCCGACCGACGTCATCGGGGGGTTCGCGCTGGGGACGGCCGTCGCGCTGTTGCTGTCCCCGCTGGCCTCGATTCTCCTGACGCCGGTTCTCAAGGCGATCGAGCGGTCGCCGAGGGTGGGGTGGCTGGTGCGGAGTCGGGCGGCTCGGGTCGCGTTCGTGCCGGGGGCTCGGACGGGGGTTGAGGCGGGGGAGCGGGACCTGGCTGCCTAATGGGGTGGGGGGTTCTGGGGGCTGGCGGGTGCGGCGCCGTCGTGGCTGGTCGCGCAGTTCCCCGCGCCCCTAAAAGACTTGGTTGCGCTTCTAGATTCCCTGTGGGTACGTGAAAAACCTTGCCGGGTCGTACTTCTGCTTCACCTTCGCCAACCTCGGCGCCGCGTCCCCGTAGTACGCCTTCCGCCAGTTCGTCAGCGTCGGGTCCGTGTAGTTCTGGTACGCCGCTCCCGACGCGTACGGCTGCATCGCTTTGTGGGCGGAGTTGAGCCAGGACTGCGCCGCTGCGCCCGTCGTGCCCGACTTCCACGACGCGATGTACTGGGCCAGGAAGCGGGAGCGGCGGTGGACGAAAGCCGTCGCCGTGGGGGAGACGCGGTTCACCGCGCCGCCCAGGGCTGTGAGGGCGATGCTTCCGGCGCCCCCCTGGACCGCCTTCAGCTGCTTGAGGAGGGCCTGGATGCCCGCCTCCGACAGGGACCTGTCGTAGAAGTCGGAGCGGGCCGTGTACGTCTCGCGGCCCAGCTTGCCGCCCGGGTCGCGGCCCGGGAGGGTGCCGGGGCGGTGGCAGCTCGCGGGCTTGGTGTACGAGGAGCAGCCGGCGTACACCTCCATCGCCTCCGCGTACGAACGGCGGCGCAACGAGACCGACTTGGGGGCGCCCGCCTTGGCGGCGAGGCGGTCGACCGCGTTCTGGAGTTCGTTGTACGTGCCCAGGGAGAAGGCCGCCAGGGAGATGGACGGGGTGCCGCCGGGGGAGTTGGAGAAGCTCAGGGCGGACCAGATCTCGTCCGGCTGGGCCGGGCCCCACTCCTGCCACGCCCGCAGGACCGCCGCCGCCTTCGCCCAGGACCAGGTGAGGTAGCCGGAGACCGCCTGGGGCGCCGCGTGGGTCTTGAACTGGAGCTCCGTCACCACGCCGAAGTTGCCGTTGCCCGCGCCGCGCAGGGCCCAGAAGAGGTCGGGGTTCTGCTGCGCGTTCGCGGTGAGCTGCTTGCCGTCGGCCGTGACGACCGTCGCCTGCGTGAGGCTGTCGCAGGTCAGGCCGTACGCCCGGGAGACCACGCCGTGCCCGCCGCCGAGGGTGAGGCCCGAGACACCGACCGACGGGCAGGAGCCGGCGGGGAT
This sequence comes from Streptomyces saintjeani, assembly GCF_055409605.1. Lineage (NCBI taxonomy): Bacteria > Bacillati > Actinomycetota > Actinomycetes > Kitasatosporales > Streptomycetaceae > Streptomyces > Streptomyces saintjeani. The sequence goes on along the minus strand of NZ_CP189624.1, from coordinate 4,438,993 downwards.
CGTGACGCCCTTCGCGGTGAGCGTGCGGTAGACGTCGATCAGCTTCGAGCCGGCGCCGACGACGGCCGTACCGCCGCCCACGCGGACGCGGTTCAGCTTGGAGACGTCGACGATCAGGCGGCCGTCGCCGGACGACCAGCCCGCGTACGAGTGGCCGCCGTTGCGGATGGCGACCTTCAGCTTCTGCGCGCGGGCGAACGCCAGTGTCGTACGGATGTCCTCCGCGTGCGCGACGTACGCGACCGCTGTGGGCTTCAGGTTGTCGAAGCGTGTGTTGTAGAGCTGGCGGGCCGCTGCCCACTGGGCCTCGCCGGGGCGGACGAGGAGGCCGTCGAGGTCGCTCGCGAGGGCCTTCCAGTCGGTGGGGGCGCCGGCCAGCGAGGCGCGGGCGAACGAAGGGGTGGGGGCGCCGGTAGTCGTGGACCGGCAGCCGGTCGCCGTCGCCGCGGTGAGTGCGGCTGCGCCGCCGATGAACATGCGCCGTTCCATGGTGTCGCCCTCCGTCGCGGCCTCGTGTCTGTCGAACGAGACGAGTTCCCGGAACGCGGGGTTCCCCGACCGGGGTTCATCCCTTCGCGTGGGTCTCCGCGTCCGTCCGCGCCAGGCTTCTCGCTCGCCGGGCCGGTCCGCGCCAGCCGCAGGTGCAGCGGGCGAAGCAGAAGCGGCCCTGGTCGACGGTGGTGGCGAGATGGTCGCCGGAGGGGGCGGGGGTGCCGTCCGGTTGTGTCACGTACTCCACGGTACTCACTGTCGGTAAAGGGTTCTCCAGGCGGCCGTGGGCGTGACGGTGGTACTTGCGGGTCGTTGAACAGGGCCACATGGGGGCCCGCGATCTGGGGGTAGGCAGGAGATGAAGGACCGTCGGGGCGGTGTGGTGGCCGTCGCGGGACTGGTGGCCGGAGTCGTGGCCGGGGCCGCGGGGTGTGTGAGCAGTGGCGCCGCCGCCGAGGACGCGCCCGTCGGGGACCCGGTCGGGACCCTGCACCGGGCCGCGGACACGCTGCTCGCGGCGGGCAGCTCCCGTGCGCAGACGTCCATGGAGATGGCGACCGGCGGGACGCGCGTCACGATCCGGGGGGAGGGGGTGTACGACTACCGGCGGCAGCTCGGCCAGCTGAAGGTCGTCCTCCCGCAGGACCCGTCCGGGGTCAGCGAGCACCGTCCGATCACCGAACTCCTCGCGCCGGGTGCGCTGTTCATGAAGAACCGGGGGGCCGGGGTGCCTGCGGACAAGTGGGTCCGCGTCGACACGGCGACCCTTTCCGACGGCAACCTCGTCACCGGCGGTGCCACCGATCCGTTCGCCGCCGCCGAGCTGCTGCGGGGGGTGCGTACGGCGTCGTACGTCGGGCTGACCGACGTCGCCGGGGTCGGCGTCCGGCACTACCGGGGCACCGCCGACCTCGCGCTCGCCGCGCGCGGCGCGACCCCCGGCAACCGGGCCTCCCTCGCCGCCGCGGCCGAGGGGTTCGCCACCGCCGAGGTCCCCTTCGACGTGTACCTCGACGACCAGGGGCGCATCCGCAAGGTCCGGCACCGGTTCAGCTTCGTCAACAGCGGGCGGGAGGGGGTGGTGGCCGTGGCGTCGACGGTCCTGCTGTACGACTTCGGGGCGCCGGCCGTCGTACGGCTTCCGGAGTCTCGGGACATCTACGCCGGGACGATCGCGGAGTGAGCGGTCACTGGATCAGGGTGGTGTGGTGGGTGGGGTGCTTCGGGCAGGCGTAGAGCTGTAGGTGGTTGGCGTCGATGACCGTGACGCCGGGTGGGTTCGGGTCGGCGTCGGCTCGGTCCTCGTAGGGGACCCAGCTTCTGTTGTCCGGGTGCCATTCGTCCGAGGCGATCGTCAGCAGGGGGGTCATCCGGGTGCCGCAGTGGACGCAGAAGCGGGATACGGGGTCGGTGAGGCCCCATCTCGGCCAGCCGCCGATCTTCCAGCCGGGGGCGGTGGAGAGTTCGTCGGTGTAGAACTCGTCCGTCTCCACGACGGTCGTGATCTGCTGCCGCAGTTCCTCGCTCAACTCCAGGTAGTGCGGGTACTCGGTGACCTGCTCCGGCGCGAGCACGCACGGCCGCGGGACGTACCAGGTGTTCGGCTCGGACGGCTGGGGCGGGGCTGTGAGGATCTGGGTGACGTCCGCCGCCGTTCGCCAGAACAGGTAGGTCGGGGGCTTGTGGTCCGGGGGGTGTTCCTCGGAGGGGCACCACAGGATCTGGAGCAGGTCGGTCTTCCCCGGTGGCTGCAACTGGGGTACGTCCCGGACGTACAGCTGGGCCACGGGGATCATCGGCGACAGCGGGCCCTCGTGCCATTTGTCGCAGTGCGGCCACTGGTGACGCGTCGGCCATAGCAGGGGGCCGCCGATGGAGCTGTCGTGCACGGTGGGGGAGCCGGGGCGGGGGTGCAGGCGGGTCGCGGTGCGGGCGAGGGGGGTCAGGGCGGGGGCGAGGGTGGTGATGTCCAGGGGTCTTGGTGGGGTGGTGCGGGCGGTGGGCATGAGGGGGATGCTGCCAGCGGGGTCTGACAGTGGGGTCATCCTGTGGCCGTGAGCCTGTCGTGGATCTGTTCGCGGAGGTCGCGGCCGGGGGTGGTTGTCGCGAAGGGTTCGGCTTCCTGGTGGAGTTCACCAAGGCGGTCGGTGACGCGGCGGGAGTGGACGGCGCCGAGGAGGTCGAGGCAGCGGGTGGTTTCTTCGGCGGCGGCGTCGGGGTTGCCTCCGGCGAGGTGGGTGCGGGCGAGCCCGAGGTGGTCGAACGCCTTGCTGCGGCGCCGGTGTTCGGGGCGTCCGTCGAGGGCCTGTTGGACGAGGCTGGTGGAGCGGCTGACGTGGCGGGTGCGGGCGGTTCCGTCGAGGTGGTGGGCGGCGATCTGGTGGGCCATGCCGAGGGTGGCCTGGAGTTCGGGGAGGTCGAAGAACGCCATGTAGGGGGCCTCGGTGCCGGGTTCGACGCGTTCGTAGGCGTCGAGGGCCCGTCCGGCGGCCGACTCGCTCTCGGCGATGTTGCCCGCGATCGCGTGGAAGCGTGCTTCCAGGGCGGCGAGCAGGGAGGCGGAGGCGGGGGTGAGGTCGCGGCGGGCGCCGTACTGGGCGAGGGCGACGAGATCGAGGGCGTCGTCGGTGTGTCCGAGGTGGGACATCTGGCGGGCCATGCACTGGAGGATGTGCGCGCCGATGCGTTTGTCGCCCGCTTCGGCGGCGGCGCGCAGGGCGGAGACGAAGGTGCGCTGGGCGGCGGTGTGGCGGCCGGCGTCGAAGGTCATCCATCCGGCGACGCCCGCGAGGTCGGCGGCGGCGGAGAACAGCTCACGGCCCACGGCCTCGGTGTAGGTACCCGTCTTCAGCAGGGCGAGGACGGTGTCGGTCTGGGCGAGGACGGCGGAGCGGGACAGGACGCCGCCGTGCCGGTTGTCGAGGTCGCGGAAGGCGGTGGTGATCTGCCGGATGCCGTCGACCTCGGACATGCCGATCCGGTGGCCCGGTACGGTGGTGTCGGGGGCTTGGGGGTGGGCCAGGAGCCATTCCTGCAAGGGGGCCAGGAGGTCGTGGCTGGTGAGGATGCCGGCGGTGTCGGGGCCGGTGCGGGTGTCGGGCAGCATCAGTTCGCTCCGGATGATCTGGCTGAGGGAGGTGAGGGCGCCGGTGCGGTTCCACGGGCTGCGGATGCCGGTCGGTCTGCTCTCTCCGGGCAGGCCGATGTCCGCGTAGGTGAGGTCGGTGCCGGTTGCGGCGCTGAGGACCTCGACCAGGAGCCGGGGCACGGGGTCGCGGGGCACCGTGCCCTTCAGCCAGGCCCTCACCCGGCTCTCGTCGGTGCCCAGCCCGGTGATGCCCTGGGCGGCGCCGCGTTCGGTGATCAGGCGGGCGAGCCGGTTGTTGCCTGCCCCGGCCCGGCTCATCCAGTAGGCCAGACGGGGGTTCGGCTGCCGGTCGAGCGGGGGCCTGCCCATGGGGTGCGCCCTTCCTGATGGCGGGCTCTCCAGGGTATCGGCGGGCCGGTAACTCGCCTACGTACAGACGCAGTTCGCCGTAAAGCGCCGTGGTGACGCCGCACGGGGGTGCCTGGTGAGCGCCGTTGTTCACCGCACATCACCGGCTACCGGACGGATGTTCGGGTGGGGTGTGCTGTGAGGGCGCCGGAGACGCCGACGCTGCGGAAGAAGGAGTACGTCATGGACGAGTTCGGTCCGATGCCCGTGCTGTACGCGGAGGACGCCGACACGGTGACGCTCGGGAATGCCGAGGCCGGGATCCGCGAGGAGATCGCCTTCTACAACTGACCGCCGTCGAGCGGCGTTTCCTCTCCGGGTGGGTCCCCCGTGGACCGCTCCCGTGTACGACCGGCCGGTGCCGTCCGGCATCCGGCCGTCCGGTGAATCGCAGGAAGGACACCCCGTCATGAACACCATCACGGACGCGAGCGTTCTGTCCCCCGTCGTCGTGCCGCTGATTCCGGTGCTGGCGTCGGCCGACGTCGACGAGGTCACCCTCGGTCGGCAGACCTTCAACGACTCCGACAAGGACAACTACTTCGAGGGCTGACCGGCTGAGCATCTGAACACCCTGGGGCGGCGCGGCGTCATGACCGCGCCGCCCCAGGCGTGTCCGTGACCGGCAGGAACGCGGCGGAAGGACGGATGGGGACGGTGACGATGTGGCTGGCCGGGGGCGCTTTCGACGCCCCGCAGGAGGCTGTGCGCGCGGCCGGGGTGTGGCGCGCGCCCGGCAGGAGGGTGCGGGTGGTGGAGCGCAGGGGGGTGAGCGTGGTGGTGGCCGGGGTGTGCCGGGCCGGGGACGCCGAGGTCGTCCGCGCTGCGGAGGAGGCTGTCCGGGGACGGTTCGGGGAGGTGTGCGCTCTGGGCGGCTCGTACTGGATGGCAGTCCGCGACGAGGTACGGAGGCGGACGGTCGTCGCGGGTGATCTCGCGGGGACGCGGGCCGTGTTCACCGCCGTCACCGGCCGGGGCCCGGTGTGGGCGACCGAGGCCGCGCTGCTCGCCAGGCAGACCGGCAGCGGGCCGGACCTCGGCCTGCTCGCGGCGACGGTCGCGGTGGGCTCGGCGGAGCACTGGCCGGACCGGTCGGTGTGGGAGGGGATCCGGCGGGTGCCCGGCGGTTACGTCCTGGTCCTGGACGGCGATGCGGTGCGGGCGGTGGACGTACGGCCGTGTCCGGACGGGCGGAGCATGTGGGAGGGCGCGTCAGAGGTCGGGATCGCGTTGTGGACGGCCGCGCAGAGCTACGCCGCGTCGGCCGGGCCGAAGGTGAGCGCGGATCTGTCCGGCGGCCTGGACTCCTCGGCGGTCGTCATCGCCGCGTCGGCCGTGACCCCGGTCGTGGCCGTCACCTACGGCGGGCCCCTGGCGGACGGCGAGGACACTCGCCTCGCCCGGCAGGTCGCGGCCTTCGCGGGCGTGGAGCACCACGTGAGCGCGGGTGGGGCGGCGAGCGCGTACTACGCGCGCTGGCCGCAGGCGGTGCCGTACGCGCCGGTTCTGCCGGTCGCCTCGTCGGCGCTGGACGCCGATTACCTGGCACCCGCGCGCGGGGTCTCGGCGGTGCATCTGACGGGGCACGGCGGGGACGTAGTGCTGGAGTCGTCGACGGCCGCGTGGATCGCGCTCGTGCAGGACGGCCAGACCCGCCGGGCGAAAGCCGCGGTGACCGAGCGGGCCCGCCGCGTGAACACTGCACCCGGCCCGCTGTGGCGGGCGGTGAAGACCGCGGCGCGGCGGGGACGGCCGTACGCCCTGTCCCGGGCCGCGGAGGCGGTCGCCGCCGGACAGATGCTCGGCGACGGGCTGGGGGTGTGGACGTGGTGCCCCGTCGGAGCGCCGGTGCGGTGGCTCACCCCCCACGGGCGCCAGGCGGTCGCCGCCCTGCTCGACGACTCCGGGAAAGCGGTGGGGGAGGTGGAGGCCGGGGAGTGGGAGGACTGGGCCGCGCTGCGGTACAACGCCGGGGCGCTGCGCGACGGCGCACCGCTGTACGCCGAGCACGGCGTCGTCCCGGTGAGCCCGTTCCTCGACAACGAGACCGTCACCGCCTGCCTGCGCATCGCCGCCACGAAGCGGCGCGCCCCCGGGGTCTACAAACCGCTCCTGGCCCTGGCCCGCCCCGACCTGCCGGGGTGGCTGACCGGACGGCAGTCCAAGGGGAACTTCACACCCCTGCTGTACGAGGGGCTGCGCGCCCACCGCCAGGAGCTGCACCGCATGGTCGACGCGAGCGCCCTGGTGGCGGGCGGGCTCCTGGACGCCGGCGTCGTGCACATGGCGCTGGACGAGGCGGCGGCGGGCACCGGCCGCCCTCCGCTGCCCGCCCTGGAGACGTTCCTGATCACCTCGTGGTGGCTGGCGCACGCCGCCGTCCTCACCGGGGAGACACGGTGAGGCGGGTGCCGCCCGGCATCCACCGGGCCGACCTCGGCGACGGCTGCACGGCCGTCCTCAACGTCCGTACGGGCCGGTGGCAGTGGATGAACACGGTCACGGAACGGATCTGGTCGGCGGCGCTCTCCGGTACTCTTCCCGGCCTCGTGGCGGAGCTGCGGGCGGAGGGGATGCCCGGCGACGTCGAGACGACGGTGACGGCCGTCGTCGGGAACCTGGAGACGGCGGGCCTGCTCACCGGCTCGGGGCCCGGGGCCCGGGTGCTGCCGCCGCCGATGCCCCCGGCGACCAGGCCCGTACCGCCGTACGACGGCACACCGGGCCGCGCGGTACGGGTACTGGCCCGCCTCGGCCTGGTCCTTGCGCTCGCGATGATGCGGTTGCCTCTGTGGACCCGGATGCGGCTCCTGGGCGCTCTGCGCCGTCTGCCGCCCGCCCCTGCCCCCGCCGCCGCGTCCGTGGTCGCCGCCGTCCACGCGGTGCGCCCGGTCTGGTGGCCGGGCAGGATCGCGTGCATGGAGGTGTCGCTGGCCGCGGTCCTCGTCCTCGCTCTCCAGGGGCGCCGGGCGCACTGGGTGATCGGCGCACGGCGCCTGCCGAACGAGGCGCACGCCTGGGTGTGGACCCCGGCCGGGGCGCTCGGCCTGAGCGGACGCGACGCGGACGACCCCCGCCGCCCCTGGACCGCCGTCGCCTCCGCACCCCCCGTCCACCCCCACGAATGAACGGAACCGACCGGAGTCGACGTCTCCAGAGTCTCTTCTGACCGGCTGTGACAGCGGATACGGAAATGGCGTGCGCGGCGGCGGGCCGGGCCTCTACACCGGACGGGTGACCGAGTCCCTGCCCGCCGCCGTCGGCCCCGCGCCACTCATGCGGCACACCGACGACCACCCCGCATCCCCGGGCCTGGCCGCCACCGCGCGCCGCCTGCCCGCCGTCCTCGCCCGCACCCTGCGCCTGGCCTGGCACGCGGACCGCCGCGCCCTGCTGGCCATGCTCACCGCCCAGACGGCCGCCGCCGCCCTGGCCGCACTCGCCCTCACCGCGACGACGACGCTGATCGCCCTGGTCCTGAACGCAGCCGGCGCCTACGGCCGCCACGAACCCGTCGGCCCCCTCCTGCGGGACGCGGCAGTACCGGCGGCGTGGGTGACCTGCGCGCTCGCCGCCGCCTCCCTCGCCGACACCGCAGCCCGCGCCGCCGCCGCCCGCCTCAGCCCCCGCGTGTTCCGGGAGGCCGACCTGCGCGTCCTGGACGCGGCGGCCGGTGTCGAGCTGATCGCCTACGAGCACCCCGGTTTCGAGGACCGCCTGGACGCGGCGGGCAAGGGCGCCGAGTCGGCCCGGGATCTCGTCCTCGACGTCCAGAGCGGCATCTCCGTCCTCGCGCAACTCGCCGCCGTCACCGCCGTCGTCGCCGTCCTCGACCCGCTCCTCGTCGGCCTCCTGCTGCTGACCGCCGCGCCCCGCGCGTACGCCTCGCTGCGGGCCGCGCGCCTGGAGCACGCGGCGGTCACCGCCGCCCGCTCCGACAGCCGTCTGCGCGCGACCCTGCGCGGCTACAGCACCGACCGCAACACCGCAGCCGAGATCCGCTCCGCCCGCATGGGGGCCTTCCTCTCCGCCCGCTACCGCCAGGTCTCCGACCGCCTCGAACACGAAGCCCTCACGGCCGCGCTGCGCGGCCTGCGCGTCCAGCTCGCCGGCGACACCGTCTCAGCCCTCACCCTCCTCACCACGTTCGCCGTCCTCACCCTCCTCGTCACCACCGGCCGCCTCGATCCCGCCGCTGCGGGCACCGCCCTGTTCGCGCTGCGCACCGCGACCGCCGCCCTGACCACCCTGACCCGCGCCACCGCACGGGTCTTCCGCACCGGCCTCCACCTCGACGACTGGGCCGCCTTCCTCGACGAAGCCGACCGGCACCGCACCCATCGAGGCACTTGCCCCCTGCCCCCCGACGGCCCCACCGTCATCAGCGCCCGGGGCCTCACCTTCACCTACCCCGGCAGCAAGCGCCCCGCCCTCGACGGAGTCGACCTCGACCTCAAACGCGGCGAACTCGTCGCCGTCGTCGGGGAGAACGGCTCCGGCAAAACCACCTTGGTCCATCTCCTCACCGGCCTCTACCTCCCCGACACCGGCACCGTCACCTGGGACGGCATCCCCCTGTCCGACGCCTCACCCGCCGATGTGTGGCGGCACGTCGCCATGACCCCTCAGGACTACACCCGCTGGCCCCTGACCGCCCGAGAGAACATCACCCTCGGGACCCCCCACCCACTGGGCGACACCGCCGTCCACCGCGCCGCCCGCGCCGCCGGCGCCGACCAGGTCCTCGACCGCCTCCCCCACGGACTCGACACCTCCCTCGCCCGCTCCTGGTGGGGCGGACACGACCTCTCCGGAGGCCAGTGGCAACGCCTCGCCCTCGCCCGCTCCTTCCACGCCGACGCCGCCGTCCACATCCTCGACGAACCCACCGCCGCCCTCGACGCCCGCGCCGAACACCAAGTCCTGACCGCCTTCCGTCTCCTGGCCGCCGGACGCACCGCCCTCGTCATCACCCACCGCCTCGCCAACACCCGCACCGCCGACCGCATCATCGTCATGAACGACGGAAAGATCACCGAAACCGGCACCTACCAGGAACTCCTCGACCAGGACTCCCTCTTCGCCGAACTCCACCGACTCCAAGAAGGCGGCATCACCTGAGCCTGCTCTTCACCACGGGACAGCTCAGGCCATAGCTTCACCTCTGCGTCACTCTCGCAAACCGGGTTCAGTGATCCGCGTCGGCTGTTTCCTTTGGTGAAGCGGCGCCTCGACCCCGGCGGACGGCCCCCTGGGCCCCGTGCCTTGTTACTCGACAGTTTCTGACGGGGTATCGGGAGTTTGCAGCAACTGCGTGCGCTGGAGCCGATGTTGGTGCTAGCGTGCCTGCACCACAATAAAAAGTGGCCCCATCAGGACTCGGAGTGTTGTAGCACTCCGCTGACGGGGCCGTGACGACATCTCCCTGAAAGGTCTGTCGCCGTGCGTCATGCTATCGCGCGCGCCATTTTCGCGTGCCTCCACATCCTCCTCACCCTCGCCCTCCCCGCCAAGGGACGGCGCCGCAAGCAAGTAGCGGCTCCCACAGCCCCGCAGCCGTACGTCAGCCCGTGGTCGCGTCCCTGGACCGGGCCCACGAAGGAAGAGGCCGCGGAGTTCTTCCGCCTCCAGGCCGAGTACGAGCTCCAGCAGGAACGCCAACTCGCGGCGGCGTACGCGACGTTGGGCATCGACTACCCGTACACCTTCCCCGGCGCCCCCTTCACCGCCGAGGACTTCGGGACCCACGTATGAACCGCGACGCCCTGACCACCGACGCCCCGCCCGGCTCCCTCTGGGCCGTCTGCACCCGCTGCGGACGCTGGACCCGCGCGGCCGTCGAACTCCCCAGCCCCGGCCCCGTCCGGTACGCCTGCCCCGACTGCGTACTCCTCTGAGGCGCGGCAGAGCCCCCGTCAGTATTCCGACGGGGGCTCTGTCTTGTGCTGACGTCAGATGGTGCCGCGTGTCACGGCGTCCACGAAAACACCCCAGTGGGTGTCGGAGAAGACTACGGCCGGTCCGGTGGGGGTCTTGCTGTCGCGGACCGGGACGCCTGTCGGGTGGCCGTCCAAGACTTCGAGGCAGTTCCCGCCCTGTGGATTGCTGAACGACGACTTCCGCCAGCCGCTCAGCGTGGACGCGTCCGCGATGTGCTTACTCGGCATCTCGATTCCTGTATTCCTGTGCTTGTTCCCTGATCATGACCAGGGACGCATCATGCGACTCGGCATCCCCCAAGGCGAGATCGTATGTATCTTCGATCACTTGCACCACGCTAGGGGAGTCGTGCACGTAGCCCGTACGCGTCCCTTCGGTGTACGCAACCGGCGGTTGATCCTCGAACCGCAGGATCGTGACTGGGCCGTCGAGCATCTGGACCCCCTTACCGTAGGGCAGCACATGCACCCGGATCCTCTCCTTTTCGCCGAGGTCCGCGATGTGCTCCAACTGCTCCGCCATGACCGGGGGCGGTACCACTGGGCGCCTGAGTACGCCCTCTTCCAGAAGCACCCAAACTACGGGCGTCATGGGGTCGTCAAGCCGAGCGCCCCGCTTCATGCGTGTGTCAACGTACTTGGCGCGCTGCTCAGGACTGATCGCCGGGTACCCCTGCCTCATCAACCCATCGGCGTACGCGGGGGTTTGCAGGATGCCAGGGACGAAGATGAGGCCGAACTCGCGGATGATCACGGCCTGTTGCTCAAGTTGCCGCCCGCGTTCGAACCAACTCGGAACGTCCCCCTCCTCCGCAGCGCCGGGACGGAACGTCTCCAGCACGTCACCGAGTTCCAGCGCGCTGTCCAGTTGCCTGGCGTCTTCTTTGGTGGGCGTCCTACGGTCCGACTCGAAGTTGGCGATCTGTGATCGCGACAGGAACGCCTTCGCGGCTAATTCTTGCTGCGACCACCCCTTGGCCTCCCGCGCCGCCTTCAACCACTCCCCGTAGGTTCTGGCCAAAACTTAACGCCCCCTTGTGTCACGCGGCTTGACACAAGAATGCCAGTACCGCGACCTACGGAATGGGCAGTTCCCTGGATAGGCGAAACCCATCCGGAGGTAGACGACAGTGCCCAACGGTACAAGCGAGAAGCCCGAACAGCCCTCCCCCTGGGAGCCGTTCATCACGCCCGAGATCATCGGGGACTGTGACGGCTGCAAGGTGTTCGTCGACGAGTGGTTCAAGCGCATGGCCACGAAGACGAAGGACGGCAAGCCGAACGAGAACCGCGACCCGTCGGCGGCGAGCGACGCGGCCGTGCTGTGGACGCGGCACGTGGCGGAGGCGCACAGCGAGGTGACCCCGTGAGGTGGCCCAACGCTCGCATCAGCGCCCTTGGTGAGCCCCAGCTCGTCCAGCTCCTGGACGGCACGGAAGAAGTCGACGCGGCGCCCCTGACGGACTGGCGGACCGAGTACGGAGGTGTCCTCAACGTCCAGACCGGCGAGATCGAGCTTCCGGTGCCGACCTTCACCCCCTGCCCCTACCCGAACTGTCCCGACTGCAAGAGGGAGGCGGCCCATGGTGACCGCTGAGCACATCGGGAAGACCGTCACGGACGGCGTGCGTACCGGCGTCCTCATGGCCATCTGTGAGGACGTGGACGAGACTCGGCTTCCCGCGTACCGGAAGCCGATTCTCAAGGCGTGGGTACGGCCCGAAGGCGGCGGCATCGAATGGAACGCGCGGCCGTCCACACTGGAACTCGTATGAGGGCTGTGTGCACCGTCGTGGTTGTCCTCGCCGCGGCCGTGTGGACCCTCGTCGTGGCGTGGGCCGTGGCCCGTTTCGCCGCCTGATCCCTCACGTCACCCGGAAACCTCCCGCTCCGACTCGCTCCGCAGTACGCAGAACTCGTTCCCCTCCGGATCGGCCAGCACCGCCCACCCCGTACCGTCCGCATCCCGCCGGTCGGTGACGAGGGCCGCGCCGAGTGACAGGAGCCGCTCCACCTCCTCGTCCCGCGAGGTCTCGGGACGCAGGCACAGGTGGAGCCGGTTCTTGTCCCGCTTCGGCTCGGGCACCTGGTTGAAGTAGAGGACGAGCCCCGTCGGCAGCGCCACCAGCGTCTCCGGGTTCCCCGGCTTGTCCTCCGGCCCCAGCGACCCCCCGGTCACCCCGCTCCAGAACCGCGCCAGCGCGTACGCGTCCCCACAGTCGACCGCCACGTTCTGCACCACAGACACCATGGCGCCCAGCATCCCCTACAGCGTCACCAGCTTCACAACCCCGTACACCGCCGCCGCCACGGCCCCCGCCGCCGGCATCGTGATGAACCACCCCAGGATGATGTTCTTCGCGACCCCCCACCGCACGGCGTTGATGCGCTTCGTCGCGCCGACGCCCATGATCGCGGAGGTGATGACGTGGGTCGTGGAGATCGGCGCCTTGAAGAGGAACGCCGTGGTGAACATGATCGACGCGCCGGTGGTCTCGGCGGCGAAGCCCTGCGGCGGGTCGAGTTCGATGATCTTGCGGCCGAGCGTGCGCATGATGCGCCAGCCGCCCGCGTACGTACCGAGCGACAGCATGACCGCGCACACGATCTTGACCCAGACGGGGATCGGGTCGCCGTAGTCCTCGACGTCGGCGATGACGAGGGCCATCACGACGATGCCCATCGTCTTCTGGGCGTCCTGGAGGCCGTGGCCGAGGGCCATCCCGGCGGCGGAGACGGTCTGGGCGATACGGAACCCGCGCTTGGCCTTGTGCGGGTTGGCGCGCCGGAAGATCCACATGATCGCGGTCATGACGAGGTACCCGACGACGAGCCCGACGACGGGCGAGACGAACATCGGGAGGACGATCTTCTCCAGGACCCCGTGCCAGTACACGGTGGTCCCCCCGGCGAGCGCGGCGCCGACCATCCCGCCGAACAGGGCGTGCGAGGACGAGGAGGGGAGGCCGAAGTACCAGGTGACGAGGTTCCAGGTGATCGCGCCGACGAGGGCGGCGAAGAGGATGCCCATCCCCTTGGACCCCTCGGGGGTCTGGATGATCCCCTCGCTGACGGTCTTGGCGACCCCGGAGCCGAGGAAGGCCCCCGCGAGGTTCATCACGGCGGCCATGGCGAGCGCGGCGCGCGGGGTGAGCGCGCGGGTGGAGACCGAGGTGGCGATCGCGTTGGCGGAGTCGTGGAAGCCGTTGGTGTACGTGAAGAAGAGCGCGACCAGGATGGTCACGACCAGGGCGAACGTGTCCACTACGGTTCAGGACTCCTTGACGGCGATGGTCTCCACCGTGTTCGCCACATGCTCGAACGCGTCGGCGGCCTCTTCGAGGACGTCGACGATCTGCTTCAGCTTCAGCACCTCGATGGCGTCGTACTTGCCGTTGAAGAGGTGGGCCAGCAGTTTGCGGTGGATCTGGTCCGCCTGGTTCTCCAGCCGGTTGACCTCGATCCAGTACTCCGTGAGGTTCTCCATCGTCCGCAGGTTCGGCATCGCCTCGGCCGTGAGGTCGGCGGCTCTCGCCAGCACCTCGATCTGCTGCTCGACGCCCTTGGGGAGTTCCTCGACGTTGTAGAGGACGACGAGGTCGACGGCCTCCTCCATGAAGTCCATGATGTCGTCGAGGCAGGACGCGAGGTTGTAGATGTCCTCGCGGTCGAAGGGCGTGATGAAGGAGGAGTTCAGCTGGTGGAAGATCGCGTGCGTCGCATCGTCACCGGCGTGTTCGGCGGCCCGCATACGCTCTGCGATCTCGGCCCGGCCGGCGGTGTCCGCCCCGAGCAGTTCCATCAGGAGTTTCGAGCCCGTGACAATGTTGTCCGCGGACGCGGCGAACATGTCGTAGAAGCTCGTCTCCCTGGGGGTCAGACGAAAGCGCACGTGGGGTCCTCGGTATGCATCGGTTTCGGTCAGGCTGATGCTAAGCGCATCATCCGGTCAGGGCTAAGGGGCCGTCCCCAGTGTCGCCCATCAGGCACAGTGACCAGCACGGGGTGGGACCAAGACCCCTATACCCAGCAAACTTGGTTACGATATACCCAGTAGGGGTATACGAGACGAACCGGAGGACGCGATGACGACCACGCAGGCCGAGGAAACGCCCTCCGAGGAGACCGCCGGGCACGCGACGCACGGCTACCACAAGCAGAAGGACGAACACCTCAAGCGCCTGCGCCGGATCGAGGGCCAGATCCGGGGGCTGCAACGCATGGTCGACGAGGACACCTACTGCATCGACATACTCACGCAGGTCTCCGCGTCCACGAAGGCGCTCCAGTCCTTCGCGCTGCAACTCCTTGAGGAACACCTCCGGCACTGCGTGGCCGACGCGGCGCTCAAGGGGGGCGACGAGGTCAACGCGAAGGTGGAGGAGGCGACGAAGGCGATCGGGCGGATGCTGCGTACGTGACGTACGCCGCCGTCAGTGAGGCGGCTCGGCCCCGGGCGTCTCGTCGTCCCGCACCCGCACCACCCTCAGCACCTCGTCGATCGAGTCCAGGCTGAGCCGCTCCCCGTCCGTCGAGGACGCCGCGATCATCAGCTCCCCGCACAGTTCGATCTCGGCGAGTGCCACGTGATCCTGCACCGCCGTACCGCCCCCCGGAGCCACCGCACCTCACCTCGTCCCTGCTGAAGCCGAACCCGGCTTCCTAGAGTAGGCAGCGGCCCACACGCGGCGCATGGCACGGAAGGGCTAGTTCTTGCCCACCCGGCGACCGAATCTGTCACAGACCTCTTCGGTCACACCTGTCACCTACGGCGGCATGCGTACCGTCCACGACGGCGGCCGTGGACGGTACGCGGGGGCTCAGTGACTTCCGGGTCCGGTTTCTGTACGGAGTACGCAGTCGGGGCACGCGTACCGGACGGGGCCGGGGTCGGGGAGTTCCACCGCCGCGCGGGTCCAGCGTCCGCAGCGGGTGCAGACGGCCCACAGGGAGGTGGGCGGGTCGGTCGTCAGGGCGTCGCGGTTCATACGCGGGTCCCGAAGTCTTCGGCGGTGAAGGGGGCGTTGGGGTAGGTGTACGGGTAGTCGATGCCCAACGTCGCGTACGCCGCCGCGAGTTGGCGTTCCTGCTGGAGTTCGTACTCGGCCGGGTCCTGGAGCGCGCGTGCGCGTGCGCGTTCGCGTTCGGCGAGGATCTGCCGTACGGCGTCCGCTTCGGCCTGGAGGCAGAAGAACTCCGCGGCCTCTTCCTTCGTGGGCCCGGTCCAGGGGCGGGACCACGGGCTGACGTACGGCTGCGGGGGTGCGGGGACCGCTGCGGTGGGGGGCTTGCGGCGCTGCCCCGAGGCGGGGAGGGCGAGGGTGAGGAGGGTGTGGAGGCACGCGAAAATGGCGCGCGCGATAGCATGACGCACGGCGACAGACCTTTCGAGATGCTTGTCGTCACGGCCCCGTCAGCGGAGTGCGACAACACTCCGAGTCCTGATGGGGCCACTTTTTGTTGTGGTTAGGCGCACGCTAGCACCAACATCGGCTCCAGCGCACGCAGTTGCTGCAAAGTCCCGATATCCCGTCAGGAACTGTCGGGTAACAAGGCGCGAGCCCTACGGGGACGCGATCCCGTACCCGATCAGCGTGCCGATGTGGCCGGCCTCCGGGGCGTCGTGGGCACGTACCGACACCTCGTCAAACCCAGCCGTCCGCAGGAGACTTCGCCACACGGCCGGCGTGTAGCTGTAGCGGTAGGTGTATGTCGCCGGTCCGGCGAAGCCGCCCTTGTACATGCCCTGGGGGCCGGTTGGGAGAACATGAGCCGGCCGCCGGGGGTGAGGCGTTGCTTCACCAACGGGAACAGGTGCCGGGGACTCTGGCCCTTCGGCCCCCGTCCGGTCGTGAATCGCCGACCGTCCTACGACCGGACGGGAGTTGAGGGGAATCAGGGGCGGTCGAGTACGGCCAGGCCGAGCAGGAGGATGGAGCTGACGGCTGCGACGCCGATGTACGCGGCCTGCCAGTGGAGCCGGGCAAAGTGCTTCATCCGGGCCGCCGTTGCCGGGCGGAGCGGCTGTCGGTGCAGGCAGGGCAGGGGAGTTGGCGGGTGTACGCGCATTCCGTGCACCCTCCCCACCCCAGGCAGGCGGAGCACCAGAGCCGCGTCCAGCCGAGGCAGTTGGCGCAGGCGCCGGGAGCGGTGGGTACGAGGCTGATGAGGATGAGCCGGCGTACGGGAGCGACGGTCCGTCCGCGTGTGTGGATGCGCTCGGCGTACCGGCTCGGCGCATGAGGGTGCGGAACGGTCACGGCTGGACCTCCCGGTGCGGATGGTTCTCCAACTCGCGGTTGAGCCGTTGGACCTTCGTGTCGTTGCCGGTCCGGCGTGCCGTCTCCCGTTCCCTGCCCAGAGCGGCGCAGACGCGGCATCCCTCGCGCGGGACGGGTTCAAGTCCGGACAGGGCCAGGGGTCTTGCTCGCATCGTTCGTGCCTTCCGCTGTCGTTGTCGCTATACGCAACCAGCCGTGCACGGTCAGCGGTACTGTGGACGAGGAGCTACGACTTGAACGAGTTGAACGCTTGAGTTCGCGGGGAGTGGTGGACCGTGGCGAAGGGCCGACCGAACGAGAACTTGGCAAGGCTGCTCGACGAAGCGGACTTCAAGCACTGTCAGTTCGCGGCGTCCGTCAACAGGATCGGGACGGAACAGGGCCTGACACTTCGCTACGACGAGTCGTCGGTGGCGCACTGGCTCAAAGGGTCCGTACCGCGCAAGGCCGCACGGGCCGCCGTCGTGGAAGCCCTGTCGAGACGGCTCGGACGCCCCGTCACCTTCGAGGAAGCGGGCTTCGGGGCGACACCGACCGCGCAGGCCCACGCGATCGACACCGTCGAGGGTCTCGTCGACACGGGAAGGGCGGACATGGACCCGTCTCGCCGTACGGTCCTGACGACCGCGCTCTACTCGGCAGCGCTCGCCGTACCCCGCTTCGACGACGCCGGTGAGACGCTGGACCGGCTCGACCACCAGGCGGCCGGCCGTACCGTCCGTATCGGGCCCGGGGACGTCGCCGTCGTCCGCAGCATGACGGACCGGATCGCGGACATCCTCGACGAGCTGGGCGGGGCGCACGCGCGTCCGATGGCCGCCGCCTTCATCGTCAACTCGGTCGCGTCCTATCTGCGTGCCGACGGGACGGACGCCGTCAGGAACGACATGCGGGCCGCCGCCTCCGACCTCGTGTATCTCACGGGGTGGATGGCCATGTACGAGAAGGCGCACGGGCTCGGGCAGCGGTACTACCGGCAGGCCCTCGGGCTGGCCAAAGCCGGTTCGGATCAGGTCACTTACTGCCGCACGCTCCGTGGGATGGCCTTGCAGGCGGCCAACCTGAAGCACGCGAACAAGGCCCTCGAACTCGCGGACTCCGCAGCGGAGGCCGCGCCTTCGGCCGGGCCCCGGCTGCAAGCCTTCCTGCGTGGGCAACAGGCCCACGGAGCGGCCCTCGTGAAGGACAGCCGCCTCGCTTTCGCGCGTCTGCGTGAGACGGAAGAGGCCCTGTCCAAGGCCGACAACAGGCGGGACGCGGTCGGCGGGTACGACCGGGCGGCGTACGAGTTCCATGTGTCGAGCGTTCTCCACGCGCTGGGGGACGTGCCCGGTTCCATCCAAGCCATGAAGGCGTCCAACCGGGCCCGTCCCCCGATGGAGAAGCAGGGCAACGCTCACGCGAACGGTCTCCTCGCCCAACGCCAGCTCGAAGTCGGCCACCTCGAAGCGGCCTGCGCGACCTGGGAGGTGTTCCTCGACGACTACGCCGCGCTGTCCTCGGCGCGGGCGGACGAACACTTCGCGATCATGCGCCGCCGTATCCGGCCGCATCTCGGCAACGCGCGAGCACGTGAACTGAACGAACGGGCACGGGAGTTGGCCCGGCAGAAGGCGGTGGCTTAGGGCGTGCCGCTCGGGTCACGTGGCAGGCCAGAGGAGATGGGTGTCCGAGAACGACGGCTCGCGAGTCTTTCGGGAAGCGTGGATCGCCGGCGTACGCAAGCACTTCCCCGGCGAGCCCAAGCCGGGCTACGTGACCCCGTGGGAGGACATGCCCGGCTGGGAGCGCGAGGCTGCGGGGGCCGTGTATGAGCAGGTGCGCCAGTTCCTCGTACTGAGTGGCGGGCACGCGGCCCGGCTGTCGCGGGAGCAGAAGGGGCGGTTCGTCGCCGTCTGCTGGACGGCTCAGATGTACCGGCACTTCGAGGACCCGAAGCCGGGGTACGTCGCCGACTGGGGCGAACTGCCGGAGTGGCAGCAGGAGACGGACGCCGACATCTTCGAGGCCGTCGAGGGCGTCTGAACGAACGCGCGTGGGCCCGCCCCCTGCGAACAGGGAGCGGGCCCTTTACGGCCTCGCGGTGGCACCGCCATGCAGCACCGCGAGGGGTCTGTGACCGGAGGGATCAGCCGAAGCGGCCGGAGATGTAGTCCTCCGTGGCCTGGACCGACGGGTTGGAGAAGATGCGTTCCGTCTCGTCGATCTCGATGAGCTTGCCGGGCTGGCCGACCGCGGCGAGGTTGAAGAAGGCGGTGCGGTCGGAGACGCGGGCCGCCTGCTGCATGTTGTGCGTCACGATGACGATCGTGAACTGTTCCTTCAGCTCGCCGATCAGGTCCTCGATGGCGAGGGTGGAGATCGGGTCGAGGGCCGAGCAGGGCTCGTCCATCAGGAGGACCTTCGGCTCCACCGCGATCGCGCGGGCGATGCACAGCCGCTGCTGCTGGCCGCCGGAGAGCCCGGAGCCGGGCTTGTTGAGGCGGTCCTTGACCTCGTTCCAGAGGTTCGCGCCCTTGAGGGACTTCTCGACGACGTCGGCCAGCTCGCTCTTCTTGTAGTTGCCGTTGAGGCGCAGGCCCGCGGCGACGTTGTCGAAGATGGACATCGTGGGGAAGGGGTTGGGCCGCTGGAAGACCATGCCGACCTCGCGGCGCACCGACACGGGGTCGATGCTGGGGCCGTACAGGTCCTCGTCGTCGAGCAGGACCTTGCCCTCGACGCGCCCGCCGGAGGTCACCTCGTGCATCCGGTTCAGGGTGCGCAGGAACGTCGACTTGCCGCAGCCGGAGGGGCCGATGAACGCGGTGACCGTGCGGGGTTCGACGGTCATCGAGATGTCCTCGATGGCCTTGTGGGAGCCGTAGTAGGCGGTCAGTCCGCTTACGTCGATTCGCTTGGACATAGCTGCTTCACTTCCAGACAGTCGCTGACTAGGAGGTCGCGTCAGCGACCGGACTTGGGGGACTTCCAGCGGGCGATGCCGCGCGCCACCAGGTTGAGGATCATCACGAACGCGATCAGCGTCAGAGAGGCGGCCCAGGCACGGTCGAACGCCGCCTCGGAGCCCGCGCTCTGCGAGTACTGCTTGTAGATGTACAGCGGCAGCGACTCCTGCGCACCCTCGAAGGGGTTGTTGTTGATGAACGGGTTGCCGAACACCAGCAGCAGGACGGGCGCGGTCTCGCCGGCGATGCGCGCGATGGAGAGCATGATGCCGGTCGTGATGCCGCCGATCGCGGTGGGGATGACCACCTTCAGGATCGTGCGCCACTTCGGGATACCGAGCGCGAGGGACGCCTCGCGCAGCTCGTTCGGGACGAGCTTGAGCATCTCCTCCGTGGAGCGGACCACCACCGGCATCATGAGGATCGCGAGCGCGAGCGAGCCCGCGAAGCCGAACGGCTCCATGTCGAAGATCAGCATGAGGCTGAGGATGAACAGGCCCGCGACGATCGACGGGATGCCCGTCATGACGTCGACGAAGAAGGTGACGGCCCGGGAGAGGTTGCCGCTCCCGTACTCCACGAGGTAGACCGCGGTGAGCACGCCGACCGGAGCGCCGATCACGGTCGCGAGGCCGACCTGTTCGAGGCTGCCGATGATCGCGTGGTAGATGCCGCCGCCGGGATCGGTGTCGGCGACGATGCCCATCGAGTGGGAGAGGAAGTAGAAGTCGAGGACCTTGACGCCGCGCTGGACGGTCGCCCACACGAGGGAGGTGAGCGGGACCAGCGCGAGGAGGAAGGCGACCCAGACGAAGCTGGTCGCGACCCGGTCCTTGGCCTGCCGGGGACCCTCGACGCGAGCGGCGATGCCGTACGTGCCGACGACGAAGAAGACGCCCGCCATCAGCGCCCACTGGATGCTGCTGTCGAGTCCGGCTGCGGCGCTGACACCGAGGCCGAGCGCGACGGAACCGGCGGCGATCGCCCACGGCGTCCACTTCGGCAGGCTCGCCCCGCGCAGGGTGCTCTTGACGGTCGCGGTGCTCATGCGTTGGCCCCCGAGTACTCCTTGCGGCGGGCGATGATCAGCCGCGCCGCGCCGTTGACCAGCAGCGTGATGACGAACAGGACGAGACCGGAGGCGATCAGCGCGTCCCGGCCGAAGTCGTTCGCCTCGCTGAACTTGCTGGCGATGTTCTGGGCGAAGGTGCCGCCGCCGGGGTTGAGGAGGCTGGCGTGGATGTCGAAGTCCGGGGAGAGGACCGTCGCGACGGCCATCGTCTCGCCGAGCGCGCGGCCGAGGCCGAGCATCGACGCGGAGATCACACCGGAGCGGCCGAACGGCAGGACGGCCATGCGGATGACCTCCCAGCGCGTCGCGCCGAGGGCGAGCGCCGCCTCCTCGTGCATCTGCGGGACCTGGCGGAAGACCTCACGGCTGACGTTCGTGATGATCGGCAGGATCATGATCGCCAGCAGGACCGAGACGGTGAGCAGCGAGCGCGCCGGCCCCTCGTCCCACGAGAAGACCCCGGTCCAGCCGAGGTAGTCGTTCAGCCACCCGAACAGGCCGTCCAGGTGCGGTACGAGGATCAGGGCGCCCCACAGGCCGTACACGATGGACGGCACCGCGGCGAGCAGGTCGATCACGTAGGCGATCGGACCGCGCAGCCGGCGGGGGGCGTAGTGGGTGAGGAACAGCGCGATCGAGACGGCGACCGGGACCGCGATGAGCATCGCGACCAGCGACGACACGATCGTGCCGAACGCCAGGACGGCGATGCCGAACTTCGGCGGGACGAGGCCCGTGTTCCACTCGAAGGTGGTGAGGAAGTTGCCGTCGTCCTTGTTGATCGCGAGGACCGCGCGGTAGGTCAGGAAGACCGCGATCGCGGCCATGATGACCAGCAGGAAGATGCCGGAGCCGCGCGAGAGGCCGAGGAAGACCTTGTCGCCGAGGCGGCCCGTGCTCTTCTTCCTGACCACGGGGGCGGGTGCCGTGGGGGGAGGTGTGTCGGTTATTTGCGTCGTGTCCATGTCTGGGTTCTCCGGTCTGCGGGAGCCGGTGGGCTCCGGGCGGCGGTGCACCGGATGGCGCGGCCCGGGGAGCGTCGTACTCCCCGGGCCGCGCCGTCAGATCAGCTCAGGCCCTCGATGGTGGAGCGGACCTTCGTGATGATGGCGTCGGGGATCGGCGCGTAGTCGATGCCCGACAGGAGGTTCTGGCCGTCGGCGGAGGCGACGTAGCGCAGGAACGCCTTCGTGGCGGGCAGCGTGGCGGCCTTGTTGCCCTTGTCGCAGGCGATCTCGTACGTCACCAGGGTGATCGGGTACGCACCCTCGGCCTTGGTGGTGTAGTCGAGCTTGAGCGACAGGTCGGAGCCGGTGCCGACGACCTGCGCGGCGGCGACGGCCTTGGTCGCGCCGTCCGAGGACGCCTTGACCGGGGCAGCCGCGCCGGTGTTGATCGCGACCGCGTTCAGGCCGTCCTTGGCGTACGACAGCTCCATGTAGCCGATCGCGCCGTTGGTCTGCTTGACGCCGCCGGCGACACCGGAGGAACCCGAGGCGGACTGGCCGCCCTTCGCCTGCCAGGCCTTACCGCCGGAGAAGGTCCAGTCGCTCGGCGCGGCGGCCTTGAGGTACTTGGTGAAGTTGTCCGTCGTACCCGACTCGTCGGAGCGGTGGTACGGCTGGATCTTCACGTCGGGGAGCTTCGCGCTCGGGTTCAGCTTCACGATCGCCGGGTCGTTCCACTTGGTGATCTCGCCCTTGAAGATCTTCGCGATCGTGGGAGCGTCGAGCACCAGGTCGGAGACGCCGGAGAGGTTGTACGCGACGGCGATCGGGCCGGCCACCATCGGGAGGTCGATGCCCTGGCCGCCGGAGCAGACCGACTTGGAGGCGGTGATCTCCTCGGGCTTCAGCGGGGAGTCCGAGCCGGCGAAGGCGACCGTGCCCTGGTTGAACGCGGTGATGCCCGCGCCGGAACCCTGGCCCTTGTAGTTGATCTGGATGCCGGGGCAGGCCTGGGTGAAGTTCTTCACCCACGCGCCGATCGCGTTCTTCTGCGCGGAGGAGCCGTCGGCAAGGAGCTGGCCCTTCGCGCCGTCGCACTTGACCGAGCCCGCGTTGCCCGACGTGGCGGCCGAGGAGCTGGTGTCGCTGCTCTTGGAGCCGGTGTCGTCGGAGCCGCACGCCGTGAGGGCCAGGGCGCCGGAGACGGCGAGAGCGCCGAGAGCGAGTGCCCGCCGGTTCTTGCGCTGAAGCTTCACTTGAGGGAGATCCTTCCGAGAGCCGCCGTCCTGAATCCGGCGGCGTGCGAGGCGAAGACTGTGCGGCCCGGGAACGTCCGTCGTGCTGCGTTCCGTGCCGTGTAAGGCCGAAATTAAGCAGATCAGGTGAAGGCGCCGATGGGCCCATATGAACGGCGGGTGAACCCCTGAAGGCGGTGTGGTTAGGTCACGGAACGCTTACGTCGAGGACACGAATGCTCACGTCCACGACACCGTAGAGCGCCTGATCGCCGTCAGCAGGGCGTCCACGAGGTCCTTGTCCCTCGGATGGGTCAGGCGATTCCTGGCGGCGGCCGGGGGGAGCCACAGGATGCGGTCCACCTCGTCGTTCGGGGTGAACGCGCCCTCCGTCGCCTCCGCCGCCCAGTACTGGACCACTTTCGGGCGGCCGTGCACCTCGTACGCGAGCGTGAGGAGACGGGCCCCCGGCCTCGCCGTGTACCCCGTCTCCTCCTCGACCTCGCGCAGTGCGCCGTCCAGGGGGGCCTCGTCGCGCTTGAGCTTGCCCTTCGGGTGCGACCAGTCGTCGTACTTGGGGCGATGGACGAGGCACACCTCCAGGTCCTCGTCGATGGGGGACGTGCGCCACAGGACGCAGCCCGCTGCCTGGATGGTGGCCTCGGTCATGTTTCCGCCTTATGACTTTCTGGCTTGCGGCTCTCTGCCTTACGGCTCGCTGGCTTACGGCTCTCTGCCTTACGGCGACGGCGTCAGCGTTCGTGCCTGCCAGCTCTGTTGGAACGCGTACCGGGCGGCCTCGACCTCGTGCCGCTGGTCCGCGTGCAGGACGCCCAGCGCGTACGCCGTCGCCGGGGCGATCCTCGGCGTGCGGGCCGCGTGCGCCGCCGCTGCCGCCGCCTCCGACGCGTCCCGGTGGCGGTCCAGGGCCTCGCCGGCCTGGATCAGGCGGGCGTCCTGGAGGGACTCGCCGTCCAGGACCTCCAGGGCGTACCGGTGCAGGCGCAGCAGCAGGCGGACCTGATGCCAGGGGGTGTCCTGCGGGTGCGGGGCCGTCTCCGGGGAGAGGCCGTGGATGAGGGCCTCCGCGTTGTACGGGTGGCCCGCCGTGAGCAGCGGGAGGCCCGTGATCGCCGCTGTCAGGCGCTCCTCCGCCGCGCCTGCCAGGTGCGCCAGGGGGGTGCTCTGGGCCCCTGGGGTCAGGGGCACCTCGCTGGCGAGTAAGGCGATCTTGTCGGCCACCGCGTGGAAGCGGCTCGATCCCAGGGCCTGGAGGGCGGTGCTGTGGGCTCGGGTGCGGGCGAGGGTGAGCTGGCGGTCGAGGAGGGCACCGGCTTTGGCCGCGCCTACGGTGAGGGCGGGGCGGTCGGGGGTGGCGGGGGTCGCTGCGCGGGTGGTGGGGGTGGCCTTCGTGCCGGGTTCCGGCGCCAGGGGCGTACCCGTCGGGGTGTCCGGGTGGCCGGTGCCGGGTGTGCCGGCCGGGGGCGTCACCGTCGTACGGCTGCTCGCCGTGGCGGGCGTTCTGCGGGCGGGCGGGGACGGCTGTTCCGGCAGCGTGGGGGCGCCCGAGAGGCGGTGCAGGGCGAGGAGGAGGCGCTCCAGGCGGGCCTCGCACGCGTGCTCCTGCGCGAGCGTGCCGGAGAGCCAGGCCAGCTCGGGGCGGATCTGCTCGGCCCAGTCGGGGTCGAGGAGCGGGCGGAACGTGTGCAGGCTCCCGCTGATCCGCCGCGCGGAACGGCGCAGCGCGCGGGCCGCGTCCAGGGACTCGTCCACGGGGGCCGCGCCCGCACCGGTCTCCCGGTGCAGCCGCAGCGCCCGCAGGAACTCGGTCGCCTGCGCGCGGAGGTAACCGGCGAGCGCGTCGCCGCGCACGAGCGCGAGCCCGTCCCCTCTGCCGTCGGACGGTCCCCCGGTCACCACGTCACTCCTCCCCCCGGCCTGTGCCCCGGCCGGTCCGCCACCGAGGCCCCCGGCGTTCGGTCCCCCGGCGTTCGGTCCCCCGGCCGGGCCGCTCGCGGTGGCGTGGTCCGTCAGGTCATGGTGTCGCTGTGCCACGCCGGCGCCTCCGGGCGTCTATGAACATCTCCTGGATGTTGCGCAGGGGCTGGCCGTCGGCGTCGGTGGCGTGCCGGGTCCACTCGCCGTCGGGGCCGAGGTGCCAGGAGGCGGTCGTGTCGGACATGCCGGTCTCCAGCATGCGGTTGAGGGCGGCGCGGTGACCGGGGTCGGTGACCCGGACGAGCGCCTCGATACGCCGGTCCAGGTTGCGGTGCATCATGTCGGCGCTGCCGAACCACACCTCGGGCTCGCCGCCGTTGCCGAAGGCGAAGACGCGGGAGTGCTCCAGGAACCGGCCCAGGATCGACCGTACGCGGACGTTCTCCGAGAGGCCGGGTACGCCGGGGCGGATCGCGCAGATGCCCCGCACCCACACGTCGACCGGGACCCCGGCCTGCGAGGCCCGGTACAGCGCGTCGATGATCGCCTCGTCGACCATCGAGTTGACCTTGATCTTGACGTACGCCGGCCGGCCCGCGCGGTGGTGCTGGGTCTCCTTGTCTATGCGGGAGACCAGCCCGTCCCGCAGCGACTTCGGCGCGGTCAGCAGCCGGCGGTACGTCTCGCGGCGCGAGTACCCGGAGAGCCGGTTGAACAGGTCGGACAGGTCCGCGCCGACCTGCGGATCGGCGGTGAGCAGCCCGAGGTCCTCGTACAGCCGTGCCGTCTTCGGGTGGTAGTTGCCCGTGCCGACATGGCTGTAGCGGCGCAGCGTGTCCCCCTCCTGCCGGACCACGAGCGACAGCTTGCAGTGCGTCTTCAGCCCGACCAGGCCGTACACGACATGGCAGCCGGCCTCCTCCAGCTTCTTCGCCCACTTGATGTTCGCGTGCTCGTCGAACCGTGCCTTGATCTCGACGAGGACCAGCACCTGCTTGCCGGACTCCGCCGCGTCGATCAGCGCGTTGACGATCGGCGAGTCACCGGACGTCCGGTACAGGGTCTGCTTGATCGCGAGGACGTCCGGGTCCTCCGCCGCCTGCTCGATGAACGCCTGCACGGACGTCGAGAAGCTGTCGTACGGGTGGTGCAGCAGCACGTCCCGCTCGCGCAGCGCCGCGAAGATGTCCGGCGCGGACGACGACTCCACCTCGGCGAGGTCCCGGTGCGTGCCCGCGATGAACTTGCGGTACTTCAGCTCGGGCCGGTCCAGGCCGTGGATGCGGAACAGGCCGGTCAGGTCGAGCGGACCCGGCAGCGGATACACCTCCGCCTCGGAGACCTTCAGCTCGCGCACCAGCAGGTCGAGCACCTCGCGGTCGATGGACTCCTCGACCTCCAGGCGCACCGGCGGGCCGAAGCGGCGCCGCATGAGCTCCTTCTCCAGCGCCTTGAGCAGGTTCTCCGCGTCGTCCTCCTCGACCTCCAGGTCCTCGTTGCGGGTGAGGCGGAACGCGTGGTGCTCCAGCACCTCCATCCCCGGGAACAGCTCCTCCAGGTGCGCGCCGATGACGTCCTCGATCGGCACGTACCGCCCGGGCGAGCTCTCCAGGAACCGCGACAGCAGCGGCGGCACCTTCACGCGCGCGAAGTGCTTGTGCCCGCTGACCGGGTTGCGCACGACGACCGCGAGGTTCAGCGAGAGGCCGGAGATGTACGGGAAGGGATGCGCCGGGTCGACCGCCAAAGGGGTGAGGACGGGGAAGATCTGGTGCCGGAACAGCGTGAACAGCCGCGCCTGCTCCTTCTCCGTCAGCTCCGCCCAGCGGACCAGGTGGATGCCCTCCTCCGCGAGCGCGGGGGCGACGTCCTCGTGGTATGTGGCGGCGTGCCGGGCCATCAGCTCGCGCGAGCGCGCCCAGATCATCTCCAGCACCTCGCGCGGCTGGAGCCCCGACGCCGAGCGCGTCGCCACGCCGGTCGCGATACGCCGCTTGAGCCCGGCCACCCGGACCATGAAGAACTCGTCCAGGTTGCTCGCGAAGATGGCCAGGAAGTTGGCCCTCTCCAGCAGCGGCGTGTTCGGGTCCTCGGCCAGCTCCAGCACCCGCTCGTTGAACGCGAGCCAGCTGCGCTCCCGGTCGAGGAACCGGCCCTGCGGGAGTTCGTCCCCGTCCCCGCTCTCCTCGTACGCGTCGAGGTCGGCGTCGATGTCGGGTTCCAGGTCGGACACCGTCGAGGGGGAGACCGTATGAGGGCGGTGCGCCGCTATGGATCCCACCGAGGGCTGTGCGTACTGGGCTTCTGCCTGGGCGTTTGACTGGGTGCTGGACTGGCTCATAAACCCATTCTTCCGCGCACGGGGCAGGACGGGCGCGTCGGAGCGTGCGGGCGGGAGGGGGGCGGCGTCGCCTGCGGGGGGCGGATCCGTGGGGGGCAGACCCTCTGGCGGCGGCGAAGGCTCGGGCACGGCCTGGTTCATTGCCCGAGCCTCGCAAGCTCGTCTGAATCGACGGTTACGGAGACATGACGTGCGGGATAGCGGGGGGTGTTCGGGCGGGGTGGCAGCCGGGGCGGCGGCTGGGGTGGCGGCCGGCGCGGGCCGGGTCGCCGCCCGGGAAAGCCGTTGGTGACGGCCCCGGCCCCTCGTCCAGGATGGAACACCACGCCGTACGCCGCACAGCCCGCCGGGGGTTCCACCATGTCCGCGCCCTCCTCCCCGCCCGAGGAGACCGTTCTCGTCTTCGACCGGGACGAGGAACTCTTCGCCTACCCCTCCTTCACCCATGTCACGAACGACCTGGAGGCGATGGACGTGGCGGACGCGGAGTACCCGGCGGTGTACCTCCCGGACGGCCGCGTTCTGGAGCTGTCCGCGCCTGACGGGTACGAGGGGCCGGTGCTCCTCCACCGGACCGACCGGACCGATCCGGCCGGCCTTGAGCGGCGGACGGCCCGGTACTGGGCGCGGTACGGGCAGCGCTACTGGCCCGGCGCTGCTCCTCTCGGCCCCGAGGAGACCGCCCGCCTCCTGCTCGCCCCCGAGGCGCGGTCCGGCGATGGAGTGTCCAGAAGGCTGCTGCGGTGGCTGCTGCGGCGACCGTGAGGACCAGGCCCGTCTCCATGAGGTGCAGGGGCCAGAAGTGGGACTTCGGGTGGTAGGTCGTCGTCGTGCGGTGGGTGGCGAGGACCCAGGAACTGTTCAGGAGGCCGGGGTCGACGGCCGCCGTCGGGCGCGTCACCGACGGCCAGAGGTAGGGGCGGACGGTGAACAGGATCCACTGGACCAGCGCCGTCGCCCCGAACGCCGTCCCCAGCGCCGGCAGCGTACGGCCCGTCAGCAGCGCCGCGAGCACACCCACCGCCAGCGCGCACAGCGCGTACGCCGTCGCCGCCGGCCCGCTCGCCACGAACGCCCCCGCCTCCGACCAGCCCCTGTTGTAGAGCAGAGCGTCGGACGCGCCCCGGTTCCAGCGGTACGCGGCGGTGAGGGCGGCCGAACCCGCGCCGACCGCCAGCGCCGGCACCGCCAGCTTCGCCGCCAGCCAGCGCGCCGGTGACACCCCCTGCGTCCACGCGAGATGTGCCGTACCGGACTCCAGTTCCCGCCCGACCAGCGCCCCGCCCGCGAACGCGGCGACCGCGAGGGAGGCGTACCCGATCAGCAGGCCCGCCCGGTCCAGCCGGACGCTGTACAGGTGCGCCCGGTAGGGCAACGTGCAGGCGTCGTCGCAGGTCCGCCCGTAGTCGAGGATCGACCGCGCGTCGACCTCGCCGCTCCAGACGAGCCACCCCAGGGTCACCACCACGAACGCGGCCCAGATCAGCAGCGCCGTGCGGTGCAGCCGCAGGACGGTCCGGGGCAGGCCCCCGCGGGCCGGGGTGAGGGTGGCGCTCATACGGTGACCTCCTTGAGGGCGGCGCTGAGGACGGCGCCGGGCCCGGTGTTCGCGGGCGCGCTGCTCCTGGCCGGCCCGTAGGTACGGCGCAGGACGAGGAACGCGGCCAGGGCCAGCAGTCCGGCGACGGCCAGGGCGAACCCCGTCGCCGCGAACTGGAGCGGCCAGAAGTGGGACTCGGGGTGGTACGTCACGTAGAGCCCGGCGCCGTCGACCTTGTCGTACACGGCCTGGCACGAGGCGCCCCCGTCCTCCGGGAGGACCGGCCCGCACCCGGGGTCCGCGACGTGCGCCCCGGAGGACGTGACGACCCCGGCGGCCACTTCGAGCCCCGAACTCCGGTACCCCGCGTGGAGACCGGTCGTGTCGGTGACCGTCGGCCACAGGTACGGCGTCACCCGGACCGTCACCTCCCGGACCGCCAGCGCGATCCCCGCGCCGAGGGCCGGCGCGGGCAGCGTCCGGCGGCACAGCAGCGCCGCGAGCGCCCCGCCCGCGAGCCCGGCGAGGACCAGCGCGACGGCCGCGGGGCCGTTGGTGAACAGGGTGTCGTCCTCGTACCACTGCCCCATGTGCACGGACTCGCTGTCACCCGCCTGCCAGGTCAGCCGGTGCAGCACGACCAGGAGACCCGTCCCGACGGTGAGCAGGGCGGCCGGCGCGAGCAGCCCGCCGCCCAGCCAGCGGGCCGGGGTGACGCCCTGACTCCAGGTCAGCCGCGCGGTCCCGCTCTCCAGGTCCCGCCCGAAGAGCGCGGCCCCGGACCAGGCGCCCACGACGAGCGGGAGGGTGAACAGAGCGGTCGTCGCGTACCCGAACAGGTCGTCGTGCCTGAGGATCGCCCCCTCGCCGTACCGCACGGTCCGCAGCGCCCCGTCGACGAAGGGGATCCAGCTGGCGAGCTGAAGGGCGGCGAGGAGGAGGACGAGGGCGAGCCAGCTGGCCAGGGCGGGGCGGTGGAGGCGCAGGAGCCAGCGGAGGTGGGCGGTCGTGGGGTGGGGCGAGGGCGTTGCGGCGTGGGGGCGGTGGGTTGTGGGGGAGGGGGCGTTCGGCGTGCTGTGGAGGTGGTTCGGCGGGGTCGTGTGGTCGTCCGGCGGGGGCGCGAGGTGGTTCGGCGGGGTCGCGTGGTCATCCGGCGGGGTGCGGGGCGGGTCCGGTGTGTCCTGGGGCTGTGTCGTCATGCCGCCGCCTTCGCCGTCGGGGCGGGGTGGGGCAGCGGGGGTGTGCCGGGGTTGCGGAGGTGGGCCAGGACCAGTTCCTCCAGGGACGGCCGGGTCGTGCGCCAGTCGGGGGTGAGGGGGCCCTGGGGGCGGATCAGCGCGGTGAGCTGGCGGCCCGTCGTGCGGGATTCGACGACCGTGTGCGGGGCGAGGCCGGTGCCCTCCGCCGGGCCCTGCACCCGGACGTGGGCGTCGAGGAGGTCGTCGATCTCGCCGGCGAGGCGGATCCGGCCGCCGCCGACCAGGAGGAGGTGGTCGCAGGAGTCCTCCAACTCGGCCACCACGTGCGACGACATCACGATCGTCGTCCCGAACCGCGCGGCCTGCGACATCAGCGTGGCCATCAGCTCGTGCCGGGCCAGCGGGTCGAGGTCGGCCATCGGCTCGTCCAGCAGGAGCAGGTCGGGGCGCTTGCCGAGGGCCAGCGCGAGGGCGACGCGCGTCCGCTGACCTCCCGACAGCGATCTGATGCGCTGGTCCGGGCCGAGGTCCTGGGCCGTCGCCACCCGCTGCGCGGTCTCCGCGTCCCACCGCGCGGGGTTCAGGTCGGCGCCCATCCGCAGCGTCTGCTCCACCGTCAACTGCGGGTACAGCGGCTTGTCCTGCGCGACGTAACCCACCCGGGTCCGGGCGGACGCGGGGTCCGTGCCGAGCACGGTCAGCTCCCCTTCCGTCGGGGGGAGCAGGCCGGCCGCGAGCGCGAGCAGCGTCGACTTTCCCGCGCCGTTCGGACCGACCATCGCGCAGACCCGGCCCGCGGGGAGGGAGAAGGAGCAGTCGCGCAAAGCCCAGGCGCTCCGGCGGCCGAAGTGTTTGCCGAGGCCGGCGGCGGTGAGGGCGGGGGGCTGAGGTTCGGCGGTGGTCATGGTCGGTCCCCCTTGAGGGTCGCGGATGGGGCGGATTCGGATTGTTCGGGTGCTTCTGCTCTGTTGATCGGATCTGACCCCTCGATCGGTTCTGTCCTGCCGGAAGAATTTGAGAAATCTCCGGAATCCGATGAATGCGCAGGTTGTGAGGGGCCGGATGGGGCTGGGGAGTAAGGGGAGTGCCGGCCGGATCCCGGTGCGGAGTACTCGTCGAGCACGGCGGTGAAGAGAGCGGCCACGTCCTCCCGGTCCAGGCCGGCCTCCCGGGCCCGGTCCGCCCAGTCGTCGAGTTCGCGGCGCAGCGGGGAGTCGTCGGCGGGGGCGGTGCCGAGGGTGCGGCGGACGAAGGTGCCCAGACCCCGGCGGGCCTCGACCAGCCCCTCCCGTTCCAGCTCCCGGTACGCCTTCAGCACCGTGTTCGGATTGATGGCGGTCGCCTCGACGACCTCACGGGCCGTGGGAAGCCGGTCGCCGGGGCGGAGCAGGCCGAGGCGCAGGGCCTGCTTGGTCTGCTGGACGATCTGGACGTAGGTGGCCACGCCGCTGTGCCGGTCGATGCGGTATTCGACCACGGGTTCCACCACCCTTTCACTAATTGAGTAGTGAAAGGGTGGTGGAGCGGGGCCGGTTCGTCAAGCGTCCGAAGAAACCGCAGGTCGGAGGCGCCGCACGGGGCGCTATACAAGGGGACAAAAAAATTTCCGCAGATCGTGAACCGATCGGCGAGGTCGAAGCGATGAGGGGGTGTGAGCGAAACGAGAAGTGACGGAGAGCTGCTGCGGGCCATCGCCGCAGACGGGGACCGTCACGCCTTCGAGGAGCTGTACCGGCGGTACGCGCCGTGGCTGGCCGCTCGGTTGCGCAGCCGCTGCTCGGACTCCGGGACGGTGGACGACGTCGTGCAGGAGACGTTTCTCGCGGTGTGGCGGGGCAAGGCCCGGTACCACGAGGAGGGGGACGTCGCGGGCTGGCTGTGGCGCATCGGGGCGAGACGTCTCGTGGACGCCCTGCGCCGCGACGGCGCCCGGGGCCGGATCCGCCAGGCCCTCGCCCGGCTGCGCCATCGCGACGAGGTGTCCGCGGAGGACCGCGTCCTCACGGGGGTGGAACACGGCGACCTCGCCGGCGCCCTGGCCCGCCTCTCACCGGAGCTGCGCGCGGCCCTTCAGGCCACGGTCATCGACGGCCTGAGCACCAGAGAGGCGGCGGCCCTGCTCGGCATCCCGGCCGGGACGGTCAAGACACGGGCGATGCGCGCCCGCAAACAGCTGAGGGAGGCGCTGACGTGAGGGGGACGACGAACGAGGGCGCCCGAGGGGGCGCGGTGGCGGGGTTGCGCTGGATCGGCGAGGGCGTGGCGACGGAGCCGGGCCAGAGCGGGCGAGGCGCAGTGACGGGGTCGGGTCGGATCGACAAAAGGAGCGCGGCATGAGCTGGCATGTCGGTGATGAGGAACTGCGGGCCTACGCGCGGGGCGAGCTGGCGGCGCCGCTGCTGTGGTCGACGGACACGCACCTCGCGGCGTGCGCGCAGTGCCGGGCCACGCTCGCGCGGGAAGCCGACCCGGTCGCGCTGGACGTCGGCTGGGAGCGGCTGGACGCGGAGCTGGACGCGCCGAGGCGGGGGGTGTCCGAGGGGCTGCTCGTACGGTTCGGGGTCTCCGACCACACCGCGCGGCTGCTGACGGCGACGCCGATCCTGCGCCGCTCCTGGTTCCTCGCGGTGCTGTCGGTCCTGGTGATGACGATCGTGATGGTCCGTACGGCCGACAACCCGGCGCTCTTCCTGGCGCTCGCGCCGCTGCTGCCGCTGGCGGGTGTGGCCGTGTCGTTCGGCCGGGCCCTGGACCCGACGTACGAGATGGCGATGGTCGCCCCGATGCACGGCTTCCGGCTCCTGATGATCCGTACGGTCGCCGTCCTCACCGCGAGCCTCGCCCTCAACGGCCTCGCGACCCTGGCCCTCCCGGGGTACGGCCTGCTGGCGCTGGCCTGGCTCCTGCCGGCGCTGGCGCTGACGACGACGGGCCTGGCCCTGACCGCCCGCCTCGGCGCGGTGATCGCTCCGGTCCTGACCTGCGCCACCTGGGTCGGGATCCTCCTGTTCGCCAAGTCCCGCCCTCACGAGACGCTGGCGCCCTTCACCACACCGGGCCAGCTCGCCGCCGCCGCGGTGGCACTGGTCGCCGCGTTCGCGCTCTACCGCTCACGGGAACGCTTCGACATCCGCCCGATGGCCGGCTTCCAGGAAGGAGGGGCGATGTGACACCGCGCAGGACACCCCGCCCCACCGACCACGACACCACCCGAGAGGACCCCATGACCGGGATCACGACACTGACGGCGACAGACCTTTCCCTGCGCTACGGCGGCACCCGCGCCCTGGACGGCGTCTCCCTGAGCCTCGGCCGGGGGGTCACCGGCCTCCTGGGCCCCAACGGCGCGGGCAAGACGACGCTGCTGAGGGTGCTGGCGACCGCGGTGCCCCCGGACAGCGGGGAGTTCAGGGCACTGGGCCACGACCCACGTACGTCGGCCGGCCGGCTGGGACTGCGCCGGGCGCTCGGCTACCTGCCGCAGAACCCCGGCTTCCACCCGGACTTCACGGCCTTCGAGTTCGTCGACTACGTCGCGATCCTCAAGGAGCTGAACGACCGGGGGACGCGGATCAAGGAGGTGCGGCGCGTGCTGGAGGCCGTCGACCTGAGCGACGTGCGCAAGACGCGCCTGAAGAGGCTGTCCGGCGGGATGCGGCAGCGGGTCGCGCTCGCGGCGGCACTCGTCGGCGACCCGGGCCTGCTCGTGCTGGACGAACCGACCGTCGGACTCGACCCCGAACAGCGGATGCGGTTCCGGGAGTTGATCGCGCAGGCGGGCGAGGGCCGGACGGTCCTGCTGTCGACGCACCAGACGGAGGACGTGGCGATGCTGTGCCACCGCGTGATCGTGATGACCCGGGGCCGAGTCCGCTTCGAGGGCACCCCCGCCGACCTGACCGCGCGGGCGGCCGGCCGAGTGTGGAGCAGCGTCGAGCGGGACCCGGCGGCGCGGGCCGGCTGGCGCACCGGCACCGGCAGCTTCCGCAACATCGGCGACCCCCCGAAGGGCGCCGAACTCCTCGAACCCACCCTGGAGGACGGCTACTTGCTCACCCTGGACGGCGAGAGCGCGGAGGCGTCGGCATGAGCACCCTGACCGCGACCCCCACCACGGTGACCGAGCCGAAGAACCCCGGCCCCCGCCGGCTCGCCCCGGTCCTCGCGCTGGCCCGCTTCGAGGCCCGCGAACTCCTCCTCCAGGTCCCCGTGGTGCTCTTCGGGCTCCTGTGGCTCGCCCTCACCGTCGTCAAGCTGGTGCGGGACGAGGGGATGAACGACTTCCCGATCCTCCACATGGTGGACCGGGACACCCAGGCACTCCCGCAGTTCTTCTCCATCGCGATCCTGGTCTCCGCCAACTCGGCGGTGCTGCGCGCCCGCAGGAACAAGACGGACGAGCAGTTCTCGATGCTGCCGATGGAACCCTGGGCCCGCGCGCTGGCCCACGCCCTGTCGGTCGTGCCGTACGCCCTGTTCACCGCGCTGGTCGTCGGCGTCGACTTCGGGACGGCGGCGATCAGGCCGGGCGCGGTGGGGTCGGGGTCGGTCGCCGAGCTGGTGGTGGGTCCGCTGACGGTGATGTTCGCGGGGCTCATCGGGATACTGCTGGCGGGGCTGTGGCCGCTGACGTTCGTGCCGGTGCTGATCGTGGCGGTCGTGTACGTGGCGGTCGTGGAGTCGGTGTCGCTGGACGGCAGCTGGACGAGCTGGTTCTCCCCGGTCGTCATCGACGAGAACGCGAACGGTCTCCCGGTCCCCTCGAACCTCCTGGACCGGCACTCCGGCTGGCATGCGCTCTACCTGGTGGCCCTGTGCGTGCTGCTCGCCTGCGTGGCGATGCTCGTCAAGGGCGGACGCAGCGCGGTGATCAAGGCGGCGGCGGTGCTGGCGCTCGCGGTCACCGTGATCGCCGGGCTCGGCCAGCGGCCGGGGGACCAGACCGCTCTGGCGGAGGCGCGGCGGACGGCGTCCGAGCACCCGGAGAAGGTGCAGTCGTGCGCGGAGTACGACGGGTCGACGTACTGCTCGTTCCCGGAGTGGAACGGTCAGCGGGCGCAGTGGGCGAAGGTCGTGGACCGGGTCCGGGCAGGCGCCGGGGTCGCGACACCGCTGACGGTGCGCCAGCGCATCGACGTCACCGACGGGATCGGCGGCGACTACTCGCTGACGCCCCAGACCGGCCCCGGCCAGGCCACGGTCGGCACCCGCTGGGGCGGCAACCGGGTCCCCGAGTTCGCGGTCGGCGTGGCGTCCGTGCTGGTCGCCGGATCGGAGAAGGCGGCGGAGAACCTGTGCGGCGCGCGCGGGGTGACCGTCCTGTGGCTGGCGCTGGGGGACGACCCCACACCCAAGGACACGTTCAGGAACCTCCGTGTGGGGGACAGCACGGTGGGTTCCGCCATCGTCCTCTCCTCGACCGACACGGTCTCCATGACGGCCCAGCAGACCGACGTCGTCAACAGCCTCCTGGCCCGCCCCCGCACCGAGGTCACGGCGGCGGTCAAGGCCCACTGGACCGAGCTGACCTCACCGAGGACGACCACGGCGGACGCGGCGCGCCTGCTGGGCGTCGAGGCGCCGAAGGGGGCGGACACGTGCGGCGAGTGAGGAACGACGAAGAGGAGACCCGCAACCCGATGCCGACGACCACGACTCCGACGCGCCTGAACTGGCGGTCCCTCCCCGCCCTCGCCCTCCCCACCTGGCGCTCCACCCCCCGCCTCGCCCCCGCCCTCGCGGCCGGCGCCGGGCTGCTGCTCGCCGCCTCGACGCGCATCGCGGACACACCCCCCGACGCCCTCTCCGCCCTGAACCTCCTGCGGGTCACCGCTCTCCTGGGCGCCCTGGCGCTGGCGTTCCTGCTGGACGACCGCTCGCGCAACACCACGGAGACGACGCCGACGCCCCGCCCCCTGAGGGTGGCCCTGAGGCTCGCGCCCGTACTCCCGCTGGCGGCGCTGTGGTGGACGGCGGCGGTGTTCCTCGTCCCCGCAGGCTCACGCCCCGCGCTGCTCCCGCTCACCCTGGAAGCCGCCGCGATGGCGACGACAGCCCTGGCGCTGGCGACCGCGAAGACCCGCTTCACGGACGTCGCGACACCGGGCGGCGCGGCGGCCATAGGGACGCTCGCGGCGATGGCCGTAGCCGTGGTGATCCCCGCGAGGTGGGGCCTGTTCGCGCTGCCGGGCGAGCCGCACTGGCCGGGCGCGCACTGGAGGTGGGCGCTGGTGCTGGCGGTGACGGCGCTGGCGTGCGCGGCGTGGACCCCGCAGCCGCTCGAACGCGGGGCCCCGCAGTGGCTCAAGAACCTCGGCCGGCCGAAGGACCTCAGCTCTCGGCGCGGTACATCAGGTCCGTCTCATGCGTGAGGAACCCGAGCCGTTCGTACACGGAGACCGCCGCCTTGTTGTCCGCGTCGACGTACAGCATGGCGGTCGGCAGACCCTGACCCGCGAGGTGGCGCAGCCCGATCGTGGTGAGGGACTTGCCGAGCCCGCCGCCCTGGACGCCGGGGCGCACGCCGAGGACGTACACCTCGCCGAGCTGCTCGGCCGCGTGGACCTTCGTCCAGTGGAAGCCGATCAGCTCGTCGCCCCGGAAGGCGAGGAAGAACCCGGCGGGGTCGAACCACGGCTCGGCGAACCGCGCGTCGAGGTCGCGCTGGGTGAGGGAGCCCTGCTCGGGGTGGTGCGCGAAGGCGGCGGCGTTCAGATCGAGCCAGCCGGCGTCGTCCTTGCCGGGGACGAAGGCACGGACGGTGACGCCGGCGGGGAGGACCGGGTCGGGGAGGTGCAGGTCCGTCAAGGGGCGGCGCATCTGCCGCAGTTCGCGGAACAGCGTGAGACCGAGGACCTGCGCGAGATGCCGGGCGGCGGGATGCCCGCCGTGCGCCCACACGCGCAGCCGCTTGCCGGTCGCGCTCAGCAGCGCCGTACCGAGCACGCGCCCGTGCCCGTGACCCCGGTGCTCCGGGTGGACGACGAGTTCGGCGGCCGGTGCCTCGACGGGGTCGGTGTCCTCCAGCTGGGCGTAGCCGACGAGTTCGGGGCCGCTGGACAGGAGCAGGTGGGAGATGCCCTCGCGGGCGCCCCCGCGCAGGTTCAGCCGCCCCTGCTCGGACACCGCCTGCTGACCGTCGGCGCGAGCGGAGTCCGCGAGCAGGGCGAGAACGGCGTCGATCTGCTCGGGGTCGAGAACGGACAGGGTCTCAAGGGATCGGGGCCGTACGGAGTCGTCGCTGGTCATGCGTACGAGGGTACGGGGAGGGGGTGCCGCGACGCCGTACGCAAAGGGCGGGGCAAAGGGAAACCAGGATGTAACCATGAACCCCCTGTCGTGCTACGCGCGTTGAATCTAGGCTGCGCCGGACGGGGCCACATGTTCCTAGCCATCTTCAGGGGGGCTCATGCCAGCCAGTTCCCAGCCGTACCCGGGCCGCAGACGGACGTACCGGCTACTCGCCGCAGCCGCCGCGCTCGCCACCGCCGGGGCCATGGCCGCCGCGCTGCCGGCGGACGCGCACGACACGAAGCACGGCGGAAAGCCGCAGTTCAAGCGGTACCAGGACGTGCAGTTGCTGTCGTTCAACGACCTGCACGGCAACCTGGAGCCGCCGTCCGGCTCGTCCGGCCGGGTCACCGAGCTCCAGGCGGACGGCACGACGAAGACGATCGACGCGGGGGGCGTCGAGTACCTCGCCACGCACCTGCGCAACGCCCGCAAGGGCAACGCGTACTCGGTGACGGCGGCCGGCGGGGACATGGTCGGCGCGTCGCCGCTGATCTCGGGCCTGTTCCACGACGAGCCGACGATCGAGGCGCTCAACAAGCTCGACCTGGACGTCACGAGCGTCGGCAACCACGAGTTCGACGAGGGCGCGAAGGAACTCGCGCGCCTCCAGAAGGGCGGCTGTCACCCGAAGGACGGCTGCTACACGGACACGAAGTTCACGGGCGCGGACTTCCCGTACCTCGCGGCGAACGTCCTCGACGAGAAGACCAACAAGCCGATCCTCAAGCCGTACTGGGTGTGGCGGAAGAACGGTGTGAAGGTCGGCTTCATCGGCGTCACCCTGGAGGACACGCCGGGCGTCGTCTCGGCGGAGGGTGTGAAGGGCCTCAAGTTCAAGGACGAGGTCGAGACGATCAACAAGTACGCGCGCGAACTCCAGCGCCAGGGCGTGCAGTCGATCGTCGCGCTGATCCACGAGGGCGGCCAGCCCGCCTCGCAGTCGTACAACTACAACTGCGACGCCCCGGGCGCGGGCGACGGCATCTCCGGCCCGATCGTCGACATCGCGAAGAACGTCACCCCGGCGGTCGACGCGCTGGTCACCGGCCACACGCACGCGGCGTACGTGTGCACGATCAACGACCCGGCGGGCAAGCCCCGCATGGTCACCTCGGCGGCGTCGTTCGGCCGCCTCTACACCGACACGACGCTGACGTACGACCGCTGGACGGGTGACATCGCCCGTACGGCCGTGAAGTCCGCGAACCACGTCGTCACCCGGGACGTCCCCAAGGCGCCGGACATGACGCAGCTGATCGACAAGTGGAACACCCTCGCGGCGCCCATCGGCAACCGCGCGATCGGCTACATCGCGGCCGACATCCCGAACACGGGCACGGAGTCCCCGGCGGGCGACCTGATCGCGGACGCGCAACTCGCGTACGGCAAGGGCCTCGACCCGGAGACCGACCTCGCGCTGATGAACCCCGGCGGTGTGCGCGCAGGGTTCACGTACGCGGCCAAGGGCGCGGAGGGCGACGGCGTCGTGACGTACGCGGAAGGGTTCACGGTCCAGCCGTTCGCGAACACCGTCAACCTCCAGTCCTTCACCGGCGCGCAGGTGATCCAGATCCTGAAGGAGCAGGTCAGCGGTACGAACACGGCCTCGCCGAAGGTCCTGCTGCCGTCCGCGAACCTCCGCTACACCCTCGACCTGACGAAGTCGGGCGCGGACCGCGTGGTCACGGACACGATCCGCCTGAACGGCGCGGCGATTGACCCCGCCGCGACCTACCGCGTCGCGACGAACAGCTTCCTCGCGGGCGGCGGCGACGGCTTCCCCACGCTCGGCCAGGGCACGAACGATTTCGTCGGCACGGACGACCTGTCGGCCCTCGCGCAGTACCTGACGGCGAACTCGTCGGCGGGCACCCCGCTGACGCCTCCGACAGCGGACCGGATCACCTTCGTACGGTGAACTCCGGGTAAGCCCTCATGACGTTCCGAGATCCCCCCGAGGACCAGCCCCGGGGGGATCTCGCTCGTCCGCAGGCCCCGTCACCCGCCCGGCGCCGCGTACCCCGCAGGGGTTGAATCCGCCCGGTGGCTCACTCTTCGTGGTGACGCGGATGAGGTGTACGAGGGTGACGCGCCGATAGGAAGGGTGCCTGTCTCCGGGCGAGTTGCCCGGCGTCGTAGGCGAGGAGCCCCATTGACCACCCTGTTGCGGACCGAGGGCGTGGGGAAGACGCACGCCCTGCGGGGAGCGAGGATCGACCTCCTGGACGACGTCACGCTCGGCGCCGAGGCGGGTCAAGTCACCGTGCTGGCAGGGGACTCGGGGTCGGGGAAGACCCTGCTGCTGCACATCCTGGCCCTCCTCGAAATCCCCGACCGAGGCCGCGTGTTCCTCGGCGACGACGACCTGACGGCCCTCGCCGGACCCGCCCGGGCGGACACCCGCCGGCGCCGCCTGGGCATCGTCTTCCGCTCTCCCGACCTCCTGCCCCGCCACTCGGCGTACCGCAACGTCCTTGTCCCGTACGCCGGTTCACGCGCCGAGGGCGAACGCCGGGCGCGCGACCTCCTCGACCGCATGGATCTGACGCGGGGAGCTTCACACCTTCCCGGCGATCTGACGGGTGACGAACAGCGCCGGGTCGCCCTGGCCCGCGCGCTGATCAACGACCCGCCCGTGATCCTCGCCGACGAGCCCACGGGGGGCGCCGAGTTGATGGCATATTTCCGTGAACTCGCCGATGAGGGAAGGGCGGTGGTGCTCGCGTCCGCCGACCCGGCGGTGTGGGGGATCGCGGACGCCGTGCACCGGTTGGAGAGGGGGGTGCTGGTCGGGGAGAGGGCCGACCCGTACCTGGAGGCCGAGGCACACCAACTTCAGTGATCCCACGCCCAGTTCGGAAAGCCGACTGCCCAGTTGAGGAAGCCGACCGCCCAGTTCAGGAAGCCGACGGCGTCCAGTCCCCCAACCAGTCCGCGACCTCCTGCCCCGCCGCCTGCGAGTCGCTCAACTGCGGCCGTTCCGAGGACGCCGGCCCCGACCCCGCCCCCGTGTTCCGGTACTCGGCGAACCGGTCGTCCTTCCACGAGAAGCCGCCCATGTCCGTCCACGGCGTCGGCTTGATGCCGCCGCCGAGGGTCGACTCGCGAACCGTGGCCTGCGGGTCGACGGCCGTGTCACCGCCGGGGTGCCAGTTCCGCCCGAGGTAGTAACTCCCGTTGGACACATCGCCGTTGACGGTGGACTTGTTGATGAGGATGCCCTTGCGCCCGGCGGCGGTGCTGGGCGCGGTGACGTACCCGGCGGAGGTGCCGTTCCAGCGCTTCTTCAGCGTGATGACGGACTTGTCCACCACGGCGGTCGCCCGGCCGAAGATGAAGTCGACGTTCCCGGTGATGTACGAGTTGGCGATGTACACCCGGCCGAGCCTGTCCTTCGCGGCGGTCTCCAACTCCAGTGTGTCCTGGTCCCCGTTGACGATCACGCCGTCGAGGACGATCCGGTCGGCCTGCGTCAGCAGCGCGACCGCCTGGTTCGCGATGTCCTGATGCGCGGCCTCGTCGAAGTCGTTCGTGACGGTCAGGTTCCTGACCTGCGAGTCGTCCGAGGAGACGGAGAGGGTGGCGCTGCCGGGCGTCCCGTACGTCCCCGAACCGTCGGGCTTCGTCATCCCGGCCGCGTTGCCGTACACGATGACCGTGTCCTTACGGCTGGCGCCCGAGCCCTGGATGGTGACGTGCGGCTTGTTCGCGGGGACCTTCACGACCTCGCGGTACGTCCCTGGCTTGACCGAAATCACCACGCGGGACGGGTTGTTGACGGGAACGGCGTTCACGGCGGCCTGGACGGTGCGATATTGGCCGGAGCCGTCCTGGGCGACGGTCAGGGTCGTCGCCTCAAGGGCGGCCGTCGTACCGATCGAACTCCTCGGCCCCGTACCCGACTTGAGCAGCGCGGGTACGTTCGCCGTCGCGTCCAGCGTGTACGGGTAGTAGCTCTTCGGGTCCCACTTGGCGCCCGCGCCACCGCTCTCGTTGCGCCCGCTGGTCCCCGAGAACACGTTCCCCCGCTGGACGAGCGTCGCCGAACTGTCCCTGATCACCGGGTTCTTCATGCCCTGGAAGTACGAATTCTCCAGCACCATGTTCGTGTTGCCGCGCGCGTAGTTCCCGTACGACGAGGTGATCGACGTACTCGCCTCGTCCTCAAGGTAGTTGTTGTACAGGTGCGCGTGCGCGACGTTGTCCGTCGACGGGTTGCGCTGCTCCGTCTCGCGGATCCAGTTGTGGTGGATCGTGATGTCGGCGGTCGTGTTCTCCGTCCAGCCGATCCCGAACGCCTTGTTCTCCTGGCTGAGTCTGTTCCAGGAGACGGTCAGGTACGTCGTGTCCTTACGGCTGTCGATCAGCCCGTCCGCCATGTGCCGCAGATCGTTGTGGTCGATCCAGACGTGGTGCGCGCCGTCCATCTGGATGGCGTCGAAGTCGTGCTCCTTGTCGTTCCAAGTCCCTTGGTACGCATCCCTGATGGTCAGATTCCTGATGATGACGTTGTGCACGCCCTGCCCCAGGAAGAAGCCACCGCCGACGATGTGCCCGGCCGTCCCGGACCCCACGATCGTCTTGTCCGAGGCGACCTTGATCTCCTTGCCGACCGGGTCCATGGTGATTGCCCCGGCCACGACGATCACGTACGGCTCACTCGCGGTCGCGTACTTCTCCAACTCGGCGAGCGTCCTGACGGTGACGGTCTTCCCGTCCCGCCCGCCATAAGTCCCGTTCTGCCCAAGCGCGTTGACGGACGCGAACCCATCGGCTGCTGTCGCCGCCCATCCCGGCGCCGCTGCTGACGCCTCGTCACCCTTCCCGTACCCATAGACGAAGACCCCGGTAGCGGTCAGAACGAGCGGCAGCCCGACCGCCAGCGAGGTGTTACGCCGACGATGCCTGCGAAGTGCCTTGCGGCTCATGTGGGGGACCTTTCCGTGCGGGGGAGAGTCGCTGCTCTGTCGCCGCGCCGGGGGGAAAGGTTGCCGGGTCTTCCGTTGCTGCGCAGGAGAGTTGGGGGCGGCTGCGGTTGGGGGCGCAGGCGATGAGGGCGAGGTGCAGGAAGGCGGGGTGTTCGAGGTGGAGGCCGAGGGTGACGTCGTTACCGGCCTTGAGCCGTACGAGGGTTGAGGCGGCGAGGGTGGTGAGGCGGGTCGGGGTGCGGTCCCGTTCGGCGGCGAACCGGGGTGCGTGGGCGTGGAGTTGGCCGGTGAGCCATGCGGCGGCCTGGTCCGGGTCGGTCCAGGTGCCCTGGATCAGCGAGCTGGGTTTGAGGAGCCAGTGGGCGGTTTCGATGGGCGGGAGGTCGGAGGTGGGGAACTCGGCGGCGACTTCGCGGTAGCGGTGGAGGAGGCGTTCTCCGGCGGGGTCGGCGGGTGGCGGTGGTGGCTGGGGGTGGGGTGGCCTTCGTAGGGCCTCGTTGTCGAAGCGGGCTTTGGGGCCGGTCCACAAGTAGGCGTGGTGGTGCATGAGTTGGTCCAGTCGACGGGGCCCGGGAGGTCCGGGCCCCGTTCAGGTCGGACGCTGATCCCGAAGCGGGCCGGGTCGATGCCGGCGGCGTCGAGTTCGGCGGTGGTGAAGCGCAGTGGCTGCGCGTCGGGGCGCTTGCTGTCGGCCAGGGCCCAGGCGTCGTGGCCGATACGGGCGAGGGTGACGCAGCCTTCGGTGCAGGGGCCGCCGCAGGCCTTCACGAAGGAGGCCGCGGTGATGTCGAGTGCGTAGAGATCGGTTCCGTCCAGCATCGTCGTACACCTTCCAGCTCGACTGGGACACGGCCGTGAGATGGGCCGCCGCCGTCCGAATGCGTGGGCACCGGGCGGGAGTTGAGGGGAGCTGGGGTGGACGGGGAGGACGTCGGGGATCTCAGTGCGCCTCGGCGAGATGCCTGCGCAGCAGGACGTTCGCGTCGGTGACCGCGCTGTGGTCGTACGCCGAGCGGGCGTTCCGTCTCGCCGTCGCGAGGGACAGGCAGTCGGCGCAGCCGGGAACCGGGGACGGCTCGGGCAGTGGGTAGTGCTGGGGTTCCATGGGGTGGCTCCCGGTGTTGGTCGATGCGGTGACCGTAGGGAGGCGGGGAGTTGGGGGGCTATGAACTTGCGTGAGCTTGCGCGGGGTTCACTCGGGCGGGTCAACCTCCCTGGTCAGGGGGTTGATCTCGGGGTTCGTAGAAGTTCGTGCAAGTTTCTGGCTACGGAGGGTTGGTGGGGGCAAGACTGTGCGTCATTCCCGACGGTAAGAGGAGGTTGGCCGTGGCGTTGATCAAGCTGGGGCAGGACCCGGAGAGCGACGACGGCAGGTCGCCGACCGTCTACCTGGACGAGGAGACGGGCAACTACGTGCTTCAGGGCTGGCGGGTGAGCCCCGAGAAGCGGAAGCAGATGGACATCCCGGAGCATGAGACGGCGATCGAGTTCCCTCGCCGCATGATGCAATTCTTCCCGGAGGTGATCGGAGGAGATGGGGCTGGAACCAACATTTGAGGATCGGCTGCGGGCGTGTACGCGGTCGGCTCTTCACCTGGAGATGAGGGACGGCTACATGCAGTCGGACCCTTCGTTCGTCGCCTGGCGGAACGGTGACCTTCGAGACCCGGCGAGGAACGACCCTGATCTGCGCCCCTGGCTGCGGCTGATCTCCGACGTCACGGCGAAGGGGGTCGAAGTACGGCGGGCACGCATCGTCTCCGAACCGGTCTCGGACTACATCAGGTTCGAGCACGAGGCGACCGCCGGGAACGTGTCGGCGGGCGAACAGGTCAGATGGCTGCCGCGCCGCCGCGCGTCCGCGCTGGCGCTCCCCGGCAACGACTTCTGGCTCTTCGACGAGAGTTCGGTGCTGTTCTACTTCTTCACCGGCGACGGGGAAGTGCCGGCCGCTCCTGACGACGAGGAGTTCACGCAGGACCCGGCGGTCGTGAAGCTCTGCCTGGACGCTTTCGAAGCGGTCTGGGGTCTGGGAGTCGACCACGCGGAGTACGTCCTGCGTTGAGCAGTCCGTCCTCCAGCGTCACCGAAGCCCGCAAGGCTCTCGGCCGACGCCTGCGCGAGATCCGGAGGGAATCCGGCCTCACCGGGCGGGCGTTGGCCAATCTTGCGGGCTGGCACGAGTCCAAGTGCAGCCGCATCGAGCACGGCCGGACACCTCCGTCGGACGCGGACATCCGGGCGTATACGTTGCACTGCGCCGCGCAGGACCAGACCGCCGATCTGATCGCCGCCGCGCACGCGGTCGAGGGCATGTACGTCGAGTGGCGCAGGCTTCAACGAGCGGGCCTGAGGCATATCCAGCAGTCCGCTCTGCCGCTGTACGAACGCGCGCGTCGCTTCCGGGCATATGAGTCGGCGGTGCTGCCTGGCCTGCTCCAGTCGGCCGCCTACACCCGCGCGATCCTGAACATCGCGGCGCTCCCCAGCTCAGGCCCCGTCGACGTCGACGACATCGAAGCGGCCGTAGCTCTCCGCATGGACCGCCAACGCGTCCTGCACTCCGGCGGACGCCGCTTCGTCTTCCTCATCGAGGAATGGGTCCTGCGTACGGTCATCGGCGACGCGGAGACGATGGCCGGT
Source organism: Streptomyces saintjeani (assembly GCF_055409605.1). Lineage (NCBI taxonomy): Bacteria > Bacillati > Actinomycetota > Actinomycetes > Kitasatosporales > Streptomycetaceae > Streptomyces > Streptomyces saintjeani. The sequence goes on along the minus strand of NZ_CP189624.1, from coordinate 4,394,701 downwards.
GCGCTCGGCAACCTGATCTCCGTCGCGTCTCTCCCCTCGGTGTCTCTGGGGATCATCCCCATGGGCGTGCCACGGGGCGGGGGTTGGCCGACGGAGTCCTTCCTGATCTTCGACGACAACTTGGTCAAGGTGGAACTGGTCTCGGCGAGGCTGTCGGTGACTCAGCCGAGTGAAGTCGCGGAGTACACAAGGACGTTCGCGGAGTTGTCGGCGATTGCGGTGCGGGGAACGGGTGCAAGGGGGTTGATCACGGCGGCTATTGACGCACTTGGGTGAGGAAGTGGGCCCAGGCGGAGTGGGGGAAGGCGAGGTGGGGGGTGGTGGGGGTTTTGGAGTCGCGGATGTGGATGGTGGTGGGGGAGAGTTCGAGGCAGTTGGATCCGTCGGGGCTGTGGGAGGACACCTGCCAAGTGCCCGCGACTTCGAGACAGTTCGCAGTCTCCGCACTGTGACTGGACTTCCGCCAAGTGAGAGCTATTTCAACGCAGTTGGAGCCGTCGCCGCTGTAGGAGGACTTCAGCCAGTTGAGGGTCTGCACGGTCGATTCCTTTCAGAGGTCCCGGTCGAGGCGGTGGATGAAGTCGCGGGTGCGGGCGGGATCGAGGGCGCAGGAGTCCATGCGGTTCAGTACAGCTCGGTACTTGCCCAACTGGACCTCCGCATCAAGGAATTCACAGGCACCGTGGTGCGAGTCGAGCTGAACGGTGTCGAGGTGAGGGACGGGACCCTCCACGTAGTCGAAGGACTGCCCCGTGCTCGGAAAGTCCTCCGCGCCGAACGGCACTATCCGGATGGTGACATGGGGCAGTTCGCTCATGTCGAGCAGGTGCTTGAACTGTCCACGGGCGACGGAAGAGCCGCCGAAGTTCATCCGCAGCGCGGCCTCATGGATGATCGCGGTGTACGGGGGTGGGTCGGCGCGGTGCAGTACGCCCTGCCGCTTGATGCGATGGGTGAGCCGGTGCTCCGCCTCGTACTGCCGCATGGGCGGTACGACCGACCGGAAGAGCGCGCGGGCGTGGTCGGCGGTCTGGAGCAGCGCCGGGATGTGGACCACGAGGGCGACGCGCAGCGCTGTGGCGTGATGTTCCAACTCGGCCAGGTCCACGAGGGCGGCCGGTACGTGGTTCCGGCTCTCCTCCCACCAGTCGCGCCCCCGGCGTCCGGTCATCGACGCCAGCGCCTCCACCAACGCCTCGTCCGCACAGTCGTACGCCGAGGCCATCCCCCGAACCCGATCCGCACTCAACGCGCTGCGCCCCGTCTCGATCATGCTCACGCGCCCCTGGTTGACGCCCAGATGCACGCCCGCCTGCGTGACCGTCAGCCCGGCCCGCTCACGGAGTTTGCGCAGCTCCACGCCGAGGCGCCGTTGGCGGTAGCTGGGATTGTTCGTGGGTGGCACGGCACCTCCTGTCAGGCCGCAACGCGGCGCGCTCGTCACCCACACGAGGGAAACGAAGGTACATCTCCAGAAACTGGGAGATAAATCTCCCGCACGGCTCTACGGTAGTTCACGTACCGCCCAACTCCGCACGCAGCATGCGGCAGTTGAGCCACCGCGTCCCCTTCCTCCCGGAGTTCACCCATGAGCACCGTACCCAACCCCGACACCTGGACCTACTCCCTCCGCCTCCCCCACGACCCCCGAGCCTCCCGCATCGCCCGCATGACCGTCCGCGCCGCCCTCACCACCTACTCGATGCACGAACTCCTGTACCCCGTCGAACTGTTGACCTCCGAGCTGGTCACCAACACATACCGCCACACCACCGGCCCCGCCTCCGTCCGTCTCACCGGCCCCGGCAACGGCGGCCTGCGCGTGGGTATTTGGGACACCCACCCCCACATCCCGGAACCCTTCGCGCACCCCACGGCCGGCCGCACCCCGATGCCCCCGGTGCACAAGGAGAGAGGCCGAGGGCTCTGCCTCGTACAGGAATACGCGTACGCCTGGGGCGGCTGGCCCCTCCAGGACGACCCCGGCAGCCCCGTCACCGGCAGCTCCTCTGGTTCGAGGTCCGCCCCACTACCCTCGCGGCATGATCCTCGCGCCCCTCCCGCTCACCCCGGACCACGACATCCCTGCCCCCGTACTCACCGAACTGACCGCCCTGTACGCCGCGAACGAGACCTTCTTCGCCCTGAGCGGCGACTTCCCGGACCCCACGGACATCCGCCCGGAGCAGATCGCGAAGGAACTGGCCGACGAACTCGCGAACCCGGACGCCGAGGTCCTGCTCGCCCGCAGCGAGGGTCAACTCGCCGGTATCGCGGTCACGTTGGCACACCACCCCGACCCCCAGGACCCGGACCCCTGGATCGGCCTCCTGATGGTGAACGAACGCCGCAAGGGCCACGGCCGCCGCATCGCGGAGGCGGTGGAGGACACGTTCCGCAAGGCGGGCCGAACGGCGGTTCGCCTGGCGGTCCTCGACAACAACCCGCAGGGCATGGCCTTTTGGACAGCCCTCGGCTACGAACTCATCGACCGCCGAAAGGACCGTCAACTCCAGCGTCCGTGCGCGGTGTTGAGGAAGCTATTGGTCAACTAGAGGGCTTGGACTTCCCGTACACCCACTGCTTCCACACCCCGTCCCAGTCCTCACCCGGGGCCACTTTCTCCAGGTACGCCTTCAACTCCCCGGTGTCCACGACGAGATGACGATGCTCACGGGTCCACCCCTGCAAGAAGTCGTAGAACGCGTCGTCCCCCAGAATCTGCCGGATCCTGTGGACGACCATGGCGCCCCGCATGTAGACGGGTGGATCGGAGATCCGGTCGGCCCCCGGCGGATCACCCGGCGCGAACGCCCAGATCGCCTCGTTGGCCTCGGCGTCGTCGTAATAGTCCCCGGCGTACACGGCGTCGAAGATCTCCTGAGCGGTGTCCCCGTCGTGATCCTCGGACCAGAACCACTCCGCGTACGTGGCGAACCCCTCGTTGAGCCACATGTCGCGCCAGGTCCGAGGCGTCACCGAGTCCCCGAACCACTGATGGGCCAACTCATGGACGAACGTGGAGAGTTCAGGAGGCCCGGGAAAGAAGGGTCGGTTCTGCGTCTCCAACGCGTACCCGGCGTCACCGGCCCGCCCGACCACAACCCCGGTCGAACGGAAGGGATACGGCCCGAAGTTGTACGCGGCCCAGTCGAGAACATCCCCAAGTCGCCCCACAACCACACGACTTGCCGCGACCTGCGTCGCATCGACGGCCGTGTACACCGGAAGCCCGCCAACAGCCGTACGCCGCACCTCGAACTTCCCCACCGCCAGCATCGCGAGATAGCTCGCCATCGGCTCCCCGGCGCGCCAGACGAACGTACGCCGCCCCGCGCCGGCAGCCTTCTCGCTCACCAACTCCCCGTTGGAAACGGCCGTAAGCCCCTCCGGCACCGTCACTCTCAGGTCGTACGTCGCTTTGTCGGAGGGGTGATGGTTCCCGGGGAACCAGGCCATCGACCCCACCGGCTCCCCGAGCGCGACCGCACCGTCCGCCGTGGGAAGCCACCCCTCCTCGGACCCGTCGGGGTCGGTGATCGTCTGTGGCGTGCCGGAGTAGCGGACGGTCGTCGTGAAGACCGTGCCCTCGGAGAGGCCGGTCGCGGGGCGGACCGTCAGCTCCTGCCCGGAGCGGCTCGTCCGCGCCGGTTCACCGTCGACGGTGACCTTCTCGACGTCCAGACCGGTCAAGTCGAGGTGGTACGAGGTGAGTTGCCGGGTCGCGCGCGCCGTGATCACCGCCGTACCGGTGAGATGGCGGGTCCCGGGGACGTAGTCGAGCGTCAGGTCGTAGTGCGTGACGTCGTACCCGCCGTTCCCCGCCTTCGGGAAGTACGGGTCCCCGACACCGGCCGCGCCCTCGCTGTCGTCGCCGTCGTCGGAACTGCATCCGCCCAGGAGCAGGAGGACGGCTACGGCGGCGGCGCGGCTTCGTCTGGACATGTCGGAGATCCTAGGACGCGGCCATGACACCATCGGGGCGTGCTCGACATCGGCTATGCCCTCTCCAACCGCTTCCCGGACCCGCCGCAGACGGACTACCGGCGCGCGGACGTCCGCGCTCTGCGCCACGACCTGTTCTGCGGCGACGTGTACCTCGCGGACACGAAGGCGGACCGCGAGGTGTCCACGGCGTGGGGGTGGGTGCCGGTGCTCGACTTCGCGTGGGCGCTGTGCGACATCGTCGAGCGGATCGACCGCGACCCGGCGGGGTCCCGGGCCTCCCGGCCGCAGTACGCGGAGCTGGACTTCACCGAGTCGACCGACCGGATGGTCTTCGAGCGGCGGTTCGGGTGGGTGGACATCGAGGCGGACTGGATGCGGGTGGAGGAGGAACCGCTGACGTTCTCCCACAGCGAGCTGCGGCGCGAGGCGCGGGACTTCCTGCACGACCTGATCGAGGACCTGACGGATCTGCACGAGGACCTGGGGGAGAACCCGGCGATCTGGACCCTCCAGGCGAAGTTCCCCCGGCTGAGCTGACCCCTGCGGGGGCGGGCGCGGCGGAAAGTGCCGGGCGAGGCCGTCGGGCGGCTGCGGTGCCGTGCGGCTGCGGTGCCATGGCGGCTGGCCGCGCCCACGCGGCGGAGCCGCAGATCGCCCCAGCCCCGCGCCCCCGGCCGTCCCTGCACCGGCGTCCCAGCCTCGCGCCCTCGGCCCTGCACCGGCCCCCAGCCCCGCGCCACCGATACCCCCGCTCTCAGCGCCCCGCGCCCCTGAACGACGCGCCGCTGAAGAACCCGGCATCAGCACCCCGCACTGCCCGTCACATCCCCGACGCCCCCGCCGGCGCACCCCCCGCCCAGAACGTCGCCCCGCCCAGCAGCCACAGCTCCGTCAACGCCGTCCCCGGCGGCAGGTACCCCTGCGACAGCGCTCCGTACCCCGTGTTCAGCCTCGGCGCCGACAGCCCCAGCAGCGCCATCACGTCGTAGTGCTGCGCATCCGCGAACACGTACCGCCCGTCCTTGCCGTCCTCCCGCGCGAGCGGCACGCAGCGCAGCACCGACTCCAGCGCCGGGATGTCGAGGGGCGCGGCGGCGAAGGGGAGGAACGCGGTGGGGGCGGCACCGAGCGGCTCGGGCCAGTCGGGGGCCTGGCCGGAGGCCCACGCGTCGGCGGGCCGCTCCCCGCTGAAGTACCCCGGCCACGAGTCGTAGACGTGCCGCAGCTCGCCGTCGTCGTACACCTGCATGACCAGTACGTCCGAGTCGAAGACGTACATCCCCAGCGTCGGGACGGACAGGCGGCGGCTCACCGCTTCCGCGAGGGTCAGCGCCTCCGTCTCCTCAGCGGGATGGATCACGGTGTGGCTGGGCCCCACCGCGAGTGCGTACCCGCGTATCGCGGGCCGACCCGCCGCCGTCTCCTCGGAGAGCAGCGGCACCACTTCCTGGCACGGCCGCGCCACCAGTACGTTTCCGTAAAACGTGCCCATCGGTCACTCCTCCACCCTGATCCCCAGTTCCCCCGCCAGCACCGGTGCGAGATCGAGCAGCTGTGCCGTACTGATGACGGCACCGCGCAGTCGGTCCACACCGGCGGTGATGCCCAGTTCGACCGCTCCCCTCAGATCGACGTCCGACAGGGTCGCCGCGCTGAAGTCCGCGCCCTTGAGCGCGCAGTCGACGAACTCCACCCGTTCCATACGCGCGCCCGCGAAGTCCGGTTCGACGAGAACGCAGTTTTCGAAAACGACATCTCTGAGACGGGCCTGCCGGAGGTTCAGATAGTCGATCTTCCCGCCCCGCACGACGACCCTCTCCAGCACGCTCCCGAACATCTGCGTGCCGCCCAGGCGCGCGTCGGTCACCTCCACGTCCCGCAGCGTCGCGTCCGCGAGGTCCGTCCCTACCCCGCGCGGCGCCGTCAGCCGGGAGTCCAGGAAGCGCGCGTTCCTCAGCCGCGTCTCGTCCAGCGCGCACCTCGTCAGCGCGCAGTCCATGAACGTCGCCCCCGCGCCGTCCTGCCCCGCCAGGTCCAGCTCCTTCAGCTCCACCCCGTCGTAATCCCCGTCCGGCTCCACCTCCCCGCCCTCGAACCCCCGCAGCTCCGGCAGCCGCAGCTCGGGCCGCCGGGCCCCCTTGACCCCGCCCCGCTTGTCGCCGCCGCCACGTCCGTTGCTCGCCATGCCCCCATCCTGCACCCCGCCACTGACAACGCCCCTGGCCTGTGGATAACTCCGCCACCGGGGCCTTCGGCGACAAGCTCCTCGACCTCAAGCGGGGTTGAGGCCGAAGCCTGGAGAACACCCGACTCGTACGACAAGAACACCGGACAACCGGCACCCTAGGGGGACCCGTGCACGCCATCCGCCTCCACGCCTTCGGCCCCGCCGAGAACCTCACCTACGAACAGACCGACGACCCCCACCCCGCCCCCGGCCAGGTCCGCATAGCCGTACGCGCCTCAGGCGTCCACCTCCTGGACGCAGCCCTGAGACAAGGCATCCAGGGCCCGGCCCCACCCCCACCGCCCTCCCGACGATCCCGGGCCGCGAAGTCGCCGGCACGGTCGAATCCCTCGGCGAGGGCGTGGCCGGAACCTGGCTGGGCCGCCGGGTGGTCGCCCACCTCGGCTTCGCCCCCGGCGGCTACGCCGAACTCGCCGTCACGGACGTGACCCGCCTCCACGAGATCCCCGCCCCCTCGACGAGGCCCAGGCCGTGGCCATGATCGGCACCGGCCGCACAGCCCTCGGCATCCTCCAGTTCGCCACCCTGACCCCCGACTCGATCGCCATCGTCCCGGCAGCGGCGGGCGGACTCGGCACGCTCCTGGTCCAGTACGCCAAACACCGGGGCGCCACGGTCATAGCCCTGGCAGGCGGCCCGGCGAAGACCGCACAGGCGCGCGCGAACGGCGCCGACCTCTCCCTCGACTGCACGACCCCCGACTGGCCGTCAGCAGCTTGACGGGGTGTACGCGCGCGCCGTGCGACGTCCACGTGGACCCCAGCGTGTCGACGATACGGACCCGTTCCGACGTCTCGGCGGGCCCGTACAGCTCGCGGTCCGTCTCGCCGTACGCCAGCTCGTGCTCGTGGAACGCGCGCAGGCGCGCGAGCTGCGCGGGCGTACGGGCGATCTCCAGGACGCCGCCTCGGTGGACGTCCGCGTCGATCCCCTCGGCCCGCGTGACCGCGACGACCTCGGCGACGGTGTCGTTCATGGCCCGCTGGAGCCGTACGGCGGCCTCGTGGCCATGCACGCGCGCGTACCGGTCGCGTCCGGCGATCCCGTTGTACAGCCGGCCGCCGTTGCGCCCGGAGGCGCCGTACCCGCAGAACGCGCGCTCCAGGACGGTGACCGTGAGCGAGGGGTCGGCCTTCTTGAGGTAGTACGCCGTCCACAGCCCGGTGTATCCGCCGCCGACGATCACGACGTCGGCGGTCGCGTCCCCGGGCAGCGGATCGCACTCCCGGGGGAGGCCGTTCTCGGCCCACCAGAAGGAGACACCGCCGTTCGCGAAGGCACCCACGCGCGGACGTTAGCCCGTCCGGGCGAGGGCTGTCCCCTTCGGATCTCGTCGTCCCTTGGTCATCGGATACGCCGCGAGCCCCAGCAGTACGGCGATGAAGTGCCCGAGGTCGGTGAACGTTGGCGTGACCGCCATGGGCGCCGCGAAGAACACCAGGAGCCCCGCCGCCCACACGTACCGCCACGGCGCCCGCAGGCGGTACGTGAGGACCGCCGCGACCCCGGCCAGCGCGTAGCTCACCCCCACGTCCAGCGTGTTCATCGCCGACCTCGGCGCGATCCCCTGCTCGATCGCGACCAGCAGCGCCCCCTCGCTGATGAGCGTCGCCAGCACGTGCGCGCCGGCCGCGACGGCCAGCCAGCGCGCGGTCCCGAGCCACCGCTCCACGGGCGCGTGGATCACCGAGTACAGCGCCGCGTACGGCAGCCAGTACCCGCCGTCCAGCCACATCGCGCTCGCGAGCAGCACGCGCACGGGGTTGTCCGACAGCTCGTGCAGGTTCGTCGACCGCTGCCGCAGGAACTCCTCCTCGAACTGCGGCGACATGCGGTGCGCGGCGGCCGTCGTGAACAGCAGGACGCCCAGCCAGATGTAGGTCCCCGGGGAGCGCCGGATGTACCTTCCGACTGCCCGCAGTCCGCGCTTGATTCGCATGAGCGGATTCACGCAGTTCAGTATCGTCCGGGGGGTGATCGACATTCCGCACGGATTAGTGAAGTCTCAGCAAAGGGCGAACGGGGCGGCCGGAGTGGCTTTCCTGGAAGGGCTGCCGGCGCTCGCGGAGGAGTTCCTCGCACGCTGGGACCTGCGGCTCGACGGGCCGTCGATGCACGGCATGTGCGCGCTGATCCTGCCCGTCGTCCGTACGGACGGCCTGCGCGCCGTCCTGAAGCTGCAACTCCTCGACGAGGAGAGCGAGGGCGAGGCGGTCGCCCTGCGGCTGTGGGACGGCGACGGAGCGGTCCGGCTCCTCGATCTCGACGACGCCACCGGGACGATGCTCCTCGAACGCCTCGACCCCACGCGCATGCTCGCGCGCGTGGCCGACGCCCACACCTCCGTCGAGGTCATCACCGGGCTGCTCGCCCACCTCACCGCCGGGCCCGCGCCGCAGGGCATGCGCAGCCTCGCCGACATCGCCGCGTCCATGCTGGAGCGCACGCCGGCCGCGCTGGCCCGCATCCCCGACCCCGAGCACCGCCGTATCGTCGCCGACTGCGCCTCCGCCGTGGCCGAAGTCGTCGACGAACCCGGCGACCGCCTTCTCCACTGGGACCTCCACGACGAGAACGTCCTCGCCGCCGACCGCGCGCCCTGGCTCGCCATCGACCCCAAACCCCTCGCCGGCGACCCCGGTTACGACCTCTGGCCCGCCATCGCCAACCGCTTCGACGCGGACGACATCCGCTGGCGCTTCGACGCGATGACCTCCGGCCTCGGCCTGGACCGCGCCCGAGCACGCGCCTGGACCCTGGGCCGCCTCCTGGAGAACTCCCTCTGGAACATCGAGGACGGCGAACCGCTCGACGAGGAAGACCTGGAAATCGCGCGGCGGCTTCGGAATCTCTGAGGGCGGCGGCACGAAGGGCGGGGAGGATCTGGAAATTGCGTGACGACTCGGGAACTCCCGGTAAACGCGGCACGTTGGACCCGACAACAGCCCGATCCTTGGCATCGAGAACAGAGCGACAAGCCTTCCTCCCCGGCCTCCCCCACTCGGCCGCCCTGAACATGCCGAAGGCCCAGCTCAGCGCAGCGCTGGACCGGGCCTTCCAGGACTAGGGGACGATCACACCCCGCGCGGAATACCGCTTTCGGTCAACGCCCCAGGGCCGAAAGCTCCTTGGCCGCCTCGGTCAGGTCCTTGGCGGTGTCGATGGCCCGCCAGTACGCCCCCTGCGGCAGCGGGAACCCCGCCAGCCTCAGCTCCCGCGCGAGCTGGGGGAACGTGCTCCGCTCGTGGTCCCCCCGCTCCGGGAGGAGCTCGGCGAACTCCGGTGAGAACACGTACACGCCCGCGTTGATCTCGAACGTCGAGGGCGGGGACTCTATGAAGTCGGTGACGTGGCCGAAGCCGTCGGTCTGGACGGCGCCCCAGGGGATCCGGGGGCGGGCGAGGGCGATCGTGGCGACGGCGTCGCGTTCCGTGTGGAAGTCGGCCATCTCGCGCAGCGAGAAGCGGGTCCAGATGTCGCCGTTGGTGGCGTACCAGGGCCGGTCGGGGTGCGGCAGCCGGGCCGCGGCGTACTTGAGGCCGCCCCCGCGTCCGAGCGGCTCGGGCTCGACGACCGTCGTGACGGAGACCGGCAGGTCGGTGTCGTCCAGCCACTTCTGGAGGACGTCCGCGAGGTGCCCGCAGGAGACGACGACGTCGGTCACCCCCTCCTCCGCGAGCCAGTTCAGCTGGTGGCCGATGATCGGCGTCCCCGTCCCCGGGATCTCGACCATCGGCTTGGGCCGGTCATCGGTGTAGGGGCGCAGCCGTGAGCCCTGGCCCCCGGCGAGGATGACGGCTTGTGTGGGCCGCGGCGCGGCGTGCGGGTCGGTCATGACCGCACTGTACGAGACGGGGGTGAGGGGGGTGCGGGGAAGGGGTTCTTACATGGACATGGGCCGACCCCGGGGGTTCATGTCCCCGGGGCCGGTCGGTGTCGTACGGCGGTCGGCGTGCGGTCGGCTCAGCCCGTGTGCGCCGCGAGGACGCCGGACGCGAAGGACGTGTCGCAGACGGGGCGGGAGAAGGACTGGGCGCGACTGGGACCGTACGCCCGGACGGCGGCGCGGCCCAGCGCCCGCGCGATGGACGCGCAGTGCTTCGCGAGCGCCGGTTTGCCGTTGACCGCCTGCTGGAGGTGGGTCAGGGCGATGCCGGGGTCCTTCTGCTGGAGCTCCGTGAGGAGCTGGTCGCGCAGGACGTCCTGCGGTGCGCGGGCGACGCTGCCGTGACCGGTGCGTGGCGCGGAGACGTCGGACGCGGTCAGCACCGAGTCCGACGGGTTCCCGGTCCAGTTCACCCGGGTCACCGCGAGGGTCCCGGAGAGCACCATGACGACAGGCAGGACGAGGGCGAGGGAGCGACCGATCCGGCGGGCGGGACCCCGGCCGCCGCGTCGCGTCCGCGTGGTGGTGTGCTCCACGGAGCGCTTCGAGTGCTTCACGCCAGTGATGGTAGCGCCCAGTAATGATTTGGAGACATTTAGTCACTCGGATGGGGGACGATGAAGTGGCGGTTATTGGGTAGGGGGTTGACGTTCCTGCCCGAAAAGTCGGGAGTGTCGGGGATTTTCGGGGGAACGCGGAAGGACCCCGCGACCTTCCGGCCACGGGGTCCTTCGCACAGCTCGCGTCAGTCCGACAGGCGCGCGCCCGTCGAGGTGGAGAAGACGTGGGTCTCGCCCGCGCGCGGGACGACGGAGAGGGTGGAGCCCTTCTCCGGGACGGCACGGCCGCTGACGCGGACGACGAGGTCCTTGGACTCCTCGCCGACCTTGGCGGTGCCGTAGACGTACGCGTCGGCGCCGAGCTCCTCGACCACGTTCACGGTGACGACGAGGCCCTTGTCCGTCTCGGTCGCGACCTCGAAGTGCTCGGGGCGGACGCCGACGGTGACCGTCTTGTCGGTGGTCGCGGAGAGCGCGTCGCGCTGGACCGGGACGACCGCGTTGCCGAACTTCACGCCGCCGTCGGCGATCGGGACCTCGACGAGGTTCATCGCCGGGGAGCCGATGAAGCCGGCGACGAAGAGGTTCGCCGGGCGGTCGTACATGTTGCGCGGGGTGTCGACCTGCTGGAGCAGACCGTCCTTGAGGACCGCGACGCGGTCGCCCATCGTCATGGCCTCGACCTGGTCGTGCGTGACGTACACGGTCGTGATGCCGAGGCGGCGCTGGAGGGACGCGATCTGCGTACGCGTCGACACACGGAGCTTGGCGTCGAGGTTCGACAGCGGCTCGTCCATGAGGAAGACCTGGGGCTCACGCACGATCGCGCGGCCCATCGCGACACGCTGGCGCTGACCGCCGGAGAGCGCCTTCGGCTTGCGGTCCAGGTACTCCGTGAGGTCGAGGATCTTCGCGGCCTCCTCGACCTTCGCGCGGATCTCCGCCTTCGGGACGCCGGCGATCTTCAGGGCGAAGCCCATGTTGTCGGCGACCGACATGTGCGGGTACAGCGCGTAGTTCTGGAACACCATGGCGATGTCCCGGTCCTTGGGCGGCAGGTGCGTGACGTCGCGGTCGCCGATGCGGATGGCTCCGCCGTTGACGTCCTCAAGACCCGCGAGCATCCGCAGGGAGGTCGACTTTCCACAGCCGGACGGGCCGACGAGGACCAGGAACTCCCCGTCCTCGATGTGGATGTCGAGCCCGTCGACGGCGGGCTTCTCGGTACCCGGGTAGATCCGGGTCGCCTTGTCGAAAGACACAGTGGCCATGGTGCTAGGCCCCCTTCTACCGGCAGGAACGTGCCGGACGATCCGTTGTAGGAAGGTGGTGGTGTAGTCCACGGGTGGACTGCCTCAGGACGCTACCTCGCGTTTTCCGGTATGTCAGCACCTGGGGGACTGTGAACTTCGCGGAAATTTTCGCCGGGGCGGCGGATCGGCTTGGGTACACTGCACGGGTCGCGTACCCAGTCGTGTACGTCACGCCTCCTTAGCTCAGCTGGCCAGAGCAACGCACTTGTAATGCGTAGGTCGTCGGTTCGAATCCGACAGGGGGCTCTTTTTCAGGCCAGGTCAGGTGTGTTCTGACCTGGCCTTTGTCGTTGGTTCACCCGTCGGACGGCCCGCTCAGTGAAAGTGCGAGGCCGGTCGAGGGGCGTGGTGAGGTGTGCTCGCGGATCAGGAGGTGGATCAGGCCTGTCAGGCGGTAGGTCTCCGTCGCGTCGGAGCCGTGGCGTACGTCCACCAGGCCCGCCACCACCAGGTCGTCCAGGACTTCCATGCCGGCGCCGGGAGGGCAGTCCAAGAGGGCGTCCACCACCTCCGGGGAGAAAGGGCGGTCGTCGTCCCGCAGGACGAGGCGCTGGAGGAGGAGACGGGAGGTGGGGTGCAGGTCGTCGTAGTTGGCCTGGAGGGCGGCGCGGACGTTCGGCCCGCCGGTGGAGAGCTGGTCCAGGAGGGTCGCGTCGTCCATGAGGGACTTCAGGTGGCGGGACAGGGGCCACTGGGCACGGCGGTCGAGACGGCAGGCCAGGGCGGTCAGGGCCAGCGGGTGCCCGGCGCAGCGCTCCGCGAGGCGGCGGGCCGCCTCCGGCTCGGCGAAGACGCGGGCCGCGCCCACCAGCCGGACGAGGAAGCTGATGGAGGCGTCCGTGTCGAGGTGACCGAGGCGGATGCGCCGGGCCGCCGGCTGCGGGGCCAACGGCACCCGGCTGACCAGGATGACGGCACTGCTGGAGCCGTCGGTCAGCAGGGGGAGGACCTGCTGGCGGTCCTGCGCGCCGTCGAGGACGACCAGCACCCGGCGTTCTCGCAGTAGCTCCCGGTACCGCGCCGAGCGCTCCTCCAGCGTCGGCGGCACGTCGGCGGAGGGCACACCGAGCGTGCGCAGGAACGTCGCCAGGACGGTGTGGGCGTCGACGTCGGTGCCGTCCCCGCGGTGCATGTCGTGGTACAGCCGGCCGTCCGGATAGTCCTGGGCGAGACGGACGGCGGCGGCGATGGCGAAGGCCGTCTTGCCGATACCGCGTGGACCGGAGACGGAGACGAACACGGGCCCGGGAGGCACGCCGGGACCGGTCGGGGCCGAGCCGGACCTCCCCGCCCCCGCCGACCTGGCCCGCCGCAGCGCCTCCCGCAGCATGCGGAACTCCTCCGTGCGGCCGTCGAGGTGGTACGTGCCGGGCATGGGGAGGAGTTCGCGGCCGAGGGAAGGGGGGCGCAGGGCGCCGTGGGGCTCGGGGGCGTGGCCGCGGGTCTCCTCGGGGTCCCGGCTCTCCCTCACCGGGTAACTCATGTCTTGCAGAATCGTTTCATGCAGCTGTCTCAGCTCGGGATCGGGTTCGAGACCGAGCCGGTCGCGGTACTCGCGCAGCGCCTCCTGGTAGACCGCGATCGCGTCCGCCCGCCGGCCCAGCCGCTGCAGGGCCTTCATGCTGAGCGCCCGCAGCCGCCCGTGCAGCGGATGCTCGGCGACCAGTGCGGCGATCTCGTCGACGATGTCGGCCGCCTGCCCGAGGTCGAGCTGCGCGTCCAGGCAGACTTCGAGGACATGGAGCCGGCGCTGCGCGAGCTGGCGGGCCACGGACTGGACGACCTCGCTGCCGACGTCCGCCAGCGGCTCGCCCGTGAACAGCCCGAGCGCACGCCGGGCGAGGGCGACCCCCTCGGCGGTCGTCTCGGGGGTGGCGCGGCGCCGGATCATGCGCAGGGCCTCGGAGACCTCACGCTCGAAGACCAGCAGATCCACCTCGCCCTGCTCGGCGACCAGTTGGTAGCCGGGCCGGGAGGTGACGATCCGCCCGGAGAGCCCCGCCTCGTCGAACGCCCGGCGCAGCCGCGAGATGCAGATCTGGATCTGGGTCCGTGCGGTGGACGGGGCGTCGTAGTCCCACACCGCGTTCGCCAGCCGTTCCACCGAAAGCACCTTGTTGGTGTTGAGGATCAGCTGGGAGACGACGGCCCGCTCGCGTCCGGCGGGGAGCCGGATCGGCCCCTGCGGGCCGGTCAGTCTGAGCGGGCCGAGAACTCGAAAGACAGGTTCCAACGCTCCGCCTCTGCTTCCGACGGCAGCTCCGTCAAGGTCCTCAGGGCCTGCGAATTTCTCCCAACTCGCCCCGAAGTCAGTCTACTCACATCACGGACTTGTTTGAAAGATCCAGTACTCCTGAGCAAATCGCGTATGTCACCAAGGAGTTGCCCTGTTCGGAAACCCCAGCCCGGTCCGCATCCTGCCGTTCCCCGTTACAGCCAGCCGAGCTGAGCGGCCTTCACGCCCGCCTCGAACCGGCTGCGCGCTCCCAGGCGTTCCATGATTCCGGCCATCGTCCGCCGGGCCGTGCGCGCCGAGATGAACAGTTTGGAGGCGGCCGACTCGTCCGTGTGCCCCTGTGCGATGAGCGCCAGCAAAGCCTTCTCCTGCGCGGAGAGACCGCTGCTGTCGGGTCTGCGGTCACTGCCGAACGGCGTGGCCACGTCCCAGACCTGCTCGAAGAGGGCCACCAGGGAGGCCACCATGCCCGGCTCGGTCAGGTACATCGCCCCCTTGCGGCTGTCCTCCGGGTCGATCGGCACCAGCGCGGAGCTGCGGTCCACCACCACCATCCGGGGCGGCAGCGCGGCGACCGTACGGAACTCGCCGCCCCGGTCGGTCAGCGAGCGGGCGTACGCCAGCGTCCCTTCGTGCTCGCGTACGGAGTCCAGCCCGATCGTGCGTATCACCACGCCGCGGGCCATGACCCGGGCGTCGTTCTGCCGCGCGGCCTCCAGCGCGGCGGCGGACTGGGCGCCGCCCGGCATGAACGTCTCCACGGACCACTTGACCTCCTGCGAGAACCGCTCCAGGCGCTGCTGGACGGCGTCGATCCCCTCCAGCCGCTGCACCCCCTCGGTGGTGGCGGAGGCGACGCTCGTGTTGCGGTCCGCGAGCATCCTGAGCACCATCGACTGGCTCGCCGAGATCTGCTGCTGGCGCGCGAGCAGCTGTTCGTGCTCGCGCGCCAGCAGGTTCTGCAGACCCACCACGGGATCGACCGCGACGAGCCGCTCCGGCTCCTCGTGCGAGCGGCGCACCATGCGCAGTTCGAGCAGGACCTCCAGGGCGTCGCGCACCTCGGCGACGTCCAGGTGCAGTCGCTCCGCCAGCGCCGATGCGTCCAGTGCGGGGTCCTCCAGCGTCGCGCTGTAGACGATCTCCTGCACCCGATCGAGCCCGGCCAACCCCAACACGGCCTTCATTCCCGCCCCACCTCCGTCTCCGTCCGCTGAGAGAACCGTCCTATCCATGCCCCCGGACCAGGGGCACGGGTTAATAAGCCGTTCGATGCGGAAAACAGCAAAGCGGCGACGGCCGAAGGCTCGTCGCCGCGTCGCCCGCCGCGTGAGAAACATGTCATCGAACATGACCTCCATCCCTGTCCGGGGCGGTATCTCAAGGGGGCCGCCACTCTTCGGGGCGCAGCAATCACCGTGCGCACCTCTCACACAAGGGGGCCGGACTTTCGGTCCGCTATCGCTTCCCTATCCACCCGCCCGCACGGGCTCACGCGTGTCTGCGTGCGGTACTGGCCCTGCTCGGAGCGAGGGCAGGGCGTCCGGCGCGTGGTCGACGGGGTGGCCGGAGACGGCCGGGTCGCCGGCGCTGGCCCAAAGCGGCCGGGCCGCTTTTCCCGCTTCTGCCGACCGGTACGGACCTCCAGAATCGAAAACGAAGCGAGGGACGCGGCGACGCGGACAGCGAAAAGGCGAAGAAGCGCCCCCCGCTCCCACCGGAAAAGAATGGGATTTCTGAATTAGGAAATCTGTCGATTTCGGTGCGTGAACGAATTACCCCCACCGATTCATCGCAATTCTTCTGGAGGTACCCCCATGTCTCGTACCCTCGGTTTCCACGGGATTCTCGTCGCCGCCGTCCTCGCCCTGGCCGGTCTCGCCCTGCACGCCGAGCAGCCGGCCGGCCAGCACGTGACGACCGTCCGCGCCGACGGCGACGCCGACGGCGACGGCCTCATCTGGGACTGACGCCGGTCCCGCGGCCGGGGTCCGGTTCCCAGCCGGTCTCCTGGGCCCAGGCCGCGGCCTCGCGCAGTGTCGCCCAGATGAACGGACCCTTGCTCTCGGTGTATGCCTGGCCGTCGTGGCGGTGCCGGGCCGCCAGCTCCCTTTTCGTCCGCGCGTACCGCCGGGCCGTGTCGGGGCGGGCGCGCAGGAAGTCCCGGAAGACCAGGTTGAGCTGCTCGTCGAGGCTGCCTGCGCGGCGGACGTGGAGGTGGACGCGGCGGGCACCCTCCGGCTCACGGAAATACCGTTTCGACAGGTCGGGATTGTCTCGCCGGTAACGGAAGCCGAGCGCTTCCAGCGGGGTCCGGAAGGCGTCGTCCGGGGTGAGGGCGGGGACGGAGATCTGTACGTCGATCACGGGTTTCGCGTCGAGTCCCGGCACCGAGGTGGAGCCGATGTGGTCGATGCGGGAGGCGTTCGCGAGGGCCGGCCGCAGGAGGCCGGCGAGGGCCGCGAACTCCGCCGGCCACGCGGGGTCGTAGGGGACGATCTCGACCGTGCGCGTCACGCGGGGCTCCCGGCCGTCGCCGGGCGGCCCTGCTCGCGTTTGTAGCGGGGGGTGAACTCCACCTGCGTCGAGTAGACGCTGCGCACGCCGCCCCACTCGTGCCACAGGAAGTTCAGGTCGACGGAGGCCACCAGGCGCAGGCCGAGGTCCAGCTCGTCCTGACGGCGCAGTTCGACGTACGCGAGGTCGGGGTGCTCCCGGCCCGCCGGCCAGACCAGGTCGATGCCCTCGACGCGCTCCAGGTGGTCGCCGAGCTCGACCTCCCGGCCCCCGTCCCAGATCTCCCAGTACCCCTGGTACTTCTCCGGCGCGTCCTTCTCGTCGAAGTGCAGGGACGGGTTGACGCGGGCCACCCCGCCCGGGGCGAGCAGGCGGTTGCACTCCCGCAGGAACGCCGCCTTGTCGTCGTACAGGTACATCGACGCCTGGCTGTAGACGAAGTCGAAGGAGCCCTCCGGGAACGGGAGCGGCTTCGAGGCGTCGCAGAAGGTGATCCTCGGCAGCGTGACGCCGGCCAGGTCCTGCTCCGTGAAGACGCCCCGCCGCACGGCCTCCGTACGCATCCGGCGTTCGTCGCCGTCGACCGGGGAGTAGTTGAAGCCGTGCACCTCGACCGCGTCCCCGAACGCGCGGACGAGCTCCATCATCGCGACGCCGTAGCCGCAGCCCGCCTCCAGCAGCCGGACCCTGCCCTGCTGTTCGATCCTCGCGGCCACGAGCGTCTCGAAGTCTCCGAGATACTTCCGGGCGTGGGCCAGGCCCCGGTCCCTCGTCATCTGATGGTCCCCTCCCGTGCTGTGGGTGCGCCGTTCTTCCGGCTCCTGCGAGCGACCTTAGCGAGGGTTCCGCCGGTGCGACCGGGACATTTCACCGCGCGGAACGGCGAGTACCGCGGGGGCGGGGGCGGGGGCAGGATCGGGGCGACGATGCCGGCCGGCGACGATATCGGAGGGCCGATGCGGATCCGTTGGACCACTCTGCCGGGCTTCGCCCTGCCCGCCCGCTGCGACCTCTCCCCCTCCACCCACGCCCTCGTCAAACCCGACGGGGTCGCGCGCGGGCTGTCCGGGACCGTGGTCTCGGCGCTGCGGGGCGCGGGCCTTGAGGTGGAGGCGGTCGGGTCGTTCCGGCTGCGGGCGGCCGATGCGCGGCGCTGGCTGCCCGAGAAGGCCGACGAGCCCGACGGGGCGTCGACCCTGGCCTATCTGTGCGAGGGGCCCGTGGAGCTGCTGGCGGTACGGGGGGAGGACGCGATACGGCGGACGCTGGCCGTGAAGCGGCGGCTGCGGGCGGAGCTGGGGTGTGGAGAGCGCAGGAACGTGGTGCACTGCCCGGAGACGGTGGGGGAACGGGACCACGAGCGGGCGGTGTTCGGGGAGCTGCTGGGGCGCCGGGCCGCATAGCGGCGTGAAGAGCCGGGGCGCGCGGTGATGCCGCCCCCGCCCCCGAAGAGCCTCGCCGGCCGCCCCGGGCCCTACGCCGCCGTCGCGATCGTCACCGCCAGCAGCACCGCCTGGGCCTCCGTGAGGGTCGCCCCGGGGACCGCCCACACCGTCGCCGCCGTCAGCAGGAGGGCCGCCGCCATCGGGAGTCCGCCCGGCAGGGACCGGACCGACGCCCGGGCCGTCGCGGCTGCCACCGTGCTCGCGTGCCGCTCGTGATGGGTCACGAGCAGGGGCATGAGACGCCATGCCGTCACTTCCGGCCAGTCCCTCGGTTCCACCGCCGCGCGGACGATCCTGCGGATGGCGCGGGCGGCGTCGGCGGCCTCGCCGGTGAGGGGCGGGCGGGCCGTCGGCGGGCGGTGCGGCAGGCAGAGGGGGAGCAGGGCCAGGGCCAGCGCGGGGTGGACGGACAGGGCCGTGACGACGCGGACCGTCCGGTCCACGGCGAAGCCAGCCGGCCCCGCGCGCCAGGCGCTGCCGAGGCAGCACAGGGCCAGGGCCAGGGCCAGGACCGTCGCGGGACGGCCCGGCGAGGCGTGGGCCGTCCACCAGCCGAGGGAGGCGCCGGCGGCGGTCGTGACGCAGAGGAGGACGGGGTGGGTCATACGGGCTCCGGGGCGGCGGTGACGGGTACGGAATCCAGGCGCAGGACGCAGGCCCCCCGCGCACGTGCCCGGTCCAGGGCCCTCGCCAGAGCGGGAGCCGGGGACGCGGCGAGGCAGATCAGGGCGGGGCCTGCGGGCAGGCGGGCGGTGAGGCGGGCGGCCATGACGGCGGACCAGGCGTGGTCGTCCAG
This sequence comes from Streptomyces saintjeani, assembly GCF_055409605.1. NCBI lineage: Bacteria > Bacillati > Actinomycetota > Actinomycetes > Kitasatosporales > Streptomycetaceae > Streptomyces > Streptomyces saintjeani. The sequence goes on along the minus strand of NZ_CP189624.1, from coordinate 4,375,752 downwards.
GTCCACGCCGCGGCTGTACTGGGCGGAGAGGAGGGTACGGGGGCCGTACGGAAAGCCGGCGGCCAGGTGGGCCGGGTCGGCCGTCAGGTGGTCCAGCCCGGGTTGCAGGTGGGCCGGGTCGAGAGGCAGGGGGCTACTGCCCAGGGTGACGTTGTCGGCCAGGGTGGCGAAGCCCAGGCGCAACGGGTCGGGCGGGACCATGACCACGGGGCCGGTGGCGGTCGTCATGAGGTGGTGCAGAACGTCCGTGGCGGCGCGGGTCGTGGTGAGGCGTACGTACGCGCCGGGCGCCGCGCCGACCTCGGTGACCTGCGGGCGGCCGGCGGGTCCTGGCTGGGTCAGACGGATGCGCAGGCCGCCGCCGGGCAGCGGACGGACGGTCAGGTGCTCGGCGGGATCACGGGGTGCGCGGGGACGCGCCGCCGTCGCCGACAGGGCGCGCACCCGTCTCAGCGCGGTGACCCCGTGCCGCAGCGCCGTGAGGTCCTGGAGGGCGGCCCCGGCCCGGTACAGCAGGACGGCGGCCAGGGCCGCGCCCGCCTCAAGGCCCGGACGGGCGCCCGCCGTGAGGAACGCCGTCAGCGCCAGGGCCAGGGCGGACCCCCGGGCCGTCACGGGCCGTCGCCGGATACGCCGGGCCAGGGTCAGCCACCGCGTACGGCCGAACCCGGCGTCGGCGGGGGCGTGCCGCCGGACCCGGACGGCCCCGGCGAGGACCGCGACGCCGGCGCAGAGCCACCCCGCCGGGGCGTACGCCGCCCCCAGCGCCGCGCAGACCCCGCCCACGGTCACCGCGTCGCGCACCAGCCGGGCCGCCGGACCGGCCGCCGTCCCCGGCTTCGGCTCCCACCGCACGGCCACTCCCGCCGCCGCGTGCGCGGCGTCGCCCAGCTCCCGGTCGTCCGGGTCCAGCCGGCGGGCGTCCGCGGCCCGCGCGAGCGCGTCCAGCACGGACCGCCGGGCCGCGTGATCGACCGCGCGGGCCGCGCGGGGGACCAGGACTCCCTCCAGGGTCCGGGCGGCCCACCACACCGCCGCGCACGCGGCGAGCGCGTACCCGCCGCCGAGGTCGTCGGGCCCGTGCCGCAGGAGCAGCAGGGCCGCCGCGACGGGGGCCGCCGCGCGGAGCAGGGCGGCCACGAGGAGGGCCCCGAGGACCGGTCCCGCGCCGGAGCGTACGGATGCGGGAACCCGCCGGTGGATTCTCACGACGCGCGACTCCTCACTCGACGACCGGACACGACCGCAACGGCCGTCAGCCTCGCAACGCCTCCGGCCCGCCGGGAAGGGCCGTTCCCCGGCGCGGAACACGCCTCGGACTCAGCTCCGGCCCGCCGCCCCCGCCCCGTCCAGCAGGCGCAGGACGGTCCCGGCCGCGTGGACCACGGGATTCCAGCGCACCCGGAACACGGGGACCGGCGGGCAGGGGGCGAGGACGGGCGGCGGGGGCGGGGAGCCGTCCCACCACGGCGCCGGGGCGGGAAGGAGGTGCGGGAGGAGCAGGGGCGCGGCTTCGTCCGGCGGGACCCGGGTCACCGCCGGGGCTTCGCCGGTGGCGTGTTCCAGGAGGGCCACGCGGGCCAGGGGGGCGCCGGCCGAGGTGCGGGTGCCGAGGAGGCCGTGGAGTTCGGTCTGGGTCAGGAGCGCCTTCGGCGAGCTGCGGCGCAACAGCCGTGCGGCGTCCACGCGTTCGGCGTGGCCCGTGGCGTGGAGCGTGCCGCGGCCGAAGCGGGCGGCCACGGCGGCGCCGGCGATGTGCCAGCGGTGCTCGCCGGGCAGCAGCACGCTGCGGTCGCCCGCGATGAAGGCGCCGCCCCGGGCGGCGAGGGCGAGGGCCAAGGTGCTCTTGCCCGTGCCGGAGGCACCCGCGAAGAGGGTGCCGTGCGGGGCGGTGGCGGCCGACGCGTGGACGGTCGTGCCGCCGAGGCCGGCCAGGGTCACGTTGAGCAGTTCGGCGGCCAGGGTCTCGGCGGGGCGGAAACGGTCCGCACCCCGCTCCTCACGCAGGACCAGCCAGTCGTCCCCGCCCCGGTGGACGTACGCGTACGGCGCGCCGCCGGCCCTGACCCAGGCCGGGTGGCCCTCGACGGCCGTGCGGTGGTGGGGGACGTCGCGGATGAGGACGACAGGACCCGCCGGGCCCCGCCACTCGTCGGACGCCCCCGTACGCACCTCGATCCTGAACGTACGCAGCGGCGCGGCGTACGGCAGGTGATCGCCGGTGACCGACAGGTGCGCGGCGAACCAGCGGTGTTCCGCCGGGTCCCCGCTCGTCAGCTCCCAGCCGACCGGTCCCCAGGCCAACCGGGTCCGGTCCGGCGCCGGGGCGGGGTCGTCGGGGCGGGACACGGACTGCGGCTCCACGGCATCGGCTCTCGGGACGGGCGCCGGGACGGGCGCGGGACGGACACGGAGGCGGAACGGTCCGGCCCACGATGCCTGCGGTCACCACCCCCGCAGCCACCGGTTCCGCCCCGCGGAACGGACCCGCTCGCGTCCCCGCCCCACCGTTCCACGCGGAGGAACCCCCTCTTACCCCACCTCCCGGCACCCCACAGGATGTGCCCTCATGACCGTAACCGCCCGCAGCGCCCTGGCCCTCGGCGTCCGCGTCGACCCCCTTGTCCCCGCCCCCCTCTGGGACGCCGTCACCCGCGAGGCGGGCGACGGCGTGCTGCCCAGTCAGACCGCCGGCTGGCGGAGCGCCGTGTGTTCGAACGGGTGGCGGGACGCGTCGCGTCTCTACACCTGGCCGGACGGCACGAGGCTGCTGGTGCCGCTGGTGCGGGCGGCCGACGGCGGGACGTACGCGTCCTGGCCGGAGGGCTGGGGCGTCGGCGGGGCCGTGGCGGCGCCGGGGGCGCTGACGGCCGAGCGCGCGCGGGCCGTGGTGGACGACCTGGCCGGGCTCCCCGCACGGACGGTGTACCTGCGCCCGGACACCGCCTCGGCGCCGCTGTGGGAGTCACAGATGCCGCAGGGCACCCGCCGCAACCCCCGGCTGACCCAGGTCCTGGACCTGGACGGCGGCTTCGGGCACGTGTGGCGGCACCGGTTCGGCAAGCGGGCCAGATGGGCCGTACGGAAGGCCGAGCGCGCGGGGCTCGACGTGGAGCGGGACGGTACGGGACGGCTCGTGCCCCAGTTCCAGCGGCTGTTCGAACTGTCGGCCGTGCGGTGGGCCGGGCAGGCGGGGGACGCGCCCGAGGAGACGTTGCGCAAGGTGCGGGAGAAGAATCCGCCGGCCAAGTTCGCGGCGGTGGCCCGGCACCTGGGGGACGACTGCCAGGTGTGGCTGGCGTCGCACGAGGGCGCGCCGGTCGCCGCGCTGGTGGCCCTGCACCGGGGCCCGCAGGCCGTGTACTGGGCCGCCGCGATGGACAAGGAGGGCGCCGCGCTGACCCAGGCGCCGACGTATCTGGTCCACCTGATGACCGAGGACGCCTGCGCGCGCGGCGCCCGGACCCTGCACCTGGGCGACACCTACCCCGGCACCTCGGTGACGAGGTTCAAGGCGGCCTTCGGGCCCGGCGAACACCACACGGCCGGCTTCTGGATCCCCGGATCCGCCGGAGCGACACGAGAGGAAGGCAGCACGACATGACCGACCGCCCGAAGAAGGACCGCCACTTCAGGACCCGCTACCGGGTCGGCGGCCTCACGGTGTGGGGCACCTCCCTGGACAGCCCCGAGCGCCGCCTGGGCGCGCCGCACGCCGGGCCCGCCGACTTCGGCCTCTACCTCGACGAACGCTGGCACGGCGAGGCCGACGCCCGCCGCCCGTACTTCGTGTTCTGGCCCACGCTGGAGGCGCCCGTGGAGTCGGCACTGCTCCTCACCCGCGTCCGGGAACTGGCCGTCGAGCTACGGGGCGGGGCCACCCTCGAAGTCGCCTGCTTCGGCGGCCACGGCCGCACCGGCGCCGCGCTCGCCTGCCTCGACATGGCGGTGGCCGGGGTGAGCGCGCGGGCGGCGGTGGAACGGGTACGGCGCGAGTACTGCCCGTACGCGGTGGGCTCGGCGGAGCTGGAACGGTTCGTGCTGAGCGCGGAGGAGACACTGGTGCCGGGGGGCACGCGGACGACGGCGTAGGCGTGGACGACGGCAACGGCGTGGGCGCCGACGGGACTCACCCCGTCGGCGCCCACGCTCACGCGTTCCCCGGCGTCAGCCCAGGCGCGTCAGCCACTCGTGGACGGCGTGCGCGGTGGTCCCGGCGTGTTCCTCCAGCAGGGTGAAGTGGTTGCCGGGCACCTCCAGGCGGGTGTGGTCCAGCGGCCAGTCCGGGCGCCACAGCTGACGGGACGTGTCGCCCAGGACCTCGGACAGGGCCTCCGGCGAGGACGGCGCCACGAACAGCGTCGGCGTCGGCAGCGGACGGGGCTCCCAGCTCTCGAAGAGCTCCGCGTACCGCGCCATCGCCGTGAGCTGTTCGTCGTCGGCGGGGAGCTGGGGGTAGCGGTCGGCGAGCCAGCGGGTGATCGTGATCATGCCGTCGGCCAGGGCGCTGCCCGGCCGTGCCGGGGAGTCCAGCAGGACCAGCGCGGCGGCGGGTGTGCCGTCGGCCTCCAGCCGCCGCGCGATCTCGTGGGCCGGCCAGCCGCCCGACGAGTACGCCACCAACGCGAAACGCCGGCCGGCGAAGCGCCCCCGCAAGGCGGTGACCTGGCGGTCGATCGCCGCGTCCAGGGTCTGCGGGAGGGGGTCACCGGTGCCGTATCCCGGCATGCCGGTCGCCCACACCGGGCGCAGGCCGCGCAGGGCCATGGCCAGCCGCAGGTACTGGTGCGCGCCCGTGGGGGCGATCAGCGACGGCAGGCAGACCAGGCCCACCTCGTCCTTGCCCTCGGCCAGGTACAGCGTCTCCGGGTCGGGGGTGTCCGCGCCCGTGGTGAAGGCGGGGCGCAGCCGCGCGGCGCTCTTCAGCAGAGCGGCGCCCTGAGCCGGCGGCGCCGAGCGGACGGCCGCGTGGAACAGCGTTCCCAGCACCGGTTCCGCCACGTCCACGGCTCCCTCGTCCCGTACCGGCTCCGGGTGCAGTTCGGCCACCAGCGTGCGTACCTCTTCGGCGCGGTTCGCCATCAGGTACGCGGCGAGCCTGCCGACCGAGTCCTCCTCGAACAGCACGGTCGATGACAACTCGCCCAGGTCCTGGCGCAGTTCGTTGGTGAACTGGAGGACGAGAATCGAGTCCATGCCGTACTCGATGAACGAGGTGTCGGCGTCGATCTTCTCAGCGGGGACCCGGAGGGTTTCCGCGGCCCTGTCGGTGAGGTAGGCGGACAGGACCGTGACGGCGGACGAGGCGACGGGGACCGGCGAGGCCGGCGTGGCCCAAACAGCCGGGGCCGGGGTGATCGGGGCCGGGGTGGCCGGGAACGAAACCGGCGAAGCCGGCGTGCCCGAAACCGCCGGAGCCGGAGCCGAAACCGCCGGAGCCGACGCGGCCGGGGACGGAATCGGCGAGGCCGGCGTGGCCCAAACAGCCGGGGCCGGGGTGATCGGGGCCGGGGTGGCCGGGAACGGAACCGGCGAAGCCGGCGTGCCCGAAACCGCCGGAGCCGGAGCCGGAGCCGCCGGAGCCGCCGGGGGCGATGCGGCCGGGAACGGGGTGGTCGGGGCCTGGGCGGTTACGGGGCGGGAGGGTGTGGGAGCCGGTGTCGTCCGCTGTGCCGCTGCGGCGACCGCGCTCGTCGGCCCAGCCGTTCCAGCTCCGGACACCTTCTGCCTGCCGATCCCGTCACCCTCGGCGGCGATGATCTGCTGGCCCAGGTCACCGGCCGACGGCAGCAGCGACACCACCGACGTGAAGCCCTCGCCGCGCAGCACCTCCCGCCAGGCGTCCGGGGCCAGCGCCGGGGAGCCGGGGACGCGCAGCGGGACGTCCTGCGACAGCCACCAGCCTTCCAGGAGGCCGAAGGTGAGGTGGCTGAAGACGTCGAAGGCGGTCAGCTCGTTGAGGAGCAGCCAGCCCCGGTCGCGCAGCGCGGCCTTGGCATTGCGCAGCGTGTTACGCATGTCCCGCGTCGCGTGCAGGACGTTCGCCGCGACGACCAGGTCGTAGGAGCCCGCCTCGATGCCCTGCCCGGCGAGGGGCTGTTCGACGTCGAAGCGGCGGCAGTCCAGGTAGGGGGCGTCGGGGGTGTAGTTGGCCTGCGCCCGGTTGAGGAACGCCTTGGAGAGGTCGGTGTACGTGTACGTCTCGATGCTCGACGCGTAGGGGCGCAGCGCGGCGAACATGCCCACGCTCGTGCCGCCCGTGCCGGCGCCGATCTCCAGGATGCGGATCCGGGCGCCGGGGTCCTGGCGCAGCAGGCCGGCGACGATGCCGGAGGCCGCCGCGGACATCGTCCGGTTGAACGTGTCGGCGACCCGGTTGTTGCGGTAGCAGCCCTCGACCAGTTCGACGGAACCGCGCGGGAACATGACGTCGGTCGCGGGGACCCGCCCCGTGAGGATCGCCGGCAGGGACGCCAACGTCGCGTCGACGAGGGCGAGTTCGGCGGCCTTGTCGGGGTCGGCCGACCAGCGCGCGCACTCCTGCGCCCACCGCGCCTCAAGGACGTCGAGCGGCGCCGCCGACGCCGGCATGACCCGCAGGGAGTGGGCGAGCCAGGCGGAGTACCGCTCGTGGATGCCGCCGCGTGCGAGCCCGGTGGCTCCGTCCGGCACCGGCTCACCGGCCCGCACGACCCCCAGCGCCTCCAGGTGCGCCCGGATCAACTGCCCGAGCAGCGGGTCGCGTTCGTCGCGCCGCCACGCGGCGACACCGCGCAGCAGTTCCTCGTCGGCCTGCCCCGTGTGCGCGGCGACCGTCTCCGGAGGGACGCCCACGGACGCCCGCGCGTACACCGTCGTCCGCAGCGAGGGGTCGATCGGCTCGATGGCCCGGGGGTCGGCCAGCTTGACGTAGCTCGCCTGGGGCTGCGGGCCGGACAGGAGCGTGCCGAGGGCGGCCATGCCCTCCGGCGGCTCGATGGACTTCAGGCCCCAGCGGGCCATGCTCTGCTCGTGGAAGGCGGAGGCGACGCTGCCGACGGACCCCCACCAGCCCCAGTTCATCACCCGGACGGGGCAGGCGAGTTCGCGGCCCAGCAGGTTCGCGTACGCGTCGGCGAAGGCGCAGCCGGACGCGTAGTTGGACTGGCCCGCGGCCGTCACGAAGGACTGGAGCGAGGAGAAGAAGAGGACGAAGTCGAGGGGTTCGGCGGCGAAGACCTGGGCCATCGCCACACTGGTGTCGACCTTCGCCGCGAGCGCGGCGCGGAAGTCGGCCTCGGCCATGCCGGCCAGCCCCCGGTCACGCAGCACGAGCGCCGAGTGGACGACGCCGTCGACGCGCCCGTACCGGCCCTTGACGTCCTCGTACGCGGCGCGCAGCGCGGCCGGGTCGGTGGCGTCGGCGGCGAGGTAGCGGACCTCGCCGCGCCCGCGCGCCGCGTGCAGCCGGGCCGTGATGCCGGCGTCCTGGGGCCTGCGGCCGAGCCAGGTCACGCGGGCGCCGTGCCGCTCGGTGACGTGCCGCGTCCACGCCTCCCCGAGCCCGCCCGCGCCGCCGATGACGACGTACACACCGCCCTCGCGGTAGGGCACGGTCTCCAGGTGGGCCGAGGCGGTCGGGACGAGGCGGCGGCGCAGCCACTGGCCCGCGCGCCGGGCCCAGGTGCCGCCGGGGGTGCGGGCGGGCAGGCCGGACAGGCCGCCCGCCTCGTCGAGGTCGACGCGGCGGACGGTCCAGTGCCCGTACTCGTTCTCCAGGGAGCCGAACAGGCCGTGCAGGGCGGCGTGCGCGGGCCGGGTCGCCTCGCCCGCGTACGTGGCGAGGGCGCCCCTCGTGACCAGGGTGACGCCGAGCGGGCGGGCGTCGGCGCCGGTGCTCAGCAGGGCCTTGACCATGCGGAACGCGGCGATGACGCCGTCCTCCTGCGCGGCGGTGAAGCCGGCGGCGTCCGTCACGTGCGGTGCGGTGTCGGGGGCCAGCCACAGGAGGTGGTCGATGCCGCCCAGGGCCGTCAGCGCGGCGGCGGTCTCCTCGACCGTCGCGCCGGGCGCGAGCCGCCAGGCGCGGGCCTGCGGGAAGGTGCGCAGGACGTCGGCGAACCGCTCGTCCGTGGCGCCGACGACGAGCACCCGCTCCTGGCCGGACGCCGGGCCCCCCTCCTCGGCCGCCACCGGCTGCCACGCCGGGCTGAACAGCGCGGGCGCGGAGTCGGGGACGGCGCGCGAGGTGTAGCCGGTCAGCCGGACGCGGACCGCGCCCGCCTCGTCGACGAGGTCGATGTCGAGCCGGCCGGCGTCCACCACGCGGACCACCGACCACATCACCTCCTCGCAGGGGCCGAACAGCTCCAGCGTCTCCAGCGCGAACGGCACCCTGACGTCGCTCGCGTCGCCGTCGAGCGCGAGCGCGGCGGACGCCTGGACCGCCGAGTCCGTCAGCGCCGGGTGCAGGACGTACGGGTGCCCGGCGGGCGCGGTCAGCCGGGCGACGACCGTGCCCTCACCGACGTACGCCTCGTCGATCGCCCGCAGCGCCGGGCCGTGGGTGATACCGGCCGCGACCAGGGACTGCGTGATGCGGGTGCCGGGCACGCGGGTGGGGCAGGCGGCGCGCAGGGCGGGCAGGTCGAGGGGGGCGGGGGCCGGAGCGGCGGACGGCCGGACCCGGGCCTCGCTGTACGGGGGCCCGTCCGGGGCGCCGATCGTGACGGTGACTCCCTCGGCGTCCGGACGGACCGTCACCCGCGCCTCCAGCGGGCCGTCCACGGCCAGCGGGCGCACCCAGGTGACGTCGCGCATCCTCAGCCCGGCCGCCGGGTCCGTCCCCAGGACGCGGACGGCGGCCTCGCGGGCGAGTTCCAGGTGCACGACGCCGGGCAGGACCCGGCCGCCGCGCACCAGGTGGTCTCGCAGGAGGCGTTCGTCGCCGGTGAGGCGGACGGTGCCCTGGAGGGTGCCCGGGGCGGTGGGGTCGGGGGTCAGGTCGGTGAGGAAGGGGTCGGCGGCGGGGGGCGTCTGCGGGACGGCCGTCGCCTCGGGTGCCGGTGCCGGTGCCGGTGCCGGTGCCGGTGCCTGGGGCTGGGCCGGGGCGACCGGCGGTGTCCCCGTCGCCCAGTGGCTCTCGCGGGCGAACGGGTACGTCGGCAGGGGGACCCTGCGCAGGCCGTCCGGGAACACGCGCGCGAAGTCCAGTTCGGCGCCCCGGACGTGGAGTTCGGCGAGGGCGTTCAGGTCCGCCGGCGGCGTGGCCGGCGGCGCGGACGGCTTCGCCTCGCCCGTCACGGCGCGCGGTCCGCCGAGCCCCTGCTCCAGGACCCGCAGCAGGTCCTCGCGGTCGCGGACGACGCAGGCGTACCGGTGCGTGAAGTGCGCGCGGCCCACCGCGAGGGTCCAGGCGACGTCCCCGGCGTCCAGCGCCGTCTCCGCGCGGCAGTGCGCGGCCAGGCGGGCGACCTGCTCGGCCAGCTGCTCCCGCGAGCGCGCCGACAGGACGACCAGGTGGGCCGGGGCGTCGGCGCGCCCGGCGGGGCGGGCCGGGGGTTCCTCCAGGACGACGTGGGCGTTGGTGCCGCTCGCGCCGAAGGAGCTGACGACGCCCCGGCGCGGGCCGTGCGCGGGGGCCGGCCACGGCTCGGTGCGGGTGTTGACGTAGAAGGGGCTGCCGTCGAGCCGTACCGCCTCGTTGTTCCGCTCGAAGTGCAGGGAGGCCGGGATCTGCCGGTGCCGCATCGCGAGCAGCACCCGGAAGATGCCGGCGACACCCGCCGCGTACTGCGTGTGCCCGAGGTTCGTCTTGACCGAGCCCAGCGCGCAGTAGCCGGACCTGTCGGTGCCCTTGCGGAACGCGCGGGTCAGCGCCTGGAACTCGATCGGGTCGCCCAGCTTCGTGCCGGTGCCGTGCGCCTCGACGAGCTGGATCGTCCCGACGTCCACGCCGAACCTGTCGTACACCTGGCTCAGCAGCCGCTCCTGCGAGAGCGAGCTGGGCGCGGTGATGCCGTTCGTGGCGCCGTCGTGGTTCGTGCCGGACGCGCGGATCACGCCGTGCACGTGGTCGCCGTCCGCGAGGGCGTCGTCGAGGCGCTTCAGGACGAGGACGCCGACCCCCTCACCGGGGACGAAGCCGTCCGCGCGGTGGTCGAAGGCGCGGCAGCTTCCCGTCGGGGACAGCATGCCCGCGCGGCCGGCCAGGTCGAACAGGCGCGGGGTGGACTGCACGTACACGCCGCCCGCCAGCGCCATGCCGGTCTCGCCGGACCACAGGTCCTTGCAGGCCAGGTCCAGCGCGACGAGGGAACTGGAGCAGGACGTGTCGACCGCGATCGCCGGGCCCTTCAGGTCCAGGAAGTACGCGATCCTGCCGGGCACGATCGACCCCAGGTTCCCCCAGAACGCCTGCGCCGGCGCGTCCTCCCCGACGAGGCCGCGGTAGTCGCCCTCCCAGCAGCCGACGTACACCCCGCAGTCCCGCTCACGCATCGCCGTCCCGGCGTACCCGGCGTCCTCCAGCGCCTTCCACGACTCCTCCAGGAGCAGCCGCTGCTGAGGGTCCATCACCGCGGCCTCGACACCCGAGATGTTGAAGAACAACGGGTCGAACTCGTCGATCCGGTCCAGGAATCCGCCCCGGTTGCAGCGGGGGTTCCCGGCGTCGTCCGTCGCGGGCAGCGGCCACCGGACGGCCTCACCGGTGAGATCGTCCCCCGCCGCGAGATGCCGCCAGAGCTCATCGAGAGAGTCCGACCCGGCGAAACGCCCGCTCATACCGACGATGGCGATGGGGGGCCGGGAGGCGGAGGGGGACGGACGGCCGGAGGCGAACCCGGCCACCGGGCCCTCCGGCACGGCGACGCCGACCGCCGCGGGCGCCGGGGGCGGGGACGCGGGGGTGGGCTCGGGCGCGGGGGCGACGGCGCCGCCCGCCGGGAACCCGACTGCCGGGGCCGGGAACGCGGAGGTGCTGTTCGCGGGGAACCCGGGCGCCGGGGACAGCGGAGTGGCGGCGGGCTCGTGGGTCGCCGGGGCCCCCGGCACGGGGGCGACGCCGGTCGCCGCGGTCGTCGGCTGCGGCGTTGCCGCGAAGGTGATGGTCTCGCGGTGGTCGTCCAGGAGGTGGGTGATCAGGCGGTCGGCCGAGCTGTGGTCGTAGATGACGCTCGTCGTCAGGTCGAGGCCCAGCGTCCCGTTGAGCTCGTGCACGAAGCGCACGCCGAGGATGGAGTCGAGCCCGTACTCGGCGAAGGCACGCCGCCCGTCGATCTCCCGCTCGTCCATGGCCAGCGCGACGGCGAGCTTGGCGTGCACGGTGTCGCGGACGCGGTCGTCGAGCGGGGGCGCGGACTCGGCGGTGGCGGGGGCGGCGTACGCGGCACCCGCCCCGGGAGTCCCGTGGCCGGCGTTCGCTTCAGCGGTGTGCCCCGTGGGCGCCGTGCCGGGTTCGGGGGCTCCGTACGCGGTACCCGCCGGAGCGGCGCCGGGAGCCCGGTATCCGGCATCCGCCCCGGTGGTCCGCGCCGTGGGCGCTGTGCCGGGCTCGGGAGCCCCGTACGCGGTACCCGCCTCATGCCTGGCCGGGTCGGTGCCGGTCTCCGGGGCCGTGTAGCCCGCGCCCGCGCCGTCCGCCACCGCCTCCAGGTCGCCCGCCCAGTAGCGGTCCTGGGCGAAGGGGTAGGCCGGCAGGGAGATGCGGCGAGGGGTGGTGGGGGCGTGCAGGGCGGGCCAGTCCAGGGGGACGCCCTCGGTCCAGAGCGCGGCGAGCTTCGTGAGCTTGCGGGCCGCGGTCCAGCGCGTGACGAGGAGGTCGCGGAGGTCGTCGTCCTGCGTGAGTTCCAGGGCCGTGCCGCCCGGGCGGCCGGCGGTGCCCCGGAAGACGCCGGGGGCGGCGGGGTCGCCCGCGAGATGGGCCCGCAGGGAGGCGAGCAGGGCCGGCACCGACGCCGTGACCACGGCGAGGCGTTCGTCCCAGGCCACGCGGCCCGTCTGGAGGGTGAAGGCGAGATCCGCGAGGTCGGCCCCCGCGCCGGGACCGGCGAGGTGGTCGGCCAGGCGCTCGGCGTGGGCGCGCAGCTGTGCGGGCGTACGGGCGGACAGGACGACGAGCTGCTCCGCTCCTGCCTGGTCCGGCGCTCGGCCGGAGGCGGACTGGGACACGTGTTCCTCCAAGATGACGTGGGCGTTCGAGCCGCCCGCACCGAACGACGAGACCGAGGCCAGCCTCGGCCGGTCGCCGGGCCAGTCGGCGAGTTCGCGCTGGACGAAGAACGGGCTGCGGTCGAGGTCGAGGTTGGGGTTGAGTTCCTCGGCGTGCAGGCTGGGCACGAACTGCCGGTGCCGCAGTTGCAGCACGGCCTTGGTCAGCCCGGCGACGCCGGCGGCGGCCTCCAGGTGCCCGATGGACGACTTGACGGAGCCGAGCGCGCAGAACTGCCGCTCGTCCGTGTCCTGCTGGAAGGCGAGCGTCAGCCCGGTCACCTCGATGGGGTCGCCGAGCTGCGTGCCGGTGCCGTGCGCCTCGACGTACCCGATGTCGCGGGCACTCACCTCGGCGCGCTCCAGCGCGTCGCGGATCAGCTCGGCCTGGGCGACCGGGTTGGGCACGGTGTAACCGTGGGTGCGGCCACCGTGGTTGACGCTCGTGCCCCGGATCACCGCGAGCACCTGGTCGCCGTCGGCCTCGGCCCGCGAGAGGGGCTTCAGCAGGACCGCGCCGACCCCCTCACCGGGCACGAAGCCGTCGCCGCCCTTGCCGAAGCTGCGCAGTTTCCCCTCCGCCGAGAGCATGGTGGAGCGGCACAGCTCCACGTAGTCCAGCGGGTGCAGGTACAGGTTGACGCCGCCCGCGATGGCCGCCTCGCACGAGCCCTGGTGCAGGTGCTCGCACGCCTCGTGGATCGCGGTGAGCGACGCCGAGCACATCGTGTCGATGGTCATGCTCGGGCCCCGCAGGTCGAGCACGTGCGAGGTGCGCGCGCTGAGCGAGGCGAACGACAGCGCGGGGACGACCGTCTCCCCGGACGGCAGCCGCCGCGTGCCGTACCGGGCGTGGCCCGACTTGGTGACGCCGGCGAAGACGCCGACCCGGTGGTGGTGGCGGGCGCCGAGTTCCTCCGGGGTGTAGCCGGCGTCCTCCAGCACCTCCCAGGCCGCCTGGAGGAACAGGCGTTCCTGCGGGTCCATCGCGTAGGCGTCGCGGGGGGCGATGCGGAAGAACAGCGGGTCGAACCCGGCGAAGTCGTCCAGGAAGCCGCCCCACTTGCTGTAGCTGCGGCCGTTCGCGACGGCGGTGGCACGGGAGGGTTCGTAGAAGCCGTCCAGGGGCCAGCGGTCGGCGGGGACCTCACGGATGGCGTCCCGGCCGGCCTTGAGGTTGGCCCAGAACCGGGTGAGGTCCGGGGCGCCGGGGTAGCGGCCGGTCATGCCGATGACGGCGATGGGCTCGCGGGCGGCGGGGGCGGGCGTCCGGACGGTCCGGACGGCCGCTTCCGGCACGGGCGGCACGGGCGGCACGGGCTCAGGTACAGGCTCCGGTAGGGGCGACTGCCCCTTCGGCGCCAGGTGTTCAGCCAGTGCCCGCAGCGTCGGGAACTCGTAGAACACCGTCTTCGAGACCTCGCCGTACGCCAGCGCCAGCTCCCTGTTGAGCTGCACGATCATGATCGAGTCCAGCCCCAGGTCGTGCAGCGGGGCATCGCCGTCCACAGCTGTGGACGCGACCTTGGTGACCTGCGCGAAGATCTCGACGAGCCGGCGGAGGGCGTCGTCGACGGCACGGTCAGGAACAGGGACAGGAACAGAGACAGGAACTGGCACAGGAACAGGGGCGGGAACAGGGGCGGGGACGGCCGGAGCGCGGCTCGACCCGACGTCCGGGACCCTGCTCAGGTCCCCGTGATGGATCCAGACCTGCCCTTCCTCCCGCAATCCCCAGGCCCCCACCAGCGCTTCGACCCCGGCGGCGGACTCCATAGGCGCCAGCCCCCTGCTCGTCCAGAGCCGGGCGCGCACGGCGTCGTCGACCCGCATCCCGGCGTCCCGCCACAGCGGCCAGCCGAGCGACAGGGTCCGCCCGGACCGCTCCCCGGCGGCGACGCGCGCGTTGCGCAGTGCGGCGAAGGCGTCCAGGAAGGCGTTGGCGGTGGCGTAGTCCGCCTGGCCGGGGTTGCCGGTGACCGCGGAGCCGGAGGAGCACAGCAGCAGGAAGTCGAGCGGGGCGCGGCCCACGGCCCGGTCGAGGTGGACGACCGCGTCGGCCTTCGGCGCGAGGACGTCCCCCCATTCGTCCTCCGTCTTGTTGACGAGCGCCGCGTCCCGGACGACCCCGGCACAGTGGACGATGCCGTGCAACCGACCGGCCTCGCGGACGAGATGCCGGACCTCCTCCCACCGGGAGACGTCGGCCCGCGCGTACCGGGCGATGGCGCCGGCGCCGCGCAGCTCGCCGAGGAGCGCGTCGATGCGCGCGTCGCGCGGTGAGCGGCCGGTGAGCACGAGCGTCGGCCGTTCGACGTCCCGCGCGATGGCACGGGCGACGACGGCACCGACGCCCCCGGCACCGCCGGTGATCAGGTAGACGCCGCCGTCCCGCCAGGGCAGGACCCGCTCGCTCTGCGGCGCGGTGACGTCCCGCCAGACGAGCACGGAGCGGACGCCGCCCCGGTGGAGCACGACGTCGTCCTCGGCGGCGGCGTTCTCCGCGACCCGGGCGGCGACGGCCGCGCCGTCGAACTGCCCGTCGAGGCAGATGAGTTGCGCGGTGAGCGAGGGGTCCTCGGCGGCGGCGGTGCGCAGCAGCCCGGAGAGGGCGAGGTGGACGGTGTCGGCACCGGACACGGGCGCCACGACCTGCACGAGCGTGCGGCCGGGCGTCGCCTCGGCGACGACGTCCCGCACGGCCTGGAAGACCTGCCGTGAGACGTCCCCGAACCGGCTGTCGAGCCGCCGCTTACGGCTCCCGACGGTGACGCACCGCACCCCGGGCTCGATGAACTCCTGTGCACCGGCGGCGAGTTCACCGCACAGGATCACCACCCGCCGGGGCGGCACCTCGCCGGACCCGGCGACGGCCTTCGGCTCCCAGCGCGGCACGAGCAGCGCGGTCCCGGTGCCGGTCCCGGGCCGGGCGGCGTCACGCGCGGCCGACCCCGGGATCCAGTACCGCTCCCGGGCGAACGGGTAGACCGGCAGGTGGGCCCGCCGAGGCGTCGAACTCCCGTACAGCGCACGCCAGTCGACCGCGTCCCCGGCGATCCAGCGGGCCAGCGTGCGGGCGGGGCCGCCGTCCGTCACGGGGGTGTCGCCGGCCCGGCGGGTGACCGTGCCCCGGAGCCCGGTGTGCGGGCCGTCCTGCGTGAACGCCCTTAGTTCGGCGGCGAGTTCACGCCGCGAGCCGACCACCCAGCCGACCCGTTCACGCAGCGCCTCGCGCCCGCTCTGGAGGGTCCAGGCGAGGGAGGACAGCGGGACGTCGGTGCGTTCCAGGTGGGCCAGCAGGTCGCGGGCGACCTGGCGCAGCCGCTCGGGGGTGCGGGCCGACAGCGGGACGGCGACGGGGGCGGTGACCGAGGCGGCGTCGGCCTGCGCCGCGCCGGGCACGTACTCCTCCACCACCACATGGCAGTTCACGCCGCCGAACCCGAAGCTGCTGACACCCGCCCGCCGGGGCGAACGGCCGCGCGGCCAGGGCTCGTTCTCGCGGACGACGCGGAAGGGCCCCTTGTCGAGTTCGAGGTAGGGGTTGAGGTCGCCGGAGTGCAGGGCGGCGGGGATGGTGTCGTGTTTCATCGCGAGCAGCACCTTCAGCAGGCTCGCCACCCCGGCGGCGGCCTCCAGGTGGCCGATGTTGGTCTTCACCGAGCCCAGCGCGATGCCGGCGTCGTCCCCGGCGCCCAGCCTGCGGTACGCGGTGCGCAGCGCGCGGACCTCGACGGGGTCGCCGAGTTCCGTGCCGGTGCCATGGGTCTCGATGTAGTCGACGGTGTGCGGGTCGATGCCGCGCATCGCGGTGGCGACCAGGTCGGCCTGGGCGTCCGCGTTGGGCGCGGTGAGGGAGTTGGCGCGCCCGCCGTGGTTCTCCGCGCTGCCGACGAGGACGCCGAGGATGGCGTCGCCGTCGCGCTCGGCGGCGTCGAGCGGCTTGAGGACGAGGGCGCCGACGCCCTCGCCGCGCACGTACCCGTCCGCGTCCCGCGCGAAGGTGCGGCACCGGCCGGTCGGGCTGAGCATGCCGGCCCGGTGCGCGCTGACGAACGTGTCCACGCTGAGCAGCAGGTTGACCCCGCCGGCGATCGCGAGTTCGCACGCGCCGGAGCGGATCGCCTCCATCGCCCGGTGCACGGCGACCAGCGAACTGGAGCAGGCCGTGTCGATCGGCTCGCTCGGGCCCCGGATGTCGAGGACGTACGAGATCCGGTTGACGAGGATGGAGTGCGCGTTGCCCGTGGAGGTGAACGCGTCCGGCTCGACCCCGTACGTCGTCAGCAGCGTCGCGTAGTCCGTGCCGGAGACCCCGAGGTAGAGCCCGGTGTCACGCGGCAGGGCGCCGGGCGCGTACCCGCTGTCCTCGACGGCGTTCCACACCGTCTGGAGGGCGAGCCGGTGCTGAGGGTCCATCAGCTCGGCCTCACGCGGGTAGATCTGGAAGAACTCCGCGTCGAACGCGTCGACGTCGTCCACGACGCCCGCGTGCTTGGGGAACTCGGCCTCCTCGACGACCTTCGCGTACGCGGCGTCGTAGCGGTGGACGGGGAACCCGGTGACGCAGTCGCGGTTGCCGGCGAGGTTGGTCCAGTAGGCGTCCAGGTCGGGCGAGCCGGGGAAGCGTCCGGCGACGCCGATGACGGCGATGGGCATCGGCCGGCCGGGGTCGGCCGGGGCTTCTACGGGCCTGGCCTGGACGGGAGTTGCCACAACGGGCGGTTTCTGGACGGGAGTTGCCTCAACAGGAGGTTCCGGCACCGGAGTTGCCCCGCCCCCGGCCTCCCCCCGGGCCGCCCGTACCGCCTCCCCGTGCTCCTCGACCACGTACCGCCCCAGCGCGGCCAGCGTGTTCACGTCGAAGAACACCGCCGGCGTCGGTTCGGCCCCCAGCTCCTCCTTGATCAGCTTGGCGAACGCGACCAGCGACATCGAGTCGAACCCGAAGGCGTCGAACCCGGTGTGCGCGTCCAGTTCCTCGGCGTCGAACTTGAGGAGGTCGGCGGCGAGCAGCCGCAGCCGGTCGACGGCGAAGGCGACGAGGGAGTCCTCGTCCCGCGCCGGGACGGGCTCGACGGGCGCCGGCTCCGTCCGCACGGGGGCGGCCCGCACCGGCGTCTCGCGCCGCTCGGCCTCCGTGTACGAGGGCCCGGTCTGCGCCTCTCCCCACCGCATCCCGGTGAGTTCGGCGAGCACCGTCCCGTCCGCGCCGGTCAGCAGGACCCGCCCGGCCGAGGGGTCGAGGACGACGTGCGCGACCTCGTCGGCGCCGCGCGTGTCGTCGAAGACCCGCACCTCCTCGAACCCGCGTGGAACCTGCCGGGCCCAGTCGGCGGCCCCGTCCCGCTTGGCGGCGAGCCGCACGCCGTGCGCGACGGCCGCGAGGACGTGCGGCGCGATGCGCACGTCGCGCAGGACGTGGTCCTGGCGCACCTGAGGCACCCCGACGGCGAGGACGAGCCGCCCGTCCGCCAGCCAGGACGCCCCGGACACCCCGAACCGCACGGCCTCGGGCACGACACCCCCCTCGGCGAGTTCGGCCAGTACCCCGTCCCGGTCGAGCACGCGCACGGCGTCCTGGCGCACCTCGCCCGCCGGAGCGGGCCGCCCGTCCCCGGGCCGCACCACGAACTCGGCGACGACACTCCGCTCACCGTCCCGGTCCTCCCGCACCACGACCCCGACGCCCGCCTCCCGGCCGTCCGGCGTGAAGGTGGTCACCAGCCGTGCCGTCTCCCCCCAGGGGACCGGCCCGTACAGCCGCAGCCCGCTCACCCGGGGACTCGCCGCGAACCCGGTCGCCCTGCCCACGGCCAGCGCCAGGTCGACGGCGAACGTCGGGACGATCCCGCGCACCTTGTCGCGGGCGTACCCGTAGTCGGCGAGGTCGTCGAGGTGGACGTCGAGGACGTACCGCAGCCCGTCGACGTCGGACCGGTTGGCCCCGAGGAACGGGTGGACCTTCTCCCGCACCGCCAGCGGGGCGAGGACGCTCGGCGCGCCCGGCTCGGGCTCCGTCCAGCAGCGCACCCGCTCGAACGGGTACGCCGGCAGCGAGATCCGCCGGGGCGGACGCCCGCCCGTCAGGGGCGCCCAGTCGACGCCGGTGCCGCCCGCCCAGTCGAGGGCGAGGCCGCGTACGGCCGGGTCCGCGCCGGCCAGCGCGGCGTCCTGGTCGCGCCCGCCGGCCAGGTAACGGTCGACGGACGCGACGGCTTCGGCGCGGCCCTTCGCCACGAAGGCCCAGCGGCGCGGCAGTTCGTTCTTGCCGACGCGCAGGGTGTGGGCGATGGACGGCAGGTCGGCCTCGTCGGCCGCCGCGAGGTAGTCGCGGAACCGGGCCAGCGAGGTCTCCAGCGCGGCGTCGGTCATCGCGGAGAACACGAACAGCTCGGCGCCGCGCGGCCGTCCGTCGTCCGGGCGGGCCGGGGCGACGTACTCCTCGACGACGATGTGCGAGTTCATGCCGCCCGCGCCGATGGACGTGATGCCCGCGCGCCGGGGGTGGACGGTCGTCACCCCGTTCTCGGCCGTCACCGCGGGTTTCCACTCGGCCAGTTCGCGCTGCACGCGGAACGGCGTGTCCTCGAAGGCGATGTCCGGGTTCAGCTCCTCGCTGTGCAGGGACGGCACGAGGGTGCGCTTCCTGAGCTGGAGCAGCACCTTCGCGAAGCCGATCATCCCGGCCGCGTGCAGCAGGTGGCCCATGTTCGACTTGACCGACCCGAGCGCGCAGAACTGCTTGTCCGGCGTGTACTTGCCGAACGCCGAGGTCAGCGCCCGGACCTCGATCGGGTCACCGAGGGAGGTGCCGGAGCCGTGGCCCTCGACGTAGGTGATCGTGCGGGGGTCGACGCCGGAGTCGTCGATGGCCTTCTCGATCGCGCGGGCCTGCATACGGGGGTTGGGGACGGTGAACCCGTTGCGCACCCCGGCGTTGGACAGCGCGGTGCCCTTGATGACGGCGTACACCTGGTCGCCGTCGCGCTCCGCCTCCACCAGCGGCTTCAGCACCACCGCGCCGACGCCCTCGCCGAGGATCGTGCCGTCCGCGCCGTGCCCGAAGCTGCGGATGACGTCGGAGGTGGCGGTGGTGAAGTGCTCGTGCGAGGAGGTGATCAGGTTGTAGGGGTGCAGCAGCAGGTTGACGCCGCCGGCGACGACCATTTTGCACTCGCGGGCCCGCAGCATCTGCACGGCCTGGTGGACGCAGGTCGAGGAGCCCGAGCACATGGTGTCCAGGAAGATCGACGGTCCCGTGAAGCCGTAGAAGTACGACAGGGTGTTGGGGATCGTCGCCGTGTAGCTCCCGGTCGCCGGGGCGCCCCTGGTCAGGCTGTTCTGGAACCCGTACAGGTTGTAGTGGTTGCTCATCGTGCCGACGAGCACGCCGACGTCGCCGTCGTAGCGGCGCTGCAGCGTCTCGCGCGAGTAGCCGGCGTCCTCCAGCGCCTCGACGCCGACCTGGAGGAAGAGCCGCACCTCCGGCGACATGCGTTCCGCGTCCCGCTTCGAGATGCGGAAGTAGCGGGGGTCGAAGGTGTCGATCTCCCGCAGGAACGTGCCGGTCCTGATCGCGCTCTTGCCGGGGACGCTGCGCTCGGGGCTGTGGATCGCGTCGTGGTCCCAGCGCTCGCGGGGCACCTCCTGGAAGAGGTGGCGGCCCTCTTCGAGGACGGTCCACAGCTCGTCGAGGGTGTCGGCACCGGGGTAGCGGCCGGAGACGCCGACGATCGCGATGTCGTGGTAGTCGTCGCGGTCGGCGGGGCCGGCGGGGACGGGTTCACGGACGACGAGAGCGGGAGCGGGGGCCGGGTCGGGGGCGACGTACTCGGGCTCCGCCGCCTGCGCCCCGGTGTCCTGTGCCCCGGTGTCCTGTGCCCCGGTGTCCTGGCCGAAGCGGGCCTCCAGTGTCGGCCGGTGTTCCTCGATCAGGTAGCCGACGACGCCCGCGATGTCGACGTACTCGAAGAACAGCGTCTTGGGCAGCGGGCCGAAGATCTCGCCGAGGCGTTCCGTCGCCTCCAGCACGCCGATCGAGTCGATGCCGTACTCGATGAGGCCGACCTCCGGTTTCAGGTGCGCCGGGTCGTGGTGCAGGACCTCGCCGAGGACCTCCTTCAGCAGGTCCGCCGTCCGGGCGGTGAGGTCGGCCTCGGTGAGCGCGGCGGCCGGAGCGGCCGGCGCGGCGGGGCGGAGTGCCGACCCGGCACGGGGCTCCGCCGCCGCGAGGGACGCCTCGGCGCCGTACGCGACGACGACGTGCTCCGGCGTGTCCCGCAGGGCCGCGCCCAGCACCCGCAGCCCCGCCTCCGTGGGCAGCGGCTCCCAGCCGCGCCGGCGCCGCATCGACGCGAGCGTCACGTCGTCGACCGTCATCCCGCCGTCCGCCCACAGCGGCCAGCTCACGGCCACCGTACGGCCGTGGCGCTCACCGGCGTCCACGAGGGCCTGCCGGTCGTGGGCGAAGGCGTCCAGGAACGCGTTGGCCGCCGCGTAGTCGCCCTGGCCCGGGTTGCCGTAGACGCCGGCGACGGAGGAGAACAGGACGAGGAAGTCGAGCGGGACGCCCCGGGTGGCGGCGTCGAGGTGCAGCACGCCGCTCACCTTGGGCCGCAGCACCTCGGCCACGTCCCCGGGCTCCTTGGTCAGCAGGTACCCGTCCCGCAGCGTCCCCGCCGCGTGGACGATCCCGTCCAGCGAGCCGTGCTCGCGCAGGATGCCCCGGACGGCGCGTTCGACGTCCGCCGCGCTGCCGACGTCGGCGGCGAGGTAGTGCGCGTCGACCCCGGCCGCCCGCAGCTCCTCGACGGCGGCGCGGGTCCCCTCCCCTTCGGTGCGCCCGCTCAGGACGACGGTGACGCCCGCGCACCGCGCGAAGTACCGGGCGACACTGCGCCCGATCCCGCCGAGCCCGCCGGTCACCCAGTACACGCCGCCGTCCTTGAGCGCCGGCACGTGCGCGTCGAGCCCGATCTCCACGGGCTCCGGCCGCCACACCTGCCGTACACCGTCGGCAGCGCGGCGGACCTCGGCGTCGTGGACGGCCGTGTCCCCGGCCTCCGCCCGCACCAGCTCCGCGACCTGCCCGGCCGGGGCGTTCGCGAACCCGGCGACGCGCACGACGCGCCCCGAGACGGACGGGTTCTCCAGGTTCAGCGTGCGCAGGAGCCCGGTGAGCGGCGCGTGGAACCGCCGGGGCACCCGGTCGTCGACGAGGACGAGGAACCGGTGCGCCCCCTTGGGCCTGGCCCGCAGCACTTCTTGAACCCGCCCGACGACGAGGTCGAGCACCGCCGCGACCCCGTCCGCGACCGCGTCGGGGGTGACGGCGGGCAAGGCGGTGAAGGGCATCCCGGCGGCGGCGGAGACCTCGGCGGCGTACGCGTCGGTCCGCCCGGCGAGGAAGCCGTGCACGGTGACGCCGTCGGCGGGGCCGCTGACGTCCGCCGGGACCCAGCGGGAACCGGCGGCGACGAGCGGCGACCCGTCGAAGGCCGACGCTTCGGCAGCCGGGACGCGCGCCTCGTCGGCGTCGCCCGCAGGGGCCACCGTCCGCTGCGCCAGCCCCCGCAGCCGCACGCGGACCGCGCCCGTGTCGTCGCACAGGTCGACGTCGAACGTCGCGAGCCCCTTCCCGCCGCCCCGGTGCCTGACCCACGCCCACATCGTGTCGGCGCAGGGCGCGTGGACGTCGAGCCGGTCGAGGGCGAACGGCAGGGAGAGGTTGCGGCCCGCCTCGGGGGACAGGGCCGCCCCCAGGAGGACCGACGCCTGGAGCGCGGCGTCCAGGACGCTCGGCGGCAGCGCGACGGCGGGGTCCGCGACGTCGGCGGCGGGGCGCTGGAGGCGGGCCAGCAACTGCCCCTCGCCCAGCCGGATCTCGGCGAGCCCGCGCATCGCGGGGCCGTATTCGAGGCCGGCCGCGTGCAGGGCCGTGTACGCCTCGCCGGGGTCGCGGGAGGTCGCGCAGGACGCCCGCAGCGCGACGAGGTCGAGGCGCTCGGGCTCGTCGTCCGCCCCCACCGAGGCCGTGCCCCGGCTGTGGACGACCGCTGTGCCGCCGTCCGTCGTGCGGAGTTCGTACGCGAGGGTGCCGTCGGGCCGCCCGGTGACCACGACATGGGCCTCGACCGGGCCGCCGTCGACCGTCAGCGGGCGCAGCCAGGCCGTGTCGGTCAGCCGGACGGACGCGCCGGTGCCGGACACGGCGTGCACGACGGACGCGCGGGCCAGCTCCAGCTGGGCGGCGGCGGGCAGGACCCGGGTGCCGTGGACGCGGTGCGCGTCGAGGAAGGGCTCGGTGCCGGTGAACACGCAGGTGTGGCGGTGTTCGCCGAGGGTGGAGGTGTTGCGGGGGACGAGGGGGTGCGCCGCACCCTGGTCCTCGTCCGGCCGGGTACGGAACCAGTGCCGGTCCCGTGCGAACGGGTACGTGGGCAGCCGTACCCGGCGCGCCCGGGCGTACCCGGGAAGCGTGGCCCAGTCGGCGTCGCCGCCCTCGGCCCAGCGCGTGGCGAGGCCGCCGTCGTCGGGGCCTCCGTGCGCGGCGCCCTCGGGCAGCGTGCCGTCCACGAACTCGGCGAGCAGGCCGAGCAGTTGACGGGTGTCCGCCACCACGAAGGCGACGCGGGACGCCATCGGCTCACGCCCACGCTGGAGGGTGTGCGCGAGATCGCGCAGAGCCGTCGACCCGTCCGTCTCCAGGAACTCCCGCAGCCGCCGCGCCACCTCCTTCAGCCGCTCGGGGCTGCGCGCCGACAGCGGCACGACGTACGGCCCGGCGGTCTCGCCGGGGTCCGTGTCCGCCTGCTCGGCGGGGACGTACTCCTCCAGCACGACGTGCGCGTTGGTCCCCCCGAACCCGAACGAGCTGACGCCGGCCCGGCGCGGGGTGGGCGCGTCCCACGGCTGGGTCTCGCGGACGATCCGGAAGGGGCTGCCGTCGAGGTCGATGAGCCGGCTCTGCTCCTCGAAGCCGACGGTCGCCGGCAGCACCTTGCCCGCGAGCGCGGCGATCACCTTGGCGATGCCGGCGATGCCCGCGGCGCCTTCGAGGTGCCCGATGTTGGTCTTGACGGAGCCGATGCCGACGGAGTCCGGCGCCGGCCGCGTGCCCTGGGCGTCGTGCAGGCTCCGGAAGGCGCGTTTGAGGGCGATGATCTCGATGGGGTCGCCGACGGGCGTGCCGGGTCCGTGGGCCTCGATGTAGGAGACGGTCTCGGGGCGGATGCCGGCGCGGGTGTAGAGGCCCTCGACGAGGTCGGACTGCGCGGCCGGGTTGGTGACGGTGAGGGAGCTGGTGCGCCCGCCGTGGTTGGTGGCGGCGCCCCGGATGACGGCGTGCACGAGGTCGCCGTCGGCGACGGCCCGGGCGAGCGGCTTGAGCAGCAGGACCGCGCCGCCCTCGCCGCGTACGTATCCGTCGGCGCCCTGGTCGAAGGCGCGGCAGCGGCCGGTGGGCGAGAGCATGCCGGCCTGGCTGAAGGCGACGAAGTGCTTGGGCGACCAGCAGAGGTTGACCCCGCCCGCGAGGGCGAGTGCGCAGTCCCCGTTGCGGAGGGCGGTGACGGCCTCGTACACGGAGACCAGCGAGCTGGAGCAGGCCGTGTCGTTGGTGATGCTGGGGCCTTGCAGGTCGAACCAGTAGGAGACCCGGTTGGAGATGATCGAGTAGGCGGTGCCGGTGGGGAAGTAGGCGTCGGTCTTGGCCCCGTCGCGCTCCATCAGCTCGGCGTAGTCGGCGTGGCAGACGCCCATGAAGACGCCGGTGCGGCTGCCGGCGAGTTCACCGGCGCGCAGGCCGGCGTCCTCGACGGCGTGCCAGGCGAGTTCGAGGGCGAAGCGCTGCTGGGGGTCCATGCTCTCCGCCTCGCGCGGGGAGATGCCGAAGAACGCGGCGTCGAAGCGGTCGGCGTGCTCGACGAAGCCGCCCCAGACGCTGCTGGTCTTCTCGGCGCCGCGCTTGGGGCTGCCGAACCAGCGCTCCTTGGACCAGCGTTCGGGCCCGACCTCGGAGATCAGGGAGCGGCCCTCGGTGAGGTGGCGGGAGAACTCGCCCAGGGTGTCGGCGCCGGGCAGGCGCAGGGCGAGGCCGATGACCGCGACGGCGTCGGTGTCGTCCGTGGTGTGTGCGGCGTCTGCGGTGTCTGCGGAAACGTTCCGCCGCTGGTCCGGGCTCATCGCTGCCCCCCGGTCAGCAGCGGGCTGCCGTGCCGTCGGTCGATCACGGTCGTCAGGTTCATCTCGGCGGCCTGTGGGATCCGCATGTCTTCTCCCCGGTCCATCACGAACTGTCGGTTGAGCACGGCGGTCGAGAGCAGGTGGATGAACGCCTGGTCCTCCTTCGTGCTGGCCTCGGGCCCCTCGGCGGCCAGGACCTTGTCGACGAGGCGTTTCGCGAACACCGGGTCGATGCCGTCGATCTGGGCCAGCTCGTGCTCGGAGAGCACCAGTTCGAGGTAGTCGGGCCGGTGCTCGCGGAAGGCGGTGCTGCCCGGCGCGCGGTAGGGCTGCTTGCGCCGGGTGAGGGGCCCGGCCGGGAGGACGTCGCGGAACGCCTCCTTGAGGACGGCCTTCTCCTCCCACCCGTCGTCGAAGCGCAGGTTGACGAGCGCGGCGGCGCGCACGACGGCCGGGTCGAGGAACGGGCACCGGTTCTCGACGCCGTGCGCGAGCCCCATCCGCTCGCCCTGGCTGGAGAGCAGATAGCCGGCGAGGAGGGTCTTGAACTCCAGCCACTGCGCCTTCTGCGTCGGCGACAGGGCGGCGTAGCCGGGGGTGTCGCGGACGAGGGCGAGCAGGTCGGCGAACGGCTCGGCGCGGTCCTTGAGCAGCCGCTGCGCGAACCGGCCGTTCTGGTAGCGCAGTTCGTGGGAGAACAGCCCCTCCAGGCGCTCCTCGGTGAACTGGCTGAGCAGTCCGCTCACATGGACCTGGTGCTCGGGCCCGAAGTGGGCGAGTTCGGGGTGCAGGACGGCGATGCGCTCCTGGCGCTCCTCGGCGGTGAGCCGGTGCCAGCCGGCGCGCAGCATCGTCTCGCGGAAGAGGGAGTAGCCGAGGAACGCCTCGTCGGCGCCCTCGCCGCTGAGGATCGTCTTGATACCGGCGTCGCGCACATGCCGGGAGAGCAGGTACATCGGGACCAGCGCCGTGCGGAACACGGGGACCTCGGCGTGGTGGATCGCCGCCGGGAAGTTCTCGACGACGTCCGCCGTGGAGATCGCGATGGACGAGTGCCGGGTGCCGAGGTGGCGGGCGACCTCGTGCTGGGCGCTCGACTCGTCGAGGGCGCGGTCCTCGAACTCCACGGAGAACGTGCGGACCTCGTGCGCGGAGAGATCGGTGGCGAGCCGCGCGACGATCGACGAGTCGAGGCCGCCGCTCAGGTAGACGCCGACCTCGACGTCGCTGCGCAGCCGCACCTCGACACTGGTGCGCAGGGTGTCGCGGACCAGGGCCGCCGCGTCGGCCGCCGTGCCGGTGAACGGGGGCGCGTCGACGGCGAGTTCCTCGTACGTGTGCAGTTCGATGCGGCCGTCGCGCCGGGTGAGCAGGCTGCCGGGCGGCAGCTGGCGGACGCCCTTGAACGGGGTGCGGTCCGGGAGGGGGGTCCAGATGCCGTAGATGGACTTCAGCTCGTGCGGGTCGAGCGCGAAGCGGAAACCGGGATGGGCGCGGAACGCCTTCATCTCCGAGGCGAACAGGAACCCGTCGGGGCGGTCCGCGTAGAACAGGGGGCGTTTGCCGTACCGGTCGCGGGCGATGAAGAGCTCGTCCGTGAGCGCGTCGCGGACGGCGAAGGCGAACGCCCCGTTGAAACGGCTCAGGCAGGACGGGCCCCACTGGATCCACGCCTGGAGGACGACCTCCGTGTCCGAGCGGGTACGGAACTGGCGGCCGAGTCCGCTGAGTTCCTCCCGCAGCTCGATGTGGTTGTACAGCTCGCCGTTGAAGCAGATCCAGTAGCGCTCGGTGGAGTCCGGCATGGGCTGCGCGCCGGACGCGAGATCGACGATCGCGAGCCGCACGGTGCCCATCGCCAGGCCGTCGTCGAGGTAGTACCCGGCTTCGTCGGGGCCTCGGTGGCGGATGCGGGAGAGCATGCCGGTGATGACGGCCGGCTGGGTGCCGGGGACGAGGGCCGGGGAGACGAAGCCCGCGATTCCGCACATGTCAGGCCCCCTGCTTCTGCGCCACGAACCGGTCGAGGGCCTCCAGCGTGGCCGGTACGTCCAGGAGGAATTCCTCGGTCTTGATGTCCAGCGAGAACTCCTCCTCAAGGAACGACATGAGCTGGATGTATCCGTAGGAGTCGATGACGCCGTCCTTGAAGAGGTCGCTCTGCGGCGTCACTTCGGCACCGAACTCGATCAGGAACTGCTCTTCGATGAACCGGACGATCTTTTCCGTTCTGGTCATTGCTCATTCCTTGGCAGCACGAAGGGGCGGTCGAATTGCGGGGGAGGGGCCCGGGGCCACGGGGAGGGGGCCTTGGGAGGGAGCGCGCACCGCGCTCCGTATACGGCTGCGAAGAATTCGCCGAGCCGTCGATGACCCAGTAGAGCCGGACGGACACGGCCGGTGAAACGTCCGCCGGGGCGAATTTCCCGGCCGGCTCCGGTCCGGCGGTCCGGGTCGCGCCGGGCGTGCTGCCGGGGGTGCGGACGCGGGCCCGGATTCCGTACCCCGGGTGCGGAGACGAGGGACGCAAGCGAAGCGAAAGGAGCCGATAAGGGGGGCGCCAGCAGACGGCGGAAGAAACCGCAAAGGGCGCGGGCCACCATGTCGCTCACCGGAACACGAACAGCGGCGCCCCCCGCGCCGACACAGCTCGTACGACAGAGAGCGAGCCGACCAGAACGGCAGGCCCACCGTGCGCGGACCGACCCCCGGGAACCACCACCCCCCACTCCCTCACCCGCCCCCGGCCGGCCCCCGGCCCGCGTCCGACCCGCTCACCGACCTCCTCCTCACCCGGTCCGCGGCGGTGCTGGGTGTCCCCGCCGACCGGATCGACCCCGCGGCACCGCTCCCGCACCCCGACCGCCACCCCCTCCTGGCCCTGCGCCTCGCCGCCGCGCTCCGCACCGAACTGGGCCACGACGTCCCCGCCACCGACCTCCTGGACCTCACCTCCATCGAGGCCCTGCGCCGGCACCTGAACGCCCGTACGACCTGGCCCCTCGCGCAGGGCCAGCTGACCATGTACCGGGACCAGCGGCGTTCGCCGGACTCCCGGGCCTACCACCTGCCGCTGCTGTTCGAGATCCACGGCCCGCTGGACGAGGGGGCGCTGGAGCGGGCGGTCAGGGCGCAGACCGAGATCCACCCGGTGCTGAGCGCGCGGTTCGGGGAACGGGCCGGTGTCCCGTACATGAGCGTCGCCCCGACGCGGACCCCGTCGTTCGAGAAGCACCACCTGACGGCGGAGTCCCGGGCGGAGCAGCTGGCGAGGCTGCGCGCCCTGGTGGACGCCCCCTTCGACCTGGCGTCCGGCCCGCTGCTGCGCGCACACCTCCTCACGCTCCCCGACGGCCGCCGCCTGCTCCTGCTCACCGCCCACCACATCCTGCTGGACGGCACGTCGACCGCGATCCTGATCCGCACGCTGAAGGAGGCGTACCGGGGCGGACGGCCCCGCACGGACACCACGTACGGCGACTTCGTCGCGTGGGAGAACGCGTTCCTGGCGAGCCCGCGAGCACAGCGCCACCGGGCCCACTGGCAGAGCGAGCTGGCGGACCGGCACCCCCCGCTCCCGCTCCCGTACGACCACCCCTACGACCCGGCCCGCCTCCCGGACGTGGCGGTGCTGACCACCACCCTCTCCCCGGCGCTGACCGCCGCCCTCACCCGGACGGCACGACACCACCGGGTCAGCACCGCCACCGCGTTCTTCGCGACGTACGTCCGCCTGCTGCACCGCCTGACCGGCAGGCCCGGCCCGACCCTGGGCCTGACGGCCGCCGCCCGCTACGAGCCCCGCTTCCGGCAGGTCGTGGGCCAGTTCGCGAACTGCCTCCCCGTCCGCTGCACGGACACCGGGGACTTTCCGGCCCTGCTGAGATCCGCACAGCTCAAGGTGGCCGCCGCGATAGAGCACGGCGCCATCCCGTTACGGGACATCGCGCATTCCCTGGGAACCCCCGAAAACCCCCTGGTGATCACGAACTTCCTCTTCCAGAACTTCGAGGGCGCCGACCTCCTCACCGGAAACACCGCGACCGCCCCCGGCGATCTGGACCTTCGCCCTTTCGACGACCTCCCGTACGCCGGTGAATACACCTTGGCGATGGAGTTCTACCGGTCGGGCGACACGTACAAGGTCTTCCTCAAGTACGACACGAACGTTTTCCGAAAAGCCACCGCCCAGGAATTCCTGGCCCGGTGGCACTCCCTGACAGAAGAAGCGACGACCGAAAAGGCGGCACCATGACCCAGTCGAGGATCGAGACGATCAACACGTTCCTGCGCGTCCTGGAGAAGTACGACTTCGCCGGCGCCCGGGCGATGTGCACCGAGAAGGCCGTCGTGTGGCAGAACGACAGCACGGTGGAGCAGCCGATCGACGAGCGGATGGAACAGTTCGGCGCCTTCGTGACGAACCTGACGTCCCTGCGGTACGACGTCCAGCGCCAGTTCGAGCACGAGGACGAGGTCCTGCAGCAGCACGTGCTCCACCTGGACCTGAACGACGGCACCCACCAGGCGATCCACGCCCTGCTGTACTTCCGCTTCGAGGGCGGCCTCATCGACCGCATCGAGGAGTACAACTACTCGATGCCGACGGACTGAACCGTGCGGATCGGCATCATCGGCGCGGGCAGCATCGGCGGCAACCTGACCCGGCGCCTCACCGCCCTGGGCCACCAGGTCTCGGTGGCCAACTCCCGCGGCCCGCACACCCTGACGGAGCTGGCGAAGGAGACCGGCGCGACTCCCGTGGACGTGTCCGAGGCGGCACGCGGCGCCGAGGTCGTCGTGGTGGCCGTCCCCCTGAAGGCGCTGCCCCGGCTGCCCCGGGATCTCCTGAGGGACGCGGCGCCGGACGCGGCCGTCGTCGACACCGGCAACTACTACCCGGAGCGCGACGGCACGATCACGGCCGTGGAGAACGGCCTCCCGGAGAGCAGATGGGCGGAGCGGCAGCTCGGCCGGCCCGTGGTCAAGGCGTTCAACGGAACGTACGCCCAGGACCTCCTGGACCGGCCCGCCCCGCCCGGCACCCCCGGCCGCCAGGCCCTCCCGGTCGCCGGCGACGACCCCCGGGCGAAAGAGACCGTCCGCGCCCTGATCGACGCCCTCGGCTTCGACGCCGTGGACGCCGGCGGCCTCGACGAGTCCTGGCGCCAGCAGCCGGGCACCCCCGTCTACGGCCTGCGCACGGACGCGGCGGGCGTCACGAAGGCCCTGGCCCAGGCGGCCCGGCCCCCCGCCTGACCACCCCGCCCGCACCACCACCACCCCACCACCCAAGCCGCTCCGAAGAGAGGAAGCTCCCATGGCCGGTCTCGACGACCCCTTCACCGTGGGCACCCTCACGCTCCCCAACCGGATCGTGATGGCTCCCATGACCAGGACCGCGTCCCCGGGCGGCGTCCCCGGCCCGGACGCCGCCGAGTACTACGCCCGCCGGGCCGCGCACCAGGTCGGCCTGATCATCACCGAGGGCACGTACATCGACCGCCCGGCGGCGGGCGCCTACGACAACGTCCCCCACTTCCACGGCGAACAGGCCCTGGCGGGCTGGGAGCACGTCGTGCGCAGGGTCCACGAGGCCGGCGGCCGGATCATCCCTCAGCTGTGGCACACCGGCGCGGCCCGCCTCATGGACGGCCCGCCCGCCGACGTCCCCTCGGGCATCGGCCTGGACGGCGCCCCGCTGGGCCGCCCGATGACCCAGCGGGACATCGACGACGCGATCGCCGCGTACGCGAAGGCCGCGGCGACCGCCGAACGCCTCGGCTTCGACGGCGTCGAGGTGCACGGCGCGCACGGCTACCTGATCGACAACTTCCTGTGGAGCGTCACCAACCGCCGCACCGACCGCTACGGCGGCGACCCGGCCTCCCGCGCCCGGTTCGGCGCCGAGGTCGTCCAGGCGGTCCGCGCGGCCGTCAGCCCCGGGTTCCCGGTGTTCTTCCGGCTCTCGCAGTGGAAGGTGGGCCACTACGAGGCCCGCACCGCCGAGAGCCCCGAGGAGCTGGCGGGGCTGGTGACGCCGCTGGCCGAGGCCGGGGTCGACGTGTTCCACGGCTCGACGCGCCGCTACTGGCTGCGCGAGTTCGAGGGCAGCTCCCTGAACCTGTCGGGCTGGCTGCGCAAGCTCACCGGCAGGCCCTCCGTGACGGTCGGTTCGGTCGGCATGGAACAGCAGTACGGCGAGGGCGACTTCATGTCCGGCTTCACCGGCCCCTCCGGAGTGACCGGCATCGAGGAACTGACGGCCCGCCTGGAGCGCGACGAGTTCGACCTCGTCGCCGTCGGCCGCTCCCTGCTGGCCAACCCCGACTGGGCGGCGCTGGCCCTGCGCGGCGAGCTGTCCCGAGCCCTCCCCTACGACCCGTCGGTCCTGCGGACCCTGACCTGACGGCCGGCTTTCCCGAAAGGAAACGGTTATGGAGACGCCACAGGCGTCCACTCGCCCCAGCCGGCTGCCGTCACTGACCGGCACCCGGGCCGTCGCGGCCCTGGCCGTGCTGATCACCCATGTGACGGGGCTCTACCCCGGCCTGTGGCCCGTGTTCACGACCATCGGACCGGTCGGGGTGTCGTTCTTCTTCGCCCTCAGCGGCTTCGTCCTCACCTGGGTCGCGAACCCCGACGACACCACGCGGAGCTTCTGGCGCCGGCGTCTGGTGAAGGTGTTCCCGAACCACTGGGTGACGTTCGCGGTCACCCTCGCGCTGATGACCACCGCGGGCGTCACGCTCAAGGCCATCAACACGGTCCCGGTGTTCTTCCTGGTCGAGCCGTGGGTCCCGCACTTCGACACCCTCGGCGGGCTCAACGGCATCAACGTGCCGGTCTGGTCCCTCTGCTGCGAAGTGGTCTTCTACCTCGCGTTCCCGTTCCTGATCCGCCTCATCCGGCGGATCCGCCCGGAGCGGCTGTGGCTGTGGGTGGGGGCCGTCGCGACGGGCACCGTCCTCGTCCCGTTCGTCGCCCTGCTGCTGCCGAGGAACCCCGCCACCTCCTGGGACCCGACGATCCCCGAGTGGCACAGCTGGTTCGTCTACAGCTTCCCCTTCACCAGGATGCTGGAGTTCGTCCTCGGCATCCTGCTGGCGCGGGTCATGATGAGCGGGAGGTGGATCCGCCTCGGCATGGCGCCGGCGTTCCTCCTGCTGGCCGCCTGCACGGTGACCCAGGCGTACCTCCCCGGCATCTTCCGCATCTCCGCCGGCATGACCGCCTTCCCGGTCGCCCTGGCGATCGCCGCCTGTGCCGCCGCCGACGTCCGCGGCGTACGGACCCCCTTCAGCGGGCGGGTCATGGTGTGGCTGGGCGAGATCTCGTTCGCCTTCTACATGGTGCACTGGCTCGTCATCCAGTACGGCCCGCTCGACGCCATCGACGGGGTCGACACCGGCTCCGCCACGGACACGGCCCTGAACATCGCGCTGACCGTCGTCCTCAGCTTCGCCTTCGCGGTGGCCCTCTACACGACCGTCGAACGCCCCGCGGTCCAGCGCTTCAGCAGGAAGAGGACCCGCCCGGCGAAGCCGCCGGCCGAGATCCGCGAACCCGCGGCCGTCCCGTAGGACCCGAGGCCGTCCGGCGGGCCGGGCCACGCTCCCCCACCCGCGCCCCGAGCCCACCGGACAGCCCTCGGCCTCCCCTCCCACGTCCTCCCGGAGCTCCCCATGACGGACATCCGCCTCGCCTCCGCCCCGCCGACCCACGACTTCCCGGTCACGCGACCGGACCAGTGCCCCTTCGACCCGGACGAGACCTACACCCGGCTGCGGGCCGAGGAGCCCGTGTCGCGGGTGCGCTGCCCGGCCGGCATGGACGCCTGGCTGGTCACCCGCTACCAGGACATCCGAGCCGTGCTCGCCGACCCCCGGCTGAGCTCCCGCGCCGCCGGCTCCGACCACATGCTGCCCTCCTACGCCGGGCACGACCCGCTGCCGGGCTTCATGATCCAGCTGGACGGCGAGGAGCACGCGCGGCTGCGGCGGTTCATGATGGGCGAGTTCACCGGACGGCGGGTGGAGGCGCTGCGCCCGTACATCCAGCGGATCGCCGACGAGCACGCCGACGCGATGCTCGCCGGGACCGGCGCCGACCTGGTGCGGGACTACGCGCTGCCGATCCCCTCCCAGGTGATCTGCGAGATGCTCGGCGTGCCCTACCAGCACCACACGGCCTTCCAGCACGACAGCCAGATCCTGACGAGCTTCGAGGCGGACGAGGCCACCCGCGCGGCGGCCACCCGGCGCCTGGAGGGCTACCTCGGCGAGCTGATCGAGAAGCGGCTCGCCGTGCCCGAGAACGACATGCTGAGCCGGCTGATCGCCCGCGCCGCCGCCACCGACCGGCCGCTGACCGTGCCCGAGCTGTCCACGCTGGCCGTGCTGACGCTGGTCGCCGGGCACGAGACGACCGCCAACATGATCACGCTGAGCATGGCGGTGCTGCTGGAGGACCCGCGGCGACTGGCCGCGCTGCGGGCGGCCCCGGAGACGATCGGCCCCGCCGTCAAGGAGCTGCTGCGCCACCTGACGGTGATCCAGTTCGGCCTGGTCCGGTACGCCACCGAGGACGTCACCGTGGGCGGCACCGAGGTGCGGGCCGGTGAGTGGGTGGTCGCCGCGCTGCCGTCCGGCAACCGCGACGAGAGCGTCTTCCCCGACCCCGACACCCTCGACCTGGGCCGCCGGGGCCGCACGAACCTGTCCTTCGGCGTCGGCCCGCACCAGTGCATCGGCCAGCAGCTCGCCGAGGTCGAACTCCAGGTCGCCCTGACCACCCTGCTGCGCCGGCTGCCCGGACTGCGGCTCGCCAGGCCCCTGGAGCAGGCCGACTTCAAGCTCAACGACATCGTCCACGGCCTGCGCACCATGCCGGTCGTCTGGTAGCGCCCGGCGCGCACGCACCCCCAAGGAGAAGAACCCCATGGCGAACCAGGACCACCCCATCCCGACGCCCCTGAAGGAGCTGGCGGGCAAGCGGGCCGTCGTCACCGGCGGCAGCCGCGGCATCGGCGCCGCGATCGTCCAGAACTTCCTCGACGCCGGCGCCACCGTCGTGACGTCCGCCCGCAACCCGGACGCGGGGCTGCCGTCCGGTGCCACGTTCGTCAAGGCCGACCTCAGCACGGCCGACGGGGTGCGCGCGTTCGCGGACGCCGCGCTGGACACGCTGGGCGGCGTCGACATCGTCGTCAACAACGTGGGCGGCGTCCGCTCCTTCCACCCGGTGCTGGAGCTGGAGAAGGACTGGCAGTACACGATGGACGTCAACTTCCTCGCGTCCGTGCGGCTCAACGCGGCACTGGTGCCCGCGATGCGCGAGGCGGGCGGCGGGACCGTCGTCCACGTCTCGACGACGGCGACCATCGCGGCGTACCCGATGCTCTACCACTACGCCGCCGCCAACGCCGCCCTGGAGTCGTACAGCAAGGGCCTGTCCACCGAGCTGGCGCCGGACGGCATCCGGGTCGTCTCCGTGTGCCTGGGCAACGTCGACACCCCGGCCTCGAAATCGGCGCGCGGCCAGATCGTCGAGTACTTCGGCGGCGACCCCGCCAGTACCGACCTGGACGACCTCGCCAAGCAGTGGGCGGCCGAGATCCCGCTCGGGCGCCTCGGCCGGTCGCAGGACGCCGCCGACGCGGTGAGCTTCCTGGTCTCGCCCCGCGCCTCGTGGATCACCGGCAGCAACGTCGTGATCGACGGCGGGAAGACCGCGAGCCTCGCCTGAGCGCCACCCCACAGGCACCTTCCGGCGCCACGTAACACCACGTAACGCCACACAAAATCAGACAAAGGACGGGACGCACACGATGACTGCGGCAGGGGAAGAAGTACGGGCCTACCCCTTCGGCCCGATCACCCGCCTCGACCTGGACCCGACGCTCAAGGAACTGTGCGGCGAGCGGCCGGTGCTGCGCGTACGGCTGCCGTTCGGCGGCGACGGCTGGCTGGTCACGCGGCACGAGGACGTCAGGACGGTACTGGCGGACCCCCGCTTCAGCCGGGCGGCGGCCGTCGGCGACCACGTGCCGCGCACGGTCGCGGTCGGGCTGCCCAGCACCTCGATGCTCAGCATGGACCCGCCGGACCACACCCGGCTGCGGCGCCGGGTGATGAACGCGTTCTCGGTGCGCCGGCTCAAGGCGCTGCGGCCCCGCATCGAGGAGATCGTGCACGAGCTGCTCGACGCGATGACGGCGAGCGGGTCGCCGGCCGATCTGACGACGGCCCTGACCTGGCCCCTGCCCATCACGGTGATCTGCGAGATGCTCGGGGTACCGCTCGCCGACCGGGGCCGGTTCGGGGAGTGGGTGGACGGCCTGCTCATGCTGGCCGACCCCGAGCAGGCGGCGCAGGCCCGCGCCCAGCTCGACGCGTATCTCGCCGGGCTGATCGCGCAGCGCCGGATCACCCCGACCGACGACCTGCTCGGCGAACTGGTCGCCGGGGACGCCGAGGACGAGGAGGGGCCGCTCGCCGAGGAGGAGCTGATCGGCCTCGGGGTCAGCCTGCTGTCCGCCGGGCAGGAGGCGACGGCCAACCAGATCGGCAACTTCGTCTACACGCTGGTGACCCGGCCCGAGCTGTGGGACCGGCTGCGGGCCGAGCCGGCGCTGATCCCCAAGGCGGTCGAGGAACTGCTGCGGTTCATCCCCAACAGCGCGACCGCCGGGTTCACCCGCATCGCCACCGAGGACGTGGAGCTGAGCGGGACCCTCATCCGCGCCGGGGACGCGGTGGTGGCCGAGCTGGGCATGGCCAACCACGACACCGAGGTGTTCGAACGGCCCGACGAGATCGACTTCCACCGCGAACGCGTCCCGCACGTCACCTTCGGGCACGGCCTGCACCACTGCCTGGGCGCCCAGCTGGCCCGCCTGGAGCTGCGGATCGTCCTGGAGATCCTGACCCAGCGCCTGCCGGATCTCCGACTGGCCGTCCCGGCCGACCAGTTGTCCTGGCGCACCGAACGCCTCGTGCGCGGTGTGGCGGCGCTGCCGGTCACCTGGTGAACACCCCGCCCCCCACCGATCCCCCCACCGCGACAGCACAGGAGTTGTGACCATGGCCGTACCACGGGACGCGACCGCCGCGCCCGCCCCCGACTCGGGCCGGGGGCTCGCCGAGGCCCTGGCGTCCGTCGACCCGGGGCAGGCGCTCGCCGAGGTGATGGCGGCCGTCATGGAGAGCCACGGGGACCGCCCGGCCCTCGGCGAGCGGGCGAGGGACGAGGCGACGGGGGAGCCGCTGCCCCGCTTCGACACGATCAGCTACCGCGAGCTGTGGGCCCGCATCCGCGCGGTCGCCGCCCACTGGCACCACGACCCGGAGCATCCGCTGGGCCCGGGGGAGCGGCTCGCCACGCTGGGCTTCCCCAGCGTCGACCACGCGACGCTGGACCTGGCGTCCATCCACGCGGGCGTCGTCCCCGTACCCCTCCAGCACGGCGCGCCCCTGGCCCAGTCGGCGGAGATCGTCGCGGAGGCCGGGCCGAGCGCCTTCGCGGTGAGCGCCGAGCACCTGGACACCGCGCTCGCCCTGGTCCTCGGCGCGCCGTCGGTGCGGCGGCTGACGGTGTTCGACCACCGCCCCGGGGACCCCGCTCAGCGGGCCGCGCTCGCGAAGGCCCGGCGGCGGCTGGCCGAGGCGGGCGGCGCGGCCGTCGTCGAGACGCTGGCGGAGGTGATCGCGCGGGGCGGGGAGCTGGCGCCGGCCCCGCTGTTCACGGCCCCGCCGGGCGAGGACCCGCTGTCCCTGCTGATCTACACCTCCGGCTCCACCGGCGCCCCCAAGGGCGCGATGTACACGCAGCGGCTGCTGGGCACCGCCTGGTACGGGTTCAGCTACGGCGCGGCGGACCGGCCCCCGGTGAGCGTCCTCTACATGCCGCACAGCCACCTCGCCGGGCGGTACGCGCTGATGGGCTCGCTGGTGCGCGGCGGCACCGGCTACTTCACCGCCAAGAGCGACCTGTCGGCCCTGTTCGACGACATCGCGCTGGTGCGGCCGACGGAGCTGACGATGGTCCCGCGCATCTGCGACATGCTCTTCCAGCGCTACCGGGGCGAGCTGGAGCGCCGGTCGGGCGAGCCCGGCGACGTCGAGGCGGCCGTCCTGAAGGACCTGCGGGACACCGTGCTCGGCGGGCGCGTCGCCAACGCGTTCTGCGGCACCGCCCCGCTCGCCCCGGAGCTGGCGTCGTTCGTCGAGTCCTGCCTCGGCATCCACCTCTACACCGGGTACGGCTCCACCGAGGCGGGCGGCGTCCTGCTCGACACGGTGGTGCAGCGCCCGCCCGTCATCGACTACAAGCTCGTCGACGTCCCCGAACTCGGCTACCACACCACCGACCTGCCGTACCCGCGCGGCGAACTCCTCCTCAAGTCCCAGACCCTGGTGCCCGGTTACTACAAGCGCCCGGAGCTGACGGCCGAACTCTTCGACGCGGACGGCTACTACCGCACCGGCGACGTCTTCGCCGAGCTGGGCCCCGACCGGCTCGTCCACGTCGACCGCACCAAGGACACCCTGAAACTGTCCCAGGGCGAGTTCGTCGCCGTCTCCCGCCTGGAGACCCTCTTCCTCGCCGCCCCGCCGGTCCACCAGATCTACGTGTACGGCAACAGCGAGCGCGCCCACCTCCTCGCGGTGGTCGTGCCCACCGGGCAGGCCCTGTCCCGGCACGGCGAGGACACCGCGTCCCTCAAGGCGGAACTCGCCGAGGCGCTGCGGCGGGTCGCGGCGGACACCGGCCTCAACCCGTACGAGATCCCGCGCGACTTCCTGGTCGAGACCGAGCCCTTCAGCCCCGAGAACGGCCTCTACACCGAGAGCCACAAGGTCCTGCGCCCCCGGCTGAAAGAGCGGTACGGCGCCGCCCTCGAAGCGCTGTACGCCGAGCTGGCCGAGGGCCAGGACCGGCGCCTGCGCGAGCTGCGCCGCACGGGCGTGGACCGGCCGGTGGCCGAGACCGTCGTGCGGGCGGCGGGGGCGCTGCTGGGCCGCACGGACGCCGACCCCGACCCCGGCGCCCGCTTCACCGACCTCGGCGGCGACTCCCTGTCCGCCCTGGCCTTCTCCCGGCTGCTGGAGGAGATCTTCGGCGTCGAGGTCCCCGTCGGTGTCGTCATTGGCGCCGCGAACGACCTCGCCGGGGTGGCCCGGCACATCGAGGCGGGGGCGCGCGGGGCGACGTACGCGGCGGTGCACGGCGCGGACGGCGCCGAGGTGCGCGCGAGCGACCTCACGCTGGAGAAGTTCCTCGACGCCCCCGCCCTGGAGGCCGCCGCCGCGCTGCCGGGCCCGTCCGGCGACGTCCGCACGGTCCTGCTGACCGGCGCCAACGGCTACCTGGGCCGGTTCCTGTGCCTGGAGTGGCTTCAGCGGCTGGCCCCCGTGGGCGGGCGGCTGGTGTGCCTCGTGCGGGGCGCGGACCCGGCGCGGCGCCTCGCCGAGGCGTACGACACCGGCGACGCCGCACTCCTGGCCCGGTACCGGGAGCTGGCCGGCGACGCGCTGGAGGTCGTCGCGGGCGACCTGGGCGAGCCCCGGCTCGGCCTGGACGAGGGGACGTGGGAGCGGCTCGCCGCCGAGGTGGACCTCGTCGTCCACGCGGGCGCCCTCGTCAACCACGTCCTGCCCTACCGCCAGCTGTTCGGCCCGAACGTCGCCGGGACGGCCGAGGTGATCCGCCTCGCGCTCACGACCCGCCGCAAACCGGTCACCTACGTCTCGACGATCGCCGTCCAGGCCCCCGACGAGGACGCCGACATCCGCACCGCCGTCCCCCTCAGGCCCACCGGCGGGGGCTACGCCGACGGGTACACGGCCGGCAAGTGGGCCGGCGAGGTCCTGCTGCGCGAGGCGCACGAACGGTTCGGGCTGCCCGTCGGCGTCTTCCGCTCCGGCGTCCTGCTCGCGCACACCCGGTACGCCGGCCAGCTCAACGTGCCCGACCTGTTCACCCGGCTCCTGCTGAGCCTCGCCGCCACCGGCATCGCGCCGGGCTCGTTCGGCGCCGTCCGCCACGACGGCCTGCCGGTCGACTTCGCCGCCGAGGCCGTCACCGCGCTGGGCGCGGGCGTCACCGAGGGGTACCGGACCTTCCACGTGGTGAACCCGCACGACGACGGCGTCGGCCTCGACACCGTCGTCGACCAGCTCGCCGAGGCGGGCTGCCCGGTGCGGCGGATCGACGACTACGACGCGTGGCTGACCCGCTTCGAGGCCGCGCTGCGCGCCCTGCCCGAACGCCTGCGCCGGGCCTCGCTGCTGCCGCTGCTGGACGCCTTCGCCCGGCCCGCCTCAAACCCGGCGCCGTCCGCCGGGCGGTTCCACGCGGCCGTGAAGGACGCCGGGAGCGACATCCCCCACGCGTCGGCGGACCTCGTCCGCAAGTACGTCGACGACCTGCGGGGCCTGGGGCTGCTGAGGGCGACGACCGAGGAGGAGAGCCGATGAACGAGCCGACCGCGGCGGCCCACCGGGTCCAGGCGCCGCCGAACCCGCACGGCGGGATCCGGCACGGGCTGCGCCGTCCGGCCACCGGCCCGGTACGCGCCCCGCTGGACCCCGGCAACTCGTGGATCCTCCAGCTGCGCCCGCACGCCCCCGGCGCACTGCGGGACGCGGTCGGCGACGAGGCCCTGGTCCGCGAGGCCCGGCTGCTGGTCGGGGACGGGGCCACGGGGTGGGCGGTGGAGGTGGCCGCGCGGATGGCCTCGGCGGGCAGCGCCGCCCGGCCGCCGGCCGCCGCCGCCGGCGTCCCGTCCCCCGTGCTCGACGAACTGGGGGCGCGCAGCGCGGAGGCGCTCGCCCTGTACGTCCTCACCTCCCTCGCCGGGTACGGCGCCGACGACATCCCGGAGATCATCGGCGTCTCCGTGCGCGAGTTCATCCGCCGGGGCCTGCCCGTGGGCGGCAGGTTCGACGTCCTCAAGAACCAACTCGACTGTCTCGTCCAGGAGTTGTTCCACGCCTGCGCTGATCTGCTCGACCCGGTGGAGGCCGCCGAGGTCACCCGTACCCTCTCCGGGGCGCTGGTGGCCGAGGTGCAGCACGTTCTGCTGACGCTGGCCCAGCAGGCGGAGCGGGAGCGGCGCGGCTGGTCCGGCAGCGCCGCCGCGCACCACCAGGAACTGGTCCTCGACATCCTCGACGGCGCGGACGTCGACGCCCCGCAGGCGTTCCTGCGGCTCGGCTACGACCTCAGCCGCACCCACCTCGCGCTCGTCGTCTGGCGCGACGACTGGGACGCCCACGGCACGGCCGACCTCGCCTCCGCCGCGACGGCCCTGCTGCGCGGCGCCGGATGCTCCTCGCTGCTCACCGTCCCCGTCGGGGTGTCGTCGCTGTGGGCGTGGGGCGCGCGCACCCGTGGGCACCCGCTGACGCCGCGTCAGCTGCGCGACACCGAGGGGGCGCACCGGCAGCCGCCGGGCATCCACGTCGCCGCCGGTCTGCCGGGCGAGGGCAGCGAAGGGTTCCGGACCAGTCACCGGCAGGCCCAGCAGACCGCCGAGATCATCCGCGCGGCCGGACCCGGCGCCGGGGGCCGCAGGCCGCCCTACGACTACGCCGACCTCGAACTGGCCGTCCTGCTGCGCTCCCGGCCCGACCTCAGCGCCGGGTTCGTGCGCCGCGAACTCGGGCCGCTGGCCGGCGACGACATGGCCGAACTGCGGGCCACCGTCAAGTGCTACCTGGACCTGGAGCGCAGCATGTCCGCCGCCGCCGACCGGCTCCACATCGCCAAGAGCAGCGTCGCCTACCGGATCAGGAAGGCCGAACGGCTCCTGGGCCGCCCTCTCCAGGAGGACCGGCTGCGGCTGCACAGCGCGCTGCTGCTGTTCGACGTCCTGGGCGAAGCCGCCCTGGACACCTGACCCGCCGACACGACACCGCGTACTGGGAGACACCATGCCGTTCGCAGTCCTCTTCCCCGGCCAGGGAACACAGTCCCGGGGCATGGGCGCCGGCCTCTTCGACCGCTACCCCGCCCTCACCGAGTTCGCCTGCGACCTGCTGGGCTACGACCTCGCCGCGGTCTGCCGCGACAACCCCGACGACATCCTCGCCCGCACCGAGTGCACCCAGCCCGCCCTCTTCGTCGTCAACGCCCTGCACACCTTCGAACGCGAACGCCGCGAGGAGCGTTCCGCCGACTACTACCTCGGCCACAGCCTCGGCGAGTACAACGCCCTCCTCGCCGCCGGCGCCTTCGACTTCGGTACGGGCCTGCGCCTGGTCAAGAAGCGCGGCGAACTCATGGCGGCGGCGTCCGACGGGGGCATGACGGCGGTGATGGGCCTGCGGCCCGGGGAACTCCTCGCCGTCCTGGAGGAGGAGGGCATCGAGTCGGTCGACATGGCGGGCTTCAACTCCGACACCCAACTCGTGATCGCCGGCCCGCTCCCCGACCTCCGCACCACCCACGCCGCCCTGACCCGCCGCGCGATCCGCTTCGTCCCCCTGCGGGTCGGCGGCCCCTTCCACTCCCGCTACATGGACCCCGCCCGGGTCCTCTTCGAGAAGTACCTGAAGGACTTCACCTTCGAGACCCCCCACACCCCGGTCGTCTCCAACGTCACCGCCCTCCCCCACGACCCCACCGACTTCCCCCGCACCCTGGGCGCCCAGCTCATCCACCCCGTCCGCTGGACGGACAGCATCCGCTGGCTGCGCACGCACGACACTCCGCTGGAGTGCGCGGAGATCGGCGGCACGTCCCTGCTGGGCATGCTGAAGAGGATCAGCGAACCGGCGCCGCTCCTCCAGACCGCTCAGCAGCCGTGACACACCAGCCCGTCCACCTCGCCGGCCCCGCCACCCACCGCCGCGGGCGTCCGCCGGGCGCGCGCCGGCGCCGTGCAGGAGGCGGACGCGATCCGCTGCCGCAGCCGGTACCGCTCCTCCTGGCCGAGCCCCTCGGCGAGCGCCTCCCGGACGGGCTCGGACACGAACCGGACCTGACCGGGATGCCGGGGATCCTCACGCAGCAGCTCGGCCCGCAGCAACTGGTCCAGCACCGCGTCCACCGGCTCGTCCCCGGCGACCCGCCGCAGCAGACCGGGGTCGATCCGGTCGCCGGCGACCGCGCACAGGTGCACGACCCGGCGCTCCCGCTCCGGCATCCGCGCGAGCACGACCCGCAGACTCTCCAGCGCCCTCGCCCGCCCCTGCGCACAGCACACTCCCTCGCCGCGCCCGTCCCGCTCCCGCTCGGCCCCGCACCACATCAGCATGCGGTGGGCGAAGTAGGGGTTGCCCTGGCTCTCCTGGTACACCCGCTCGACGTGCTCCTCCCGCGTGCCCGGCCCGAGCCGCGCCCGCACCAGCTCGGCGACGGCCTGCCGGGGCAGCTCACCGAGCCGCAGCACCCCGGCCCGGGGCCCCCGCAGAATGTCGCCGAGCACCCGCCGCAGCCGGCCGTCGACCGTGAGCTTCCAGTCCCACACGGACAGGACGACCCCGATCCGCCACCCTCCCCGACGCCGGGCGAGCATCTCCAGCAGCCCCAGCGACGCGGGGTCGGCCCAGTGCAGGTCGTCCACGCACAGCAGCAGGGCCCGCTGCGCGGCCAGCGTACGCAGCACCTCGCACACCGCGTCCTGCGTGAGGAACCGCGTCCGCTCGCACTCGTCACCCGCGTCCGTCCGCCGCTCCCCGGCGAGCAGCGGGGCGAGCAGCGCCTCGTAGGGCGCCACCGCGTCGTGGAACGCCCCCGCGCGGGTCACCGACAGCCGCCGCAGCACCTGGGTCCACAGCCAGTGCGGCGGCACCCCCTGATCCCGCAGCGCGTGCGCCCCGACGACCTCCACCTGAGGATGCGCCGCCCCCATCCGCGCGGTGAACTCCGTGAGCAGATGCGTCTTGCCGATCCCGAGCGGCCCGGTCACACAGCTCACCTGGTCGTGTCCGCCGAGCGCCCCGACCGCCTCGGCCTCCAGCCGCCCGAGCTCCGCCGCCCGCCCGACGAAGGCCGAGACGGACGGGGCACGCTCCGCCGGGGGGATTGCCGTGGAAGGGGACGCCGACCCGGCGTCCGGCGCCGGAGCCACCGGGACCGGACCTGACGCCGCCGCCCGCGCCGGCCTCACCCGCTCCCTTCGGACCCGACGTCGAGCCGAGGGCCCGGCCGAGGGCCCGGCCGAGGGGCCGGCTGAGGGGCTGGCTGAGGGGCTGGCTGAGGGAGTGGCCGAGGGCCAGGCTGAGGGACCGGCCGAAGGGCCGGCTGAGGGCCTGGCTGAAGGGGCGGCTGAGGGAGTGGCCGAGGGCCAGGCTGAGGGACCGGCTGAGGGGTTGGCTGAGGGAGTGGCTGAGGGGTTGGTCGAGGGGTTGGCTGAGGGAGTGGCCGAGGGCCAGGCTGAGGGACCGGCTGAAGGGCCGGCCGAGGGCCAGACCGAGGGACCCGCTGAAGGGCCGGCCGAGAATCCGGCCGAGGACCCGGCGCCGCCGCCCACCCCGTTCACCGCCACCGGCTCCCCCCGCCGGACCACCTCCCGCGTCCCCACCTCCCGCGTCCCCACCTCCTGCCGCAGGATCGCCAGATGCACCCGCCGCAGCTCGCTCCCGGTCTCCACCCCCAGCTCCTCCGCCAGGTACCGCCGGGTCCGCTCGTGCACCGCGAGCGCCTCCGCCTGCCGCCCGAGCGCGAACAGCGCGGTCATCAGATGCCCCACCAGCCGCTCCCGCGCGGGATGCCGCCGGGCCTCGCTGTCCAGCTCGAACACCACCTGCTCCGCGTCCCCGAGCCGCAGCCGCGCGTCGGCGCGGTGTTCCAGCGCGGTGAGCCGGAGCTGTTCGAGCCGGGCGAGTTCGTGGGCGAGCGACATGGAGGAGTCGAACTCGGTGTAGGGCGCTCCGCGCCACAGCGCCAGCGCCTGGGTGAGGCTCGCGCACGCGCCGCCCGCGTCACCGTCCTTCAGCCGGAGCTGCCCGGCCCGGACCAGTTCCTCGAAGCGGTGGACGTCGA
Source organism: Streptomyces saintjeani (assembly GCF_055409605.1). NCBI lineage: Bacteria > Bacillati > Actinomycetota > Actinomycetes > Kitasatosporales > Streptomycetaceae > Streptomyces > Streptomyces saintjeani. The sequence goes on along the minus strand of NZ_CP189624.1, from coordinate 4,332,384 downwards.
TCTCCCCCGGCGGCAGCCGCAGGACGTAGCCGGGCGCCTGGTGCCGCAGCACCGACCCGTCGCCGCGCTCGCTCGGCGGATCGAGCACACCGCGCAACTGGGAGACGTGGCTCTGCAGCGTGGCGAGCGCCTTCTTCGGCGGCCGGCCCGTCCACATCTCCTCGATGAGCAGTTCGGTGGGGACGACCTGCCCTCGTCCGACGACCAGCAGGGCCAGCAGGAGCCGGCGCAGCGGTGGGCCGACGGGTAGCTCACCGTCTTCGGTCCGGACCGCCATGGGCCCGAGGACACGCAGCATGGGCGGTGTGTCGGTTCGCATTTTCATGACCACCCGTTTGAATTCGGGAACTCCGATGCGGCAGATTCGGTCCACCGTATCGACCGTAATCGCCGCCCTTGTGTGCAGCCACCCCCTAGGCCACCCCACCCACCCCCTGAAGCGGGGTGTGACATGCAATACGAAATCGCGGAAAAAAAGAGAGTGCCGCCCATGTTTATGGGCGGCACCCGGAGAAAAAACCGCTAGTCGAAGGTTTCGTCCAGCGGCGGAGAACATGCGGCGATTTCGTCACGGTGTCTGACCTTGAGTTTGCGGTAGATACGGGTGAGATGCTGTTCGACCGTACTCACGGTAACGAATAGTCTGGCGGCTATTTCACGGTTGCTGTATCCGACGCCGACCAGCCAGGCGACCCGCCGTTCGGCCGGACTGAGCCCGGCGGCCCCGGCCCCGGCCTGGGAAGCCGGCTCAGGACCGGCCGGCGCGAGCCGTCCGGCGTCGTCCTCCTCCAGCCGGCGCTGGAGCACGTCCTCGAACCCGGCCCCGCGGGCGACGCGTGCGGCCCGCTGGACGAGCGAGCGGGCGACCCGCGAGTTGCCGAGCGCGTAGTGCGTCCGCCCCAGCTCGACCATGCACGCGACGAGTTCGGCCCGGTCCCCGGAGTCCTCCAGCAGGCTCATCGCCTCCCGCAGCAGCGCCCCGCGCCCCTCGACGGGCCTGGCCAGCGCGAGGACCCGCAGGGCGACGGCCCGGGCGGGCCCCGACCCGCTGTCGGCGGCCTCGCGGGCGAGCCGTACGGCGTCGTCGTGCTGCCCGAGACGCAGATGCGCCTCGGCGGCGTGGACCTGCCACAGGCAGCCCGGGGTGGGCTCGAACCCGCCCTGCCGCTCGGCCTCCCCGCAGCCGAGGAAGTCGCTGAGGGCGAGGCCGTAGCTCTTGGCGGCGAGGTAGTGCTGCCCCCGGGCGTCGAGGTGGAGCAGCCCGAAGTACGACGCGGACAGCGCGGCCGGCACCGGGGTGTGCAGCACCTCCGCCGCCTCCTCGGCCTTGCCGCGCCGGGCCAGCGCGACGACGAGGACGCTCAGCGGCAGCCCGACGGCCACCCCCCAGGCGCGTGGCCGCACGAGCGCGGCCCGCGCGGCCAGCTCGGCGCCCGGCAGGTCGCCCCGGGCGAGGGCGCTGACGGCCTGGAGGCAGTGCAGGAGCAGCTGGTGGAAGGGGGAGAGCCGCTCGGCGGCTGCCGCGGACACGGCGTCGACCCGCGGCAGCGCCGACCCGTCCGCGCCGGCCTGGTGCAGCAGCCGGAGGTGGCAGTGGACGATGTCGGTGATCCGCGCCTCGGGGTCGCCGGCCGTGCACAGGGCCTGCTGGGTGAGGTCGACGAGGGAGAGCAGGGAGGTGTCCGCGCCGGTGCGCCCGAGGGCGGGCGACGAGAGCAGCACCTCGCGCCAGGGCGGGACGTCCAGCGCCGGCCGGGGCCGCGCGCCGCGCCGGTAGCGGGCGAAGACGAGGCTCAGCATCGCGTCGAGCAGGTGCAGTTCGACAGCGGCCTGCTCGTCGTCCGCGGCCCGTGCCCGCAGCAGCGCGAGCACGGCGTCGACCTCGTCGAGGCGTCCGTGCCAGGCCAGCAACTGGGCGACGAGGGTGAGTTCACGCGCCGACAGCCGCCCCTCGTGCCCCAGGGCGACGAGTTCGGCGAGGTGCCGGGAGGCCGTGTAGGGGTCCAGCTGCCAGCGGGCGAGGACCACCTGGACGAGCAGGCCGGGCCGGTCGTCCACCTCGCCCCGGCAGCTCTGGGCGAGTTCCAGCAGATCGACGGCCTCCTCCCAGGCCCCCTCGGACTGCGCCTGCCGGGCCGCTTCGCGCAGCGCCGACACCTCCCAGGCGGCGACGATCCCCCCGGCGGCCGTCAGACACCGGGCGACCCTGAGCGGGGCGGCGCCGGCCCGGTACAGCAGCCGCGCCGCGCCGCGGCTCAGCTCGGCCCGCCCGGTGAAGGAGCTGTCCGCCAGGACGGCCGCCCGCGCCGCCGGATGCCTGAACCGGCCCCCGGCGACCAGTCCGGCCGCCTCCAGCAGGCCGAGGCCGGCCGTCACCTGGACCGGGTCCACGCCGGCCAGCCGGGAGACCAGGTCGGGCGAGCGGGCGTCACCGAGGACGGCGAGGGCGCGGGCGACCTTCTCGACGGTCTCGGAGCGCTGCGCGGACACCACGAGCGCGACCGCCTTGCGGAACGCCGCCCCCGGCACGGGCGTCCACCGCGCGGCCGGCGCGTCCTGGAACACGTACTGCGTGTCCCGCGCGACCGCCCACAGCAGCCGGGGGTTCCCGGCGGTCACCTCCAGCACGTCGCGTACGTACGCCGGCGTCGGCGGGTGTCCCAGCACCTCGCGCACCAGCCGTACGGTGTCCTGCGGGTCGAGCGGGGCGAGTTCGGCGACGAACAGGCGGGTGCCCCGCAGGAGGGCGGCCTGGAAGGCGCGGTACTCCTTGCCGGGGGCCGGCCCGTCGGCGAGCACGAGGAAGAGCCGCAGGCGGACCAGGCGCTTGGCCAGGAACCGCAGGACCTGGGCGGAGGCGGCGTCGGTGTGGTGCGCGTCGTCCACGACGGCCACCACGGACCCCCGCCCGGCGAGGTCGCGCAGGGCGCCCTCGACCAGCGCCTGCGTCCGCAGCAGCAGCCGCCCGGCGTCCCCGGTGTCGCCGCTCAGGACGGCCTCGCGGTACGCCTGGACGGCGGCGGTCAGCCGGGGCGGCATCCCCGCGCCGCCGCGCCCGTCGTCGAACCACTGCTCGACGACCCCGAGAGGCACGTCCTGCTCGTCCGTGCTGCCGGTGGCGTACAGGGTCACCGTCCCGGACGCGCGGGCCCGTTCGGCGAACCGGCCCAGCAGCGTCGTCTTCCCGGAGCCGGGAAATCCCTTGAGGACGGCCGCCCCGCCGCCGTGCCGGCGGCTTTTCTGAATGTTCTCCCAGAGCTTCGTCATTACTTTTTCGCGGCTGTCGAGCACTGTCCGACGCTCCTCTCGATGCCTGAGTTCCACGGAACGTGTTCTCCCGGTCCCCCGTCAACAGGCGTTCCGTCAGGCGGTACGCCACCCCGCCCCCTGTTCACCCCAGAGTCGGCCGGTCTCATCAGGGGTTGGCCGCTCTCCGTCCGCCCGGTTCAATTCCAGGTGACCGGAGTTCCGGAAACCGAAGGAGACAAGAGGCAAGTGAAATGACCGGTATACATTCCGCCTGCGACGGCGTCCGTCGTCTGTTCACCTCGGAGTCCGTGACCGAAGGTCACCCCGACAAGATCGCCGACCAGATCAGCGACACGATTCTCGACGCGCTGCTGCGCGAGGACCCCACGTCCCGCGTCGCCGTCGAGACGCTGATCACCACCGGCCTCGTGCACGTCGCCGGTGAGGTCACCACCCAGGCGTACGCGCCGATCCCGCAGCTGGTGCGGGAGAAGATCCTGGAGATCGGCTACGACTCGTCGAGGAAGGGCTTCGACGGCGCTTCCTGCGGTGTCTCGGTGTCCATCGGCGCGCAGTCCCCGGACATCGCGCAGGGTGTCGACGCCGACACCGAAGACGTTCTGGCCACCCAGGGCGCCGGTGACCAGGGCCTGATGTTCGGTTACGCGTCCGACGAGACGCCGACGCTGATGCCGCTGCCGATCTTCCTCGCGCACCGCCTCTCCAAGCGTCTCTCGGACGTCCGCAAGAACGGGACCATCCCCTACCTGCGCCCCGACGGGAAGACCCAGGTCACCATCGAGTACGACGGCGACAGGGCCGTCCGCCTCGACACGGTCGTCGTCTCCTCGCAGCACGCCTCCGACATCGACCTGGAGTCGCTGCTCGCGCCCGACATCCGCGAGTTCGTGGTCGAGCCCGAGCTGAAGGCCCTGCTGGACGACGGCATCAAGCTCGACACCGAGAACTACCGCCTGCTGGTGAACCCGACCGGCCGTTTCGAGATCGGCGGCCCGATGGGCGACGCCGGTCTCACCGGCCGCAAGATCATCATCGACACGTACGGCGGCTTCGCCCGCCACGGCGGCGGCGCCTTCTCCGGCAAGGACCCGTCCAAGGTCGACCGCTCGGCCGCGTACGCGATGCGCTGGGTCGCCAAGAACGTCGTCGCCGCGGGGCTCGCGTCCCGGTGCGAGGTCCAGGTCGCGTACGCGATCGGCAAGGCCGAGCCGGTGGGGTTGTTCGTGGAGACCTTCGGCACGCACAAGGTGGACACGGACCGGATCGAGAAGGCCATCGACGAGGTCTTCGACCTCCGTCCCGCCGCGATCATCCGCGACCTCGACCTGCTGCGGCCGATCTACGCGCAGACCGCCGCGTACGGGCACTTCGGCCGCGAGCTGCCCGACTTCACGTGGGAGCGGACGGACCGGGTGGAGGCGCTGAAGAAGGCCGCGGGGCTGTAGGTCCCCGGTTGTTTCGCGCGAGGCCCGGTGTCCCCGGACGAGGGGCACCGGGCCTCCGGCACGTCTACGGCACGGGCGCCGCGCTCCAGCCGTCATGCCGCGTAGTCGAACGACCCCGTCCGCCTTCCCCGCGCCTGCACCACCCGGATCGCCGCCGACGCGAGGTACAGCCACAGGGCTCCGGTGAGGAGGGCGAGGGCGAGGGGGCGGGCGACGGATGCCGCGGAGTGGCCCGCGATGACCTCGCGGACGGCGGCGAGGGAGTGGGTGAGGGGGAGCAGGCCGGCGATCCACTGGACCCAGGCGGGCCAGAAGGTGACGGGGACCTGGACGCCGCAGACGGCCATCATCAGGAGGTAGGCGGTGTTGGAGACGACGTTGCGGGCACCGGGGAGGCCGATGACGACGGCGGCGAGGAAGAGGCCGACGCCATAGGTGGTGAGGGCGGTGACGAGGACGAGGAGGGTCAGGGCGGGGACCTGGGCCCAGGTGGGGCGGACGCCGAAGGCGGGGGCCAGGACGAAGAGGGTGACCAGGGCCGTGGCGGCGCCGCTCGCGGGCTGCTGGAGGCCGCGGCCGAAGAGGACGGTGCCGAGGGAGGCGGGGGAGGCGGCCAAGAGGGGGAACGTGCCCTCCTGGCGTTCGCGGACGCCGTTCGTCGTGACCGTCATCGTCTCGATGACGCAGGCCATGACCGCGTTGCCCACGACGAGGTAGCGCGTGTGTCCGGGGGAGCCGAGCATGACGCCGATCAGGGCGAAGAACGTGACCTGGGAGAGCATGCGGCCGAGCCAGCCGATGGTCCAGGAGCGCCAGGTGTAGGTCTGGCGGAACTCGGCCGCCGAGGTGACGGCCGCGTACCGCACGACGTGCAGATGGCCGACGAGGTTTCCGGTCAGGGTACGCATCACACCTCGGAGAGTGTTCCGGCGGCGCGGGCCTGCCGCAGCGCGCGGTTGACGGCGAGCAGTCCGGCGAGGGTCCCGGCCAGCCCCAGGAGGGCGATGACGGCGAGGCTGAGCGCGGCGTCCGGGACGGGGGCGGGGGCCAGGGACGCGCGCAGCAACTCGGCGCTCCAGGAGAGGAAGACGGCCGAGGACAGCGGGCGCAGCCACTCCGGCAGCATCGAGACCGGCACCAGCACGCCGGCCAGCAGGTAGAAGGGGTAGGTGAGGGTGTTCTGCATGAGGCGGGCGCTGGGGGCGAGGACGAACAGCGCGGACATGAGGGTCGCGGTGCCGGCCATGGCGAGCCCGGAGGCGAGGACGCAGAGCACGAAGACGGTGCCGTGGACGACGGTCAGGTGGATCCCGAAGCCGTACCGGGCCACCAGCCACGCCTCCGCGAAGGAGACCGTGCTGATCGTGGTGACGGCCCCGATCCGGCCGAGGACGACGAGGAAGAACCGGGCGGGCGTGGCGACGAGCGCCTCCAGCGTGCCCCAGGACCGCTCCCGGTTGATGACCTCGCCGGCGATGAGCAGGGTCATGTCCCACAGGGCCATGAGGACGGGCGCCAGGACCACGCCGGCGGCCAGGTCGCGCCGGCCGGAGTACTCGCTGATGGACAGCAGGACCATCGTCATCAACGGCGCCCGCACGAGGATCAGCAGGACGTCGGGGCTGGTGCGGGCGATGGCGAGCTGGAAGCGGACGGCCCCCCACAGGGTGGTGATCACGCCGACACCCGCATCTTCCGGCCGCCGACGACCCTCAGGTACAGCTCCTCCAGGCCGGGCGGCCCGGTGCGGACGCTGCTGACGCCCGCGTCGATCAGCAGGGCGAGGACGAGGCGGGTGGCCTCGGCGCTCGCGGTGTCGACGCGCAGGTGTCCGCCCCGGGCAGGGCGGACGACGGTCACCTCGGGCAGCGCCTCGATCTCGGCGGCGAGCCTCGGCGGCACGGTGTCGGCCTCGACGCGCTGGCCTCCGGAGAGGCGGCGGGCCAGGTCGCGGGGGTCGCCGGTGGTGAGGACGCGGCCGTGGTCGATGAGGGTGACCTCGTCGCAGACCGCCTCGGCCTGGGCCATGTCGTGGGTGGTGATCAGGACGGTGCGGCCCTCGGCGCGCAGGGCGCGGACGAAGTCGCGGAAGTCGTCGGCGGCGACCGGGTCCATGCCGGTGGTCGGCTCGTCGAGGAGCAGCACCTGGGCGTCGCCGATCAGACCCCGGGCCAGGTGGAGGCGCTGTTTCATGCCCCGCGAGAAGCCGCCCACGCGTTCGTCGGCGCGGTCGGTCAGGCCGACGCGGTCGAGGAGGTCCGCGATGCGGGTGCGCAGCTCCCGGCCGTGCAGTCCGTGCAGGGCGCCCCACAGTTCGAGGTTCTGCCGGGACGTCAGCCGGCTGTACAGTCCCCGGTCGCCGCCGAGGACCAGGCCGATGCGGCGGCGGATCTCGCGGGGCCGGTCGGTGACGCCGAACCCGAGGACGCGGGCGGTGCCGGAGGTCGGCAGCAGGGTGGTGGAGAGGATCTTGCACAGGGTGCTCTTGCCGGCGCCGTTGGGGCCGAGGAGGCCGTGGACGGTGCCGGGGGCGATCGTCAGGTCGAGGCCGTCCAGGGCTGTCAGGGTACGGGCGCCCGAGCCGCGTCCGACGGTGAACTCCCGGCGCAGGTCGGTGACTTCGACGGCGGGCGGGGTGGTCGCGGTCACCGGGCGGCCTCCAGACGGTCGAGGGCGGCGAGCGCCGTTTCGTGGTCGGCGCGGCTGACGACCTCGCCGCAGACCAGGAGGAAGTCGGCGACGGGGGTGCGCAGCAGGGTGACGCCGTCGGTGTCGTGGCGGACGGCGCGGTCCATCGGGTGGTGGCGCTGGTTCAGCTGTAGGCCCGCCACGGGCAGTCCGGCGGCCAGGCGGCCGTCGACGGTCGTCGTGTCGTGCGGCCCGGACGGGCGCGGGGTGGCTTCCCGGCGGGCGAGTTCGGCTGCCGCCGGGGCGCGCAGGGGGGTGCGGAAGCCGTCCAGGGGGGCCTGGGCGCCGTCCTGGACGAGGGTGAGGAGTTCCAGGAGTTCGGGGGCCAGGCGGTGGGCTTCGGCGGCCTCCGCGAGGGTGCCGGGTCCGGGTGGGCAGTGCGTCAGGATCATCAGGACGTCCACCACGTCCTTCGCGTTGAAGGGGCGCTGGAAGCGTTCCTCGGCCAGCGAGAGGAGGTCGGCGAGGGTCTGGTCGTCCGGGAGGGCGGGGCGCGGGGGGACGGTGCCGGCGAGGTCGCCGGGGAAGGCGACGGTGCTCAGTTCGACGCTCCAGGGGCGGTCGAGGAGTTCGTCCTCGGACGGCCACTTCACGCCGAGGAACACCTCGGTGCGGTCCCCGTGCCGGACGAGGGCGAGGTCGAGACGGTCGGCCGGTACCCGGTCGCACAGGGTCCGTGCCGCCCGCCACAGCTCCTCCTGCGTCCCGGCCACGAGGTCGAGATCGCCGACGGGGCGCACCAGGTCCGCCGGGTACCAGCGGGCGAGCGAGGGGCCCTTGACGAGGCGGACGCCGGGGACGGCCGCCCGGACGGCGTCGTACAGGTCCGCGTACCGGCCCGCCTTCGCCCGTGCCCGGCGCAGTTCGTCACGCGTCCCGGTGCCCAGCGGCACGCCCTCCCGGGCCGCCGCCGAGATGAGCAGCTGGGGCAGCCGGGGGGAGATCAGCCGGCCTCGGCGGATCAGTTCCCGGCCGCTCTCGTGGTCCTCGACGCCGAGCAGGCGGTACAGCATCTCCAGGGTGACGTCGGGGAGGGCGTTCGCACCGGGTCCGGTCACCGCTGCTCCTCCAGGGCCGGGGCCCACCAGTAGGCGTGGTCGATGGTCCAGCCCTTCTCCACGAGCCTGGTGACGATCCGCCAGGTGTCCTTGCCGGACTCGGCCGGGTCGCCCGCGGCCGTGTGGACGACGTTGCCGATCAGCGGGCGGCCGAGGGCGCGGGCGTGGGCGGCGGCGGCGCGGGTCAGTTCGGCGGTGGCGAGCCGGGCGTCGGGGGCGCCGTCCACGAGGACGTCGACGAGTTCGACGAACGCCTCCCCCGTCGTCTCGTCCTCCTGCTCGGTCAGAAGCGTCGCGTGGCCCACGGTGCGGCCCTCGTGCCGGGCCAGCAGCGAGACCCGGCCGGGCAGCGCGTACAGGCTGTCGGCCTCGGCCCGTGCCACCCGCCCCGGCACCGGGCGCCGCATGTCCACCCCGGCGGCCTCGAACGCCTGCGCCAGCCAGAGCCGGACGAGTTCGCCGTCGCCGTCGCCGTCCGCGAGGCTCACCCGGGGCCCGCCCGGCACCGGGGGCAACTCGCTCTCGCAGCGCACGTACGTCAGATGCCGGCGCCAGGGCGCGGGCAGCTCCACCCCCGGCGGTGTCCGCAGCAGGGTGCTCTCGGCGCCGGGATGCGCACGGTGCAGGGCGGCGCACACGGCCGCCAGCACCCCGGCGTCCTTCAGTACCCGCGCACCGGCTTCCTGGACCAGGATGTGCCGCTCACCGGTGACGGGGTCGGTGTAGGGGCCCGCCGTGACGTCGGCGAGGAGGTCCTCGGTGACGTCGTCCACCGCTTTCCGCTGCCCCGCTCCCGCGTTCACGCCGCCTCCGGGCGGACCGCGACGGCGAGGTTGCCGCGCAGGGCGGCGGCGGCCTGCGCGACCTGGCCGGAGGTCACCGCGCGCAGTTCGGCCCGTGCCTGTTCCAGGGACCAGTCGGAGGTGCCTGCCCGGACGCCGAGGGCGGTGAGGCGGGCGCGTTCGAGGGGGGTCTCGCCCTGGGTGACGAGGCGCATCTCGGCCTTGCGTCTGGCGACGGCGAACTCCTCCTCGGGGACGCGGCCCTCGGCCACCTCCGTCAGCAGTTCCTCGACGATCTCCGTCAGCCGGCCCACCGACTCGGGCTCGACGCCGACGAGCAGCCGCCAGACGCCGGACTCCGTGTAGGAGCGGTTCCACGACTCGAAGGCGTACGACAGGGCTTCCTCGACGCGGAGTCTGCGGTAGAGCAGGGACGACGGGCTGGAGCCCAGGAGCGTCGACAGGATCGCGTACGCCTCTCGGCCGGCGGCCCCGAGCGCCGGGGAGCGGCCGGCGAAGCAGGTCCAGGCGAGGTCGGTTCCCGCCGGGCCCGGCGGCGTCAGGTCGGGGGCGGGCAGCGGCAGGGACGGTTCGAACGGGGAGCCCGGCTCGGGCCGCGCGAACGTGTCCAGGAGGTCGCCGAGCCCTTCGACGGGGCGCGGCCCCACCACGACGAGGGCCATGGGCCCGGTCAGGAACCTCGTCCGGTACTCCTCCTCGACGTCGGCGCGGTCGAGCGCCTGAAGCTCCTCGATCCGTCCGCCGATCGGCCGGCCGATGAGGTGGCCGGGGAACAGCTTCTCGAAGACGACGTCCTGCACGAGGTCGGAGGGGTCGGCGGCGGCGGTCACCATCTCCTTGACGACGACCTCGCGTTCCGTCTCGAAGACCTGTGTGTCGAAGGCCGGCTCCAGCACGGACTCCAGCATCAGTGCCACGGTCTTCGGCGCGTCCTCCGTGGCGACCTGGGCGTAGAAGAGCATGTTCTCCAGGCCGGTCTCGGCGTTGGCGGTGCCTCCCCTGCGCTCCACCCATTCGGCGAAGGACGGCCGGCCCGGTTTCGGCAGCGAGAAGAGCAGGTGCTCCAGGAGGTGGGCCACGCCGCAGCGGCCCTGGGGGTCGAGCCGGGCTCCGTAGCCGACGGACAGGCAGACGCTGGTGGTCTCCAGGCTCGGGTCGAGCACACTGACCACCTGGGGGCGGATGCGCTCCGCGGTGGTCGGCGGTGTTTCTCCGGCGGCGAGCATCCGGATTCCTTCCTCTCGGAAATTTCTCGGACAAAAACCGAGCGGTGCCGCCACGGTTACCTCGTGGCGGCACCGCATCAGCTGGTGATTCAGGCCTTCTTCGTGACGACCTTCTCCAGGCGGGGGGAGACGAGGGTGACAGCGTTGCGAGTCATGTTCTTTTCCTTTCTTCGTTGGTTTTTGTCGCCGGGGTTTTCGGTTTTTCCTCCGCCCCGTTGCGGCGACAAGTAATTTCTATCAGCGCCCGGATAACCCCCTCAAGGGATGAGGCCCGAATATTCCACGGCGCGGAACGAATTCCTTCTCAGACCGCGCTGAGGTGCAGCAGAAGCACCTTTCGGTCCTCTTTCGCGGCGTCCGAGACGGGCGCGACGGAGTGCCAGGAGCTCTCCGAGGGGCACAGGACGATGGACTCGCCGGCCAGCGGCAGGACCCGCTGGGTGACGTCGTCGGGGGCGGCGGAGCCGAGCACCTGGAACTGGCCCTGGTTCGCCGCGGGCCAGTCGGCGTTGAAGTACCAGGTCTGGGTGACGAGTTTGTCGGCGCGGTCGGTGTGGGGGTCGATCCAGGCGCCCGCCGGGTAGCGGACGGCCCTGATCTCCAGCCGGGCACGGGAGACGTCCTTGCCGGTCAGTTCGCCGACGGTCCTGCGGTAGTCGGCGGACATCAGGGTGCGCACGAGGTCCCGCCACAGGGGCGTGAGCCGCCGGAACCCCTCCTCGACGGCTTCGTCGGCGTCGACGAGGGCGAGGTTGTCCGTGCGGTACCCCTTCTCCCCCGGCCGGCCGCCGGTGCGCTCCGTGCGGGTGAAGCCGGTGTCGGGGAACTCCTCGACGAGCCGGCCGAGGGCGGGCTGGGGCACCGTGCCGCGCACGGTGCCCCAGACGAAGGGCGAGGAGTGGAGGGTGGCGCCGCGCAGGGCGTCCAGGTCGATGGGTGAGGTCCGGGTGTTCAGCTGGGTGTTCATGGGGATGTCCTTTCGGTTCCGTCGGGTCTACGCGGCGCCGCTGACACCGGTGGGGGCGGTGTGGAAGTCCGGCAGGGCCGCGATCCGCACCGCCAGCTCCTGCGCGGCGCGGTGCAGTTCACGGGCGAGCAGGGTGCGGGTCTTCTGGTCGGCGCCGCTCACCGCCGACAGCGCCAGCACCACCTCCGTACCGGGCAGCCGTACGGGGCAGGCGAGTGCGGCACAGGAGTGGACGGCGTCGTCCAGCCGCACGACGGGACCGGCCGCGGGAGGAGCGCCCGCCGGACCGAGCGAGCGGAGGGCGGAGTTCTCGGGACCGGGAACGCGGCCGAGGGGCTGTGCGAGCACCCTGCGGGCGCTGAGGTCGACGATCTTCTCCCGTTCGTCGGACACCCTGGACGTGCCCACCCGCAGGAGATGAACGATGTCGCGGCCCCGCGCGACGGAGAGGCAGACCAGGGAGGTCCCGGTGACGCGGCGCAGGTTCTGCAGGTGGGGCTGGGCCAGGACACGGATCTTCTGGTCGCGCTGGAGCCGGCCGCCCAGGACGAACATCTGCCGGCCCAGCACGAGCCCGCGCTGGCCGCGCTCCAGGAACCCGGAGTCCAGCAGTTCGGCGATGAGCCGGTGGGCGGTGGGTTTGGGCAGGCCGACGCGGCGGGCGATCTCGGCGAGCGTGAGTTCCACGTCGTTCGCGCCGAACGCGCTGAGGATGGCGAGCCCCCGCGTCAGCATGGAGTCGCGTTTGCGCTGTCCCCGCAGTCCGTGCGCCCGGTCGAGCAGTACGGTCCGCTCGGGCTCGGAGCCGGTCACCGCCCGCTCGTCTCTCGCCCCGCCCGCGTGGGCGACGAACACGGATGAAGCATGATATGTGCCGAGATGGCGGAGGTGTTTTCTGGCATGGGGGGACTCCTGGAATTCGAGCTGAAGGAAGCGCGAGCACCGGTGCGGGCGGTGAGGGAGACGTCCGGTTCGCAGGGGGCGTCTCGTTCTCTCCCGAGTCTGCCGTCGGCGAAGGCCCGCCCGGAAGGCCGCCGGAACGGCGGAACAGGCCAGGCCGTTTCCGGCCGGAAATACGGAAACGGCCCCTTTCCCCCGTGCTCCGGGGGAAAGGGGCCGTGGCCCGGCGAAGGTCAGCTCGCGCTGAGCACGGCCCGTTCCGCGTGGGCGAGCCTGAGCAGGAACTGCGAGACGGCGTTGGTGGCGTAGGCGCCCGAGGGCAGCATGAAGGAGACCGCGCACTTCCACAGCCCGCCGAACATGTCGTCGGGCTCGACGTCCCGCACGGTGACGACCGTCTGGAGGACCGTCGGCCGGCGCGAGACCGTGCGGCGCAGCGTGCCGTCGGACCAGCGCCACTTGTCGTACTCCAGCTCGGGCAGCTCGCCGAGCAGGCCGAGCAGGGGCCGGGCCGTGGTGGGGTAGGTGTAGCCGAGCCCCTCGCGTTCGGTCCGCACGACCTCGGGGCCGTGCTGTTCGAGGAGCCGGCTGAGCCGGTGGTTCCACAGGTACGAGGAGTGCGCCGTCCGGTAGAAGGCGGCCACCCGCTGGTCGAGGCCGGCGAAGAACTCCTCGGCGGAGCCGGTGTGCCGCAGCGCCAGGCCGCCCTCGTGGGACTCGGAGGTGCGCAGCAGCGCGAGGGCGAGGTCCAGGTCGCCGTCGAGGAGGGCCTGGCCGATGAGGTGGGTGACCTTGGGGCCGCCCGCGACGCCGAAGCGCTGGGTGTCGTAGTAGTTGGCGAACAGGACGGGCGCCTCGCCGCGCGGCACCCTCCTGAGCCGGTCCGCCTCGTCGGCCTCAAGGCCGCGCAGCGTCAGCAGGAAGGCGTTGCCCAGCAGTTCGCCGATGCCCAGGCGCCGGTCACCCGCTCCGGCGCGGCCCAGGGCGAGCCAGCGGCCGGTGCCGGGGGTCCAGCGCCGGTTGAACGCGTCGAGGAGCGCGGACGGCACCTCGGCCGCGACGGACAGGGTCTGCTCGGTGACGCCGTCCTCGTCCTTGAGGCCGGCGGCACAGACCGCGTCGGCGGGGAGGGCGAGGTGGCGGGCGATCAGGTCCATCGCCTCGAAGGTGGTGAAGCCCTTCTTGCGGAGGTGCAGATAGGTGTGGCCGGAGTCTGCCGAGGTCCGTTGCGGAAGGGCCATGACCTCCCGCACGACGAAATCCTCGGGCACTGCTTTCACGACAGGGCTTCCCATGGCGATTCCTGGAGTTCGAGGCGGGACCGGGGAGAAAACTGACCGGCGAGACCGGTAAACCGAGGAACCTGGGCGCGCAGCGTTCCCGCGCTCATGTCGAGGGCAGGGAATAAGGGGTGTTCACGCCGGTTCCAGGCGGCTTTCCGGTCTCGCCGGTGTCCTTGACGTTACCGGCGCCGCCCAGGGCACGGCAGCGGCGATTTCGCGCGGTGGAACGGGAGATCACTCGGGCCGGTGGAAAATCACCTGGGCGGAAAGCCGCACGGTGCCCGGATTCCCGGGACGCGCGTTTTCCACGGCGTGCCAGGACGTCTCGCCGCGCACCAGGACGACGCTGGAGTTGTGCAGCGGGGCGACGCGCCGGACCACGTCGCGCACGTCCCGCGAGCCGAGGAGCAGCAGGTTGCCGCCCCAGGACTCGGACCAGGGCTCGTTGAAGTAGAAGACGTGGCTGACGAGCTTGCCCGGCTTGTCGACGTGCGGGTCGAGCCAGCAGTCCGGCGGGTAGCGCCAGAGGTTGACCTCGACGGGGCAGGACTCCACGGGCAGACCGGTCAGCGCGGCGAGGCCGGCGCGGTAGCGGGCGCCGGTCACCTCGTGGACGAACTCCTGCCAGGGCCAAGGGAGTTCACCCGCCGGCTCCGGGTGCAGCGGGCGCGTCCACATCGTGTACGTCTTGTCCGGGTCCTGCCCGGTGACCTTGGTGAACCCGGTCGTCGGGAACGTCTCGCGCAGCCGCGCGGCGGCCTCGGCCGGGAACGTCTCGGGCAGGTGGTGGTAGGGGAAGGGCACGGTCTCGCTGCGGGCGTCGGCCAGCAGCACCGGATCGCGGGTCAGCGGTGTCATCGGTCCTCCAGGGGATCGGAGACGGCGGCCCCGTCCGGGCCGCCGCAGGTGCAGGGGGTCTGGTCCGGCGGCGGCCCCGCGGCGCCGGGGCGGGCCCGCAGCAGCGCCGTCAGCTCGCGCTGCGCCGTGCGCGCCGCGCGCCGCGACCGGCAGACGACGACCCGGCCGTCGAACCCGGCCAGCAGCCGCCGCAGCTCGACGAGTTCGCGGCGCCTGAAGCCCAGCACCTTGCGCAGCAGCGCGGGCAGGTCGCGCACGGGCGGGTCGGCCGCGCGCAGGCCGCGGGGCAGGTACTCGCCGTCGGCGCCGTGGTGGCGGCGCAGGCGACGGCTGCGCCGCACGACCTGCCAGGCGCAGACGAGGACCGGCGGGTCGAGCAGGACGACGATCTCGGCCCTGGCGAGCCGTTCGGGGACGGTGTCGAGGTGGTTGCCGTCCACGATCCACCGGTCGCCGCTCGCCAGGGCGGCGACCGTGCGCCGCCACTCCTCGGGCGCGGGGCGGCGCCAGCCGGGGCGCCAGTACAGGTCGTCGAGGTGGAAGACGGGGACACCGGCGCCGGCCAGGCCGTGGCAGAACGTCGACTTGCCGCTGCCGGGGCTGCCGAGGACGGCGACCCGGCGGGCCGGCGGCGTCATCGCCGGCCCCGTCCGGCGAGCGCCGCGACGACCCGGCGCATGACGGGCCGGTCGGCCAGCGAGATCCGCAGGCACTCCCCGAGGCCGGGCACGCCGGTGAACGCGCGGGTCCTGAACCCGGCGTCCAGCAGGGCCCGTTCGGCGCGCGCGGGCTCGGTGGCGGAGCCGGTGTGGAAGGTGACGAAGTTCCCGCCGGGTTCGAGCCGCCGCCAGCCGGGGCGGACCTCCTCGACGGCGCCGGCGAACTCGTCGCGGATGGCGCGTACGTCGTCCCACACCTCGGCGAACTCCGCCGTGCGCTTCAGGAGCCCGGACAGCAGGGCGAGCGCGGGGCCGGAGACCGTGCTGTCCGGGCGGTACGCGGCGAGGTGGTCCGCGATGTCCTCGCCCGCGAAGACGGCGGCGATGCGGGCGCCGGCCAGGGCGTGGGACTTGGAGTGGGAGCGGACGACGACGAGGCGGGGGTGGTCGGCGAGCAGCGGGGTGTGCGTCACGCCCGCGTAGGCGCCGTAGCACTCGTCGATCACCAGCAGGTGGCCGTACCGCTCGCACGCCTCGGCGAGGAAGGCGACCTCGCCGGGCAGCAGCGGCAGCCCGGACAGGCCCGCCGGGTTGGTGAGCGCGACGACGGACGGCGGGTGGGTGCGGACGGCTTCGAACAGGTCGGCGTTGTCCAGCCGGGGAGGCTGTCCCCGCAGCTGGCGTACGGCGGTCACCGGCACACCGCGCAGCCGGGCGTAGTGCCCCCACGCCTCGAACGCCGGCTCCGGCACGATCAGCCGCCCCGCGGGCACCGCGAACGCGTCGACCAGCATGCCGATCGCGCTGTCGGAGCCCGCGGTGAGCACGACCCGCTCGGCGTCCACCCCGTACCGGGCGCCCACCTCGGCCCGCACCTCGGTGAGGACGGGGTACGACCGGGTGTCGGCCGGGGCGAGCGCCCTCGACGCCTCGGCGACCAGCCGGTCGGCCAGCGGGTGCTGGAGCTCGCAGCTCTTCAGATTGACCCCGGCGAAGCGCTGCCGGGGCGGGTGGACGGCGGTCAGGGCGGAGGCGCGGACGGAAAAGAGGGGGACGACCGGCGCCCTCGCCGCCGTCGCCTCACGCGGCGTCATCGGCCGCGTACTGCGGGACGGCCTCGTACACCGTCGTCAGCCGGTCCTCGTGGCCGAACATGAACCCGTACCACTCGCGCGCCAGCGGATCGCCGGGTGCGGAGAGGAGCTGGCGGTTGTAGCGGCTGATCTGCAAGGGGGTCAGGTCGGCGGGGATGCCGTGGTACGGGGTGTACATGGTGGGCCGTACGCGGGCCCCGGTGCGCCGGGCGACGTCGAGGGTGCGGGCGACTCCGGCGGGGGTGGTGCCGGGGAGGCCGACGATGACGAAGGCGTTCAGCTCGATGCCGGCGCGCTCGCACCAGCCGGCGAGCGTGCGGAACTTCTCGTCCTCGATCTGCTTGGCCCTCGGCAGGGTGCCCTGGCTGTCGGGTTCGAGGGTCTCCAGGCCGACCGAGATGCGGACGCAGCCCGAGGCGCCCATCAGCGTGACGAGTTCCTCGTTGAGGTGGTGAATGGTGGTGGCGCATTTCCAGCGCGGTTTCAGTTCGCTCTGCTGGAAGCGGGCGCACAGGTCCTTCACCCAGCGGCGGTCCAGGGTGAACGTGGGCGCGTAGAAGGAGACGTATTCGAAGGGGTGGCGGGCAAAAGCGTCCTCGATGTACTGGACGGTCCGCTCCACCGAGAGGCGGCGTTCCTTGAGCCCGAATATCGACGGCACTTCGCAGAAGTCGCAGCCGATGGGGCAGCCGCGCGCGGCCGGCACGACCAGTTCGCGGCGGAAGGGGATGCCGCAGAACTTGTGGTCGTCACGGGCGTAGAGCCGGTCGTAGGCGGCGTAGGGGATCTCGTCGACGTCCGGCAGGGTCCACTCCTCGGCCGGCAGCGTGCCGCCGGGAAGGTGCGGGTCGTGCCACTGCCCCGCCGCCCGCACGGCGACGCCCGGCAGCGCTCCCTGCGGCCAGCTCTCCCGCACGACGGCGTCGACGACCTGGGCGACCCCGCACTCGTAGTCGCCGGACCGGACGATGGCGTCCAGGTCGTAGCGCTTGAACCAGCCGGGGTTCATGCTGCTCAGGCGGCCGAACGTGACCAGGCGGCTGCGCGGCGACAGCTCCCTGGCGTAGGCGATGAACCGCTCCAGACCGTCCACCGCGTCGAAGTCGTTCATCACGGCGACGACGTCGTAGTCGCCCTGGAAGAGCAGATCGCCGACCGCCTTCCAGTTCATGTTCAGCACCCCGGCGTCGCGCACGTCCACGCGGGTCACCCGGGGATCGCGCCGGAGGTGGCCCGCGGTCATGAACGCGGGCGTGTGATGGCCGGCGTTGAAGTAGCTGGGGACATGAGGCGGCCAGATGACCAGTACCTTCATGGATTCACTCCTGCCTCGTACCTTTCCCGGAATGCTGGTGCGGATCGGGGCCGTACGGAATCCGGGGTTTCTCCCGGCGGAACGCCTTCTGCCGCGCTTCCGGGAAAGCGCGTTCCGCCGCGCGAAACCCTTTCCGTCCGTAAATGCGTATTCACCCTAGGGTTCCCAGGGCTCTGACATTCCCGCAGCAGGAAAGGACCCCCCATGCGCAGTGCAGCGTCTGTGATCACGGCCCCGCGTACGGCCGAGGCCGCGTCCGACAGCTGGGAGCTCTCCCGGACGCGGACACCGTCCTCGGTGCGCGTGGGCGTCTCCGGGTTCAAGCACCTCCTCGTCCCGGCCCTCGCCGCCGCCTGCCTCGCGGACCGGCCCTGGGTGATCTCCAACGTGCCCGACATCGCCGACACCCGGGTCCTGACCGCGCTGCTCGGCGGGGCGGGGGCCGCCGTCATGCACGACCGGCGGGCGGGCACGGTCCGCGTCCTCGCCGGGGAGCTGCGCCGGCACCGCATCCCGGACGAGCTGTCCGCGCAGGTGCACGGCGGCGTCTACCTGCTGCCCGCACTGCTCGCCGCGACCGGCAGGGTCGTGTCGGGGCAGCACGGCGGCTGCCGGATCGGCCAGGGCTCGACGGGCGAGCGTCCGCTGTCCCACGTCGCCGCCGTGATGGAACGCTTCGGCGCCCGCACCGAGCTGTCGGACGGCGCCTTCAGCGCGACCACGCCGCTGTCCGGGCTGCGCGGCGCCGTCGTCGACCTCGCCGACTTCGCCGTACGGGAGCCGGTGACCGGCACCCTCACCGGGCCGTACTACTCCGGGGCGACGAAGACGGCGCTGCTGCTCGGCGCCGTCGCGCACGGCACGACCGTCCTGCGCGAGCCGTACCCGAAGACCGACGTGCTGGAGCTGGCGCGGGCGCTCGGCTCGGCCGGGGTGCCGGTGCGGATCGGGGCGGACGAGATCGAGATCGAGGGGCGGGGCGGGCCGATCGGCGGTACCGAGCTGCGGCTGCCGTCCGACCTGATGGAGGTGGTCACGATGATCGCCCTGTCGGTCTGCCTCGACACCGAGTCACGGATACGGCTGGACCGGCCCGACGCGGTGCGTGCCGGGCTCGCGCCCGAACTGGCGGTCATGGACGCCATGGGGATTCCGCTGGCCTGGGAGGGCGACACGCTGCGCGTCGGGCGCGTGGGGCGGGTCGAGCCCGTCGAGGTGGTCGCCGCCTCCCACCTCGTCTACAGCGACGCCCTCGCCCTGCTGGTGCCGGTGCTGCTGCGGGCGTCGGGGACCTCCGTGCTGACCGACCTCGTGTGGGGCTCGCGGTTCGGGTACGTCGAGGGCCTGCGGGCGCTGGGCGCCGACCTCACCGTCTCCGGGTCCCGGCTGACCGTGCGGCCCAGCACGCTCAGCCTCGCGGCCGGGGACCTGTACGGGGGCGACCTGCGGGCCGTGATGTCGCTGGTGATCGGCGCGCTGACGGCCGGCGGGCGCCACGCGGTGCACGGGGTGGGCCACCTGGCGCGCGGCTACGAGAACCTGCCGGCCAAGCTGCGGGCGTTCGGCGCGGAGGTGCGCGGATGAGCCCGGTACGTGTTCCGGGCCGTGGAACGCCCCCTGCCCCGGGCGGCGCCGGTGCCCAGGATGGAACGTGGCCGCTTCGGGCCGGGCGGCGGGCGCCCGGCCGCGCACGAACCGCGAGAGGAAGGCACCTGTGACGGGAAAACCGCGCACCACCCTGCTCGACGAACCGGCCGTGTCCCCACCGGGTGAGGTCTTCACCCTGTCGCGGTGGTTCGCCCGGCTGTCCGTCGAGAGCGAGCTGCCGGAGCTGAACGCGTTCCTCACCGCGCTGCTCGGGCCGTACTTCGTGCCGACCGCGGGCGCGGATTCCGGCGCGGTCACCGTGTCGGTGCGCCGCTCGCCGGAGCTGCCCGTCGCCGGCGGCGACCTGGACGCCGTGCCGCGCAGCCCGCAGCTGTGGCTCGACGAGGACGGGCCCCGCATGGTCGTCCTGGAGCATCTGAGCGACACGATGGTGACGCTGCGGGACATGGAGGAGGACAGCGATCCGGTCCTGATCAGCGTCAACCGCGGCGAGCGGGCCGTGCGGCTGGACATCGCCGAGGACACGCCCAGGTCGCGGCGGGCCGTCGTACGGCTGGTGGCGTTCCTGCTCAGCGCGCAGCTGCACTCCGGCGGGGTGCCGGTGCTGCACGGGTCCGCCGTCGCCCGGGACGGGCAGGCCGTCGCCGTGTTCGGGGCCAGCGGCTCCGGCAAGTCCACGCTCGCGTTCCTCGCGTCCACGCTGGCCGGCTGGGACTTCGTCTCCGACGACACCCTGCTCGCCTGGGAGGAGGGGCCCGGCGGACCGCTCGCGGTGAGCGGGGCACCGCGCCGGCTCGGGATCGGGGTCGGCGCGCTCGCCGGGCATCCGGCGCGGGACCGGTTCGAGACGCATCCGCTGCGGCGCTACGGCGACGCTCCCGTGGGGCCGCTGCCGACGCCCCCGGCCGACTCGTGGTCACGGGAGGGGCGGGTGCGGCTGTACTGCGACATCGACGAGTTCACCGCGATCACCGGGACGCGGTGCGCCCAGCACGCCGAGCCGGCCGGGATCGTCCTGCCGGTCGCCGATCCGCACATGAGCGGGTGGACGGTGACGGCGGACACCTCCGGCGATCCGGTGCCCGAGCTGGAGCCGACCAGCGGGCGCGCCCTGCGGTACTTCGTCGACTACCTCGGCATCCTCGCGCCCCGGCCCTTCGACGCCGAGGGGCGGGCCCGGGTCCTCGACGGGCTGCGCCGGCTGCCCCGGGTCCGCGTGCGCTACGGACCCGACGTCAACGCCGACTTCCCGCGGTTCTGGGCGGAGGTGACGGGGGCTCTGGGGATGAGCGCCGCCTCCGTCTCCGTCTCCGGGGGGCGGCCGTGCTGATCTGGAACGTGGAGTCCGAGGCCGTCGGTGTCAACTTCCGGGAGGTCCGCGCGCGGGGGCTGCGGCCGGGCCGGCTGTTCCGCTGCGGGTACGTCACCGCGTGCACGCCCGAGGACGCGGCCGTCCTGCGGGACCGCTACGGCATCCGTACGGTCATCGACCTGCGCAGCACGCGCGAGACCGCCGCCTACGGGCCCCCGCAGGCCCTCATCGACGCCGGCCTCGACTGGGTCCAGGCCCCCCTGACCGGCTACTCCGGCGCCGCGGTCGCCGCGCCCCGCCCGGCCACCGGGGACGTCGTCCGCTACTACCACGGCATCCTCACGGACTCCTACGACACCTGCTGGCCCGGCCTCTTCACGGCCCTGGCCCTGGCGGCCCCGGAGCCGTTCCTCGTCTGCTGCCACTTCGGCAAGGACCGCACCGGCCTCGCCGTCGCCGCCGTCCTCGACCTCCTCGGCTGTCCCCGCGACGACATCGCCCGCGACTACGCCGACAGCGCCCGCGACCTCGTCGCCCAGGTCGACCGCTTCCAGGACAAGTGGTTGCGCCGGGGCCACACCCGCGACGACTACCTCCACCGCGTGCAGGTCCGCGACGAGACGATGCACACCCTTCTCTCCGAGGTACGCGAACGCCACGGCGGCCTGGCGCCGTTCCTCAACCGCCGAGGGGTGCCACCGGCGACCCTGGCGACGCTGCGCGCCGAACTGGCGGCGCCCGTCAGGGCCGGTGACACGTGATGCGGGCCAGGCAGGCGAGGGCGGCTGCCGCCCAGGTGGTCATGAGGGCGGCCGTGAAGAGGGGCGCCCGGTGGTGGCAGGGGCAGGCGCAGAGCAGGTGACGGACGCCCGGTACGCCGCTGTCGCGGGGCTCGGCGTCCCGGCAGTGGGGGTGTTCGCCGAGGACGCAGCGGGGGGAGCGGTACTCCGGGTCGGGGTCCTCGGTGTTCACCGGGGTCCGTTCTTCCCGCGCGCGTCGCGGTAGGCGTCCCAGAGCCGCTGCCCCGTCCCGCACCGGTCGGTTCCCGCGCAACTCCCGCACGCACGGGAGTGGTCGAACCAGCGGCGGTACGAGCGCACGGCGGGATCGCGGAACCTGAGAAGTCTCATCGGGGGCCTCCGGAGGGTGAGGGAACGGGGCTCGGGGATGTCGGGGAGAGCTTCAGCGTCGCGAAGACGCACTTGCCGCGCGCGGCGGTCCGGACACCGAGGCAGCCGCCGTACTCGGCGGTGACGGCCTCGACGATGTCCAGCCCCCGGCCGCACTCGGCGTCGGCGAATGCCGTTCGCCGGACGGGCCGGCCGGGGTTCTCGTCGTAGACCTCGACAGCGAGTTCCTCGCCGGTCACCGCGAACCGGACCTCCACGCGGGCGGTGCCGGGCGCGTGCCGGGTCGTGTTCGTCACCAGTTCGGAGACGACGAGTACGGCCGCGTCGGTCACCTCCGCGTCGTACTCCCCGGCGGGCATGGCATCGCGTATGACCCGGCGGGCCCGGCCTGCGGCCTGGTCGTCATTGACGAGCGTGACGGACCACTCCACTCGGGACATGCGCTTGCCTCCCGCTGCATCGGGTGCCTGGGTTGCTCGGTAGCATGGGCCACGGCGAGCTCAAGTCGCAAGCGGAACAACTCGGTTGTTCACTAGAACGAGTGAAGGTCATGCCTTTTCGCTTGCGGGTTCGACCCCCGGCAAGGCACCGTCCCCCCAGCACCTCGCGCCCGGAGAAGAGGGAAGCCCATGGCTGTCGTGCAACGCCCCACCGTCCGCCGCCGCGTCCTCGCGTCCAACCTGCGTCGGCTGCGCTCCGACCGTGGCCTCCACCTCGAACACGCCGCCGAGGTCCTGAGCTGCGACCCCTCGAAGATCAGCCGCATCGAGAAGGCCGAATCAGGCATCCGCCAGGTCGACTTGAAGCTGCTGCTCGACCTGTACGAGATCAAGGACCCGGAGGAGCGGGCGGGTTGGCTGGCGTTGGCCCGCGAGAGCCGTGAACGGCGTTGGTGGCGGGACCTGGAGGACCAACTCCCGCACGATTTCCTGGACTTGGTCGGACTGGAGGAGGACGTCTCTCATGTGCGGGGATTCGAGCCGGGGTTGGTGAATGGGCTGCTACAGACGCAGGCGTACGCGGAGGCCGTCATCGGTGGCGGCGAACTCGGTCCGCTCAACGAAGTCCGCCAGGCGCGCGTCCAGGTCCGGATGGAACGGCAGAAAGCCATCACCCGCAGCGAGAGTCCGCTGGAGGCGTGGATCATCCTTGGCGAAGCCGCGCTGCGGCACATGTACGGCGGACCGGCTGTTCTGCTGGGCCAGTTGCGGCACTTGGTCGAGTTGTCGGAGCTTCCGAACGTGATGTTGCAGGTACTACCTTTTTCCGCAGGGGCATACCGGGGAGGACCGTTCCCCTTTCTGATCTACCGCTTCCCGAAGCCCTCCGCCATGGAAGTGGTCACATTGGAAAACCACATGGGCCAGAGTTACTTGGAGACGCCGGGTGGCATCAAGTACTACGGGGACGCCTTCGACCGCCTCTGCTCCATGGCACTCGGTCCCCTCCAATCCCAGTCCCTGATCCGGGACTTGGCGGGACAGCTCGACTCTTAGAGAAAGACGGCATATGCGCGCAAACAGGTTGGAATGGTTCAAGAGCAGCTATAGCTCTCAGGACGGTGGCTGCGTAGAAGCCCGGTTCCAGGCCAACGGCGTCGGCTGCCGCGACTCGAAGGACGTCCAGCGCCCGGCACTGCGCTTCGAAGCGCGGCAGTGGCAGGCGTTCGTCGACGACGTGAAGGCCGGACGGTACCCCGCACGCGAGGTGTGACCGTCCCGGCCCTTCGGTACGACGGTGGGGTCCCCTTCCTCCGAGGAAGGGGACCCCACCGTCGTACCGGGAAGAAGGCCTACCCCAGCAAGCCGCCCACCAGGTTCTCGTTCCCGCCCGACGACTCGCCCCCGCCCGACCCGCTCGACGAGCTGCCGCCCGACGACGGTCCGGACGACGTCGTGCTCGGCGCCTCCTGCACGGGCGCCGTGTTCTTCGACGGAGTGTCGTCCGAGGACGAACCCTGCGTCTGGCTGGGCGAGTTGGAGGTCGTGGAGTCGCGCGTGGACGTCGGCCTGTCCTGCCGGGACTCCGTGGACGGCGTCGAGGTCGTCCCCTCGGTCGTGGGCGAGGCGGACGCCTCCCCGCTCGGCCGGGAACCGTGCTTGCCCTTGCCCGAGGCGCTCGGCAGCGGCGAGCCCGGCAGCTCGTTGCGCGGCGCCTCGCCGGGGCCGGGGACGACCACCCGGTCGGCGTCACGGACGGCCGCGCCGAGGAGCGAGCCGAAGAGGAGCGTCAGCCCTACGACGATGGCGGTGACCAGCGCGCCCCGGCGCAGCGTGTAGCGGCGCAGCTGCCACAGGGGAGCCCGGGGTCCGAGGCGCCGCCACGCGGCGGACGCGAGCCGCCCGTCCACCGAGTACACCGGCGCCCCCGCGATGATCAGCGGCGACCAGGCGGCGAGGTTGATGATGTCGGGGGTGTCGTAGACGGGCACGGTCTTCCAGCTCACCGTCACGATCAGCGCGGCCGACAGCACCGCGCCCACCACGGCCGCGACCCGCTGCCAGCACCCCAGGATCGTCAGCACGCCGACGACGACCTGGAGGAAGGCGATCACGAGGCCCGAGCCGACCGGGTGGTGCAGCGCGAACTGGCGCAGTGGCTCAGCCACTTCCCACGGGTGCAGCGTGTTCAGCCACTTCACCATCGACCCCCGCTTCCCGCCGTCGAAGTAGACGGGGTCGCAGAGCTTGCCCATCCCCGCGTACGCCGCGAGGAAGCCGAGGAAGATGCGCAGCGGGAGCAGGACGACGCCGAGGTTCAGCCGGCGGCCGGGGTAGTACGCGTGCCGCGCCGGATCGCCGGGGACCCGCTCGCGCGGGGAGTCGTACCCGTCGTACGGCGGGGGCGCGTACGACGGCTCGTCGTAGACGCTGTCGACGGTCTGCATGTGCGGCAACAGCCGGTTGTCGCGGGTGCGTTGGGCGCCGACGAGGGGGGTCTCCATCGTCCGCTCGACGAGGTCCTCGGCCTCCACGCGGGGGATGACCTGGGTGGCGCCCGCGTCGGCGGAGGGCTGTTCGGCGTGGCCCACGCTGCCGGCGCGGACCGCCTGGAGGAGGCGGTGCGCGCCGGTGTCGTCCGGCGCGGAGTGCCCGCTCCAGACGACGGCACGGCGTCGCGCCGGGCTGCCGCCACTGCCGCCGGCGGGCATCCGCGCGGTGCTCTCGGACGCGCTCAAGTGCCGCGCGATGCTGGGGGATTGGCGTCGCGACGACGCTCCCAGCTGCACACGGAACGAGGCGTGCGTGACGATGACCTGCGCCGGATCGCTCGGCACCTTCACCATGCTCAGTGCGGGACCGTCGTCGAGTCCTGAGGCGAATCCCGACTGGCGGTCCCCCGCGGGTGTACGGGGTGTTCTGGTGTCCACACTCATCTAACCGAGTGACTTGTGTTTAGGACACTGCCTTGACTCACCGGAAGTGTCCGGACAGCGTCAAACCCCAGGACTACCCCGTACGGATGACGCGCCCTACGCCCGTCGGCGCGCCGCCTCGTAGAGCACGATCCCCGCGGCGACACCGGCGTTGAGCGATTCGGCGCCGCCGGGCATCGGGATCCGCACCCGGTAGTCGCAGGTTTCGCCCACCAGTCGGGACAGCCCCTTGCCCTCGCTCCCGACGACGATGACCACCGGACCGCCCAGCGCCGCCAGCGTGCCGACCTCCGCATCGCCGTCCGCCGCGAGGCCGACCACCGTGACGCCGGCCTTCTTGTACGCCTCCAGCGCCCGCGTCAGGTTCGTCGCCCGCGCGACCGGCGTGCGGGCCGCCGTACCCGCCGACGTCTTCCACGCACCCGCCGTCAT
The DNA here is from genome assembly GCF_055409605.1 of Streptomyces saintjeani. NCBI lineage: Bacteria > Bacillati > Actinomycetota > Actinomycetes > Kitasatosporales > Streptomycetaceae > Streptomyces > Streptomyces saintjeani. The sequence continues at coordinate 4,306,960 of NZ_CP189624.1, read as the reverse complement.
CCCGGCCGCGCGGCGCTCCGGTACGACCACCCCGTGGCCGCCGAACGCCGAGACCGAGCGGACGACCGCGCCGAGGTTGCGCGGGTCGGTGACGCCGTCGAGCGCGACGATCAGGGGGTCCTCGCCGGCGTCGTACGCGGCGGCGGCCAGGTCCTCCGGGTGCGCGTACTCGTACGGCGGGACCTGGAGGACGAGGCCCTGGTGGTTCAGGCCGTTCGTCATGCGGTCCAGCTCCGGGCGGGGCGCCTCCATGAGGTTGATGCCGCCGCGCTCGGCCGCGAGCTGGAGCGCCTCGCGGACCCGCTCGTCGTTGTCGATGAACTGCTGGACGTACAGCGTCGACGCGGGCACGCCCTCGCGCAGCGCCTCCACGACCGGGTTGCGGCCGACGACCATCTCGGACGTCCCCTTGCCGCCACGGCGGGCCACGGGGCGGCGCGCGAGCTGCTTCGCCTTGGCGTTCGCGATGCGGTTCGCCTTGTGCTTCTTGCGCATCTCGGCGGGCGGGGTCGGGCCCTTGCCCTCCAGACCCTTGCGCCGCTGGCCGCCACTGCCGACCTGCGCGCCCTTCTTGCCGGACATGCGGCGGTTGTTGGCTGCCATGACCTACCCGTCCCTAAAAAGTTCGACTTTTCTACTGTAGAAGTAGAAGTACGTTCATGAAGTGTGCCGCCCGGAGAGCCGGACGGCACAATCGATCTTCGTCAACACAGGGTCGCTCAGCGCGGTCCCAGCGTCCAGCGCGGCCCCTGCGGGCCGTCCTCGATCACCAGCCCCGCCTGCCCGAGCTGGTCGCGGATCGCGTCCGCCGTGCCCCAGTCCTTGCGCGCGCGAGCGGATTCCCGCTGGTCCAGGACCAGGCGTACGAGGCTGTCGACCACGCCGTGCAGGTCCTCGCCCCGGTCCGACTCGCCCGCCCAGTGCGGGTCGAGGGGGTCGAGGCCCAGGACTCCCAGCATCGCCCGGACCTCCGCGAGGCGGGCGACCGCGCCCTCCTTGTCGTCGGCGGCGAGCGCGCTGTTGCCCTGGCGGACGGTGGTGTGGACGATCGCGAGGGCCTGCGGGACGCCGAAGTCGTCGTCCATGGCCTCGGCGAACGCGGGCGGCACCTCGGCGGCCGGCTCGACCGCCCCGCCCGCCTTCTCCACGACGCGCTGCACGAACCCCTCGATCCGCGCGAACGCGGACTCGGCCTCGCGCAGCGCCTCCTCGCTGTACTCGATCATGGATCGGTAGTGAGGCGTACCCAGGTAGTACCTGAGGACGATGGGCCGCCACTGCTTGACCATCTCCGAGACCAGCACGGAGTTGCCGAGCGACTTCGACATCTTCTCGCCGCTCATGGTGACCCACGCGTTGTGCAGCCAGTACGTCGCGAAGCCGTCGCCGGCCGCCTTCGACTGGGCGATCTCGTTCTCGTGGTGCGGGAAGATCAGGTCCAGGCCGCCGCCGTGGATGTCGAACGCCGGGCCCAGGTACTTGCGGACCATCGCCGAGCACTCCAGGTGCCAGCCGGGCCGCCCCCGCCCCCACGGCGTCTCCCAGTCCGGCTCACCGGGCTTCGTCGCCTTCCACAGCGCGAAGTCACGGGGGTCGCGCTTGCCGGTGATCCCGGACTCGTCCGGCTGCCGCATCTCGTCCAGGTCCTGCCGGGACAGCTCCAGGTACGACGGCCAGGAGCGGACATCGAAGTAGACGCTGCCGTCGGCCTCGTACGCGTGCCCCCGCTCGATGAGCGTGCGCATCATCTCGACCATCTCGGTGACATGGCCGGTCGCGCGGGGCTCGTACGTCGGGGGGAGGCAGCCGAGCGCGCGGTAGCCGTCGTTGAACGCGCGCTCGTTCTCGAAGCCGATGGACCACCAGGGACGGCCCTGCTCACCGGCCTTGTTGATGATCTTGTCGTCGATGTCCGTCACGTTCCGCACGAACGTGACGTCGTACCCCCGGTACGTGAACCACCTGCGGATGATGTCGAAGTTGAGGTTCGACCGGACGTGCCCGATGTGCGGTGCCGCCTGCACGGTGGCGCCACAGAGGTAGATCGAGACGCAGCCCGGCGTGAGCGGGGAGAAGTCACGGATCTGCCGGGCGCTGGTGTCGTACAGGCGAATAGTCACGGGACCAAGGGTAGTAGGAGAAGGCGGCGAAAAAACACCGCCGTTGTTCAGGGCTTCCGTACGACGAGCGCCGTCGCGATCGCCATCAGACCCTCGTCCCGGCCCGGGAATCCGAGCCCGTCCGTCGTCGCTCCCGACACCGACACCGGCGCCCCGACCGCGTCCGACAGGATCTTCTGGGCCTCGTCCCGGCGCTTGCCGATCTTCGGGCGGGGGCCTACGACCTGGACGGCGACGTTCCCGATCACGAACCCCGCGTCCCGCACGATCCGGGCCGCCTCCGTCAACAGCGTGACGCCGGATGCACCCGACCACTCCGGGCGCCCGGTGCCGAAGTGCTGACCCAGGTCGCCGAGCCCCGCCGCCGAGAACAGCGCGTTGCACGCCGCGTGCGCGACGACGTCCGCGTCGGAGTGGCCGGCGAGGCCGGTGCCGTCCCACTTGAGGCCGGCGCACCAGAGTTCGCGGCCCTCCTCGAAGGCGTGGATGTCGGTACCGATGCCGACCTGGGGGAGCACCGGAAACCCGTCAGAAGCCATCGTTCGCCCTCCTGCGCGCCAGAACCGCCTCCGCCAGCACCAGGTCCAGCGGACGCGTCACCTTGAACGCCTCCTCGTGCCCCGGCACCACGACGACCGTCCCCCCGAGCTGCTCGATCATGCTCGCGTCGTCCGTGACGTCCTCGGTGACGGTCTCGTGCGCGTGCACGAGAACCTTCCGGTCGAACCCCTGCGGGGTCTGCACGGCACGCAGGCGCGCGCGGACGGGGGTGGACACGACGGGCTCGGGCGCCCCCGGCGTCGGCTCCACTTCCTTGACCGTGTCGGCGAGCGGTACGGCGGGCACCACGGCGACGGCGCCCTCGCGGACCGCCTCCACGACGGAGTCCACCGTGTCGACGGGGACGAGGGGCCGGGCCGCGTCGTGGACGAGGACGATGTCGTATCCGTCGGGCAGCGCGTCCAGGCCGAGTTTCACGGACTCCTGGCGGGACTCGCCGCCGGGGACGACGACGAACTCGGTGCGCTCGGGGAGTGCGTGCGCGTCCAGGAGGGAGCGGACCTCGGAGGCGCCGTCCGGGGGCGCCACGACGACGACCAGGGAGACCGCGCGGGACGCGGCGAGCGCGCGCACCGCGTGGATCAGCATCGGCGTGCCGTTCAGCGTGCGCAGCGCCTTGGGTGCGCCGGGGCCGAGGCGGACGCCGCGACCGGCGGCCGGAATCACCGCGGCCGTGCGGATGGCCGCCTTGGGGGGGTGTGATTCGTCAGACATGGTTCCTGTCAGGTTTGTGTGCTCGACCTACGTGGGTATGGCCTGGGAGGAGTGCCGGGTACCCCCACCTCGACCTGCCCCTTCCGTGACGCGCGGGCCGGGAGCGGGAGCCCGGGACTCTTGTACAAGTACTCGGGTGTTCCCTCGGGGACCCCGGGCTCGGGCGGTGGGGATACGAACATGCCGCAGCGCCCGGCGACGGGAAATACGTCATCGGGCACCGCGGCATGATCAGGTGTGGAGAGACAGGCTCGGCTCAGGAAGCGAGTACCTCGTCGAGCAGGGCCTCGGCCTTGTCCTCGTTGGTGTTCTCCGCGAGGGCCAGCTCGCTCACCAGGATCTGGCGGGCCTTGGCGAGCATGCGCTTCTCACCGGCGGAGAGTCCGCGCTCGCGCTCACGACGCCACAGGTCACGGACGACTTCCGCGACCTTGATGACATCGCCGGAGGCGAGCTTCTCCAGATTTGCCTTGTAGCGACGCGACCAGTTCGTGGGCTCCTCGGCGTACGGCGCGCGCAGCACCTCGAAGACCCGGTCCAGCCCGTCCTGACCGACCACATCACGTACGCCGACGAACTCCGCATTGTCCGCTGGCACACGTACCGTCAGGTCACCCTGGGCGACCTTCAGCACCAAGTAGGTCTTGTCCACGCCTTTGATCTGGCGAGTTTCGATGGCCTCGATCAGCGCGGCCCCGTGATGGGGATAGACCACGGTGTCGCCAACCTTGAACGTCATGTGACAGGTACCCCTTCCGTGGCTATCCAGGGTAACACGGAAACGACGGTTCCTGAATGGCGTTTTCGCAGGTCAGGGCATATCTCAGGGCTTGACAACAGCAACAGGAACGTGCTGGGGAAGGCGCTCGGAAGCGGGTATTCGCAGGTGGGAGCGGCTCTCCGTGGGGGGTGAAACGCGTACGTTACACGCTTCCGGAACCGCGTCAAGGCGAGTGAACGTCCCGATATGTCCTCTTCCTGGTGTACGACTTCCGCTACTCCGTTCGGCGTGACGTGGCCGGTCTTCGACGTTTCCGGAATTGATCATCGAACATCCCGGCCCGCCGGGGTGATCGAATTTCCGGCACCCGCCGCATTCGGGGTTCGAAAATCCGGGCCGGGGGCCGCGAGGGGTTATGTGAATGCGCGGGGCACGGGAAGTGGCCATAGTGGCGCGTGGGTAAGAAGAGGTGGGTGGGGCTGGTGTGACAGGTGGGGTGCTCGGGACGTCGGGAGGTGTCAGAGGCGGGTCGGGTGCGGGGGCCGGTGAACGGGTCGATACCCTGAGGGCGCTGACTGACCCTTAGGGCGGCTTTATCGGAATCCGCCCCTGCGTTCCAAGGAGATGCCGCCGCCGTGAGCAGCAGCCTTCGACGCGGCGCCCTCGCCGCTTCCGCCCTCGCGTTCTCGATCGCCTCGCTCGCCGGCTGCGCCGCCGGGAACAACAGCCAGACCCTGGAGATCAAGCCGGACAACGCGGCTGTCACCGTCGGGGTGATCAAGATCCAGAACGCGATCGTCGTCACCCAGCCGGAGCGCGGTGCCGAGGGGCCCGCCGCCGTCGCCGCGACCGTCTTCAACACCAGCCGGTCCGACCAGACGCTGACCGGCATCACCGTGGACGGCACCAGCGCCTCCGCCGTGCTGACGCCGGGCAAGGACGACACGAAGAGCACGAAGGGCAGCCTGGTCGTCCCGGCCGGCGGCTCGGTCGTCATCGGCGGCGCGAACAACGCGTCCGCCGTGCTGGAGAACCCGGGCGACACCGTCAAGAACGGCAACGCCCAGAAGATCACCTTCACGTTCAGCGAGACGGGTGACGTCAGCCTCCAGGCGTTCGTCGTCCCGGCGACGAGCTACTTCACGTCCTGGGGCCCGACGGCGGTCCCGACCCCGTCCTCGTCCCCGAGCGCGGGTTCCTCGGAGTCCCCGAGCCCTTCGTCCTCCCCGAGCACGTCGGAGTCCCCCGCGGCCGGTCACTGACCGACCCCGGACACGCCTGAGGGCGGCACCCCCGACCGGGGATGCCGCCCTCATCGCCGTAGAGAGGCTCTTTACGGCTCGAACTTGTAGCCGAGGCCGCGAACCGTGACCAGGTAGCGCGGCGCGCCCGGGTCCGGCTCGATCTTTGCGCGCAGGCGTTTGACGTGGACGTCCAGGGTCTTGGTGTCGCCGACGTAGTCCGCGCCCCAGACCCGGTCGATGAGCTGCATGCGGGTGAGGACGCGGCCCGCGTTGCGCAGGAGCATCTCCAGGAGGTCGAACTCCTTCAGGGGGAGGTCGACCTTGGAGCCGGAGACCGTGACCACGTGGCGGTCGACGTCCATGCGGACCGGGCCCGCTTCGAGGGCGGCCGGGGTGACCTCCTCCGGTTCGCCCCTGCGGCGCAGGACCGCGCGGATGCGGGCGACGAGTTCGCGGGAGGAGAAGGGCTTGGTGACGTAGTCGTCGGCCCCTATTTCGAGGCCCACCACCTTGTCGATCTCGCTGTCCTTGGCGGTGACCATGATCACCGGGACGTTGGACCGGCCGCGCAGCTGGCGGCAGACCTCCGTGCCGGGCAGGCCCGGCAGCATCAGGTCGAGGAGGACGAGGTCGGCGCCGTTGCGCTCGAACTCGTCGAGACCGTCGGGGCCCGTGGCCGCCACGGCGACCTCGAAGCCCTCTTTGCGAAGCATGTACGACAGGGCGTCGGAGAAGGACTCCTCGTCCTCGACGACGAGCACACGGGTCACGGAAGGACCTCCGGGGCGGGGAGCGGTTCGTAGGGTGATTCTGAGGGTGCGGCCCTGTCCTCGTCGGCCTCTTCGCCGTCCAGGTCGGGGTGCTGGTGCGCCCGGTCACGGGACGAACCCGCCTCCGGCAGTCGCAGGGTGAACGTGGAGCCCTGTCCCTCGGAGCTCCACACCGTGACCTCCCCGCCGTGCGAGGCGGCCACGTGCTTGACGATCGCGAGCCCCAGTCCCGTACCTCCTGTGGCACGGGAGCGGGCGGGGTCGACGCGGTAGAAGCGCTCGAAGACGCGCTCCTTGTCCTTCTCGGAGATGCCGATCCCCTGGTCGGTGACGGCTATCTCGATCAGGTCGCCCCCGGGCGCGGTCACCCGGCGGGCCGCTATCCCCACGCGGGTGCGGGCGGGGGAGTAGTTGACGGCGTTCTCGACGAGATTGCCGAGCGCCGCCGCGAGCTGGCCGCGGTTCCCCCATACGTGCAGGTCGGCCGTGCCGCCCGCGGCCATCGTGATCTGTTTCGTGCCCGCCTGGTGGCGGCACCGGTCGACGGCCTCGGCGACGAGTTCGTCGACCCGGACCGGCTCGGAGTCGTCCAGCGGGTCGTCGTTCTGCACCCGCGAGAGGTCGATCAGCTCCTGCACGAGGTTGGTGAGCCGGGTCGCCTCGATCTGCATGCGGCCCGCGAAGCGCTGGACGGCCTCGGGGTCGTCCGAGGCGTCCATGACGGCCTCGGAGAGCAGGGAGAGCGCCCCGGTCGGGGTCTTCAGCTCGTGGCTGACGTTCGCCACGAAGTCCCGGCGGACCGCCTCGATGCGGCGGGCCTCGGTGAGGTCCTCGACCAGCAGCAGCACCAGACGGGAGCCGAGCGGGGCGACCCGCGCGGAGACCGCGAGAGCCTCGCCCCGGCCGGTCCCGCGCCTCGGGAGGTCCAGTTCGACCTGGCGTATCTCGCCGTCGCGGCGGGTGTCGCGGGCCATCAGGAGCATCGGCTCCACCGCCAGCTTCCCGCCCCGCACCAGGCCCAGGGCGTACGCCGCCGAGCTCGCCTTCACCACGGCGTCCGCCTCGTCCAGGACGACGGCGGAGGAGCGCAGGACCGACAGCACCGTGTCGACCCCCGGCGGGAGCACCGCGTCCGTGTGCAGCGAGGTACGGGTGGGGCGCTTCTGGTCGCGCTCGCTCCAGCGGAACGCCAGCATGGCGATGACACCGGTGAGCACCCCGGCGATCGCTGCCGCTGCGGCGACCGCCGCGTTCACGTCCATGTCTCCAGGTTAGGCACGGGGTGCGACTTCGCCACAGCCGTCGAGGGGTGACCTTCGAGACTCGTCGCCCAGAGTTCACCTTGGAGCTAGTGGTGGTTCATTTGGGGTGGCGGAAACCGACGCGTGCGGGGCCGAACGTGGGACTGTAGGCGCTGGAAACCGATGCAGGAGAGGGAACGCTGATGCGTGACGCGTACCACGAGGAACTTGATTCGATCGGCGACGGTCTGGTGGAGATGGCCCGGCTGGTCGGCTCGGCCATCGGGCGCGCGACCACCGCGATCCTCGACGCCGACCTGAACCTGGCCGAGAACGTCATCGAGGGCGACAAGAAGGTCGACGAGCTGCACCACGAACTGGAGGCGAAGGCCATAGCGCTGCTCGCCCGCCAGCAGCCGGTGGCCACGGACCTGCGGATCGTCGTGACGTCCCTCAGGATGTCCGCCGACCTGGAGCGCTCCGGCGACCTCGCCCAGCACGTCGCCAAGCTGGCGCGGCTGCGCTTCCCGGAGCGGGCCGTGCCGCGCGACCTGCACGCCACCATCCTGGAGATGGGCCAGCTCGCCCAGCGCCTGATGGCCAAGTCCGCCGAGTGCATCATCACCAAGGACGTCGACCTCGCGCTCCAGCTCGAAGCGGACGACGACGAGATGGACCTCCTGCACCGCACGCTGTTCCAGCACCTGATCGACGACCGCTGGAAGCACGGCATCGAGACCGCCGTCGACGTCACCCTCCTGGGCCGCTACTACGAGCGGTTCGCCGACCACGCGGTCGCCGTCGCCAAGCGCGTCGTCTTCCTCGTCACCGGCGAGCACGCGGACGACCTCCAGCAGGATCTGCCGCCGGAGATCCAGGCGTAGAGCTTCTGTGCGCCGTTGATGCGCCCTTCACTCCGGGTCGTGGTTCGGTTGCCATGGGTGTACCTGCGTCGAGGAGGGACCCATGGCCGAATCCCCCAGCACGTCGCCCGACCCCACCCAGGAGACACCCACCGAACAGCCTGTCGAGATCAGGAACCTGATGCTGATAGGGGCCTGTGGGTGCGGGTCGGGGTGCGGGTGCGGGTGCCAGTCCGGCAGTCCGTGCCAGTGCGGTTGAGTCGTACGACGACGTAGGGCCCGGTGATCCCACCGGGCCCTACGGCTGTCAGTGCACCAGGAAGGCGACGCCGGCGAACGTGGCGACGAAGGAGAACAGGAACAGGAACACCTGCGGGGTGGTCGCGTTCTCCATCGGCTCGCCCGCGTCGCGCAGCCGGAACTGGCGCCGGAACCACGGGTGGTAGACCGCGCGGAGGATCGCCAGGCTGAGGCTGATCAGGGTGAAGAAGAACAGCGCCTGGCGGCCTTCGAGGCTGCCGAACTCCGCCTGGGCCCAGAGGAACAGCGCCATGCTGCCGGGGACCGCGACGCAGATGACGCGGTGGGACGGCTTGCGCTTGTCCGCCAGGGTCAGGGACGCGTACCCCAGCGCCGCGCCCGAGACGAGGGCGAGGATCCACCAGCCGGTCGTGGACATGTCCTCAGTGAGCATGTGCGGATCCTCGCCCTCTCGTACCGGGATTACCAGGTCAGCAGACCGACGACCGTGGTCGTGACGTCACCGGCCACGCTGACGATCTTGCCGCCGACGGTGTCGGCGAGCTTGACCGCGTCGTCGGCGTAGTTGAGGCCGATGCGGGACAGCGGGCCGCCCACGCCGAGCGTGACCAGGCCGAGGCCGAAGAGGCCGAACGCGGACTGGAACTGCTTGCTCTGCCAGTTCCAGTCGTTGCCCGCGAGCGCGAGGAACGCGCTGACCCCCTGCACGACCACCGAGGAGATACCGACGCCGATCGCGATCGGGGCCAGCGGCGGGAAGAACAGCGAGGCGACCCCGAGCGCGACCGCGCCGCCGCCGAGGATCGTCGAGTAGTGGCCGACGACGGTCGACCACTGCTTGGCGCTGCCGACGTCCTCCGGCCAGATCCCCCAGTCGACGTACCACGGCTTGTCGCTGTCGGCGGTCTGGGAGGGGTTGGTGCCGTCGCTCTCGTAGCCGCGGGCCTTGTCGGCCGCGTCCATCGCGCGCTGCTTGGCCTCGGCGGCGACCTTCGCGGTGTAGATCCGGTTCGCGTCGGACGCGGCGGCGGCAGCGGCCTGCGCGTCCTTGCCGGCCTGGACGGCGGAGGCGCGTGCGGCGGTCGCGGACGCCTGTGCGGAGGACGCCGAGGCGACCGCCTGGCTGGCGGAGGCGGCGGCGCGGCGCGCGGAGTAGTTCGCCGTCCGGGCGGCCGTCCGGGCCACCGCCGCAGCCTGCTGCGCGGTGGCGGCGGACTTCGCGGCGTCGGCGGCCGACTTGTCCGCCGCGTCGGCGTTGGACTTGGCCTCGGCGGCGGACTTCTGCGCGTCGGCGGCGTACCCGTCGGCCCTGTTCTTCCACGCGGTCGCCTCGGCGGCGGCCTGGCGGGCCTCGGCGGCGGCCTTGGACGCGAGCGCGGCGTCCTCCTGCGCCTTCGCGGCGACCTTCGCGGCGTGCGCGATGGCCGCGCGGATCGCCGAGATGTGCGCGACGGCGTCCTGGTCGAGGCGGGCCACGTCGTACTGGTCGTGGGCGACGAAGTTCCGCCGCATCCGGGCGGGGCCCTCCAGGACGATCTGCGCGGCCGACTTCATGTACTGGCCGCCGCCCGCGAGCAGTCTGAAGATCTCGACCCGGTCGTCCTCCTTGATCGCCTCGGCGTGCTCGATCTGGAGGAAGCGGTGCAGGGCGATGGCGCTGCCGTCGTCCAGCGCGGCCTGCGCCTTCGCCTTGACGGCGGCGCCGGGGTTCGCGCCGAGGACGTTGAAGACCAGTACCCGGTTGTCCGTCTTGGCCGCCTCGACGGCGCCGGTCGTCAGGAAGGTGCGGACGGCGTCCGGCGCGGTGGAGGCCAGCGTGTCGGCGGCGGCCCGCGCGACGGAGATCCGAGAGATCTCGGCGACGGTGACGACGGTCTCGCGGTCGTCCTGGCCCTCGGCGAGCGCCCGGTCGGCGGCGAGCCAGTTCAGGACGTCGTACTCGGTGCCGGACAGCGCGTACTCGGCGGCCTGGCGGGTCCAGGAGCCGGAGTTGTCCAGCAGGAGCAGGGCGGCGCGGCGCCCCTTGTCGACGGCCGTGGCGGTGTCACCGGCGGCGACGGCGGCCTCGGCGGCGGCGACCAGGTCCTTGATGTCGGACGAGGTCCGGTCGGCCTGGGTGCGCTCGCGGTTCGCCTTGGCGAGGTCGGCGGTCTCCTCCTGCGCGGCGAGGCGCGCGAGTTCGACGCCGATCGCGGTGTCGGCCTCGATGCGCTCGGTCTCGGCGGCCCGCGCGGCCTTCTCGACCTCCTGCGCCTCCTTGACCGCGTCGGTCGCGGTGTTGGCGGCCTCGACGGCGGCGTTCGCGGACTCCGTGGAGCGCTTGGCGTACTCGACGGCCTGACCGGCGTGCGCCGCCGCCTCGTCCGCCGCTGCCGCCGCCTTCTCGGCGTGCGCTGCGGCGGAGTTGGCGGCGTCACGGGCCACGGCGGCTGCGGCTGCGGCGCGTCCGGCGAGGGTGGAGGCGGTGTTCGCGGCGGCCGTCGCGCGCGCGGCGGCGGCGCTCGCCTCGGCGGCGGCGGCGCGGGCGCGGGCGGCCTGCGCCTGGGCGACACCGGAGGACGCGGCGGCAGCGGCGGCGGCGTTCGCGGCGGCGGCGGCGTTGTTCGCGGCCGACTTGGCGGCGGCCCCGGCCGTGTCGCAGGCGGCGGCAGCGGCGCGTGCCTGGTCGGCGGCCTTCGCGGCGGTCCGCGCCTTGCTCGCCGCGTTGCGGGCGCCCTCGGCGGCGGAGCGTGCGGCAGCCGCCTTCGAGGCGTCCTTCGACGCGGCGATCGCGGCGCCGTACGCGCGGGACGCGGCGCTGCCCGCCGAGGCGGCGGCCGAGGCGGCGGCCTGCGCGGCCATCGTGGCCCGGCCGGCGGCGGCCTGCGCGACACGGGACGCCGAGATCGCGGTGGTCGCGGCGGCTGCCGCGCCCTTCGCGGCGGAGGCGGCGGCGTTCGCGGCGCGCGCCGACTTCGCGACGTCGTCCTTCGCGGCGGCGGCCTCGTCGGCGGCCTTCAGCGCGGCGGCCTTCGCCTTCTCGGCGGCGTCCTTCGCCTTGTCGGAGGCGGCGACGGCCTGCTCGGTCTGCAACTGGGCGCGCTTGCCCTCGCGTTCGACGATCGCGACGAGCTGGTCGATCGTCGCCGCCTCCTCGTCGCGGGCGCGCGCGATGTACTGGCCGGAGACCAGGAACTGGCGGATCGCCTGCGCCGAGCCGTCGTCCAGCGCGCGCTGCGCGTACGTGGCGACCTGCGGGGAGGCGCCGGTGAGGATCTTGAAGACGGCCGAGCGCTCGTCCTCGGCCTGCGCCGTGAACTGACCGTCGTTCAGGAAGGTGTGCAGCGCCTTGTCGTTGGCCGCGTCCAGCGCCTTCGTACCCGCGCGCTGTACGGCCGTGCCGCTGTTGTTCATGACCGTGAGCACCGAGGCGCGCAGGTCGGAGCTGACGGCCGCCGTGTAGCCGCCGTCCAGGAAGGTCGAGACCGCGTCATCCCCCGCCGACAACGCCGTATTGACCAGGTTCTGGACGGACCGGCCGGCATAGGTCAGACCCGCCAGCACACCCATCCGGTTGTCCTCCGCACGGCGTGCGGGGAGGTCGGTGGTGAGGAACGCGGTGACCGCGGCCGGGGTGCCCAGCAGCGCCGCCGTGGCGGACTCGCGGACGCTGCGTCCGCCGGTCTTGTACGCCCACACCGCCTTGCCTCGGTCGGTGTCCGGCAGGCCGCTGTCCGACGGGTCGTCGGCGGCGAGGGCCGGAGTGGCCGTCAGCGTGAGGATCGAGGGGAGGGCCGGCAGCGCGGCCACGCCGGCGGCGGCGGTGAGAATCCGGCGTCTGCTCCACAGAGAAGAGGGAGGCAAAAGAAATCACCCTTCCGGTGCTTTTGAGTTTTCCGGCACAGGTAAAGCACGCGTCATGGTCCAAGTCAATGCCGGATTCGCATGCCGGACGTGCATTGCGGCTTGTTTACCGAACTTACACAAACGGACCTTCACATTTCTTTGAGCGTGTCGCATGTCACACCCGGTGCTCTGGACAGTGCTTCCCCGCCGGGTCTTGGATGACATCCGCTGTGCGTACGAGTTCTTGCGGGGAGGACTCTTCACCAGGCATGTCCTCCTCCGGAACCTGTATTCACCCGGAAAACACAGGCGTCAAAGACGGGGACATTAATGAAGGCACAAAGAGCAATCTGGCGCATAGTGGGCGCCGCCACGGCGGCGGGGGCTGTGGCGTGGCTCGCGATCGGCGCATCGGAAACGGAATCCGGAACCGTCTCTTCCGGGGCCGCTTCTTCTGAGGCCGTCTCTTCCGTGGCCGACGAATCGCCCGGATACGCGGTCGAGAAGTACGCCTATCCGCAGGCGGACAAGATCCTCGCGGAGAAGAACATCGTCCTGAAGCGCGGCGACGGGCACATCACCCTCGCCGACTGCGTCACCGGCACCGGCCAGCTGGAGGTGTGGGCGCACGACAAGGCCGACAAGATCTGCTTCGACGTGAAGGGGAACTCCGGCTGGCTCACGCTGGAGATCCCGGCGGTGTACGGCATCCGCGGCAACGACTACGCGACCCAGGTCGACATGACCGTCGGCACGGAGGAGAAGTCCTTCGACGTCGCGAAGAACGCCTGGACGCCGGTCGGGTCGAGCGCGGACGAGCAGGGGCGGGACCACATCCTCGTGGAGATCAGGAGCTCGAAGTAGCCGGTTACGGCGTGCTGGCCGCGTGACGGCGTGACGTTCGCGTGGCGGTCCTTTTCCCGAACTCCCTTTCCAGCTCCTGCCCTTGAGGAAATCCACGCCATGACACCACCCAGACCCCTCTCCCTGCGCCTGTCCGCGCTCGCGGCGGCCCTCGTCGCCGGCCCCGTCGCGGTGTGCGCCGCCGCTCCCGCGTCCGCCGTCACCGGCACGGCCGCGACCGGCACCACCTACGGCTACACCGCCCAGATCCTCGTCGGCGACTACGCGCGCGGCTGCTCCGGTGTCCTCGTCGACACCGAGTGGCTGCTCACCGCCGCCAGTTGCTTCGCCGCCGACCCGGCCGCCTCGCTGGCCGTGCCCGCCGGGAAGCCCGCGCAGAAGACGGTCGCGACGATCGGCCGCACCGACCTCTCCGGCACCGACGGCGCCGTACGCGAAGTCGTCGAGATCGTGCCGCGTACGGACCGGGACGTCGTCCTGGCGCGGCTGGACAAGCCCGTCGCCGGGGTGACGCCGGCCGTCGTCTCCACCACCGCGCCGGCCGCCGGTGAGCAGCTGACCTTCGCCGGGTACGGGCGGACGAAGACCGAGTGGGTGCCGCTGAAGCTGCATACCGGTGCGCTGACGGTTGATGCTTTTAGTGGAGCCACCGCGACCGTCACCGGTGTCGCCGATGCCGCCGCCTGTCAGGGCGACTCCGGCGGGCCCGTCGTCCGGGGCGGTCAGCTCGTCGGGCTCAACAGCCGGTCCTTCCAAGGCGGTTGCTTCGGCATCGACACCGCTGAGACCCGTACGGGGGGTGTCGTCGCGCGCGTCGACGACATCGCGTCCTGGGTGACCGGTGTCGTCGGCGCGCCGCGCGTCTCCGACTTCAACTGCGACGGCGTCGAGGACATCGCGGTCGCCGATCCCGGCGCGACCATCGGCGGCGACGCCGGTGCCGGGTCCGTGCGGATCGTGTACGGCGGCGGCAAGGGCAACGCCGAGATCCACCAGGACCTCGACTGGGTCAACGGCGGCGCCGAGGCCGGGGACGCCTTCGGGGACGCCATCGCCACCGTCGACTACAACGCCGACGGGTGCACGGATCTGGTCGTCGGTACGCCCGGGGAGGACCTGGGAGACGCTGTCGACGCGGGCATGGCCGATCTGCTCTACGGGGCGCCCGGCGGGCTCGGGACCGGCGCCCTGAAGGACGCCAACTACCAGCAGGGGAACGGGAACGGGTCCATCTCCGCGTCCGCTCCCGAGACCGGGGACCGGATGGGGGCGGCCGTCGCCGCGTCCGTCACCAACGCCGGTGAGCCGTACGTCGTGATCGGTGTGCCGGGGGAGGCGCTCGCCGGGGCGGCCAAGGCCGGTGAGGTGTTCTACCTCCAGGGCTCCACCAACGTCTCCGTCCACCAGGACAGCCTCGGCGTGCCCGGTGCGATCGAGGCGAACGACGCCTTCGGCACTGTTGTCGCCGCCGGGTCCAACCACTTCGCCGTGGCCGCGCCGAACGAGACGATCGGCACGCACGCCAACGCCGGCAACCTCGCCGTCTTCAACCCCAACGTCCTCAACTCCGAGAAGCGGCCCACCCCGCTCTTCGGGCTCGACCAGGACCTCGACACGGTGTCCGGTGGCGCCGAGGCGGGTGACCTCTTCGGGAAGTCGCTCGCGATCGTGTCGTACCGGCCGTCCGGGGCCGCCGCCGCGACCGACTCGATCCTCGCGGTCGGGTCGCCCGGTGAGGACCTCGACATCAGTGGGACGTCCAGCGTCGACACCGGGAACGTGCTGACGTTCCGGGTGACCGCGGCCGGTACCTACACGCAGCTCAACGGCTACTCCTCCGGGACCGCCGACGACGACGTCTCCGGTACCTCCGAGTCCGGCGACCTCTTCGGCTCGACGCTGGCGGCGGTCAACACGGCGCCGCGCGCGGTGAGTTCGGCGGCGACGCTGAAGCTGGCGGTCGGTGTTCCCGGCGAGGCGATCGGCACGACCGCCAAGGCGGGCGCCGTCCAGACGTTCTCGCTGCTCGGCACGCCAGGTTCCGGTGACCGCTGGCTGGAGGTCGGCGACGGCGACGGCATCCCCGGCACGCCGGGCGCGAACCAGCAGCTCGGCTCCAGCCTCTGGTACACGGGGACGAACCTGTACGTCGGCCTGCCGTACGGGCCTTCCGCGTACGGCACGCTCTACTCTCTGCCGCTGTCCAATGTGACTGCGGGCGGGGCTGTGGCTCCGGCGACGGTCTACCAGCCGGGGGCGGGGGGTCTGGCGGCCACGGGGGACCGGTTCGGGCAGTCGGCTCGGTGAGTGAGCCTGTGGCACCGGTGACGTAATCGCGGCGAACACCCCCGCTCGGCTTCGGCTGGGCGGGGGTGTTCGGGGTGGGGGCGGTTGGAGGCGTTCGGGGTGGGGGTGCCCGGGTTCTGCGGCTCCTGACTCCTGACTCCTTACTTCTTACGCCGCCGAGCCGCCTTCTTCTTGAGCTCGGCCTGTCCTCGCTTGGTCCAGTCGCCCTGGTGTAAGTGACACCGGGAGGTCCCCTTCATCGTCTTGTTCTGACAGGGCCCCTTGGGGGTGGGCCACTTGCACTTCCCCTGCTTCCAGTCGGCCATGACTGCTCCCCTCGGTCGGAACTTTCAGCGTGCGGGGGTTGGCGGGCGCGGGGGAGGGCGCGAATCGGACGTGGGAACACGGCCCCTTCCGGACCGCGCGGAATATAGCCGCCATACCTGTCCACGGAGGCATACGGTCGACCCAGCCGCGGCAAAGAAAGGACCACATGAACCCCGAGAAGCACCAACGCGCCCAGCACTTCGTGGACTTGCACCAGAAGGACGGCTGCTTCCTCCTCCCCAACGCCTGGGACGTCGGCAGCGCCCGCCTTCTGGAATCCGCCGGGTTTCCGGCCGTCGCGACGACCAGTGCGGGCATCGCGTTCTCCCTCGGCAGGCCGGATCACGGTTACGGGGAGGGGCGCGTCGACCGTACGACGATGCTGGGCCGGGTTGCGGAGATGGCGGCCGGGATCGGTGTGCCGCTCAGTGCGGATCTGGAGGACGGGTACGGGGCTTCGCCCGAACTCGTTGCCGAGACTGTCGAGTTGACGATCGCGGCGGGTGCGGCCGGTGGCAACATCGAGGACTTCACGGGGGATCGGGCTACTCCCTTGTACGACACGGCACTTGCCGTGGACCGTATTCGTGCGGCTCGCGAGACGGTCGACACGGACGGCGCCCCCTTCGCCCTGATCGGCCGCACCGACGTTCTTCTCACCGGCGGCACCCTCGACGAGGCGATCCGCCGGGCCAACGCGTACCTCGCGGCGGGCGCCGACTGCGCCTTCGTGCCGGGCGCGGCGGACGCGGAGACGATCGGTGCCCTGGTCCGGGGTCTCGACGGCCCCCTGAACGTCGTCATGGGGCTGACGGGCGGCAAGCTGTCGATGGCGGACCTGAGGGAACTCGGCGTACGCCGGGTGACGGTCGGAGGGAGCATCGTGCGGACGATGTACCGGCAACTCCTCGATGCGACAAAAGAGTTGGCCGAGCGCGGCACCTTCACCTACGCCGAGAGCCAACTCCCGCAGGACGAGATCAACGCCCTCTACGAACGCCAGTAACGCACCCAGTCCCCGGCGGCCCGAGCCATCCGCCTCGCCGGTTCGTCCTCGGCGATCGCGTTCCACACCTGGGAGTTGGCCTCGGAGAACACGCCTACGGCGACACGCGGCGCCGTCGCCCACGCCGGGAACCGCCCCCGGGCCCACAAGTCGGCGTCGTACGCGGTGTGTCCGGCGTCCATGAGGCGCAGGATCAGTACGGCGGGGTCGATCCAGGCGGCGCCGATCGTGGCCTGGGACCAGCCGACGAGGTGGGCGCGGTCGCCGACGAGGATGTCGTCCGGCGCGAGGGTCGTGTGCAACAAGGTGTCACCGGCGAGGAGTTGGGGATCGCCGTCGCGTGTCCAGGAACCCCAGCGACTCTCGGCGCGCCTCAACTTCACGTCCGGGCAAGGTGTGTTGCGTACCTCCTCCAACGCCCTTGCCGCGAGCGGGAGATCGGGGGAGCTGGGGGCGAGGTCGGCAGGGTGGCCGTCTATGTGGTCGTATCCGAGGAGGTCCCAACCGCCTTTGCGCGCACGCCAGTTCAGGCGAGGGGAGGCCATCGGGAGCCAGGGGTTCACCGCCGCTTCGCGGTTGTGCGTGTGGACCTGGAGGTAGTCGTCCGGTGCGCCCTTCACGAAGACGGTGGAGGCGGCGGTGTGTACGGTGACCGCCAGCAGACCGTTCCTCTGCTCCAACTCCCGTACCTGGCCCGCGCGTTCCTCCACCGCCCGACGCGCGGTGAGGGGCAGGTCGTCCCAGCGCATGAGCGCCCCCTTCTACTGCTGCACAACCACCTTCGGCTCCACCCCCGCCTCAACGCCCTTGTCCTCGGCGGGGATTCGCCGCAACAGCATCCAGTACCCCGCCCCCGCGACCGTACCCACCACCGCGCACGTCCCCCACAGCCAGTCCGCCCCCAGGTGGTCGATGACCAGGCCGGACATGAGGGGGGCGACGAGGGCGGCGGCGGACCAGGAGAGGGTGTACATGCCCTGGTAGCGGCCCCGGCCCTGGGTGGGGGAGAAGCGGACCACCAGCCCTGTCTGGGTAGGCGCGTTGACGATCTCCGCGAGGGTCCAGACGCACACCGTGAGGGCGAAGACGCCGACCGACCCGGCGAAGGCGGTGAGGCCGAAGCCGTACCCCGCGAGGGCGGAGGAGATGACCAACAGCCGTACGGGGTCGCGGTGTTCGATGAAACGGGTGACCGGGATCTGGAGGACGACGATGAGGATGCCGTTCACCGCGATCGCCGTTCCGTAGTCGGCCGGCGAGAAGCCCGCCTCGCCCATCGCCACCGGCAGCCCTACGGACCCCTGCTGGAAGATCAGCGCGACGAGGAAGGAGAGCCCGACGAGGGACATGAAGCGCCGGTCGCGTACGACGGTGGCGAGGGAGACGTTCGCTTCTTCCGCCGCCGCCTTGGGAGTTGGCCGGGACTCCGGCAGCTTGAGGAAGACGAGGATCGCGCAGACGAACGTCATGCCCGCCTCGATCAGGAACCCGGCGAGGTAGCTGACCTCCGCGATCAGCCCGGCACCCATCGCGGAGACGGCGAACCCGAGGTTGATCGCCCAGTAGTTGAGCGAGAACGCCCTCACGCGGTCCTCGGGGCGCACGATGTCCGCCATCATCGCCTGCACCGCCGGCCGCGACGCGTTGCTCGCTGCGCCGACCAGGAACGCGACCCCGGCGATCGCGACCGGGTCGGTGACGAACCCGAGCAGCGCCACCGAGAACGCCGTGGACAGCTGCGCGATCAGCAGCGTCGGCCGCCGTCCGAGCCGGTCCGCCATCACGCCGCCCGCGAGGGAGGAGACGACGCCGCCGAGCCCGTGCAGCGCGGCGACGAGACCGGCGTACGACGCGGAGTAGCCGCGGTCGAGGGTCAGGTACAGCGCCATGAACGTCGCGACGAACGCGCCGAGGCGGTTGACCAGTGTGCTGGTCCACAGCCACCAGAACTCGCGGGGGAGGCCCGAGACGCTCTCGCGGGTGGCGCGTCTGAGGGACGCGATGGACATGGGGACCCCCGATGTAAGTGGTGCAGGCGGTGATCGTATGTTACGAGAGGCGATGTTCCGGGAGCCAGCCGATTAACAGATCCCGTCAATGCACCGTGCGGCGCTGTGTCCCAAACCCTTCGATTACGCTCAGACGTATGGCCGACGCACCGTACAAGCTGATCCTCCTCCGCCACGGCGAGAGCGAATGGAACGCGAAGAACCTGTTCACCGGCTGGGTGGACGTCAACCTCAACGAGAAGGGCGAGAAGGAGGCGGTCCGCGGCGGTGAACTCCTGACCGCCGCCGGTCTCCTGCCCGACGTGGTCCACACGTCGCTCCAGAAGCGCGCGATCCGCACGGCCCAGCTGGCCCTCGAATCCGCCGACCGCCACTGGATCCCCGTCCACCGCAGCTGGCGCCTCAACGAGCGCCACTACGGCGCGCTCCAGGGCAAGGACAAGGCGCAGACCCTCGCGGAGTTCGGCGAGGAGCAGTTCATGCTGTGGCGCCGGTCGTACGACACGCCGCCGCCGGCGCTGGCCGACGGCACGGAGTTCTCCCAGTCCGAGGACCCGCGCTACGCCTCCATCCCCCCGGAGCTGCGCCCCCGCACGGAGTGCCTGAAGGACGTCGTCGTCCGCATGCTCCCCTACTGGTACGACGGCATCGTCCCCGACCTCCTCGCGGGCCGCACGGTCCTGGTCGCGGCCCACGGCAACTCGCTGCGCGCACTGGTGAAGCACCTCGACGGCATCTCGGACGAGGCGATCGCGGGCCTGAACATCCCGACGGGCATCCCGCTGGCGTACGAACTGGACGCGAACTTCAAGCCCCTCACGCCGGGCGGCAAGTACCTGGACCCTGAGGCGGCTGCGGCTGCGATCGAGGCGGTCAAGAACCAGGGGAAGAAGAAGTAGCCCCACGCCTGAACGGGCCCCCTCTCTGCGGTTTCTCAGCGGGGAGGGGGCTTCCTGGCAACCAGCGGCAGCGGCCAGCTGGCGCAGGCCACGAGTGCGCTGCCGTCCTCGGTGAGGAAGAGCAGGGTGAACCGTGTCCGATTTTCAGGATCGATCAGCGCTGTGCGCACAGGCCGGCCATATTCCCTGATGAGCTGCACTGCTCGCTCCAGGCCAAAAGGTTCGAATCCATGCATCCGCATGCGCTGAAGTCGGCGACTGAAGACTCCGGCATGCGCACCAGTGGGTTGTATCCGCTCCTCCACCGAGTAGGGGGCGCCGCTGCGGAGGGCGGCCAGAGCCAGCACGGAGGCCTCGTCATCACCGATCAACAGCGATTCCAGCACATGCCGTTCCATGGTCACCCCGTTTGGATCGTGCGGTACAGCAGCCAGTACCGCAACCCTAGTAACCGATCGCGCTAGAGCTACGGATCAGAGGTTCCCCCGTGCCAGACGGTGCGGGGAGCCACTGGGAACAGCGGGGAACCCATCCGCAGTCAACCAGGTGCCTTCGTCCCTTCGCCGCAGGTCAAGGCCGCAGCGAGCTCTGGATCACCTCAGCTTCCCAAGCTGATGTCACGCAGCTACGTAGGCCAGGGACGGTCTGTCAGCGGCGACCAGTAGCCTGCGACGATCAGCCGTCACGCGCCTGGAGATGCCGTGGAAGCTACCGCTCTCGTCAGTCCCGATCAGTTGTGGTCGGCGCAGGAGGTCTTGGTTCGTCCGAGCCCTGTGCCGACGGCGGCAGGGGTCTACGGGTGGCACTTCGAGCAGCCGCCCCACCCCGACCTGGACGCTGGGCGCCTGCTGTACGTCGGTATAGCCCCGCGGTTCATGGCGAACCGGACCAGCACGCAGAACCTTCGCAAGCGGGTGCGCTACCACTACCGAGGCAACGCGGCCGGCTCGACGCTGCGGCTCACCCTCGGATGCCTGCTCGGCCTTGAGCTGCGCCGTGTGGGCAGCGGCAAGCGGATGACCTTCGGCAAGGCCGGCGAAGCCACCCTGAGCCAGTGGATGGCGGACAACGCGCGAGTGTGCTGGATTAGGCAGAGCGAACCATGGGACCTGGAGTCACAGCTCATCTCCCAGCTCGACCTCCCGCTGAACCTGGACCAGAACCGCCATAACGCGTTCCACAGTCGTCTGAAGGAGATACGAGCCCAAGCACGCCAGCGAGCACGAGAGTTGCCTATCAGCTCGTAGGCCGTCGGACGGACCCCTCTCTGCGGTTTCTCTGTGGGGAGGGGGCTTGTTCGTTGTGTGCTGTTTCAGTTGTCCGTGTCCTTGGGGTGCCGGGTGGACGCGTAGACGAGGTGCACGGTGTGACGCGGCTCGTCGATGAGGTAGCGGCCCCGGCCGCCGGCGGTGATCTCGTACTCCCATTGCGGGTACTGCGTGCCGCCCAGGGTGGCGGTGGCGAGGCACAGGTCGCCCCATCCTTTCGCCGCTTCGTTCGTGGCGAACCGCAGACGCCATTCGGTGCCGACCGGTGGTGGTGGGACGTCGTCGCCGCGCTTGGGGCTCATGGAGCGGGTACCTCGCCGTGGTCCTCGTCCGGAAGGGGGGTGGTGAGCTGTGCCGTCAGTTCGGGGTCCGCGAGGATTCTCGCGGTGGCGCGCCACTCGACGATGACCCGGTGCAGGTTGGAGTACGCGTCCGACTCGACGGCGAACTCACGCACCTCTTCGGCGGAGAGGTGGCGGGCCCACGGAAAGACCTCTGGCTGGGTGACCGGGACGGCTCGGGGACCTTTGTCACGCTGGGTGATGTGAACGCGTCGGGCTCGTTCGACGCTGTCGGTAACCCGCTTGGAGTTCTGCGCCTCCGTCATGCCTGGGTCCTACAGTTCTTCGCCCGGGACGGACAGGTACGTCTCACGCAGTGCGCTGAGCGCCGGGTGGTCGACTGCCAGGGGTGTGCCGTCGATCGCCGACAGGGCTCGGACGCCGATCGAGGTGTTGGTGGCGAAGGCGGCCGGCATGGCCTTGGCCTCGTCGAGGGTCACGGGAGCGGTCTTGTACTCGGTGCGTTCCTGGAGCAGCGCGGTGGTCACGCCGGGGAGTACGGGGCCCTCCGGCCAGAGGACGGTGCCGTTCTCGTCGATGAAGCCCACGTTCCATGTTCCGCCCTCGGTCACGTGCTGGTCCGGGCCGGTGAACAGGGCGTCGTCGAAGCCTTTGAGGCGTGCTGAGCGGCGGGCGTGCAGTGCGCCGAAGAGGCCGCAGTGCTTGACCTCGGGAAGGTCACGCTCGTACCGCACGCTCATCACGGTGAGCGGCGGCGGGGGCAACTCGCCTGCCGGGCGTACGGTCACCATGATCCGGGGCTCTGTGGCCTCCTCGGGGTGGCCCATGTCCACCGCCGGGTCGAAGTGCGTGACGCGGACGACGCAGGGGCCGTTCCTCCCGTTCAGTGCCTTGCTGATCAGGTCGCGGACGTGGCCGGTGTCCACGGGAGCGCCGAACACGATCCTGCTGTCGCGCACGAGTCGTTCCAGGTGCAGGGACAGTCCACGGATGCGGCGATCGGCGTGGACGCGCAGGGAGGTGAAGTGTCCGTACGACGTCAGGGCCAGGGGGAGCAAGTCCTCTGCCGTCGCGGGGTGTTCGTCGAGGTTCGGCATGGCGCCCAGCATGGCAGTCGTGCACCTCCATGACGGGATGCACCAGCGAGGACGCGTGCCCTACCCGCTGTACTCCCAGGGGTTCAGCAGGAGGACGCCCGTTCGGGTCAGGTGTTTGGTGTTTCGGCTGACCAGGGTCCACTTGTTCGCGAGGGCTGTAGCGGCGATCAGGGCGTCTGGCGGGTCGATGGTGGTGCCGGTGGTTTTGAGGTGCTTGTGGAGAGTGAGGTAGGCGAGTGCTTCCCTCTCCCCGACGGGGGTGATGCGGTTGAGGTATTCGTGGCGGATGCCGTCGAGGGCCCGTTGGAAGGCGGACCTGCGGACGGCGTCCGGGGCTGCCGCCACGCCTGCCTCGATCTCCGCGATGGTGATGACGCTGAGGTGGAGTGCGGGTGACGGGGCCGAGCGTGCCCAGGCGACCACTGCGGGGGCGGGCTTCGGTCGTGTGGTGAGTTCGGTGACGACGTTCGTGTCGAGCAGGTAGATCACTCGCCGCCCGCCGCGTCGTCGTAGGATCGTCCGCCGAATTCC
This sequence comes from Streptomyces saintjeani, assembly GCF_055409605.1. Taxonomy (NCBI): domain Bacteria; kingdom Bacillati; phylum Actinomycetota; class Actinomycetes; order Kitasatosporales; family Streptomycetaceae; genus Streptomyces; species Streptomyces saintjeani. Next base: position 4,284,051 of record NZ_CP189624.1, on the reverse strand, counting down.
AGGCCCTCGAAGGGGGTAGAGAGCAGTCGGTCCAAGAAGCCGTCGTTTCCGAGGGTTGCCCAGCGGTGGAGCATATCGGGGAGGGCGTCGAGGTCGGTGTCGGCGAGTTCGGCGTCGAAGTGGGCGACCTGCTGCGCGGGCAGCGACTCCCGGATCTCCCGGATCGTCCGCAGAGGGTGACGGGGGTCTTCCGGCCTGTGCGGCGGTGGGTTTGGGGCGGTGCTCATGGTCGGCTCCTTCGCGTCGCGGCCCGGGGACTGGTCCCATGTCCAGGGTAGGGCGCGGGATCTGCGCGAGAGGTGGATCAGGTCAGGAAGTGGTCGAACTCGCCGGCTTTGGCGCCCGCGAGGAAGGCGGCGAGTTTGGCGGGGGTGGTGGTGATGGTTTCGGTGGGGTTGTCGCTTTCGCGCATCAGGATGTGGCCGTCGTGGAGGGCGATTTCGATGCAGTTCGGGCCGTTGCCCCCGGAGAACGATGACTTCTGCCACTCGATGGGTGCGCTCATGCTGGTGTGTCTCACAGTTCCCGTGCGATGTGGTGGATGAGCTGCCGTGACTCCTCCGGGTCGAGCGATTCACGTTCGGCGAGGTCGTGGAGCGCCGTGTACTTCTTGAGGTCGGCCTCGGCGTCCAGGTAACGGCCTCCGAACGAGGTGTCGATCTGGACTGTGTCCAACTGCGGGACGATCCCGGTGGCGTAGAGGACAGGCTGTGTGACCTCGATGAACTTCTCGCAAGTGAAGGGCATGACGCGTACGGTGACCGCTGGGCGGTGAGACGCCTCGATGAGGTACTCGAGCTGTTCCCGGACCACCTTTCGGCCGCCATAGCGCATGCGTAGGGCGGCCTCGTGGATGATTGCCGTGAACGGTGGCGGTTCGTCCCGATCCAGGATTTCGGCACGCTTTAGCCGGTGCTCGACGCGCGTTTCGATTTCGGCGGTGGGCCTTTTGACCATGGCGGCGGAGAACAGGGTGCGAGCGTAGTTCTCGGTCTGGAGCAGGCCAGGGAGGGTGATGGTCTGCAACGTACGCAGCCTGGTCGAGTGGTGTTCCAATTCCGCGATGTCCAGGAAGCCCGGGGCAAGAATGCCTCGGTACTCGTCCCACCAGAACTGACCCCGGTGCTCGCGCGCGATGGCGCAGAGCGCTTCGATCAGGAGTTCGTCGTCACACTCGTAGAAGGACGCCAGCCGCCGGATCCGCTCCTCGCTGACCCCGATACGTCCTGCTTCCAGGTGACTGATCTTGGCCTGGTCGACGGACAGCATCCCGGCAGCCTGACGCGAGGCCATGCCTGCCTTCTCGCGTAGTTTTCGCAGCTCAGCGCCGAGGCGTGCCTGACGCACGGTCGGGTTGTCCCTGGGTGGCATGAGTCCCTTCCCCTTTGCCTGATCTGCGTGTGTCGCTCACGGTCCCATGGTTCCACCCTGCTGCGTCAACCTTTGGTGAAGGATTGCCACGTGGCATAACTGCCCCCTACGGTGCTTCTCACGCAACGGACGCCCGCGTTGGGAGACCCCACCATGTCCTCTTCCTCGACCCCTCTGACCGTCCGCCTCATCGCCGCCAACGGCACCTTCGCCGCCGCCCTCCTCCGCGACCAGCTCGCCTCCCTCCTCCGGACGACCGGCCACGAGAGCCTCGTCGACTCCGCGCGGCTGTGCATGAGCGAGGTCGTTACCAACGTGTACCGGCACACCAAGACGCGGCTCGTGTACGTCAGGGCGGCGGTGACCGAGAAGGGGGTCACCGTGTTCGTGCGGGACGATCTGCCGTGTGTGCTGGCGATGCCCGAGGTGGTGGATCTCTGCGAGGGCGGGAGGGGCCTGTTTCTGCTCGACAGCCTCACCGACTCGTGGGGGACGCGGATTCACGGGACGCCGATGCCTACGGGGAAGGACGTGTGGTTCCAACTGGTCGAGGGTGGCAGGGGAGTTGCCTGATCGGCTGCGGTCAGGGAACCCGCCAGCCCGAGAGGTCCGCGAGGAACTCCTGATAGGAGCGATTCGACCCCTTGGGCTCCGCGAGGAGGCCATGCTTGAAGGCGGCGGAGACGATCTCGGGCCCGTCGCTTTCCCTGAAGCGTGGACTGGTGAGAACTCCTTCGAGGTCCTCCTTCGGAGTCTGCCGACGCCCGCTGTCCTTTCCCTGCCACGCCGTCGGGATGGTCCACGAGAGCCGGTGGAGGGTGAAGGCTTTGGGGAAGAGGAGGAGCCACGCCTCGGACTCGGCGGCGGCAAGCGCGTAGACGGAGGAGGAAGCACCCGCAGCCTTGGACAACGCGTTCGAGACAGCCTTTCGGGCGGTGTCGTAGGCAGGCCCAGGGCAGGCGTCCATGTCTTCGTGGACGGCGATCCCTACGAATTCGCACGCTTTCAGCCGGGCTTTGCCACGTGCTTTGCTCACCAAGGTGCCTGCGGCCGTTGCCAGTTCTGCGCCCGACTTCTTCCGCAACCGCACAGGGTCGGTGATCTCGGTGAGCGTGACCTTGGCTGCGAGTTCGGGATGGGCGGCCTTGATGAACGTGGCCAGCATGCGGCGATCATTCGCGCTCTCGCCCGCGAGTACGACCATACCCCGGCCTGCGGACGCGGGTATCCGTTTGCGGCTCACAGGTCGTCCTCTGTCAGGTCGCCGCCCAGTACTCCGGAGAACCACAGCTCGCCGAGGGGCTGATCGCCTGTCTCCGCGACGATTTCCGTGATCTCGTCCGTTGTCAGGGCGGGAATGATGGAGGCGCCGCTTTCGTCGCGGTCGCACACGATGAATTCGTGAGGCTGCAGCCGGTCGACGAGTGCGGGCGAATGGGTCGCCACGATGAACTGTGTTCGCGTCGACGCTTCCCGCATGCGCTCCACGATTAGTTCGAGAGCCTGAGGATGCAGACCGTGGTCGATCTCTTCCACACATGTCAGCGCCGGGGGGCTCGGATCGTAGAGCATAGCCAGCAGACCGAGCAGGCGCACCGTTCCGAATGACGCGTCGGCGAGGGGGGTGGTCCGGCGTAGACCGTGTTCGTGGAGCACCACGGCAAGGCGTTCCGCGAACCCTCCAACCTGCTCGAATTCGATGGCATCCAACTGCGGAAGAATGCGGCGGGCGTCCTTCGTGAGGAGTTCCCAGCGTTCTTCGTCGGTGCTGAGCCGAACCAGGAAGGCGGCCAGGTTCTCGGCATGGGAATCCAAGCGGCGGGCCTTGAGTGAATGAGCGCGTGCGGGTTGGCGGGCAGCGGTGACATCGACATCGAACACCCTGAAGGATGACAATCGGTCGGCGACTCTGGTGACTTCCTCACCGCCGTCCGAACGGCCCAGCCGAGGGAGGGTGGACAAGCCACTGCTCAGCCGCTGAATACCGAAACGACCTCCGTCGGAATCCCGGCCGGCCTTTCTGTCCACAACGCGGGCCTCGTCACCGGAAATGGTGATACGGCGGCCTCGACCCTGTGTCCGCTTGAACTGGAAACTCTCCTGGCGCGACAGGCTGTAGGAGTCGCGGTTTCCCGGTGAAGAACGCCTGCGAATGGTCAGCGAGTATTCGTCCGGCGCTTTCGCGCTCGCATGCGTTGTCCAGTCCGCTTTGAGTCGGATTGTCATCGATGTGGGCGTTTTGTCGCCACCCCAGAAGGAAACTTCGTCGAATCCGCCACGCTCGTCGAGCGCGGGCTGGAGGTCGGTTCGGATGATCGAGGCGAGGAAGTCGAACACCTTCAGTACATTCGACTTTCCCACTCCGTTCGGGCCCACGAGGACGGTGAGCGGACCGAGCGGGATGGTCACGTCACGGAGACTGCGGAAGTTCTCGACATGGAGTTCGAGAAGGCGGCCGGGCATGGGGCAAATCTATCGGGTAGTTGATCGCCCGGTAGCGTGTACGGCTGGTATGACTTGGCCTTGCTGAAAAAGCTCGGCTCGCCGAACTGGACCCGCGTAGCTTCGAAGCGGTGTGGGGGGGGCGGGCCGGAGGTCGAGCACAGGGTCAGCATGTTCGAGTTCGTCGGGTACGGCGTGCTGGGTACCCGGGAGCCGGTTCACGCAACGCCGACGGCCGATCCCTCGTCTGGCAGGGGGAACAGCCATCCCCTGAAACGGAGTGCCCGGTGCTCGTAGGACTGCTGACCGCCGTCGTGGCCTCGATTTGTTATGGCACGGGCTCCGTGTTGCAAGCCGTTGGGTCGCGGAAGTCGGCTCGGCGGCAGGCTGAGGCTGGGGGGCAAGTGACCGCGCATGGTGGGCCCAGCCTTTCGTCCACCGCGCAGGCCGCGATGACCTGGGAGTTCATCGTCGGGACCGTGCTGGACTTCGTCGGGTTCGGGCTCGGCGCGCTGGCCGCCCGGCTGCTGCCGCTGTTCCTGTCGCAGACGGTCATCAGCGCGAACCTCGTCATCACGGCCGTACTCAGCGTCAAGATGCTGGGGATTCGGCTTACGCGGGCGGAGTGGACGTCGATCGCCGTCGTCTGCTCGGCGCTGGTGCTGCTCGCGAGCGCGGCGGGCCCCGAGGGGAGTGGGCATACGCCGATCAGTACGCACTGGTGGCTTCTCGCGATCTCCGTGCTGCTCATCGTGGGCGGCACTGTCCTCGTCCGGCTGCTCGGTGCGCGCGCCGCGATCCTCGCCGGGCTGCTCTCCGGGCTCGGGTTCGGGGCGCTCGGGGTGGGGGTGCGGGTGTTGAACGGGGTCGATCCGTTTGATCTGGGTGCGCTGCTCGGTGACCCCGCTCTGTACGCGATCCTCGTCGCCGGGATCGGGGGCATGTACCTGCACACGGTCGCCCTCCAGATCGGCTCGGTGAACGGTGCGACGGCCGCGCTGGTCGTCGGCGAGACCGTACTCCCCGGCATGATCGGCGTCTGGTGGCTGGGCGACGCGTCGCGCCCCGGGTTCGGGTGGCTCGCGGTGATCGGGTTCGTCCTGGCGGTCTCGGGGGCGGTGGCTGTGGCCTGGTTCGGGTCGGAGGAGGAGGCGGCTTCGGACGACGCCGTCGGGCGGGAGCCGGAGCGGGTGCCTTAATCGGGTGCCGGTGAAGATCGACGGACGTAAGTTCTCGGGCCATGGACTGGCTTACCTGGCATGACGCGTACGACAACCCCGACTCCTACCTCTCAAGTCGCCTCGCCCTGGTGAAGGAACGCATCCGTGAGGCCCTGGACGCCGCCCCGGCAGGCGAGTTGAGGGTGGTGAGTCTGTGTGCGGGGCAGGGGCGGGATCTGATCGAGGTGTTGGCCGAGCATCCGAGACGGCGGGATGTGAAGGCTCGGCTTGTCGAACTGGACCCCCGTAATACCGAGTTCGCCCGGGAGTTGGCCGCAGCGGCGGGGCTCGATCAGGTTGAGGTCGTGACCGGGGACGCCTCGCTCACCGATCATTACGTCGATTTCGCGCCCGCCGACATCGTCATGGTCTGCGGCTTGCTCGGGAACGTCGTACGCGCCGACATGAAGCGCATCATCGACCACTGCACGGCCCTCTGCCGAACCGGCGGCACGCTCGTGTGGACCCGTACGCGGCACTTCGGCACGCCGCTTCAACAGTGGCTGGAGGAGCGGGAGTTCGAGCCGGTGTGGGTGTCCGGGCCTGAGGTCGAGCACGGGGTGGGGGCGCACCGGTACCGGGGAGTCACCGGGCAACTCCCGGTCGGCGTCAGCATGTTCGAGTTCATCGGGTATGACGTACTGGACGCGCGGGAGTTGTGAGCGGGGTCAGTCGGAGGTCGGCTCCAAGTGGTAATCGTAGGTGTCGAGTTCGAAGGTGAGTCCCGTGAGCGCTGCGAGCTTGGCCGCTTGTTCCGCCGTCACCCGGTAGACGTGAACGAGGTCGTCGGGGTGCGTGATGTGGAATACCTCGGCAATGGTCTGATCGCCGAGGTGCGTCACGTCCCACCGGTCTTCGGTGAAGTCTTCGTCCTTGTGGTACCGGGCGATTCTGTAGATCATCCCCGGCACCCTACGCGACCGTCGCCGATTCAACATCTGCCTTAGCGAAGTGGAGTGACCCTCACGTATCGTCAACTGACCGCAGTTCAGCGGGGTTTGCTCAAGAAGATCTGGCGTTTTCGCTTTGCGGAGCGAATCTTGGTGCTAGCGTGATACGCAACAAGACAACAGTGGCCCCATCAGGGCCCGGAGTGCTGCTAACACTCCGCTGATGGGGCCGTGACGACACAAACTTGAAGGAAACTGTCGCCATGCGCCATTCTATCGCGCACACCATTTTCGCCTGCCTGCGTACCCTGCTCTCCCTCGTCCTCCCCGGGACGGGCCAACGCCGTAGGGCCGCCGTGCACACCGCCCCGGCCCCCGAGCCCGTCATCCCCGAAAGCCCCTGGTCACGGCCCTGGCTCTCGCCGTCCAAGGAAGAAGCCGCCGAGATCCTCCGCCAGCGGGCGGAGCTCCAGGCGCAGGCGAAGGCCGCCTACAACCTGCGGCGCCAGCGGGAACGCCGCCGGGTGCTGGAGTTCGCGGCGATGGGGATCGACTACCCGTACGTGTACCCGGGTTCGCCGTTCGGCCCGGACGAGTTCGAGGTGCATGTGTGAACTGCCTTCTGCGTCAAGGCAGTTGAGATGCTCAGCTGGGTTTCGTCAGGTGGCTGAACGCGTCGAGGTTGCGGGTCGACTCGCCGCGTGACACCCGCCACGCGTACTCCTTGCGGATCGCGGAGGCGAAGCCCAGCTCCAGCAGGACGTTGAACGCGCCGTCGGCCGCTTCGAGGGTCTGGCCCAGGAGGCGGTCGATCTCGTCCGGCGTGACCGTGGCCAGCGGCAGTCGGGCCGTGACATAGATGTCCCCCAGCCGGTCGACCGCGTAACTCACCCCGTACAGCTTCAAGTTGCGTTCGAGGAGCCAGCGGTGGACGGCCGGTTCGTTCTCGTCGGGGTGGCGGATCACGAACGCGTTCAGCGAGAGGGAGTGGCGGCCGAGGCGCAGGGAGACCGTGGTCTTCAGCTTGCGGGTGCCGGGGAGTTCGGCGACGTACGTGCCCGGCTCCGGGGACTCCCAGGAGACGCCCGCCTCCCGGAGCGCCGCTTCGATCACCTCGTGCTGGTCAGCCATGGTGCGAGCGTACGTGCTGGACGGCGGCGGCGTAGACGTCGGCCGTGGCGGCGGCGGCCGTGTCCCAGCCGAAGCGCTGGGCGTGGACGGCGGCGGCGTGGCCCATGCGGGACGTCAACTCCGGTGCGTCCGCGAAGCGTTCGAGGACGCGGGCGTAGCGGGCGGGGTCGTGGCCGTCGACGAGGAAGCCGGTCTCGCCGTCGCGCACGGCGACGGGGAGGCCGCCGACGGACGCCGCCAGGATCGGCGTACCCGTCGCCTGCGCCTCTATCGCGACGAGGCCGAAGGACTCGCTGTACGAGGGGACGACCAGCACCGACGCCGCGCGGAACCAGTCCGCCAACTGGGCCTGGCCGACGGGGGGTCGGAAGCGGACGACGTCCGCGATGCCGAGGCGCGCGGCGAGTTTCTGGAGGCCCTCCGGCTTCGCGAGGCCGCTGCCGCTGGGGCCGCCGACGATCGGGACGACGATGCGGGTGCGCAACTCGGGGCGGGCGTCCAGGAGTTCGGCGACGGCCTTCAGCAGGATGTCCGGCGCTTTCAGGGGCTGGATGCGGCCCGCGAAGAGGGGGATCAGGGCGTCCGGGGGGAGGCCGAGGCGTGCGCGGGCCGCCGCTCGGCCGTCGCCCGGCGTGAAGCGGTCCAGGTTGACGCCGGGGTGGACGACGGCGACCTTCGCGGGGTCGGCGTGGTAGTGGTGCACCAACTCCGCCGCTTCTTCAGCGGTGTTGGCGATCAGGCGGTCGGCCGCGTCGACGATCTGGGTCTCGCCGATGACACGTGCCGCCGGTTCGGGGGTGTCGCCGTCGGCCAGGTTCGCGTTCTTGACCTTCGCCATGGTGTGCATCGCGTGGACGAGGGGGGCGCCCCAGCGCTGGGCAGCGAGCCAGCCGACGTGACCCGAGAGCCAGTAGTGGGAGTGGACCAGGTCGTAGTACCCCGGCCTGTGGCCCGCCCACGCCTGCATCACGCCGTGCGTGAAGGCGCAGAGCTGGGCGGGGAGGTCCTCCTTGTTGAGTCCCTCGTAGGGGCCGGCGTCCACATGGCGTACCAGTACTCCGGGGGCAAGGTCCACCGTGGGAGGTAGGCCACCCGTGGTAGCCCTCGTGAAGATCTCCACCTCGATGTTGATCGCCGCGAGGCGCTGGGCCAGCTCGACGATGTACACGTTCATCCCGCCGGCGTCCCCGGTGCCGGGCTGGTGCAAGGGCGACGTGTGCACGGAGAGCATCGCGACACGGCGCGGCCTGCGCTGCGGGAGCCGCAGCCGCGGGGTCGTGGCCGGGGAGCGACGCCCGAGCCGGCTGACGTACTGGCTCACGTGGCGTTTCCTCCTTGCTGGCGGTGCTGCGGGCATGACAGAGGGAGGCTGGCGCGCCTTCCAAGGGGGGCAACAGCGGAGGGGGTGAGGCGAATTCCCGGGGCGGATACTTTTCCGAATCATTACTCTTACGGGTCAACCGTGCGGCGGGGTCACGGCAACCGCCATTCGAGCGCCGCACGCGACGTACCGAGGAGACGCACAGTGACCGCCCCGCCCGAGGAGACGTTCCCCTGCCCCTGCTGCGGGCACCTGATGTTCTGGGAGCTGGGCAACTACGACATCTGCGACGTCTGCTGCTGGGAGGAGGACGTCACGCAGCTGCGCTACCCGTGGTGCGTTTTCGGTCCGAACGGCGGCCTGAGCCTCATCGACGCGCAGGCGAACTACGTGCGGATCGGTGCCGTGCGGGAAGACCTGCTGCGGTACGTCCGTCCGCCGAAGGACGACGAGCCGCTCGATCCCGGGTTCCGGGTCATCGACCTCGGGCGGGACGTCTTCGAGGCGGAGTTCACGCGGACGCCCTACCCGGACGACGTCACCGAGCTGTACTACTGGCGGCCCACGTACTGGCGGCGCCACCTGCGCCTACCCTCGTAACCATGAGCCCCCGTCCCGTCGGAACCGTCACGCGTGGGACCACCAATCCCAATCGGCTGCGGCGTATGGATCGGTGGATCGCCGACGTGCATGGCGCTGTGCTGCGGCGGGTCGCGGAGCCTGTCGCCGTTGATCTGGGGTACGGGGCCGCGCCCTGGACCGCCGTCGAGTTGTTGGCCCGGCTGCGGGGGGTCGCGCCTCGCGCGCGCGTGGTGGGTGTCGAGATCGATCCCGCGCGCGTGGCCGCCGCCGCGCCGTACGCGCGCGAGGGGCTCGTGTTCCGGCACGGGGGGTTCGAGGTGCCGGTGGAGGGGCGGCCTGTGCTGGTGCGGGCCGCGAACGTGTTGCGGCAGTACGACGAGGACGCCGTCGCGGGGGTGTGGGAGCGGGTCTGCGGGCGGCTCGCGGCCGAGGGGCTGTTCGTCGAGGGGACCTGCGACGAGGTCGGGCGGCGGCACGTGTGGGTCGCGCTGGGGCCGGAGGGGGCTCGGACCGTGACCTTCGCCGCGCGGCTGGGGTCGCTGGAACGGCCGTCCGATCTCGCCGAGCGGCTGCCCAAGGCGCTGATCCACCGGAACGTGCCGGGGGAGCCCGTGCACGCGTTCCTGCGGGACTTCGACCGGGCCTGGGCCGCCGCCGCGCCGTACGCGTCGTACGGGGTGCGGCAGCGGTGGATCAGGGCGGTACGGGATCTGGCGGGGGTGTGGCCCGTCGTGGACGGGGTACGGCGGTGGCGGCAGGGGGAAGTGACCGTGGAGTGGGGGGCGTTGGCGCCTCGGTGAGGCGACCTTGCCGGTGGGTCTGCCGCGCGGGTTCCTCGTGTCTCGGCTGTCTTGGCGTGTGGGTGGGGCGGCCGACGCGCGGCTTGCCGGAACGCGTCGAGCGAGGTCGCTTGCGCCATGAGGCGGGACACGGCCGCGTCCAGGTGCCCCGTGCATCCCGGCCCCTCGGCACGTTCACCCCATCGAGTGACCGGCCGTGGGAACGCCTCCGTTGCGCCGTTCGTCACACAGGCATCGGGCGGGTCATGGCGGCGCGGGAAGTGGGGAGGGAAGGGTGGAGCGTGCGGTGGGGGAGTGGCGGCAAGGGCGTACAAACCCTGTCGTTTTCGATCGGAGCGTGACACGATCCACCGGGGTCCGGAAGTTACTGACGGTTAATCAGTTGGGGGAAGCGGTATGGGTACGGGGAAGCGCGCCCTGGTGGCTACGGCCGTGAGCGTCGTCTGCGCGGTGACGGTGCTCGTGCCCGCGACCACGGCGTTCGCGGCTCCCGATCCGGGGCCGAGCGTGAGTCCTACGGGGGCGGCGGCCGTAACTCCCCTGCCCAACAAGGACCTTCAGGCCGTACGCGCCCGCCTGGACGCGCTGTACCACGACGCCGCCGTCGCCACCGACGCGTACAACGCCGCCGAGGAAGCCTCGAAGGAGCAGTCCGCGACGCTCGTCGCGCTGGCCCAGCGGATCGTCGACGGCAGGGAGCAGCTCGCGAAGCTGAAGGACCGCGCGGGGGCGGCGGCGCGCGCGCAGTACCGCGGCGGGGGCCTGCCGGACGAGGCGAAGCTGATCCTCAGCGACGACCCCTCCCAGTTCCTCGACGACGCGGGGCGGGTCGCCCAGGGGCAGAAGGCGACCAAGGGCTTGCTCGCGCAGCTGACGACGGTCCAGGCGGACCTTGAGCAGTACGCGCGGGACGCCGCCGTCCAGTGGCAGAAGCTGGAGGCGGGCCGCAAGGCGAAGGCCGCCGCGCAGAAGCGGATCGAGCAGCAGATCGCCGCCGCGAAGAAGCTGGAGGCCGCGCTCCAGAAGGAGGAGCTGGCGCGCCTCGCGGAGCTGGAGCGGCAGGCGGCCCAGCAGGCGCAGACGAAGTGGCTCGACGCGAACACGGAGGTCGTGGCCGGGAGCGCGGCCGGTGCGACGGAGCAGGGTGCGAAGGCCGTCGCGTACGCGCTGGCGCAGCAGGGCAAGCCGTACGAATGGGGCGCCGAGGGGCCGCTCTCGTACGACTGCTCCGGGCTCACCTCGCAGGCGTGGGCCGGGGCGGGGAAGGCGATACCCCGGACCTCGCAGGAGCAGTGGCGGCAGCTCAAGCACGTCGACATCGCGGACATGCGCCCCGGCGACCTGATCGTCTACTTCTCGGACGCCAGTCACATCGCGATGTACATCGGCGAGGGGCGGATGGTCCACGCGCCCAGGCCGGGGCGGACGGTGACCGTCGCCGGGGCGGGGTCGATGCCGATCCTGGGGGTGGTGCGGCCGGACGCGTAGGGGTGTGAACCGGGTTACGTGACGCGCGGCACGCGGGCTTGATCCGAAACCTCGCCGGGACGTGACGTTCGTCATCCCCGCACCTCACCCGCACTGCCCAACTGCGGTACGGAACGCGGCATATGCCATTGACTTGAGATCAACCTGGGTGCCGTACACCATTCCGCTCCGGCGCTTTCTGCCGCTAGGGTCCCGCTCGGTGGGACGAGTCCCTCGTCACCGCCGTGCCCTCGGGGGGAGGGGAAGGAACCCTAGACATGCCCGTACCCGTACCGCGGCAGAGAGCGATCCCGGCCGTGGAGTGTGGTCAGGCGGAGACCGAGTCCCGTCCGCCGGAGGACGGCGCGCCCGCAGAGACGCGGGGCGCTTCCGCGAGCGGCGTGAGCATCGACGCCGGCGTGACCGCTGACGCCCCTGGCGCACCCGACTCCGCGAGCCTCACCGGCGTACCCGGCACTCCCGACTCCGCGAGCCTCACCGGCGTACCCGGCATCCCGGAGGCCCTGACCCCCGCCGCGCTCAGCCTTCTCCTCATCCAGGACGACCCCGCCGCGACCCCCCTCGTCCCGGACCTGCGTGACTCTGCCGGGCAGCCCATCCGGGTGCGCGCCGCGCGCAACCTCACCGAGGCCGAGCGGCTGCTCACGGACGACGTCCACTGCATCCTCCTCGACCTCGCGCTCCCCGCCCCCGGCCCCGGCGAGGACGGCAACGAGGACGAGCTGGCCGTCCTCCGGCACGTCCTGCGTCTCGCGCCCCGGCACGCCGTCCTCGCGCTGACCGCCTCCGGCGACGCCGACCGCGCCGCCGAGGCCGTACGCGTCGGCGCACAGGACTACCTCTTCCGGGACGAGCTGGACGGGCGGCTGCTGAGCCGCGCGATCCGGTACGCCGTCGAGCGGAAACGTTCCGACGCGGCCGAGCGCAGGCTCGCGGAGGGGCGGCTGCGGGCGCAGGAGAACGCGCGCCTCGAACGCGGGCTGCTGCCCACGCCGCTGCTCGACGGCGCCTCGCTGCGGTTCGCCGCGCGGTACCGGCCCGGACGGTCCCGCGCGCTGCTCGGCGGTGACTTCTACGACGTCGTCCGCACCCCCGACGGGATCGTCCACGCGATGATCGGGGACGTCTGCGGGCACGGGCCCGACGAGGCCGCGCTCGGGGTCGAACTCCGCATCGCCTGGCGGGCGTTGACGCTGGCCGGGCTGTCCGGGGACGAGTTGCTGGGGACGCTCCAGGAGGTGCTGGAGCACGAGCGGGACGACGAGGAGCTGTTCGCGACGCTCTGCACCGTCGACATCGATGCCGACGGTTCGCGGGCGCGGCTCTGCCTTGCCGGGCACCCCGCGCCGCTGGTCGTGCGCGACGGGCACGCCGAGTTGCTGCCGTCCACCGAGAACGGGCCCGCGATCGGGATGCTGCCGTGGCGGAACTGGCCTCGGATGGAGGTCGAACTCGGGTCCGCGTGGAGCCTGTTGATGTACACCGACGGGTTGATCGAGGGGCGCGTCGGGGACGGGAGCCGGGAGCGGCTCGGGCAGGACGGGATGGTCGGGATGGTGCGGCGGCTGTGGGGGGAAGGGACGCGGGGGGAGCGGCTGCTGAGGGCGGCGGTCCGGGAGGTGCGGGAGATGAACGGGGGCGAGCTGGCGGACGACGTGGCGGTACTGCTGCTGGAGCAGGGTCCCGTACGGGGAGGCGGGGTCCCTCTCAAGTAGGGGACCCTCGCCTCGTACCGCCGTACTAGTACCTGCTACCTGCCACCGTTGTACGGCCCGTACGGGCCGTCGCTGCTCGAACCGCCCCGGCCGCCCCGGCCGCCCTTCCCGCCACCCGGCAGGGTCCGCAGCGCGGGGCGTACGTCGACCATGTACACGATCGTCGCCACCAGGCCGATGATCGGCAGGAACGACAGGATCGGGAAGATCAGGTTCACGACGAAGGCCAGGCCCAGGACGATCATCCAGAACGGCTTCGTCTGCTTGCTGACCGCGCGATAGCCGTCCTCACGGCGGATCGCCGCGTCGAAGAGCGCGAAGCCGCTGAAGACGATCAGGGCCAGGCTCAGCAGAGCCATGAAACTGCTGAATCCTTGCATCAGCACAACGCCACCACCCGGTTCGACTACTCGTCCCTTACGCGGTCACCGTACCCGCAACGGTCCGTCCGCTACCCCTGGAACGGGCCGGGCTCCGCGAGAGTGCCCGGCCCGTCGTACAGCTTTACTCGGCTGCCGGGGCCGTCTTCTTCGCGGCGGCCTTGCGGGTGGTGGCCTTCTTGGCGGGGGTCTTCTTCGCGGGGGCGGCGGCGGCCGTGGGCGCCTCGGCCTCGGGGGCTTCCTCGGCGGGCGCCGGGGTCTCTTCCTGGACCTCCACCGCGACCGCCAGCTCCTGGATCTCCTCCGCGGCCTCGCCACGCCACGTCTTCACGGCCTGCTCGCCGTGCTCCGCGACCTTCTCGTACGTCTCGCGCGCCTTCACCGCGTACTCCGCGGCCACGCCGACGCCCCGCAGCGCGAGGTCCTGCGCGGACTCGCCGAGGCGCTTGAGGTCCGCGTCGAGGGTGGTGCCGAGCTTCTTGAAGTCGCCGTCCAGCGCGGTGACGAACTCGCCGACCTTGGTCTGGATGGTCTCCTGCGCCTCCTTGGCACGCTCGCCCGCCTTCGCGCCGGCCTCCTTCGCACGGGCGCCGGCCTCCTTCGCGCGGGCCTTGGGGTCGCTCTCCCGCACGGCCTCGAACCGCGCCGGGGCCTCCGTACGCAGCTGCTCCACCAGCGCGGGGACCTTCTTCACCTCCTGGAGCGCGAGGTCGGCGGCGCCGGCGGCGAAGTACAGGGGGGTCGGGTCGCTGAGGGTCTTGCGCAGATCGTCGGTGATGGCCATGGTGGGTGTTCCTCCCGGTTTCGCGTTCGTCACGTACGTCGGCATCGGCCGAGGTGATGCTGATCCGCAGTCGGGCGGCCGGTCCCCTGGACCGGTCAGCCGGCCGCTCCCTGCGGGTCGCTGTCGTTGTCGGTTTTCTGTACGGGCCTGTCGGCGCCGAAGTCACCGTCCGCACCCGGTGTTCTGGCCGTGCCCGGTGCTTTGGCCGCGCCCGCCTCGAAGCCGTTCTCCTTGCGGAACGACTCGTAGATCTGGAGCAGCGCCTGCTTCTGCGGTTCGGTCAGCGTCGGGTCGGCGAGGATCACGCCCCGCGTCTCGACTTCGTCGAGGTCCCGCTCGGCGTCGAGGATGCCCGCCCGTACGTACAACGTCTCGGCGGAGATCCTGAGCGCCTTCGCGACCTGCTGCAAAACCTCCGCGCTCGGTTTGCGCAGCCCCCGCTCGATCTGGCTGAGGTACGGGTTCGACACCCCTGCGGCCTCCGCGAGCTGCCGCAACGACAGCCGCGCGTTGCGCCGCTGCTCGCGGAGGTACTCGCCGAGGTTCCCGACGTTGAGCGATGCCATGGCTCCACCATGCACCGACCCCGCTAACTATTGCAAGCGCCTGCTTGCAAAAGTGCGCTGTGTCTCGTTCTAGCGGCGGGCGTCGCGCAGCACCATGTCGACGGCGAGGTTCGCGAACGAGGTGAGGTCCTTTCGCTCGTGGCGGTCGAAGGGGGAGGCCCACAGGGCGAAGCGGCCGAAGAGTGCGGACCACAGGTGCAGTGCGGCCTGTTCGGCGCCGTCGGGCCAGCGCAGGCCCGCGTTCTCGCAGGCGTGGACCGCGTCGAGCCATTGCCGCCACAGCAGGCCCGCCGGGTGGTGTTCATTGCCCGGCTCTCCGCAGCTGGAGGCGTCGTGTCCGAACATCAGGCGGATGACGCCGCGTTCGGCCGCGGCGAACGCGCAGAAGGCGTTGGCCTGGGCGCGCAGGCGTTCGCCGGGGTCGGCTCCGTCGGACGCGGCCCGGGTGTCGGCGTCGCGCATGGCCGCGACGACCCGCTGGTACCCGTCCTCGGCGACGGCGCGGGCGAGCTGGTCCTTGTCGGCGAAGTGCAGGTACATGCTCTGGGCGGCGATGCCGACTTCGCGTGCCACCTCACGCAGGGACACCGGGAGGGGGTTGTCGGTGAGTTTCTCGTCGAGCAGCCGTCCGACGGCGGCCAGGATCTCGGAGCGGAGCCGGTCCCCTTGGCCCCGGGGATTGCGCCTGCGTGCGCTCTCGGTGGTGGGCGCGGCTTCCTTGGTCATGTGTCCCATTCTGCGATACGCCGATCCCGCGGTTCCCCGGCGCCGGACCGGGAAACCGCAGGGCAGGGACCATGCCGCGCGGGGCTATGCCTCGGCGACGGCGCGGGCTACGGAGGCCATCGCCTGGCCGGCGGCCGGGAGCCCGATGTAGGGGGTGGCCTGGACGACCGCCTCCAGCAGCTCTTCCCCGGTCAGCCCGTTGTTCAGGCCGCCGAGCACATGGTTGCGGATCTCCCACTGGTGGCCCTGGGCCATGAGGATGCCCAGCGTGACCAGGCTGCGACTGCGCCGGTCCAGGCCGGGGCGCGACCAGACCTCGCCGAAGCAGTTCTCCAGAGCGAGCCGGGCCAGGGCGGCCCCCGGGCCCTCGCCGTCGGCGTGGGAGACCAGGTTCTGGTCCAGGAACTCCTCGCCGAACATCTCCCGTACGACCTGTTCGCCGGCGGCTCTGCGGTCCAGGGGCTCGCTGTCACTCATCGCTGTCCTTCCGGTCGTGGTCGGCGAGGCGGGGCAGCATGCCCAGCACCGTGGCCGTGGTGGTCCCCGCGTCCACGGGGAGCATGGCGCCGGTGATCCACCGTGATTCCGCTCCGGCGAGGAAGAGGACGGCCCAGGCCACGTCCCAGGCGGTGCCCTCCAGACCGAGCAGGTTGGCCGCGCGCCGCAGACGCCGGCCCTCCTCCCCGCCGTGATCGCCGATGGGGGTGTGCAAGTGGCCCGGTACGAGGCAGTTGACGCGGATGTTGTCCGGTCCCCAGGCGTAGGCCAGGTCGGTGGTCAGCGACTGGAGGGCGCCCTTGCTGGCCCCGTACGCCCCGCTGCCGAAGCCGCGCAGCGCCGCGACGGAGGAGATGTTGACGACGGAGCCGCCACCGCCGCGTACGAGGTGGGGGTGGGCCGAACGGGCCACCTGCATGGCCGCGGTGACGTTGAGGGCGAAGACCCGGTCCCAGTCGGCCCGGGTGGCGCCCACCCCGCTCGTACCGGCGTTGTTGACGACCACGTCGATGCGCCCGGCCCGGCCTGCGAAGTCGTCGACCGCCGCCTTGGCCGAGGCGTCGTCGGTGATGTCCGCGGTGAGCGTGATCGCCGTGCCGCCGTCGGCCTCGATGCGCTCGCGGGTGTGTGCGGCCCGCTCGGCGCTGACGTCGAGGATGCCCACGGTGGCGCCCTGGGCGGCGAGGAGCATGGCCGTGGCCGCCCCGGTGCCCGGCAGGTCGCCCGCGCCGCCGGCTCCCGTGACCAGGACCGCCCGGCCCGCCAGCCGGGTGCCGTGGCCGTCGGTGTGCCCGCCGACGGCGAAGAGGCCGCTCACCAGGTGACCGGGAGGGAGGTGAGCCCGTACACGATGGAGTTCTTCTTGAAGGGCAGCTCGTCCTCGGGGACGGCGAGCCGCAGCCCGGGGATGCGCTCGAAGAGCCGGGGCCAGGCGACCTGCATCTCCACCCGCGCCAGGTTCTGGCCCAGGCACTGGTGGGAGCCGAAGCCGAAGGCCACGTGGTGGCGGGCCCCACGGCCGATGTCCACCTGGCCGGCGGGGCACTCGCCCTCGCCGCCGCCGAAGGCACGGGGGTCACGGTTGCCGGCGAGCAGGGAGACGATGACTCCCTCGCCCGCGCGCACGAGCTGCCCGCCGACCTCCACGTCCTCGGTCGCCACCCGGCGCGGGTCGGTGGAGACGATGCTCCAGTAGCGCAGCATCTCCTCCGCCGCGCCGGGCGCCAGCTCGGGGTGGTCGCGCAGCCGCTCGCGCTGGACGGGGTCGACGAGCAGTGCCACGGTGCCGAGACTGAGCATGTTCGCCGAGGTCTCGTGCCCGGCGCCGACCAGGACGGCGACCAGGCGGGGCAGCATCTCGGGCGTGAAGCCGTCCGGACCGGTGTGGTCGGCCAGCAGCCGGCTGACCATGTCGTCGGCGGGCTCCCGGCGCTTGCGCTCGACGAGGGCGGTGTAGTACTCGAACGCCTCGCGCTGGAGCCGCGCGCGTTCCTCGGGGCCGACGTCCAGGTCCGTCCCGGCGTTCGCGTGCTGCTGGAACATGTCGTGGTCCTCGTAGGGGACCCCGAGGATCAGGCAGATGGCGAGGGACGGCAGCGGGAGCGCGAAGTCCTCGACGAAGTCGACCGGGCCGCCCTTGGCGAGCATCCCGTCGATCAGCTCGTCCGTGATCGCGAGCAGCTTCTCGCGCATCGCCTGGGTGCGCTTGACGCTGAACTCCTTGGTGAGCATCTGCCGGAGCCGGGCGTGCTCGGGGTCGTCCAGGCGCAGGAACAGGCCGCCCTGGTGCTCGTCCTGCCCGGGGTGGACCAGCGGGAAGCCGGGCCTGCGCACGTCGGCGCTGAAGGACGGGCCGGACAGGACGGCGCGGATGTCCTCGTGCCGGGTGGCCAGCCAGTGCCGGGAGCCGTCCCAGATGGTGACCTGGTGCAGGCCGCCGGTCTCACGGAACTCGGTGTACTTCGCCGGGGCGTCGAACGGGCAGGTGCGGGGGGCCGGGAAGAAGGGGACTTCCTCGGTGGCGGCGGACTCGGTGGTGGTGGTCATATCGCCTTCCTCTGTCGGAGCGCCGGTGCGTCGGCGGTGGTCACGGGCCAGGGGGCGCGGTCGAGTACGGCCGTACGCCAGGTGCGCAGCGCGCGGGCCATTCCGTTGCCGAGCACGCCGTCGACCCGGTGGGGTCGCCCGTCGGCGTCGCGGTGGCCGTAGACGCCCACGAACCGGCCCTCCGCCAGCGAGCCCTCCACCACGGTGAAGGCCATCCGCCGCCCCGTGGCGCCGTAGGACTGGAGCTTCAGGTCGTACTGGTCGGACCAGAAGTAGGGCAGCGTGGGCGCGGTGCTCCCGGCGCCCAGGACGGCGGCTGCGACCGCCCGGCCCTGTTCGGTGGCGGCCAGCCGGTGTTCCGCGCGTACGTGGCGGCCGGTGGCGGGGTCGAGGCGGGCGGCGACGTCGCCGACGGCCCAGAGCTTCGGCGCGACCCGGCCGTCCGCGTCGCACAGCACGCCCTCGACGCCGTCCCGGTCCCGGTCGCCCAGCGGTACGCCGGAGTCCGCCAGCCAGCCCACCGCCGGACGGGCTCCGACCGCGACGAGGACGGTGGACGCCTCGACGACGGAGCCGTCGTCGAGCACCACCCCGGCCGCCCGGCCGTTCTCGGCCAGCACCTCGGTGACCCCCGTGCCGCAGCGCAGGTCCACACCGGCCGCGCGGTGGCGGGCGGCGAGCAGGGCGGCGACCTCGTCGCCGAGGACGTTGGCCAGGGGCAGCGGCAGGGGGTCGATCATCGTGACCGGTACTCCCATGCGCCGGGCCACGGCCGCCGCCTCCGCGCCGACGAAACCGGCGCCCACCACGACCAGCCGGCCGCTTTGTTCGAGGGCCGCGCGCAGCCGGAGGGCGTCCGGCAGGCTGCGCAGCACCTGGACGCCGGGCAGGCCCGCGCCGAGGGACGCCGGATGCACCGCCTGGGCGCCGGTGGCGATGACCAGCGCGTCGTAGGGGAGTTCGCCGCCGTCGGTCAGCCGTACGGTGTCCGAGGCCGTGTCGACGCCGGACGCGGTGGTGGCGGGCAGGTGCGTGATGTCGAGCGCGTCCCACTGGTCCTTCGGACGCAGGAGCAGCCGGTCGGCCTCCCACTCGCCGGCCAGCAGTTGCTTCGACAGCGGGGGACGGTCGTAGGGCAGGCCCGGTTCGCCGTCGATCAGCGTCACCGTGCCCGTGTAGCCGCGGCGGCGTACCTCCTCCGCGACCGCCAGGCCGGCGGCCGAACCGCCGACCACGACCAGTCGGCGGAGTTCTTCGGCGGCCGGCACCTCAGCGCTCCTCGACGAGGATCGCCGCCGCCGGGCACACCTGGGCCGCCTCCCGCACGGCGTCGTGCCGATCCGCCGGGGGCTCGGCCTCCAGCAGGACCACGATGCCGTCCTCGTCCCGCTGGTCGAACACTTCCGGGGCGACCAGTACGCACTGGCCCGCGCCGCAGCACTTCGCTTCGTCGACAGTTATTTTCACGCCGCTCGACCTTTTCCCGGTGACCGCATGGTGGGACGCTTCGCATCCCCTGTTGCCTGACAGGCGTCACCTTAAGGCTGTCACTATAGGGTGGCAAGATCGCCTGGGGTCGGGTGCCGGGGGGCAGGGGCGTCACTTCAGAAGGGCGGTCCTGAACGTCTCGCGGTGCTCCGCCAGCCAGGTCTGCAAGCGGTCCCAGCGGTCCCAGCCGCCGCGTTCGGCCAGAGCCCGGAGGTAGACGGGGTCGCCGGTGGTCACGCGGTGGGTGACGAAGGCGCGGCAGACGGCGGTGGCCTGTTCGACGACGGCGGGGAGGTCGGCGCGGGCCTCGGGCGAGAGGCCGTAGCCGTCGGCGAGGACCCGCAGGCGCGCGGGTACGTCCAGGCCGGCGGGGTAGTAGGCGGCTGCGGACGCGGGGTCGAGCAGCGGTACCCAGTAGCGGGCGGTCATGGCGACGTCCCAGAGGGGGCGGCCCGGGGCGGCCAGGTCGAAGTCGATCAGGGCGGCGGCGCGGCCGTCGCGGAAGACGACGTTCTCCGGGCATACGTCGTTGTGGCACAGCATCGTTCCTCCCTCCGGGTCGGCGAGGTCCGGGGGCCACTCGGCGTGGGGGTCGACCGGGACGGCGGCGCTGCTCTCGTGCAGGCGTCGGAGCAGGCGGCCCACGGATGCGAGGGCGGAACTCGTCATCGCGCGGTCGGGGAACGGGGGGAGGGGGACGTCTCCGGGGATGAAGGTGAGGTGCTCGCGGCCGTTCTCGGTGAGGGCGAGGGGGGTTGGCGCTGCGTCGAAGCCGTGGATTTTCAGGGCGTGGAGGTACGTGTGGAGGGCGGGTGCGTTGCGGGGTGCCGGGCGGTCCACCAGGGTGCCGTGGCGGAAGACGGCTCCCGCGTTGGCCATGCCGCCGGTCAGTGCTCCGTCTTCGGTCGCCGTACCGGCTGGCGGCCTGCCTTCGGCCGTCGTACCGGCTGGCGCCCCGCGTTCAGCTGTCGTACCGGCTGGCGTCCCGCCTTCAGGCGTCATACCGACCGGCTCTTCTCCCTCTGTCGTCATGCCGGTCACGCTAGCGGCGTGCCTTTTCCGCGCGGGCCGGGAACTCTGGTAGGGGCGGGCGTCCGAGGGTGATGGGGGCGAAGGGCTGCTGCGGCGGGCTGGGCCGGGCTGTGCTGGGCCGGGCTGTGCTGGGCCGGGTTGTGCCGGACTGGGCCGGATTGTGACGGACTGCTGGATGCGGCCTGCCGCAGACTCCTGCCGTCCTCGGACGCGCGGCTCTTCAGGACGGCTGGACTCTGTCGAAGTGGGTGATGGCCTCCATGGGGTCCGGGCTGACCAGGCGGTCCAGGCCCGTCGTCGCGATCTGGGACCACTTCGCGGCCCGTTCCCACATGCGGAGTTCGAAGGTGCGGACCGCCGGGTCGAGGTCGTCCGTCATGAGGGACTCCGCCAGTTCCGCTCCCTCCAGCATGGCGAGGTTCGCGCCCGCGCCGAGGGGTGGCATCAGGTGGGCCGCGTCACCCAGGAGAGTTACGCCGGGGGTGTGGGGCCAGGTGTGGGAGACGGGGAGGGTGTGGAAGGGGCGGTGGGTGAAGGCCGTGCCTCGGCGCAGGAGGTCGAGGAGGGAGGGGGACCAGCCGGAGAACAGGGTCAGGAGTGCGGTACGGAGAGACTCCGTGTCGGCCGGGTCGAGGTGTGCGTGCCAGTCTTCCGGTGCGCGGAATTTCGCGTACACCT
The DNA here is from genome assembly GCF_055409605.1 of Streptomyces saintjeani. Lineage (NCBI taxonomy): Bacteria > Bacillati > Actinomycetota > Actinomycetes > Kitasatosporales > Streptomycetaceae > Streptomyces > Streptomyces saintjeani. The sequence goes on along the minus strand of NZ_CP189624.1, from coordinate 4,262,893 downwards.
TCACCTGGCCTGAGCTGCCGCGCTGTGCGACGAGGGAGCGGTTCACGCCGTACGCCGCGAGGGAACCGTCGCCGATCAGGTGGGCGAGGTCGTCGTCGGACGGCGTGTTGTCGAGGGACGTCTCGACCGAGGTCACCCCTGTGTAGTACGGGGTGACAGGCGAGACGGCGGGCCGGGCGCGGGACCAGGCGCCGTCCGCGCCGACTACGAGGTCGTACGTCTCGTGCCGGCCGTCCGCGAAATGGACCCGCCCTGGTACTACCCGGGTACCTCTCAGGTCTCCCTGGATGCCGGGACCCGGCTCCACTCGCGTCACCTCCCGCCCCCACTGGACGTCGAGCGGCCCCAGCAGCAGATCGCGGAGCTGGCCGCGGTCGATCTCGGGGTTGGCGCGGTCGTCCGGGTGGGGACGCCAGTCGCGCAGGACCGTGCCGTAGGGGGAGAGGATGCGCATGGCCTGGGCCTCGGGACGGGACAGGGCCTCGAACTCTGGCAGCAACCCTGCCTTGGACAGGGCGAGTTGGCCCATGCCGGTGTGGAGGTCCAGCATGCCGCCCGGGGGACGCGCATCGGGCGAGGGGTCGCGTTCGAGGATCGTGACGGCATGGTCGTACCCGTGTAGTACCCGCGCGAAGGTGAGCCCGGCGGGCCCGGCTCCGACGACGGCGATACGTTGTCTCATGCCGATACACTGTATTTTTACGATGCGCTGTATCGCAACCGTACGATGTGAACCATGACTGTCTGGGACCGGCCCGAGCCCCCCACCCGCCCCGCCCCCCTCGACCGCGAGCGGATCGTCACCGCGGCGATCGCCTTGGCGGACGAGGGTGGGTTGGAGGCGGTGTCGCTGCGCAAGGTTGCTGCGCGGCTGAATGCGGGGCCGATGCGGTTGTACGGCTATATCGCGACGAAGGAGGAGCTGTACGACCTCATGGTGGATGAGGTGTGTGCGGAGATCGTCGCCAACACCGAGCAGCACCCCGGCGACTGGCGCGAAGCGCTGTGTGCGCTCGCCCACCGCACGCGTCGTACGGCCCTCCGCCACGAATGGCTCGCCGACCTCCTCGGTGGACGCCCCACCCTGGGCCCCCACGGCCTCGCCGTGACCGAGGCCAAACTCGCCGCCCTCGACGGCCACGCGGACGTCGACACCGCCCTGCGCGCGGTGGAGACGGTCAGCGCGTACGTCACCGGCGCACTCCGGCGCGAGATCGCGCACCTGCGCGCCGAGCGCGCCACGGGGCTGACCGACGCCGACTGGCAGCGCGCATCGGGTCCGCACGTGATGAACATGCTGGCCACGGGCCGTTTCCCGGCACTGGCCAAGGCCGTGCACGACGGTACGGAGGTCGACGCGGAGACGTCCTTCACGACCGGCCTCGACTGGGTCCTCGACGCGGTCGCCGCGCACCTCACCCGCTGACGGCCTCCCGGATCTCGCGCATCGCCCGCGCCGGGTCCGGCAGATCGACGTCCCACAACTCGACGGAGTTTTCCACTACGACGGCGAGGGTATGGCCGTCCGGACTGAACGCCGGGGTCGCGTACGAGCGGGTCGGCAGGGTACGGCGGGGGCGCCCCGTGGCGAGATCCCAGAGGTGGACCGCACCGGGTTCGCCGGTGGCGAGGGTACGGCCGTCGGGACTGAAGGCGGGGGAAACGGCCTGGTCACCGGCGTCGAAAGTGTGCTGGAGGCGGCCGGTGCGGGGGTCCCGGATCTGCACGGTTCCCGTGTCGCCGCTCGCGACGGCGAGGGTGCGGCCGTCGGGGCTGAACGCGATGGACAGGAAACCTCCGATGCCCGGGTCGAGGGTGTGCCGGGTGCGGCCGGTCGCGGTGTCGAGGAGGGTGAGGCGTTCGTCGCGGGGGTGGATGGTGACGAGGGCGAGCCCGCGGCCGTCCGGGGTGAAGGCCATGGTTCTGAGGGGGTGGTGGTCGCCGGTGCGGACGGTTCTCAGCGTGTCGGTCGACAGGTGCCAGATCTGTACGGTGCCGTCCGGGCCGACGGCGCCGAGCCGGGTGCCGTCGGGGCTGAAGGCGATTTTGTCCACGGGGCCGAGGCGACGGCTGTGGAGGAGGCGGCCGGTGGCGAGGTCGCGGACTTCGGTCGCGCCGTTGCCGACGGTGCGGGAGAGGAGGGCGCGGCCTTCGGGGGTGAAACCGAGGGCTGTGTCCCAGGAGGCTGGGCCGGTGTTGAGGGCGGGGGCGGTCTTGCGGACGGTGGTTCCGGTCTCCCGGGGGCGCGTCGAGGGTTCGTCGAGCATCGACAGGGGTACGAGGGCGACAGTTCCGGCATCCCGGGGCTGGAGCGAGGGCTCGCCGGGCGTCGACGCGGGTACGAGCGCGCTGGCCCCCGCATCCCAGAGCTGCGCCGAACCGTCGCCGGGCACCGGCGTGGCCTTCCCCGAAACCGTCGCCACCGCCCGCCCACCCGGCCCGAACGCCAAGTCCGCGACGTACGTCCCGACAGCCCCGTACAGAGTGGCCCTCGGACGCTCCGCCGACCAGCGCTGCACGCGGACGCTCGGGTCCAGGTTGCTGCTGGTGACCAGCGTGCCGTCCGGGCCGAGGGCGATCTCCATGAGCCCGCGCCCGTGGTGCCCGGCGGTCAGCGAGGCCAGGGCCGCGCCGGACACGGCGTCCCAGATCCGTACGGTGTCCCCCGGCCCGGCGACGGCGAGGGTCCGCCCGTCAGGGGTGAACGCCGGGCGCCCGCCGGTGCCGAGGGTGCGTCGCAGAGCCCCGGTCGCCATGTCCCGCAGCTCCACCGAACCGCCGCTGGGGGTGATCGAGTACGTCTGCCCGTCCGGGCTGAAGACCACCTCGGCCCTTGTCCGGCCCTCGTGGACGGCCACGGTCCGCCCGGTGGCGACGTCCCACACCCGTACGCCTCCGTCGAGACCGGCCGCCGCGACGGTACGCCCACCGGGCCCGAACGCGACGGCCTCCGGATCGCGGAGCCCGGCGAGGGGCCTGCGGAGGCGACCGGTACCGGTGTCCCAGAGACGTACGCCCGCCGGGAAGGCGACGGCGAGAGTGCGACCGTGGAAGTCCATGCCGGGTACGTAACCATCCCTGATGGCAAGGGAGTTGACCTTCTCGCCGGTGACCGGGTCCCACAGGCTGATCTCCGTACCGGCGACGGCGAGGACGCGTCCGTCGGGGCTGAACACCATGCCCCTGGCGCCGCCGAGACCGGCGAGCGTATGCCGGAGCCTGCCGCCGGGCAGGTCCCGGATCTGTACGGTGCCGTCCGCGTCGTAGGCCGCGAGGGTCTGTCCGTCCGGGCTGAGGGCGATGGCCTGTACGGGTCGCTTGCCACCGACGAGCCGCTGCCGCAAGGGCAGCGAAGCAGCTACGTACAGTGCCTCGGTCGCCTCCCGGGTAGCCGCCGTGCGATACGCCCGCACGGCGAGCAACGCGGCCCGATCAGGATCCGACCTCAGCAACGCCCCTGACTGCGCGGCCAGTTGCCGCGACTCGGAAAGCCGCTGCGCATCGACGGCACTCTGCCACTGCCCCACGGCGAGCCCGGCACCGAGGAGGGCGAGACAGAGGGCGGAGACGACGGAGAGAAGAACGAGCCGGGACCGACGACGGCCACGCTGGGCGTGGTTGAGGCTGGCGTCGAGGAAGGAGCGTTCTACGGGGGTGAGTTCGGGGTGGTTGGTGGTGGCCGGGGGCGAGTGCTTGCCGTTGGCCGGGGTGGCGCGGTTCGTGTCGGCCGGGGCGGTCGACTGCCCGTCGGCTGGAGCCGTGTGCTTTATGTCGGTCGGCTCTGCGCGGTGTGTGTCAGCCGGGGTGGAGTGCTTGTCGGCGGTCAGCTTCGTGCGGTTCGTGTCGGCCGGGGCAGTCAGCTCCCCGCGCTCCCCGTCCGCCGGCTTCCCGCGCCCCGTACCGGCCAACTCCTCGCGCTTCCGGCCCAGAAGCCTCCCGAGCCCTCCGCCGGTCAACCCCCTGCTCCCGGTACCCCCGAAGTACTCCTGTGCGGCAGCCAGCCGACTCCCCCGATACAACGCCCCTTCCTCGCACCCCAGTTCCGCCCAAGAGCCCGCCGCCACCGTCAACTCCCGCTGCACCCGGAGCCGTTCACGGTCCTCCTCGATCCACCTCCGTAGCCGGGGCCAGGCCGTGATCAGTGCCTCGTGGGCCAGTTCGACCGTGTCGCCGTCCAGCGTGAGCAGACGTGCCCCAGTGAGCGCCTCCAGAACGGGCCCTGTATCGCCGGGTAGTTCGGTGCGCTGCGCAGGGCGGCGCGTGTCGGGTACGCCGTCGCCGGGCTCGATCAGCCGCAGCAACACCCGGCGTGCGGTGGCCGCTTGCGCCTCGGTGAAACCGGCATGGACCCGCTCGGCGGTCCGTGTGATCGCCCCGTCCAGGCGGCCCGCCGCCTCGTACCCCGCCAGGGTCAGCGTCTTGCCCCGCCGCAACCGCCACGTCTCCAGCAACGCGTGGGACAGCAAGGGCAGTCCACCCGGCGCCCCGGCGACCTCCTCTACCAACCGACGCGTGAGGGCACGTTCGACGGTCAACCCGCTCGCGCTGGCCGGCTTGACCACGGCGTCCCGCAGCTCGGCCGGACTCATCGCGCCGGCAAGCAGGTTGGCGTCCCGCAATGCTTCGGCGAGCCCCCGGTGTTCGGCGCACCGGCCGTAGAAGTCACCGCGCACGGCAAGCAACACCCATACCCCGCTGCCGGGTCGGCGCGCGGTCAGCAACATCTCGATGAACCGGTCCCGTTCGGCGGCATCCCGGCAGAGAGTGAACACCTCCTCGAACTGGTCGACGATCACGTACGTCTCGGGCCCTGCCGGCGTGAGGAGTTGGGCGTGCGTGCGGGCGGGATGCTCGCCCGGTGTCAGGATGCGGATCGCGGACGGACGAGGGTCCCGGGCCCGCCGCAGCGCAGGGATCAACCCGGCCCGCAGCAGAGAGGACTTGCCGCTGCCGGAGGCCCCGAAGACCGCGGCGAACCGGCGACGGCTCAACAACCCGACGAGATCGGCGGTGAGTTGCTCACGCCCGAAGAACAGGGCGCTGTCGTCGGGCTCGTACCGGGCGAGCCCTCGGTAAGGCGGGGCGGAACCGTCATCCGGGGGCATCTCCCCAGCGGCCTCCCGCCAACGCGCCTCCCACCAAGCCGAGTTGCCCCCACAGGCCCGCACATACGCCAGCACCACCGGCAACGTGGGTAGTTGCTCCCCACCCGCCGCCCGCGACAACGTGGTCACCGAGTAGCCCGCCCGCAGGGCGAGTTCACGGTAGGTGACCCCGTCCGCCTCCGCCCGCAACTTGCGCAACTCGAACGCGAACCGCTGCACCGGCCCCGCCGCCGGATCGACCGGCACCTCTTTCCGCCCTGCCACGGCCTCACCCCCCCCATTGTTCGGACCCCGTCGGGGCGCTGCCCAACAATGCGCCGCCCGCTGGACTCGGAGCATGAAACCCTCACGGTCGGCCTGCCTGGACGCACTGCGCGGCATCGCCGCACTCGTCGTGGTCTTCGACCACTCGTCGTACACGTTCCTGCCTGAAATACGGCGGGAGTTGATGCCCGAGTTCAACACCAGCCGCTACGGCATCATGGTGTTCTTCCTGGTGAGCGGTTACCTCATCCCCGCGTCACTCGAACGCCGGGGCCGCGTACGGGAGTTCTGGATCGGACGGATCTTCCGCGTGTACCCGCTGTGGGTGGTGGTCGTCGCCGCCCTCCTCGCGCTGCACCTCGCGGGCGTCGCGGGGATACGCGAACTCGGCGGCCAGAACGTCTACTTGACCGCCCTCGCGCACATCACGATGCTCCAGGAACTCCTCGGCACCCCCAACCTCCTGCTCGTCCTGTGGACCCTCTCCTACGAGATGTCCTTCTACCTGTTGGTCGTCGCCCTCTTCACGCTCCGCCTCCACCGGCACTCGGGAACGATCGCCGTCCTCTTCGCCGTGGCGAGTGTGGTGGCGGGGGCCACGGTGCCGGCCTCCGCGCTGTCCGGCGTGGTCGGCAGGGGGCCGCTGATCGTGTGCGCCTCGGTCGCCATGGCCGTCGCGATCTGCTGCGCGAACGCCTGGGCGCGGGTTCTGGGCGGAGCCTTGGGCCTCGTACTGATCGCCCTCAACGGCACCGTTCCGACGTGGGAAGGGCTCGTGATTCTCGCCGTGATGTTCCTCGGCACGGCCATATACCGTGCCGGGTACGGCAGTTGGCGCGTCGCCTTGGTGGTCGTCGGCTGTGCGGTGTGGAGTTCGTGCGCGTACGGCTCCGCGTCGCGCGGGTGGATCACCGCGTTCCTGCTCGCCGTACTCACCTTCGGTGTCGGACTGGCGTCGCGCCGACGCCGTACGCCTCGGGTGCTGGCCGGGCTGGGGACGGTGAGTTACTCGGTCTACCTCGTGCACCCGCTGCTGCTCGCGGTGATCGACGGGACGGCCGGGCGGCGGCGCGAGGACAGTTGGCTGCTCGAAGTGGCCTTCTGTGCGGTGCTGTTGCCGGTGTGCGTGCTGACGTACCGGTACGTCGAGGTGCCGGGGCAGGAGTGGGGGCGCGCGCTGGTGCGGCGTATGCGGTCACGGTGATCGCCCTGGGTGCGTACGAACACCTGTGCACAGAAGCGGAGTTGTGCGAACTGGCCGACCGGGGCCGGCTCAGGTACGGGTCCGCCTCGCAGCCTCCCTCAGTCCGTCCCGGAGCCGGGTGAGCCGGGCGATGTCCGCGTCGAGCGCGGTGATGCGGCGGTCCACGACGGTTGCGCCGACGACGTCGGGTTCCGTTGCCGTCGGATCGCAGGCGCGCTGCGGGGTCGTGGCGAGGAGCGGCAGGCGGTCGGCGATGGTGTGCAGGTCCTCCACGGTCAGGCCGAGCGCGAGGAGTTCGCGGACGATGCGAAGGACGGCCAAGTCGGTGGGTGTGTAGTCGCGTTGGCCGGAGGGGGTGCGGTGTGGGGGCGGGGAGGGGAGTGTCGACGATGGTGAGGTCGCCGGGGACGGGAAGTCCCCGGGGAGTGGTGGCTAGGCGGACTTCGCGGGTGATCGAGGGCATCAAGGGGGTCTCCTTAGACGGCGGGCGCGGAGACGGTAAACCCTGACGTGGGGGTCAAAGGCAAGCCCCCGTAGGGGACTTCACCCATCGAACCGCTCCCGCGCCTCCTCGATGTCCCCCAGATACGTCTGCGTCCACCCGCACAGCAGATCCACCGTCGCCCGCAGCGCCCGCCCCGGCTCGGTGAGCGTGTACTCGACGCGCGGCGGGATCGTCGGGTGGACCGTGCGCGCCACCAGTCCGTTCCGCTCCAGCATCCGTACGTTCTGGGTCAGGACCTTGTGGCTGATCCCCTCGACCTCGTCCCTCAACTCGTTGAAGCGCAAGGTCCGTTCACCGAGGGCCTCGATGATCAGCAGCGCCCACTTGTTGGCCACGTCCGAGAAGATCTCCCGCGCGAGGGAGTCCGCGCGACGGAGGTCGGCGTGCTCGGGGAGGTCCTTGAGCTCGTGCCTGGTTCCCATCGAGTCCTCTGCTTCTTCCGGGTGGTGGGCCGTCCGGCCATGGTCGCCGAGAACCAGGCACCCACAAAACAGGCACCCACAGAAACAGGCACCCACAAAAAAGTGGGTACTTGGCGGCGGGTGGCGGGCCGGGTGAGGCTGATCGGAGGCGGTCAGGACGGCCGCCCGGACATCCTCTCCAGCCGCCGGTGACCCCAATCGGCAAGCGGGGAAAGGGCTTTGGAGAGGTCGTAGCCGAAGGGAGTCAGGGAGTACTCGGTCTTCAGCGGCAGTACGTCGTGTACTTCCCGGTGCACCAGCCCGTCCGCCTCCATCTCGCGCAGCGCCTGCGTCAGCACCTTCTCGCTGAGGCCGGGTGACCGCCGACGGAGCTCACCGGGGCGGTGCGGTCCCGACTCCAGCAGCCAGAGCAGGTTCGTCTTCCACTTGCCGTCGATCACGGAGATCGCGGCGGTCACTCCGCAGACGTTCGTGTCCTGGGCGCGGCTGCGCGTCATGTCCACCCCGTTCTTCTCACCAAGGAATCGAACTCATGCCCGACATCAAGGATCAGTCTGTCACCGTACTCGGCCTGGGGCCGATGGGCCGCGCCCTCGCCGGCGCGTTCCTCGACGCCGGTATCCGCACGACCGTGTGGAACCGAACCCCGGGCAGGGAACGGGAGTTGGCCGTACGCGGAGCCGTCGGCGCGGCGACCGTGGAGGAGGCGGTCGCCGCGAGCGCGCTGACCGTCGTCTGCGTGGTGAACTACGACGCCGCGGACACGTTCCTCCGGCGCGAGCCGGTCGCCGCCGCGCTCCGAGGACGTACGGTGGTGAACCTGAGCGCCGACACCCCCGAGCGGGCCCGCGAGTCCGCCAACTGGGCCTCCGTACACGGCATTTCCTACCTGGACGGCGCGATCATGACCCAGAACACGGTCATCGGCACCCCGGCCGGGGTGTTCCTCTACTCCGGCCCCACCGACCTGTACGCCCAACACCGGCCCGTACTCGACGCGTTGAACGGCACCCACACCCACCTCGGCGACGAGATAGGCCGCGCCGCGGCGTACGACATCGCCCTCCTCGACATCTTCTGGACCACGATGGCGGGTTACGCCCACGGCCTGGCCCTGGCCCGGGCGGAAGGCGTCAAGGCGAGCGACCTGGCCCCGTTCGCGGCGGGCATCTCCCACATCCTCCCGGCCGTCTTCGCCCAGACGGCCACCGAAACGGACATGGGCGACTTCACCGGGTCCGGCGCCGACAACCCGGCCACCTCCGCGGCCTCCACGATGTCCCACATCATCCAGACCTCCGAACTCCACGGCATGGACGCGTCCTTGATGCGCGCGGCACTGTCCCTGACCGACAGGGTCATCACCCTCGGCCACGGCACGGACGGCTTCATGCGAGCGGCCGAGGTGCTGGGCAGGGACGTACGTTCCTAGGGCCGACCCGAAGCTGTGAGCTGCGTCACGGCTGTCACAACCTCCGCGCACCCGGTGTCTTGAGGCCGAACCCCTTGGAGCGGAGGAGAGACAGTGAACGGGAACATCGAGGTGGTCGTGGTGGGCGGCGGGTACGCCGGGGTCATGGCGGCGAACAGGCTGATGAAGCGTGGCGACGTCGCCGTGACGCTGATCAACCCGCGGCCGGAGTTCGTACAGCGGATCAGGCTGCACCAGTTGGCGGCGGGCACGCACGACGCGGTCGTGGAGTACGGCAAGGTGCTGAACGCCAGGGTGCGGCTGCTGGTGGACTCGGTCACCCGAATCGACGCCGCCGAAAGGCAGTTGGCGACCAGCGACAACGGCACCCTCTCGTACGACTACCTCGTGTACGCCGTGGGCAGCGCGGGCGCCGGCCAACACACCCCCGGTGTAAGGGAGTTCGCTCACCCGATCGCCACCCTGGAGGACGCCGCCAAGCTGAAGGCGCTCCTCACCGCCCACCCCGGCGCCCCGGTCACCGTGGTCGGCGGCGGTGCCTCCGGCATCGAGATGGCGGCCGAACTCGCGGAACAGGGACGGAAGTCGACGCTGGTCTGCGGCGGAGTCCTGAACCCCTACCTGCACCCGAAGGCCCGCCGTGCGGTGACGGCACGGCTGACGGACCTGGGCGTGACCGTCCTCGAAGGCGCGAGTGCGATGGAGGTCACCGAGCACGCCGTACGGCTCGAAGACGGTACGGAGATCCCGGGCGAACTCACCATCTGGACAACGGGTTTCGGCGTCCCGGACCTCGCGGCGCGCAGCGGCCTCTCCACCGACGCCCTCGGCAGGCTCCTCACGGACGACACCCTGACGAGTGTGGACGACGACAGGATCGTCGCGGCCGGCGACTCGGCGGCGCCGGCGGGACAGCCGTACCGCATGGGCTGCCAGTCGGCGGTCCAACTCGGCCCGCAGGCGGCGGAGACGGTGCTGAGCAGGATCGGGGGAGCCCAACCCGCCCCGGTGAAGGTGGCGTTCGCGGGCCAGTGCATCAGCCTGGGCCGCAGGACCGGCATCTTCCAGTTCTCGCAGCGCGACGACACGGCGAAGAAGCTGCACGTCGCGGGCCGCACGGGAGGCCGCGTCAAGGAGTTCGTGTGCCGTGGCACGGTATGGCAACTCACGATGGAGGCAAAGAAGTTCAAGACCCCCGCAGCGCCCGCCCCCGCAGCGTCCGACTCCGCAGCGTCCGCCCCCACGAGCCCCACCCCCGACGCCTCCGCCCGCCCCGCCGAGAACATCCCCGCCGAGAACATCCCCGCCGAGAACATCCCCACCGAGAACATCCCCACCGAGAACACTCCCGCCGAGAACACCCCCGCAGCAACCGCCCGTTGAAAGAGACACGATGACCGACCCGGCCACCGACGCCTTCGTCGCCCACCGCAACCTCCTCTTCACGGTCGCCTACGAGATGCTCGGCTCCGCCGCCGACGCCGAAGACGTCCTCCAGGAAACCTGGTTGAGATGGGTGAAGGTCGACCTGGACGAGGTGCGCGACCAACGCGCGTACCTCGTCCGGATCACCACCCGCCAAGCCCTCAACCGCCTGCGCACCCTGTCGAGAAGAAGGGAGTCGTACGTCGGCCCCTGGCTCCCGGAGCCCCTGCTCACCGCCCCGGACGTCGCGCAGGACGCCGAACTCGCGGAGAGCATGTCGATGGCGCTGATGCTGGTCCTGGAGACCCTGTCGCCGACGGAACGCGCGGTGTTCGTCCTGCGCGAGGTCTTCGACGTGCCGTACGACGAGATCGCGGCGGCCGTCGACAAGTCCCCCGCCGCCGTACGGCAGATCGCGCACCGCGCCCGGCAGCACGTGGACGCCCGCCGCCCCCGGCAGACGGTCTCGCCGGGGGAGGCGCGCGCGGCGGTGGACGCGTTCCGCGCGGCGCTCGACTCGGGTGACCCGCAAGGCCTGTTGGACGTCCTCGCCCCGGACGTCGTCCTGCTCACGGACGGCGGCGGCATCAAACAGGCCGCGCGCGTACCGGTGGTGGGCCCGGAGAAGATCATCCGCTTCATCTCCGGCACCCGGGCGAAGAACGGCGTCCTCACCTCCCACCCCACCCTCGTCAACGGCGCCCCGGCGCTCGCGCTGCACCTGGACGGCGAGTTGGACGGCGTGATCGCGTTCAGGATCGCCAACTCCCTGATCGACGGCATGTATTACGTCCGCAACCCGGAGAAGCTGACCGGCTTCACCACGGGAGCCCCGATCGGCCTCCCCTAAGGCGTCAGGGCCGCCGCCCGACCGGGGCCGTCGTGGGAACGGCGGAGGGGGCCGGCGACTCCTCCAAGGACCTCTCGGGGGCCGAGGAACTGTCCACGGACGTCGTCGGATCCATCGACGGCGACGGCGCCACGTCCCGCACCGGAGGCTCCGAGCCCGGGGAACTCGCCGTCGACGGCCGACGCGTCGAGTCCCTCACCAGCGGCTCCGTGTCCGCCGCCGACGGACTGGGCGTGGGCGGCGTACGCTCCGTGAGCGACGGATCGGCCGTCGGCGCCGGAGCCATCGGCGGAGCCTTCCGCGCCGGAGGCGACGAGGACGACGACGCGATCGGCAGCGCGATCAGCAGCGCCGCCGCACAGGTCGCCGTCGCCGCCAGCACCGTACGCGCCTTGCGCCGCCGGGACTTGCGGCGCAGCGCCGTGAAGTGGCCTGACGGAGGCGGGAGATGGGACGCCGGTGGTCGCAACAGCTCGACGAGCGGGTCATCTTGACGCCCGTTGCCGTCGTCGGCGTCAAAGCGTGTGGTCAAGGCTTCTCCTCAGGTGGGCGCGGAGCAGCTCGCGGGCCGCGTGGAGGTCGGCCTTGACGGTTCCCTCCTTGCGTCCGGTCAGGGCGGACACCTGCCGGATCGGCATGTCAGCGTAGTAGTGGAGCAGGATCGGGACGCGCAGCCGCTCGGGCAGCGACTGCACGAGCAGCATGACCGACGGGTCGCCCTGCTCCTGCGCGGGCCGCAGCGCCTCCTCGGTCCGCGCCCGCCGCATCGCCCGGCGCTCCCGTTCGGTCTTCCGCCAGTGGTCCCGGACCAGGTTCGCGGCGGTGACGTACAGGAAACCCTGCGGCTCCTCGACCTTCGTCCACCGCGACCACAGGCGCGTGAACGCCTCCGACGCGACCTCGTGCGCGGTCTCGTCGTCGTCCACGAGCCGCCGGCACCAGCCCGCGAGACGCGGGTACAGCGCCGCGAACAGCTCCGACGCGGCCTCGTCACGGGAGCGTGCGCGAGACCGGGTGAGGGATCGGGGGCGTTTCAACGCTCTCCAGGGGATGTGAGGGGTAGGTCCGGGGAGGGAGCCGGGTGGGAGGACGGTGGTACTACGGGTAGGGGTTGCCGCATACCCGTACGACCCCTGGCCGCCGTGTGACGCGTCATACCCGTAGTACCGGTCCTCGCGGTGCGGCGGGTGATACCCGTACGACCGGTCGCCCGGGTACGACGCGTCCACCGGCGCCCGCTCTCCTCCCACCCCGCCCCTCATCCCCGCTTCAGCTCCGCGAACACGATCACGTTGTCGGCGTATCCCGCGCCGGTACGGCTCCCCCCGCACGTGATCAGCCGCAGCTCGGGCCGCGCGGTATCGCCGTACACCTCCTGGGTGGGGAACGCCGACTTCGCGACCGTCCGTACCGCCGTGACCCGGAACACCGGCTCCCGCCCGTCGGCGAGCCGCGTGACGACCTCGTCCCCGCGCCTCAGCTCGGACAGGTGCCGGAAGACCCCGTCCCCGTACTCCCCGACGGTGACGTGCCCGAGGATCACGGACGGCCCGGTCTGCCCCGGCGAGGGCGAGTGGCGGTACCACCCCGCCTGGTCGTGCGCGACGACCGGCGGTACCGCGACCGTGCCGTCCGAGGCGAGACCGAGGGAGAGCAGCGAGGTGTCGACCCCGATCGAGGGCACCTTGAGAGCTACGGGTACGAGCCCGGCGCGACCGCCGGCACGAGAGGAACCGGACGGCGTAGTACCCGTAGTACCAGCGCCCCCCGCCCCCGAAGTGCCCCCGGCCCCGCCGCCTCCCGAGGCGCCGCCCGGACGACCGTCCCCCGCGGCCCGAACCTTCCCCGGGGAACCGTCCGACACCCTCACCCCCTCCCCGCTCGACCCGCACCCCACGAGCAGTGCCCCCAGCCCCACCACGGCGAACCCCCGCCTGGACAGCACGGTCACTCCCCGGTCGCCCGCCGGCGCCGTACGACGACGAAGGCGCCACCGGCGAGCAGGACGGCCCCGGCGCCGGCCCCGACGAGGGCCGTGGACGACGACGACCCGGACCCCGACGGCTCACCGACACCCGTGTCGGCGGCCCCCCTCGGCACGACCGACACCTGACCCGAGTCCCTGGCCGGCGCCGTGGTCGGCTCCAGGACGCTCGGCACCGCGCTCGGCATCGCGCTCGGCTCACCCGGCGCCTTCGTCGAGTCCCCGGTACTCGGCTCGGAGCTCGGCGCCTCGGCGACGGTCGGCACCGGCGACGGAGTCGCGGCAGCCGCCACCCCCGTGCCGGTCAGTACGACTACACCCGAGAGGACCAGGGTCCCCAGCACACCACGAGTACGACGCATCCGTTCGCTCTCCTTCTTCGGTCCACCCGGGCGGGGTGGAATCGAGCGGAGAGACGAGACAGGGGGATGGTCAGTTGTAAAGAGAAGGCAAAGTCACGTCGGCCTCGTCAGACGAACGGCTCGTCCCTCGGCACGAGCATCACCCGGTGCAGATTGCAGCGGGGTCCCTCCTCCTCGGGTATGGCCGCCTGGTGGGCCTGGAGAGCCATGCTGACGAGACTGATCAGGAGGTCGACGTCCGAGTCGCAGTCCAGGTGGACCGTGACCCAACGGGAGCCGGGGAGCAGGCGGATGGCCGTGGAGGCGCGCAGATCACGGGAGATCCGGTGAATGGCCTGGCCGGTCAGGTGGAGGTCCACCTCGTGCGCGGAGTGGAAGTGAACGATCTCGCTGTGCGCGGAACGCAGGGCGGGACCCGTACCGCACGCGGCAGTCACCGTCGTGAGGTCGGGCCAGCTCGCCAGGCGTTCATGGGCGCGCTCGGCCGGTGTCATGCTCCCATCGTCGCCGGATAACCGCCCCGCTACCAGAGGTTGAGTGTTCCGTAACCTCCCCGTGAGGTGAAAAAGAACGGAGGGCCACGGTCCGCTCGCGTTCCGTGGCCCAACAGTCCCTCGTCACACACCAGTTACGAGGCGTAGTCCTCAGGTATTACCCGGGTACTACGCGTCGGTCTCGGGCCGCTCGGCGTCCGCCCAGTGCGTGTGGAACGCACCCGGCTTGTCCACCCGGCCGTAGGTGTGCGCGCCGAAGTAGTCGCGCTGGCCCTGGAGCAGCGCGGCGGGCAGGCGTTCGGCGCGCATGGTGTCGTAGTACGAGAGAGCTGCGGAGAAGGCCGGTACGGGGATGCCCCGGCGAGCCGCCGTCGCGACGATCTCGCGCCACGGGACCTGCGCGTCCGTGATCTCCTGCGTGAACTCCTTCTCCGTCAGCAGCGAGACCAGTGCCGAGTCTTGGGCGTAGGCGGCGCGGATGCGGTCGAGGAAGGAGGCGCGGATGATGCAGCCGCCCCGCCAGATGCGGGCGACGGCGGCGAGGTCGATGTCCCAGCCGTACTCCTTCGCCGCGTCCTGGATCATCGTCCATCCCTGGTCGTACGCGATCACTTTGGAGGCGTACAGGGCGTTCTCCACCTGTGAGGCGAACCGTGCGGCCTCGGTGCGTGACAGTGGCGGGGTGGTGCCGCCCGGCAGTCCCCGGTACGCCGTGCGCAGCGCGGTCTGTCCCGACGCGGCCCGCGCGAAGGTGGCCTGGGCGATCGCCGTCACCGGGGAGGCGAGGTCGAGCGCGGTCTGCACGGTCCAGCGCCCCGTGCCCTTCTGCCCCGCCCGGTCGACGACCACGTCGACGAACGGTCCGCCGGTCAACGCGTCGGTGTGGCCCAGCACTTCGGCCGTGATCTCGATCAGGTACGAGCCCAGACGCCCCTGGTTCCACTCGCGGAAGATGTCCGCGATCTCGGCCGGCTCGTAGCCGCCGACCTGCCGCAGCAGGTCGTACGCCTCCGCGATGAGCTGCATGTCGGCGTACTCGATGCCGTTGTGCACCATCTTCACGAAGTGCCCGGCCCCGTCGGCCCCGATGTGCGTGGCACAGGGCTCCCCGTCGACCTTCGCGCTGATTGCCTCGAACATCGGGCCCAGCACGGCGTACGACTCCGGCGACCCGCCCGGCATGATCGACGGCCCGTGCAACGCGCCCTCCTCACCCCCGGAGACGCCGACTCCCACGAAATGGATGCCCTGTTCCTTGAGGGCGGCCTCCCGACGGCGCGTGTCCGCGAAGTGCGCGTTGCCCCCGTCGATGATCATGTCGCCCGGCTCGAGCAGCGGCGCGAACTCCGAGATCACCGCATCCGTCGCCTCCCCCGCCTGCACCATCAGCATCAGACGCCGAGGGCGTTCAAGCGCCGCGACGAAATCCTCGGCGCTCTCGGCGGGGACGAAGTCCCCCTCGTGGCCGAACTCCTCGATGAGCGCACGGGTACGTCCCGCACTACGGTTGTGGACGGCGACCGTGTACCCGTGCCGCGCGAAGTTGCGCGCCAGGTTGCGGCCCATGACTCCCAGGCCGGTGACGCCGATCGATGCGGATGCGCTCATGTGTGGTACCTGTCCCCTGCGTGGAGGTGAGTCCGTCACCGTCAAGTACGCACGTGGCGCGGCTCTTTCTCGATGCCGCCGGGTCAGTACATGTCGTCGGCCCTGAGGTCGGGCCCGACGACGAGGTTCACCACCCCCGCGGACGCCTCCCCGGACGCCGCCGCCGTCACCTTCCCGCCGAGCCGCGTGGCGAGGGCGCGCGCGCCGGTGTCGTCCGCGCCCTGGGCGTACTGGACGGCCGACTTGCTGACGTTCGAGGGCGCGTTGCCGGTGGAAACGATCGTGAAACCGTTTTCCTTGAGTTTCTGCGCGACGGCGGCGGCCCGCCCGGGCACCCCGGTGCCGTTGAGGACGCGGACCTTCACCGACGACGCGTACACGAGGTTCTTCGTCTTCGCGGTCAGCGCGTCCTTCGTCGTCTCCTGGTCCTTGGCCAGCGAGGTGAACAGGTCGGCGGCCTGCGGGTATTGCCAGACGACGTTGGCCTTGTCGGTCGGAACGTCCGCCTCGCGCGGGTAGTTGGGGACCGTGAGGAAGGCGAGCCGGTCGCTGGGGATGCCCTTCAGCTCGGACGCGAGCGAGTACAACTGCTTGATGCCGGCCATGTCCGGGTCCGTAGTCAGCGATTTCGTCGCCGAGTTGAGGAAGCCGTACATCGAATCCGGGCTCGTCAGCTTGGACTTGGCCTTCTTCGCGAGCGCGTCCATGAACTCCTGCTGGCGGCCGATGCGTCCGATGTCGGAGTTGTCGCCGACGCCGTAGCGCGCGCGGACGTAGCCGAGGGACGTCTCGCCGTCGATGGTCTGGCAGCCCGCCGGAAGTTTCAACTTGGCCTTGGGGGAGTCGATCGCGGTCTTCGGGCACACCTCGATGCCGTCCAGCGCGTCGACCATCCCCTTGAAGCCGGAGAAGTCGATGGACATGAAGTGGTCGATGCGCAGCCCGGTGTTCTCCTCGACGGTCTTTATCGAGCAGGCCGCCGCGCCCGCGACCTCACCGCTCGTGCCGCCCAGCGCGAACGCCTCGTTGATCTTGAAGTGGTGCTCCTGCGACTTGGTCCCATCTCCCTTGTCGCAGACGGGAATGCGGACCCACGAGTCGCGCGGGAACGACAGGACCGACGCCCACTTGCGGTCGGCCGGGATGTGCAGGACGAGCAGCGTGTCCGACTGCATCGTCGTCAGGTCCTTGCTGTTGCCGTAGCCGGAGTTGGCGCCCTCACGGCTGTCGGAACCGACGATCATGATGTTCTTCGAGCCCGGGCTGAGGTTCTCGGGCCGGTCGCCGCCGAGCTTGTCGTCGACGTCCGCGGAGGTGATGTTGCCGTTCAGCTGCTGGTAGATCCAGGTCCCGGCCCCCGCGACCCCCAGCACGCCGACGCACAGGACACCGGCGCTCCAGGCCAGCACCCGCCCGCGCCGGGTCAGGCGGACATCCGCCTTGCGCTTTCCCACGCCGTTCCTCCGCTCCCCCATGCTCGTATCGAGGCTCCGCCTCCACCTGGCACGGACACCCCACACACAACAGACGACCCAGCCATCAGGTTCCGTTGCCCATCGGATGACCAATTCTTTTCCAGTACGTCCGATACCGCACGTCCCGTTCAGCTCATCCGCCTCTTACGATGATCGACTGCCGCACAACACCGATCAACAGGGGGACTTGATGAACTCGGCACGTTTCAGACGATTCGGTACGTACGGCGCCGTCGCCGCGTCGCTCGTGCTCGCCGCGTCGGCGGTCGCACCGGCTCAAGCCGACGAGCAGACCGACCAGTTGTGGGTCAACGCACCGGCGGACCGGCCGGTGACGGTCGCGCCCGCCTCGGGGGAGGCGCTGACCCAGACGATCCCGGTGGGGCTGTACCACGACAACAACAACTTCACGGTGAGTGACGGGAAGTTGACGGTCGACGTGTCCGGACTCGCCGGTGTGGCCGAGGTGTTGTGGCCGTCGAACTGCGTGCCGAGCGGGACGAGCGCGGTGTGCGACGCGGGGGACGTGCCGGTCCTCCACGCCGGGTTCGTGCCTCAAGTGACGCTGAAGGTCAGGGCGTTGGCCGGAGCGGCGGTCGGTGCGTCCGGTCGTATCTCGTACGGCGCCGAGGCGACCGGCGGTCCCGACGGGACGCTCGTCGCACCCGCCGACTCCTTCACGACGGACGTCACCGTCGGTACGGGACCGGACCTCAGTGTGCCGACTCCCGCCGATCTCACGGGAGTTCAGCCCGGGACGACCGTCGACGCGCCGTTCAGCATCACCAACCACGGTGACCAGGCCGCGAACGGGTTCACCGTCCAGATGTGGACGTCGTACGGACTCGACCTCGCGACGGCGTACCCGCAGTGCACGTCCGAGGACATCGACGGCTTCCTCGTCCACTACACCTGCGCGTTCGACACGGTCGTCCAGCCGGGCGAGACGGTCGGGCTTCCGCAGCCGCTGAAGGTCACCGTCACACCGCACGCCCTCGACGAGCGGTTCGACTTCTCCGTCGACCCGGCCGCCGGGCAGACCGACTTGCAGCCCTCCGACAACGGCACGGGCTGGCAGCTCCGCGCGGACAACACGGCGGACTTCGCGGTCTCCGGGACCTACGGGGGCGGGGCGGCCGGGGAGACCGTCGGCCTCACCGCGCGGCTCACGGACAACGGGCCCGCCTGGGCCGCCAACATCCGCTCCGGCGACCCGGTGGCCGTCCTCGACGTGACACTGCCCGCCGGGACCAGCGCGGTGAGCGTGCCGGACCGGTGCACGCCGCACGGGGCCGGGTACGCCTGCGAGTTGGGGATCATGATCAAGCCGGGGGAGAGCGCCGCCTTCCCGTTCACGGTGCGGGTCGACAGTGTCGTACCCGGTGCGAAGGGGAGCGTGTCGGCGCGGCCGTCGTACGGCACGGGGTTCTCGTTCGACCCCGATTCCTCGAACAACTCGGCTGATTTCTAAAGGCAGTTGAGTTCTAGGAGCAGTTGAGTTCTCAAGGCAGTCAGGACAGTTGGGGCACCCTGGGGGGTTCAGGGTGCCCCAACCGGCTTTGTGCTACGGCGCGTTGATCAGGTCCACCGGCGGGACGCTGACCGTGCGCGCGCCCTCCTTGCCGCCGAGCGTCACCTTGCGCAGCGAGACGTTGTTCTTGAGGTTCGTCTCCTGGAGGCGGTTGGCCGGGTTCGCCTTGACCTCGATGTAGTACGTGCCGTTCGGCAGGCCCGTGACGTCGAAGGACTGGCCCGGACGGTACTGGGTGTACGTGTCACCGGAGCCGACGTCCAGCACCTCGCGCACGGAGATGGAGTTCTGCTGTCCACAGGCCGTGGACAAGTCCGTGTTGTACGGGTGCCAGTTGGCGTTCTTCACCGTGTAGTCGACGGCGTCCGTGTTGGCGAGGCAGAACGCCTCCTTGCCGCTGCGGACCTCCTTCGTGCGGTCCTCGCTCAGCAGGCGGTAGCTCGCGAAGTCCGTGAAGTGCCAGTGCTCGTGGCCGATGCGCGGGTCCCACTCCATCGTGCCGGCCGGGGTGTAGCCGACCTGCTTGCCGTTCGCGTCGTAGAAGTACTGGTAGGAGTCCATGAGTTCGGCACCCGGCTTGCGGAAGCCGTCCACGACGAGCGGGGCCGGACCGGCGTTCCACACGTTCGCGCTGAACGCGAGGTAGTCCTTGCCGGGTACGTCGCCGTCCTCGCCGTCCGTGATGGAGATGTCCCACGCCGGGAGTGAACGCAGGTCGGGCTTGGGGACGTTGGCAGGGGCGCCCGCCTTGCCGGTCGGCTTGGCCGCGTTCGCCTTCAGCGCCGGGGCGATGCGCGAGCCGTCCGTGTGACCCTTGCCGTCGCCCAAGTGGTGGGCCTGGCCCCGGGCTTCGAGCGCGTGGGACAGCGCGGGCGGGGTCGGGGCGTCGGCGCCGCGCGGGCCGTAGTGGTGGTTCGCGCCCTCCGTCGTACCCGTCGCCGTGTGGCCGGTGTGCTGGGAGCGCAGGCCCTCGCCGCCGCCGTCCTTGATCTCACGGACCGTCACCTTCACGGTCGCCGTGTCGTTGGGGATGCCGAACAGGTCGCGGTACTTCTTCGCGACGCTCGCCTTCGCGGTGTACTCGCCCGCCGGGAGGTTGACCGGCCGGTCGTAGTCCACGGCCGCGGTGTTGGCCGCCCAGCCCTTCTCCACGCCCCAGATGGAGCCCAGGGTAAAGGGGTTGGTGGGGCAGCTCTGCGGATAGTGCGAGGTCGCCGGGGCGTCCGGGCGCAGGCGTCCCGACGCGTTGTTCGGGCAGAACGTCCCCTTGCTGCTGGTGACTTCCTTGCCCGCGGCGTCCTTCACGGACACCTCGATGAAGTCCGGCAGACCCTTGAAGTCCTTGACGAGGCCCGCCGGGAGGGTCTTCGTCGTCACCTTCTTGCCGTCCCGCAGCACCTGTTGCGCGACGATCTGGTCCTTGTACGACTTGCGGGTCACCTTGAACTCGAGGGGCGCGTTGTCGACGGTGAGGTACGTCCCGAGGTCGAGGTAGACCCCCGGGTCCCCCTCGTACTTGTCGAGCACGACGGCCTTCGACGCGGCGACGAGCTTGAGTTGAGGCTGGCCGGGCTTCGCGGCGGTCGCCGCACCCGCCCCCGGCGCGGTCGCCGCGACGGCGGCCACCACGGTGAGCGCGGCCCCCGCGGCCAACGCCGCGCGCTTCTTCACTTGCTTGCGATCTTGCTGACTGGTCATCGGTTCCTCGTCTGTTCCTAGCCTGCGAGCGCCTGGTCATGGACGCCCGGACCGAACAACCCGCATCCCGGACCCCACCCCACGTACCACTGCGACGCGTCCCCACGCGCCCCTGGGATCGGCCCCGATCTGTGAGCACCCTGTGAGACAGGGTTTCTCCGGGCCCGGTTGCCTCGCCCTCCAAGAAGGTCAAAAACTCAACTCAACGATCACCAAGGGATGTTGTCCGAACAGTCAAGGTTCAACCGGGGAACGGCCCGATCACCGGCCCGGCCGCCGCGCATCACTCCCGAAGCACTGGGCGACGTAGGCGTAGGCGTGGCTGTCCTCCTCGTAGCGGGCGTGGAGGAACCTGAGAAGTGTGTTCACCGGCCGATTCTCACCCCTGATGCCATCCTGTTCCTGACGGAGTCGCCGCTCACCCGAAGGGGCCGCCGAGCATGGGCCGGACCGAGTACTACAACGACCCCACCGCACCCGAGGCGAACACCCTCATCCCTGCCAGCAACCTCCTCGTCGCCGACGACATGGGTGCGATCCTCCTCCAGCGCCGCCGCGACACCGGCCAGTGGGCGCTTCCCGGTGGCGCCCAGGACATCGGCGAGACGGCGGCGGAGTGCGCGGTGCGCGAATGCCTGGAGGAGACGGGGATCGTCGCCGAGATCATCGGTTTCCTCGGCGTCTACAGCAACCCCCGCCACATCGTCGCGTACACCGACGGGGAGATCCGCCAGCAGTACGAGAACACGTACATCGGCCGCCCGGTCGGGGGTGAGCCAACGGTCAACGACGAGGCCGACGGCGTACGTTTAGTGCTGCCCGCCGACCTCGACGAGTACGACATCCACCCCAGCATGCGCCAGCAGATCGGCGACTATCTCGCGGGCACGTACCCCTATCTCGGTTGAGCGGTCAACGCTGCCTCGATACGTCCCACAGCCGCGAGAATCTCCGGCGCCGCCCGGCGGATGAACCGTCCGTAGCCGCTCCGGATCTCGGCAACGCGCTCCTCGGCAGTGGTCCGCTCACCGTCAGGAGTGGTCGTCATGCCGCACCGGACGGTCGTGTCCTCGCCGACGACCCGGCCCAGTCCGACGGCATGTTCAGCCACTTCCCGAGCCGTTCTCCTTCCATCAGGCACTCCTCGTCTCACTCAACGGCAGGACGCCGGGCCGGAGTTGGCGGGCCACCCCGCCCTGCGTCCCACCCGCTCAGATCAGCAGCACGCAATCCGGACACGAATAGAGGATGACCTCACCGCGCTGAGCGCAGGGGATCGGTACGAGGGTCCAGTGCCCGCACCGACAGCACGCCGCCTCCAACGGCCTCGGCGGCTCCTCCGCGAGGAGTGCCTCCCGGTTCACGCGGCGGCCCGGCGGCGTTCCCACGCGGCCTGTGCTTGGGCGTGGTGTTCCGCCTGGAGGCGGAAGATCTCCGCAGCGTCTTCTTTGGAGAGGGAGGTCCAGGGGCGGGACCAGGGGCTTACGGGTACTACGGATTGGGGTGCCGGTACGGGGGCCGTACACGGCTTGCGGCGCTTGCCCCGACCGGGAAGGGCGAGCAGAGTGCGCAGGGATGCCGAAATGGCACGCGCGATAGAGTGGCGCATGGCGACAGGCTCCTAAACCTTTGTCGTCATGGCGTCGTCAGCAGAGTGCGCTAACACTCTGAGTCCTGACGGGGCCACTTTTTATTGTTGTGATCGGCACCGTAGCACCGTGATCGAATCCCTGGTGCGCGGATTCCGTGAAGGTGTTCAGCCGGTCGAACGCCGGGAGTGTTCTCATGTCCGCATGGACATGGCTGGAAAGGTAGACCGCGGGGACTACGGCATCGGCGTAACTCCCTGGGACGACGAGGCGTGGCGGGCCGAGGTCGTGGAGTGGGTGCGGGGGGTACTGGGGCACGACGCCGCCGTGGGTGACGTACGGCTGCGCCCCTGGTCCGTGCTCGTGCGTTTCGGGGATCTGTGGTTCAAGGCGAACCCCGAAGGGAGCCGTTTCGAGGCGGGGTTGGGGGAAGGGCTCGCGCGGTGGGTGCCGGGGAGGGTGCTGGGGCCGGTCGCGGTGCGGGCCGAGCGGGGGTGGGCGCTGTGGCCCGACGGGGGAGTGGTGATGCGGGAGGGGGCGGACGTGGGGCTGGCCGCGTGGGAGGAGATGGTGCGCCAGTACGCCGTACTGCAACGGGAGTTGACCGCGCATGTCCCGGAGATCGAGCAGTTGGGCGTACCGTCGGCCCGCCCCGAGGACATCCCGGCGCTCTTCGAGAGGCTGGTCGACGAGAACACCGCCCTCGACCACGCCGGACGCCGTGAACTCCTCTCCCAGTGCCCCAAGTTGAAGGATTGGTGCGAGGAACTCTCGACCACCGGCATCCCCACCTCCCTCGACCACTCCGACCTTCAGGACTCCCAGGTCCTCACCCACCCCCCGTACCACCGCTTCACCTTCTTCGACTGGGGCGACGCCACCCTCGCCCACCCCTTCACCAGCCTCCTGGTCCCCACCCGCGCCGCGACCCGCCGCTACGGCCCCGCGGCGGCCCCCCGCCTCCGCGCCGCCTACCTCGAACCCTGGGCAGCAACAAACCTCACAACTCCCGAACTCCACCGGGCCGTTGCCCTCTCATGCAGGGTGGGCGCGGTCGGCCGCGCCGCCGCCTGGGGGAGGGTGTTCGCGCCACAGGCACCCCCGGAGAACGCGGAAGCGGGAGCGGCCTGGCTGCGAGAGCTGTTCGCCGAAGATCCGATGTGAGGCGCTGAGGGTTCGAGGCACTGAGGCCCGCGAAGCAGATCGCGCAGAGAAAGAATGAAGCGGAGCAAGAAGAAAGGGGCAGTGGCCGCAGAACGGCGAGTGCCCCTTTAAGTCTTCAGTCAATGTAACACGAGCTTCCCGGACCGGTAGGGTGCTGCGATGCCGTTGGTCTCCGCTTCAGATCCCTATGCCCGACACGTGCTGGCCCGGATGGGGGATTACTTTACAGATGAAGGCACACCGTGGGCGCGACGGCTGTGGGACATAGGCTCCGTGCTGGTACTGGAAGAGCTGTGGGAGGCCGGTTACTGGCAGGCGCACGGGGTGCTGTCACAGACCGCCTGCGACTGGCAACGCAATGAGCTCAACGCCTTGATCGGTCCCGACCGGGGTCTTGGTGACAGAGAGCTGCGCAAGGAACTCACGGAGCTGCTGAAGAAACCGCTGCCGGACCCGAGCCCAGCCCGTCGCCGACTCAAGGAGATCATCGGGCACGTACGGGTCGGTTACCTGGGGCGCTGGGCGACGGCCGTGAACGTACCCATGGAGAAGCGCGCCAAGCCGGAGCGCTATTCACGCGCGGTCGCTTCTCACCTTCTGGATCTGGGATACAGCGCCGGCCATCTGAGGTCATGGGCGAACGGTCTTTACCAGGCTCGCGCGACCACGGCGGATATCGCGGACAGTGCGGCGGGTCTGGCCAAGACCCCGGCCAGTCCGTTCGAGGTGCTGGTGGTGTTGCAGAAGGTTCCCCGACGCGAACTCGCCGAGCAGCTGGAGAACTGGCTCAGCAAGGGAAAGGTCGTGAGCTGGCTGCGCGAGCACGGTCACGACGCATCGGGCGTTCGTCCAGGAGGCGGGTTCGTCTACCAGGTACGGGCCCGTGACCCGTTCAGCGCTGCCGAACAGGTACGGCAACTGGTGGAGCGCATGACCGCACGCGCCCAGTTCCTGCGCAAGGACCGGGGAGGCGTGGAGCCTCTGCCATACCTCTGGGTGGCGGGACACCCGCAACCCGTACCGCTCGAACCCCCTGCTCGGGGAGCTGATGTCCTGACCCTGGTCAATGAGGGACATCTGTACCGGATCACGGACCGGCGCAGCAGGATCGACGACGTGCTGGAACTCGCGGCCGTGGTGAATCGCGGTCCTATCGCCCCGGCCGTCGCCGGTGCCTGGGCCGCCGTGGAATCGCTGCTGTCGCATCCGGACGACCCGAAGGAGAACGAGCGATCAGGCAAAGCGGTGGCAGCTGACCGGATGGCCGCCGTCATCGCTTGCTCCTGGCCACGCGCGGAACTCACCGCCCTCGCGTACCGCCACAAGCCTCGGAGCGCCGATGCCCTCGTCCGAGCCGTGGCGGCCTGCACGACGAACCAGGAACGCGCCAGGCTGGTCGCCGAGACACTGCGCGCCGAAGGCGCTGGAGCGCTGGACTTCACCAGGACGTCCACCAAATACTCCGACGGCCCCGCGGCCCACCGTATGGCCGACCTCGTCCAAGATCCCCGGCCCGTCCTGAACGGCGTGGCGGGGGTTTTCCGGATCGCGCTACGACGCCTGTACCGCACCCGGAACATCATCCTGCACGGTGGCGCCACCCAGGGTGTGGCCCTGGAGGCATCGTTGCGCACCGCTGCGCCGTTGGTGGGCGCGGGGCTGGACCGCATCGTGCACGCCGCGTACGCGGAGGACCTCACCCCGCTGGCCCTCGCCGCGAGGGCCGAGGTGGCCCTTCAACTCGTGAACGGCGAGACCGGGCTCTCCGTCGTCGATCTGCTGGAACCCGTCTGAACGCACCGTCGGATGACACACGAACGGGCCCCAGCCGCACACAGCAGCCAGGGCCCGCCCGATCACCTACCTACGTCCGACCGAACCTCAGACGTTCACCCCGAAGTCCTGCGCGATCCCCGCGAGGCCCGACGCGTAGCCCTGGCCGACCGCGCGGAACTTCCACTCCGCGCCGTTGCGGTACAGCTCGCCGAAGACCATGGCGGTCTCGGTGGCCGCGTCCTCGGAGAGGTCGTAGCGGGCGATCTCCGCGCCGCCGGCCTGGTTGAGGATGCGGATGTACGCGTTGCGGACCTGGCCGAAGTTCTGCGAGCGGTTCTCGGCGTCGTAGATCGAGACCGGGAAGACGATCTTGTCGACGTCGGCGGGGAGGCCCGCGAGGTTGACCTGGATCTGCTCGTCGTCGCCGTCGCCCTCGCCCGTGCGGTTGTCGCCGGTGTGGACGATCGTGTTGTCCGGCGTCTGCTTGTTGTTGAAGAAGACGAAGTGGGCGTCGGAGTAGACCTTGCCCGCCGGGTTGACCGCGATCGCGGAGGCGTCGAGGTCGAAGTCCGTGCCGGTGGTCGTACGGACGTCCCAGCCGAGGCCCACGGTGACGGCGGTCAGGCCCGGAGCCTCCTTGGTGAGCGAGACGTTGCCACCCTTGGACAGGCTTACAGCCATGGTTGGGAGTCCTTCCCTTGTTTTCGTACGTCGGTGCCGCATCCGGCTTGCTGTACGGCGTGAACCTACAGCTACCACGAAGAACGCCCCAGGGTGCCGCAAAGGTTCCCGGCCCCTTTACTTTCTTTACTCTCTTCTCTCCGGCCATCTCCCGGACATGAACATCCGTAATTCGCGTGACTCCCGCCCCCGCCGCCCTCACCATGGAACGCATGTCCGGTCCTCACATCGTCCGAGGCTCCGTCTCCCTCCCGGAGGCCGAGCTGATCTGGCGTTTCTCGCGCTCGTCGGGGCCGGGCGGCCAGCACGTCAACACGAGCGACACGCAAGTGGAACTCCGCTTCGACCTGGCCCGTACGGAATCCCTCCCGCCCGTCTGGAAAGAACGCGCGCTGGAGCGCCTCGCAGCCCGCCTGGTCGACGGCGTCGTCGTCGTACGCGCCTCCGAGCACCGTTCGCAGTGGCGCAATCGCGAAGCGGCGGCCGTCCGCCTCGCGTCCCTCCTCGCGGAGGCCACCGCCCCGCCCCCGAAGCCCCGCCGCGCCACCCGCATCCCCCGGGGCATCAACGAACGCCGCCTGCGCGAGAAGAAGGCCCGCGCGGAAACGAAGAAGGGCCGCTCGGGCAAGGACTGGTGAGGGACGGGTACGACATACCGGAGGGGTACGGGTACGCCGCTACCGGAGACGTACGAGTACGGGGTACCGGAGAGTTACGCCGCTCCCCCCTACCCCGGTAGTCCCCCTCACCCCAGCTCCAGCACCCCCACCACCTCTTCCTCCCCGGCCTGCTCCCCGGCGTCGACGATGAGCCGGGGCCAGGCCACCCCGGGATGCACATACGCCTTCGCCAGCGACTTCACGACCGGCGCGACGGCGAACTCCTGCTCCGGTCGGACGGTGACACCGATCGCTTTCGTGAAATTGGCCGGCGTGATCTCTTCAAGTCGGGGTACGGGCATGGCGGCACCCTAGGTAGACCCCTCAGGCGCCCGCGACGAGTTTTCCGTACGCCGCCGACCCCCTACCCCAGTTGTCGGTACCTACCCCGGAAGTACAACAACGGCCCGCCCTCCGCACTCGGCACGGAAGCCGAAAGGACTCGTCCGATCACCAACGTATGGTCCCCGGCGACCACCCGCTCCTCGGTCCGGCACTCCAGATTCGCGAGCGCACCCCCCACCATCGGCGCGCCGGTGAGCGTACCTCGCAGGTATGGGATGTCCTCGAAGAGGAGCCGGTCACTGAGCCGCCCCTTCATCGCGAAGCGCCCGGCGATGTGCCGCTGGCTCTCGGAGAGGACGGAGACGGCCCACAGGTGCTGCTCGTCGAGGAGGTCGTCCATGCGGGACCCGTTACGGAGGCTGATCATGACCAGCGGCGGATCGAGGGACACGGACATGAACGCGGTCGCGGTCATGCCGACGTCCTCGGCGGGCGGCGCGGCCGGATCGTCGGCGTCCAGGGACGGCTCCTGCGCGGTGACCAGCACCACACCACCGGCCAGCCGGGCCATCGAGGCCCGGAACTCGTCGTTGCTCACCCCCTCAGCATGCCCGGTGAGGGTGGGGACGGGGGGCGGGGAAGTGTTCGGCACGGTCAAGGACGCTAGTGTCCGCGGCCCCTCGGACACATCGGACTCCGGCCCGAGAACGGTCGTACGTCCAGGTCCTACGACCGACCGAAACCCGACCGCCCCAAGGGAACCATCGACGTACAGTAAGCGTTCTCTGTACAGTCGGTAACACGTCTCGTACCACTCTGAAAATTGCAGAAACGCCGACCAATTGCTCACGTTTTGCTGTGACTTGAGTCACAAGGGGCAGGAATTGTTGACCCTGTGTACCGAGTTGGCGGCGCGCTGTGATTCAGTGGCGGTGAAAAGGTACGCCGATGAACAACCCTTGATTCGCTGCGAAGTCTCGGGGGGAGGGCGAACATGGAGACCGAGTCGGAGCCTTATGTCCGCCTCGCGTCCCTGCGGCAACTGCACCAGGCGATGGCCGACATGAACACGGCCCGCAGCCTGGCGGACACCTTGCAGACCGTCGCGGACGGAGTCGTGAACGCCCTCGGCTACGAGCTGGCGTGCGTCAACCTCGTGCGGAACGACGGCCATCTCGTCGTCGCCGCCTTCGCCGGGAACCCGGCCGCGGAGGCGCTCATCACCGGCCGCGTGGGCTCGCGCGAGTCCTGGGAGCGCCGCCTCGCGATGGGCGAGAGGTGGGGGGACCTGGTCTTCATCCCGCACACCGAGGGATGGGTACTGGACGACGACGACGTACCCCAGTGGTACACCGACGGCCCCCCGCCCCGCTTCGAGGACGAGTGGCACCCCTCGGACCGCCTGTTCGCCCCCATGTACACCCCACCCTCCCAGGGGGGTACCTGCGGCGAGCTGATCGGAGTCCTCTCGGTGGACCGCCCGCGCAACGGCCGGCTGCCGGGCGCGTGGGGCCGCGAGGCACTTCAGATGTACGCCTTCCAGGCGGCCATAGCGGTCAGCAACGCCCGCCTCCGCTCCAACATCCAGCGCGCCCTGGTCCGCCTGGAGCGCGAGCAGCAGGCCCTGCGGGCGAGCGAGGAATCGTTCCGCGCGGCGTTCGAGAACGCACCCTCGGGCATGGCCATCGCCGAGCTGGGCGGCGAACAGCACGGCCGAATACTCCGGACGAACGACGCCCTGTGCCGCCTGCTGGGCCGTCCCGCCACCGCGATGCGCCGCTACGCCTTCTCCGACCTCGCCCACCCGGAGGACATAGGCACCCTCCTGCGCACCTCCGCCGAGGGAGGCCGCGTGGAACTGAGACTGCGCCGCCGGGACGATACGTACATATGGGTGTCCCTCCGTAACTCCGTGGTAGCAGACGCCGCCGACGGGCCGCGCTTCCTCCTCACCCACATCGAGGACATAGAGGACCGCAAGCGCCGCGAGCTCCAGCTCGCCCACCGCGCCTCCCACGACTCCCTCACCGGCCTCCCGAACTCCGCCGAGCTGCGCGCCCGCCTCTCCGCCCGGATCTGCCGGCGCCCGCAGTCCACCCACCCGGCCGAGCTCGACGCGATGGACCGGACGTACGGCCCCGGTGCGCACGACGCGAACGGCCACGGCTTCGACTACCACCCCACCCCCACCCCCACGTATGACGGGTATGACCACGTCCACGTCGTCTCCCCGGACGAGAGCGCCCGCGACGACGGGACGAAGGGGCTCGCCGTCCTCTTCTGCGACCTCGACGGCTTCAAGTCGATCAACGACCGCTTCGGGCACAACGCGGGCGACGCGGTCCTCATCGAGGTCGCCCGGCGCCTCGGCCGCGCGGTCCGCGACGGCGACACGGTCGCGCGGCTCGGCGGCGACGAGTTCGTGATCCTCGCCGACGGCCTCGGCCGCGCCGACGCCACCGACCTCGCCGTACGCCTCAGGAACGAGATCATCCAGCCGATCCGCGCCGAGGGGCGGGCCGTGCGGGTGGGGGCCAGCTTCGGGATCGGCTGGGCACAGTGCGGCATGACGGCGGACGAGGTGCTGAAATCCGCTGACGAGCGGATGTACGTCGAGAAACGATCTCGTCCCAAACAGCATCGACGGGCCGGATAAACCGCAGGTCAGAGGGTTTGAGGAGGCGCACTCACCCGTTCGGGTCAATCGGAGCGGGTAGGCTCGCTCTTCTCACCACCTTATGTAGACGGCCCCGCACCTGTTGAGGAGTTCGAGGGATGACGCCCGGCAACAACGGCGCGAGCACGCCGGAGGACGACGACCCGTTCGGCTACCTCTACGAGGACGGACAGGCCCGGGGAGCCCAGCCGCCGTCCGGTGGCGGGTACGGCTACCCGAACTCGGTCAACCGGGTACGAGCGGTCGGCGACCGCCGCCCCGCCGCGGGCCCGCAGCAGCAGACGGCCGCGTACGGCCAGGTACCCCAGCAGTACGGGGTACCCCCCCAACCTCAGCAGTACGGCGCACCCCAGCAGCAGGGGGCGTACGGCTCTCCGCAGCAGGGCCAGGGTCTCCACCAGGGCCCGCCCCAGCAGCAGCCGCCGCGCAGCGGCAACCGGGGCGGCGGCCGGGGCCCCAACACCAAGGGCCTCCTGATCGGCGCGGTCGCCGTGGTCATGGCCGTCGTCGTCGGCATCGTCATCGCGGTGTCACTCGGCGACAAGGACAAGGACGCCGACAAGGGCACGAACCCGACGCCGGAGGCGTCGTCGCCGGCGAGCGCTTCGGCGAGCGACCCGGGCAGCAGCCCGAAGGCCGAGGACGACCTGCCCGGGACGACCGACGCGAAGGCGATGAAGCTGGACGGCGGAGCGACTACCGCCTCGGACATAGAGGGTTCGAAGTCCGGGACCTACGTCACCGGCCTCAACACCGAGGGCGCATCGGTCACCTGGACCGTCAACGGCATCCCGGAGACCGGGACTTACACCGTCTTCGCCCTCTTCAACGTGACGGGCGAGGACCAGGAGATGACCCTCTCCGTCAACGGCAAGCCCTTCGGCAGCAAGGTCAACTTCGGCAACTTCACCCACTCCACGGACCCCACCCGGGCCTGGACCAACACCTACGCCTGGCCGACCCTGACCAAGGGCACCAACACCATCTCCATCTCCTGCCAGTCCGGCGACAAGTGCAACGTCCTGCTGGACCAGATGGCACTGCGCAAGGGCCAGGTCAAAACCCTCGACTAGGCCGCGCTGACCTCCCCCCGCACCGCCACCCGCCCCACCCACTCCTCGTACGCCCCCCGGTCGAACTCCCCCGCCCCCGGCGCCAGTACGGTCGCCATCGACAGGGCCAGGGCCCGGGAAAGCCGCTGAGGCCAAGGGAGTTGGTCGAGGAGGCCGGAGAGGAGGCCGGCGGCGGCCGAGTCGCCGGCGCCTGTGGGGTTGCCGTGCAGGCGAGTCGGGGGAGTGGCGCGCCAGCGGCCCTCCGGGGTCATCGCGAGGAGGCCCTCGGGGCCCAGGGACGCGACGATCGAGCGGGCGCCCCGGCGGCGCGCGTCCTGCGCCGCGCGCAACGGGTCGTGGGAGCCGGTGAGTTCGGCCAGTTCGTCGGCGTTCGGGGTGACGATGTCGGGACGCGCCGCGACCCCGCGCCGCAGCGGCTCGCCGCTCGTGTCCAGCAGCACCGGTACGCCCGCCGTCCGCGCCGCCCGCACCAACCCCGCGTACGCGCCCACCGGTACGCCCTGCGGCAGGCTCCCGCACAGGGCAACCGCCGAGGCGGAGCCCAGGAGTTGGTCGTACACCTCCAGGAACGCGCCCCACTCGGCGGGCGTGACGGCCGGGCCCGGTTCGTTCAACTGAGTCGTGTCACCGGTGTGCGTGTCCACGACCGCGACGGTCCTGCGGGTGTGCCCGGAGATCGGCACGAGCGCGTCGATCACCCTGGGGATCAAGGTGAGTTGATCCTGTACGACCTTCCCCGTCGCGCCGCCCACGAAGCCCGTCGCCGTCACCTCGTGGCCGAGGGCGGCGAGGACGCGGGCCACGTTCAGGCCCTTGCCGCCCGGCCGTTCGGTGACGTCCGTGACGCGGTGGGCCGTATGAGGGCGCAGTCCCCTCACGCGATAGGTGATGTCGAGCGCGGTGTTGAGCGTGACCGTGAGGATCACCAGCCTCGACCTCCCCTTCGTCGGCGCTCATGGCGTGCTCCCGAAGGTCGGATCATGCCAAAGGGGCAGCGCCCTGAGGTCGCCGATTTCACGCCAGTTCAGGTGTTGCTACCCAACTGCCGTGCCTCATCACGCCCTTGAGGTCGAAGTTCTCGTCCAGGACGAGGAGGTCGGCGAGTTTGCCGGGTTCCAGGGAACCGATCTCGTCCAGGCGGCCCAGCAGGCGGGCCGGGTTGACGCACAGTGCCTGTACGGCGTCCTCGATCCGGATGCCGTCGATCGTCACCGCCCGCTTGAACGCGCGGTCCAGCGTCAGCGTCGAGCCCGCGATCGAGCCGCCCTCCACCAACCTCGCGACGCCGTCGGTGACTTCGACCTCCAGTGGCCCCAGCAGGTACCTGCCGTCGCCGGTGCCGGCCGCGTCCATCGCGTCCGTGATGAACGCGACGCGCTCCGCGCCGGCCAGCCGGAACGCCAACTCCAGTGCCGCCGGGTGGAGATGGGTGCCGTCGTTGATCAACTCGACCGTCACGCGCGGGTCTTCGAGCAGCGCCGCCACCGGGCCCGGCGACCTGTGGCCCAGCGGGGGCATCGCGTTGAACAGGTGCGTCGCCACGGTCGCGCCCGCCTCGATCGCCTCCCTCGTCTGCTCGTACGTCGCGTCCGTGTGGCCGATCGCCGCGATCACTCCGTGGTCGGCGAGGAGTCTCACCGAGTCGATTCCGCCGGGGAGTTCGGTGGCCAGCGTCAGCATCGTGGCGTGGCCCCTCGCCGCGTCGATCAGCTTCCGTACGTCCGCCGGGTGCGGGTGCCTCAGCAGGGCCTCCGCGTGGGCGCCCTTGCGGCACGGGGAGATGAACGGGCCCTCGAAGTGGATGCCGGCGATCTCTCCGTCCTCGGCGAACTCGCTGAGCAGGGCCGCCTGTTGGGCGAGGACGTCCAGGTCGTTCGTCACCGTCGAGGCGACGAGGGTGGTGGTGCCGTGGGTGCGGTGGGTGTGGAGGGCGGTCCGTACGTCGTCGGCTGTGCCGGAGAAGGAGGCTCCGCCTCCGCCGTGGTTGTGGAGGTCCACGAAGCCGGGGATCAGGTAGTGGCCGGTGAGGTCGATCCGGTGGGCGTTCCCGGGGGCCTCGGAGGTGATGCGCTTGCCGTGAACGGCGATGTCCTGGACGGCGGTTCTGGAGGGGAGGACCGCTGTCGCGCCGGTGAGGATCGTCGTCGGATGCGGGTCGGATGTGGTTGCTCGCGCCCGCGCGGCGGTAGCCGCGAAGTGAGCGGAGTCCCGCGCCCCTGGGTTGGATGCCGTCACGGCGTTTCCTCCGTAGCCTTCGTTGAGGATCGGCGTGTGTGCCCGTCGTGGGCGGTCGCGCCCGCGCGGCGGAGCCGCACATCGACACAGCCCCGCGCCCCTGGGGTGGGTGCCATTACGGCGTTTCCTCCATACCGTCCGTTTGCTTGAGAAGATCCCATGCCATCAAGCCCGCTCCCAGGCAGCCCGCCGTGTCGCCCAGGGCCGCCGGGACGATCTCCGGGGTGTGTTGGAACGTCACCCTTGAGCGGATCGCCTCCCGCAAGGGTGCGAACAGGGTGTCCCCCGATTCCGCCAAGCCCCCTCCGATCACGATCCTCGTCGGGTCCAGGAGGGTCAGCGCCGTCATCAGGCCGTCCGCGAGGGTCGTCACCGCCTGCTGCCACACCTCCACCGCCCTGGGGTCGCCCGCCTCCACCGCCTTCGCGCAGTCCGCCGCGTCCGCCGTGGGGTCGCCGGAGGCCCTCGCCCAGGACTCCGTCACCGCCGCCGCCGACGCGTACCGCTCCAGACAGCCCCGTTGGCCGCACGGGCAGGGGATGCCTCCGGGGCGTACGACGATGTGGCCGATCTCACCGGCGGAGCCGTGGGCGCCGGGGTCGATGCCCGTGGGGGTGCCGATCGCGCCGGCGATGCCGGTGCCGAGGGCCAGGAAGAGGAAGCGGGGGGTTTCGCGGGCGGCGCCCAGGCGGCCTTCCGCGAGGCCGCCCGTGCGTACGTCGTGGCCCAGTACCGCAGGGGTACCGGTACGGGTCGCCAGGAGGTCGCGCAGGGGGACGTCGCGCCAGCCGAGGTTCGCGGCGTAGACGGCTACCCCTGAGGTCTCATCGATGATGCCGGGGACGGCGAGACCCGAGGCCAGGGCGGCTTCACCCAAGTGGCGTACCCCGTACGACCGGAGGTCCGCCGCGAAGTCGAGGATTCCCCCGATCACCGCCTCGGTGCCCCGCTCGCGGGCCGTGGGCCTGCGGTCGCGGTGCAGCAGCGCGCCGTCCGCGCCGACCAGGGCGCCCTTCATCGCGGTGCCGCCCACGTCGAGGGCGATGACATGTCTCACGGTGAACAGTGTGGCCGAGGACCCCGGAGAGGTCTAGTCCACTGGGGTGGTGTAGACCTTGATCCGAATATCGGACAAGTGTGTGTGGGGTGGCAGCAGTGGTGCACAGGGGTTGGGTCGGGGCCTTGGCCGCGCTGGGTATGACGGTGGCTGTCGGGGGGTGCGGGGTACTCGGGAGTGACTCCGACCGGGTGAGCCTCAGACTCGTCGCCGCGGACTACGGGGACAGCGCGGCCAACAGCTCCACCAAGTACTGGGCCAAGCTGACCAAGGCGTACGAGGAGAAGCACCCCGACGTCGACGTCCAGGTCAGCGTGTACTCATGGAACGACGTCGACAGCAAGGTCAAGGCCATGGTCGACGACGGGAACGCGCCCGACATGGCGCAGATCGGGTCGTACGCCGACTACGCCGACCGCGGTCTCCTCTACAAGGCCGGTGACCTGCTCTCCATCCCCACCCAGGCCGACTTCGTCTCCCAGCTCGCCAGTGCGGGCAAGGTCCGCGGGCAGCAGTACGGGATGCCCTTCGCCTCCTCCACCCGGCTCCTCTTCTACAACAAGGGGCTGTTCACCAAGGCGGGGATCACCGAGCCGCCCACGACGTGGGACGAACTCGCCGCCGACGCCGCCAAGTTGAAGGACGCGGGGGTGTCCTACCCGTACGCCCTTCCCCTCGGGCCCGAGGAGGCGCAGGCCGAGGCCATGCAGTGGATGCTCAGCGGGGGCGGGGGGTACACCTCCGCCGCCGGGACCTACAGCCTCGACTCCGTCGAGAACGTCCAGACCTTCGAGTGGCTCCAGAACAAGCTGGTCGACAAGGGGCTGACCGGGCCGGTCGCGCCCGCGAAGCTCAACCGTGCCACCGTGTTCTCCTCCTTCGCCGCCGGTGACGTCGGCATGCTCATCGGGCATCCCTCGCTGATGAAGATGGCCCGGGACAAGGGTGTTCGGTACGGGATGGTGCCCATGCCCGGGAAGGCCGGGGTCCGGCCGCTCACCATGGGGGTCGCCGACTGGATGACCGCGTTCAAGCAGCACGGGAACCGGTCCGAGATCGGCAAGTTCCTCGACTTCGTGTACGACGAGGACAACGTGCTCGCGTTCTCCCGGGAGTACGACCTGCTGCCGGTGACGTCCTCCGCGTCCGCGGTGATGAGTACGGCTCCCGAGGACCGCGACCTCGAACCCTTCCTGGAGCAGCTGCCCCTCTCCGAGTCGTACCCCGTGGGTCGTACGTCCTGGGCCACCGTCGCGGCGTCCATCAAGAAGGGCATCGGCAGCGCGGTGGCCCCGGGGGTACGTCCCGACGACGTGCTGCGCAGGCTGGAGACGGAGGCGATGGCCGCGGAGAGCGGGGTGTCGTAACCGGGGACTACTGTCGGGGTATGCCACCCCCCGACTTGGGCCGCCGCGAACAGGACATCCTGGCGCTGGAGCGCCGCTCGTTCCCCAGCCCCGGCATAAAGGAACGCGCGATCCGCGAGGACCTGGGCATGTCCCCCGTCCACTACTACCAACTCCTCAACGCACTGCTGGACGACCCCAGAGCACTGGCATCGGACCCGGTAACGGTGAACCGCCTACGGCGGGTTCGGGAGGGGCGCCGGGAGGAGCGGTAGGGGGAGGGGCTGGTCGTGGTCGATGCCGGGTGACCGGTCGTTTTTAGGGGCGCGGGGAACTGCGCGAGCAACCACATGCGGCCCGCACCCGAAGTCCCTCGGGGCGGGCGGCCTGTTCGTGGTCGATGCCGGGCGACCGGCCCCCACCGGCCCGCCCCCAACCCTCTACTGTCGACCCCATGGGTACCCACCTGAACCCCCCCGCCCACCAAGCCCTCACCACCATCCGCACCCACCCCTCCCGCTCCCTCCTCGCCTTCGACTTCGACGGCACCCTCGCCCCCATCGTCGACGACCCGGAGAAGTCCCGCCCCTACCCCGGCGCCCTCGCGGCGCTCGCCGCCCTCGCGGACAAGGGCGCGCGCATCGCCGTCATCACCGGCCGCCCCGCCGAAGTAGCCGTCCGCTACGGCCAGTTCGAGGGCGTCGCAGGGATGACCGTGCTCGGCCACTACGGCGCCGAACGCTGGGAGCAGCGCACCGGACAGATCACCGCCCCTCCCCCTCCCCCCGCCCTGGACGACGTACGGCGAGAACTCCCCGGCATCCTCGGCACCACCGACGCCTGGGTCGAGGAGAAGGGGCGAGCCGTCGCCGTACACACCCGGCGCGCGAAGGACCCGCAGGGACTGTGGGAGGCCCTGCGGGAGCCGATCGCCGAACTCGCCACCCGGCACGGGCTGATCGTCGAACCGGGCCGCCTGGTCCTGGAGATCAGGCCGGCCGGGATGGACAAGGGAGCCGCGCTGAAGAGCCTCGTCGAGGAGACCGGCGTCACCGCGGTGCTGTACGCCGGCGACGACCTCGGTGACCTCCCCGCCTTCGACGCCGTGGACGCCCTCCGCGCGGACAACACCCCCGGCGTCCTGATCTGTAGCGGCAGCAACGAAGTAACCGCTCTCAGCAACAGGGCGGACCTGATCGTGGACGGTCCCCCCGGAGTCGTGGAACTCCTGGCTCAGCTCGTCAACGACGTCAGCTGATCGAGGAACCACTGCGTCGGCGGCAACGCGGTCGCGGCGGCGGCGAGCCGCTTCGTCCGCTCCGCCCGCTCCTCGCGCGGCATGGAGAGCGCCTCGTGAAGCGCCTCGGCGGTCTCCAGGATGTCGTACGGATTGACGGTGATCGCGTCGTCGCGCAGCTCCCAGTACGCCCCCGCCTCCCGCGAAAGGACCAGGGCGCACCCCTCGTCGGAGACGACGGGCACCTCCTTGGCGACAAGGTTCATGCCGTCCCGGATCGGATTGACCAGCGCGACATCCGCGAGCCGGTACGCCGCGAGGGACCGCGCGAAGTCATCCTTGAGATGGAGCAGTACGGGGGTCCAAGTCGCGGTCCCGTAGACAGAGTTGATCTCGTCGGCGACCCGCTGGACCTCGTCCATGTAGTCCCGGTACACCTTGAGGTCCTGCCGCGAGGGATACGCGAAAGCTACGTGGACCACACGGTCACGCCACTCGGGGCGAGTGTCGAGCAGGTGCCGGTAGGCCAGTAGCCCCCGCACGATGTTCTTGGACAGCTCGGTCCGGTCGACGCGGACGACAGCGAGCCGCCCCTCCCCGATCTCCTCACGCAGGGACGCGATCCGGTCCCGTACGTCGGCCTGGTCCGCGCGGTCGCGGAGGAAGTCGGCGTCGGCGCCGAGGGGGTACACCCCGATCCCGGTCGACCCGGTCCCGTCGGGACAACAGGACGCGAACGCGTCGGCCCACCGCCGGGTGAGGAACCCCAGCTGGTCGGCGGAGAGCATGCTGGTCAGGAGCTGCGTACGGATGTCGTCGGGAAGCAGCGCGAAGTAGTCCGGCGGAGCCCAGGGTGTGTGCGAGAAGTGACCGATCCGCAGATCGGGCCGCAACTCCCGCAGCATGCCCGGCACGAGGCACAGGTGGTAGTCCTGTACGAGTACGGCGGCCCCCTCGGCCGCCCCCTCCGCCAGCGCCCGCGCGAACGCCCGGTTGTACGCCTCGTACGACACCCACTGCCGTCTGAACTCCGCGTCGAACACGGGCTCCAGCGGCGTCTGGTACAGCATGTGGTGGACGAACCACAGCACGGAGTTGGCGATGCCGTTGTACGCGTCGGCGTGCACGTCGGCGGGGATGTCGAGCATCCGCGTCCCCGGCTCGCCGACCCCTCGCCGTACGGCCTCACGGTCCCCGTCGGACAGCGCGCTGCACACCCACAGCGCACCGGAGTCCGGGTCGATCGCGGAGAGCCCGGAGACGACCCCGCCGCCGCCGCGCCTGGCGTGCAGCGCGCCGTCGTCGCCGACGGAGTAGGAGACGGGGCCCCGGTTGGAGGCGACGAGCACACGCGAAGCACCGAACGTCATACGCCCAACCTAGCCAGGCGCTGCGCTGCTCAAACGTTCGGAACGTATACGTGGCATGGGACTCAGGGGTATGCAGCCCTCAAGTACTAACCGGTTACACCCCGGGAGCCACTCACGCGACCTTCCGCCTCGCGTACTCCGCGATCTCCACCATCGGCGGCCTCTCCTCGGTGTCCACCGAATACGTCCGCGCCTCGAACCCGCCCTCGCTCCGCTCGAACTGGGTCAGCGCCGGACGGATCAAGTGCCCACGCGCCAGCCGCAGTTGGGCCGTACGGTAGATCGCCGCGGACATCCGCCCCAGCGCCTGCCCGTCCTGGTGACGATGCTTGCGGACCCCGATGTCGACCTGGGCCAGGGCGTCGAGGCCGACCAGATGCAGGGCGTCGACCAGCATGCCCAGCTCGACCCCGTACCCCACCGGGAACGGAAGCTGCTCCAGCAGACTGCGCCGGGCCGCGTACTCGCCCCCCAACGGCTGCACGAACCCGGCGAGTTGAGGCCAGTGCATGTTCAGCAGCGGGCGCGCCATCAGCTCCGTCACCCGCCCGCCCTGCCCCGACGCGCCGGCGAGGGGGCGGTCGTACATGCCCTTCACCAGATCGACGTCCGGATCGGTCAGCAGCGGACCCACGATCCCGGAGACGAAGTCGGAGGAGAAGTCGCGCAGGTCCGCGTCGATGAAGCAGACGATGTCGCCGGTGGTGGCGAGCAGGGACCGCCAGAGGACCTCGCCCTTGCCGGGGACGGCGGGGATGCGGGGCAGGATCGCGTCGCGATGGACGACGCGGGCCCCCGCCGAGGCCGCGACGGACGCTGTACGGTCCGTCGAGCCGGAGTCGACGACGACGAGCTCGTCGACGAGCGGCACCTGGAGCATCAGGTCGTGGCGGATGACCGCGACGATGTCACCGACCGTCGCCTCCTCGTTCAGCGCGGGGAGGACCACGGAGACGGTCAGCCCGGTGGCCCGCTTCGCCGCCATGATCCGGTGGAGGGGGCGGTCGGTCACCGACCAGGAGCGGGTGGCCAGCCAGCGCTCGGCTTCTTCCAGCACAGTCAGCGGCTCCTCACTGTCACGGTCACACTGCGACGTGTGATCCATCTCGCGCCTCGGACGACTATCTCAACTGTCGTGGCCTTCGGTTACAGTCTTGAACAACGCTGGTGACCATCGCATGTCGGGGACGCCTGGCGGACAGCTCCACCCATAACTTCATACCGCTCATCCAGAGGGGCAGAGGGATACGGCCCGATGAAGCCCCGGCAACCCTCCAGCCGGTCTCGTGCGTGATCACGCAGCGAGGCTCCCGGCTAGGGAAGGTGCCAAATCCGTCTCACGGCGAGATGCGTCGTGAGGAAGATGAGGAGAAAGGGCCTCGCCTCCATGGCTGTGCAGACGATCGCAACCACCGCGTCGACCTCCGAGAACACCGTCGACCTCGGTCCCGCAACGGCGCTGAGCTGCCGCGAGTGCGGCCACCGCGTCCCCCTCGGCCCCTTCTTCGCCTGCGAAGAGTGTTTCGGTCCCCTTGAGATCGCGTACGACTTCTCTTCGTACGACACCGAAGCGCTGCGAGCCCGCATCGCCGCAGGTCCCGCCAACATCTGGCGCTACGCCCCCCTACTCCCCGTACCCGCGGACGTAGCCGAGAAGCCGAACATCAACCCCGGCTGGACCAAGCTCGTCCAGGCCGACCGCCTCGCCGCCGAACTCGGCGTCGAGCAGGGCAAGTTGTTCGTCAAGGACGACTCCGGCAACCCCACGCACTCCTTCAAGGACCGCGTCGTCGCCCAGGCGCTCGAAGCGGCGCGCGCCTTCGGTTTCACCACCCTCAGCTGCTCCTCGACCGGCAACCTCGCGGGCGCGGTCGGCGCCGCAGCCGCCCGCGCTGGCCTGCGCTCCTGCGTCTTCATCCCGCACGACCTGGAACAGGGCAAGATCGTCATGGCCGCCGTCTACGGCGGTGAGCTGGTCGGCATCGAGGGCAACTACGACGACGTCAACCGCTTCTGCTCCGAGCTGATCGGCGACTCGGCGGGCGAGGGCTGGGGCTTCGTCAACG
Organism: Streptomyces saintjeani; assembly: GCF_055409605.1. Lineage (NCBI taxonomy): Bacteria > Bacillati > Actinomycetota > Actinomycetes > Kitasatosporales > Streptomycetaceae > Streptomyces > Streptomyces saintjeani. Next base: position 4,223,319 of record NZ_CP189624.1, on the reverse strand, counting down.
TCAACCTGCGGCCGTACTACGCCGAGGGCTCCAAGACGCTGGCGTACGAGATCTGCGAGCAGCTCGGCTGGGAACTTCCGGACCAGCTCGTCGTACCGATCGCCTCCGGCTCGCAGCTCACGAAGATCGACAAGGGGCTCCAGGAGCTGATCAAGCTGGGGCTCGTCGCGGACAAGCCGTACAAGATCTTCGGGGCGCAGGCTCAGGGGTGCTCGCCGGTGTCGGTCGCGTACAAGGCGGGGCACGACGTCGTACGGCCGCAGAAGCCGGACACGATCGCTAAGTCCCTCGCCATCGGGAACCCGGCGGACGGGCCGTACGTGCTGGACATCGCGCGGCGGACCGGCGGCGCCGTCGAGGACGTCACCGACGAGCAGATCGTCGACGCGATCAAGGTGCTGGCGCGGACGGAGGGGATCTTCGCGGAGACCGCCGGGGGCGTGACCGTGGGGGTCACCCGCAAGCTGATCGAGAACGGGCTGCTGGACCCGTCCCTCACGACGGTCGTCCTCAATACGGGTGACGGCCTCAAGACCCTTGACGCGGTCGCCGGGACCGGCCTGACCGCCACCATCCGCCCGACCCTGGACTCCTTCCGAGAGGCTGGCCTCGCATGAGCGTGACCGTTCGTATCCCGACCATCCTGCGTACGTACACCGGTGGAAAGGCCGAGGTGGCCGCCGAGGGCGGGACCCTCGGGGAGGTCATCGCGGACCTGGAGAAGAACCACACGGGGATCTCCGCGCGCGTCCTGGACGACCAGGGGAAGCTGCGGCGGTTCGTGAATGTGTACGTCAATGACGACGACGTCCGTTTCGAGCAGGGGCTGGAGACGGCGACTCCCGACGGCGCCGGCGTCTCCATCATCCCGGCGGTCGCCGGGGGCTGAGTTCGCCGGTTGACCTAATGTCATTACCGGCGGGTAGTAACCGTCAGTAACGCGTATTACTCATTGTTCATCGAATTGCCCTCTCTGCTTCGAAGCGGAGGGGGCAATTCTGTGTGGTTGAACGAGGTAGGGTTGGGGAACCCGCTTGCGCTCAGCCTTCTCGCATCCGACAAGAAACAGCCAAAGTGTGCGTCTCTTGCGTGGCATTTGCGGCATATGCCCGGCCCGACTTGCCCTGACCTCTGGTGAATTCTCACCACATTCCGGATCGCGTGCGTCCAGAATTCTCGTCCGATTGACCTGTTGCAGACGGCAGTTGGACAGATACATTCAGCCGCGGTCGACGCGTTCCGGCGCACGCCCCCAATACGGCAGGGGGGTGAGGTCTGACCCGGACCCACGAAGTGTGGGTCCGCGCAAGGGCCAGTAATAGGGGAGTTAGGCATGGCTCAGGGCACCGTCAAGTGGTTCAACGCGGAGAAGGGGTACGGCTTCATCGCGGTCGACGGTGGTGCGGACGTCTTCGTCCACTACAGCGCCATTCAGATGGACGGCTACCGCACCCTCGAAGAGGGCCAGCGAGTCGAGTTCGAGATCTCGCAGGGTCAGAAAGGCCCGCAGGCCGACATGGTTCGCGTCACCGCCTGAACATTCGACAAAAGGCCCGCACCTGTCCAGGGTGCGGGCCTTTTGTCGTGGGTGCTGGGGGTCGCCGGGCGAGGTGTGCTTTCAGGGGGCTCTGCCGATGTGCGGCTCCGCCGCGCGGGCGCGACGAGCCACGACGCGCCCGCGCTCGCCTGGCCGCTTCCCTGCTTGCTGCCGACGGCACCGGTCGGACGCCGAGCCGGTCCAGGTCTTTTAGGGGCGCGGGGAACTGCGCGACAAGCCACGACGCACCCGCAGCCGCCCACGCGCCACCACCCCCCACCCCCTTCGCCCCACCCCCGAATCCGCAACTTGCCAGTCCTCCCCCGCCACCCCCGTGACCCGCGCCCTCCCCACCCCGCAGCCCCCGCAAACCCCCACCCTCCACCCGTACGGCCTTGCACTCTCGGGGGTCGAGTGCTAATCATTGGCGTTAGCACTCTCCCTGTGAGAGTGACAACGAAGGACCGAGTCGGTGAGGTTCACGGCGAGGGTGGGGCAAGGGACCACCAGACCGCGGGACCGTCCGTCGCGGGCGCGGGCGCGGTCCATTTGCGGTACTCACCCCCAGTCCTGGAGGGACCACTTCACATGGCCAAGATCATCGCGTTCGACGAGGAGGCGCGGCGCGGCCTTGAGCGCGGTATGAACCAGCTCGCCGACGCCGTCAAGGTCACCCTCGGCCCCAAGGGCCGCAACGTCGTCCTTGAGAAGAAGTGGGGCGCCCCCACGATCACCAACGATGGTGTGTCCATCGCCAAGGAGATCGAGCTGGAGGACCCGTACGAGAAGATCGGCGCCGAGCTGGTCAAGGAAGTCGCGAAGAAGACGGACGACGTAGCCGGTGACGGCACGACGACCGCGACGGTCCTGGCCCAGGCACTGGTCCGCGAGGGCCTCCGCAACGTCGCCGCAGGCGCCAACCCGATGGCCCTGAAGCGCGGCATCGAGAAGGCCGTCGAGGCCGTCTCCGGCGCGCTCCTGGAGCAGGCGAAGGACGTCGAGACCAAGGAGCAGATCGCCTCCACGGCCTCCATCTCCGCCGCCGACACCCAGATCGGCGAGCTCATCGCCGAGGCGATGGACAAGGTCGGCAAGGAAGGCGTCATCACGGTCGAGGAGTCCCAGACCTTCGGTCTGGAGCTGGAGCTCACCGAGGGCATGCGCTTCGACAAGGGCTACATCTCGGCGTACTTCGCGACCGACATGGAGCGCATGGAGTCGTCCCTCGACGACCCGTACATCCTGATCGCGAACTCCAAGATCGGCTCCGTCAAGGACCTGCTCCCGCTCCTGGAGAAGGTCATGCAGTCGGGCAAGCCGCTGCTGATCATCGCCGAGGACGTCGAGGGCGAGGCCCTGTCGACCCTGGTCGTCAACAAGATCCGCGGCACGTTCAAGTCCGTCGCCGTCAAGGCGCCCGGCTTCGGCGACCGCCGCAAGGCGATGCTGAACGACATCGCGATCCTCACCGGCGGCGAGGTGATCTCCGAGGAGGTCGGCCTCAAGCTGGAGAACACCACGCTGGACCTGCTGGGCCGCGCCCGCAAGGTCGTCATCACCAAGGACGAGACGACGATCGTCGACGGCGCCGGGTCCTCGGACCAGGTCGCCGGCCGGGTCAACCAGATCCGCGCCGAGATCGAGAACTCCGACTCGGACTACGACCGCGAGAAGCTCCAGGAGCGCCTGGCGAAGCTCGCGGGCGGCGTGGCGGTCATCAAGGCCGGTGCCGCGACCGAGGTCGAGCTCAAGGAGCGCAAGCACCGCATCGAGGACGCCGTTCGCAACGCGAAGGCGGCCGTCGAGGAGGGCATCGTCGCCGGTGGTGGCGTGGCCCTCATCCAGGCCGCCGCGGTCTTCGAGAAGCTGGAGCTGGAGGGTGACGAGGCGACCGGTGCTGCCGCCGTCAAGCTCGCCCTTGAGGCCCCGCTGAAGCAGATCGCCGTCAACGCCGGCCTCGAAGGCGGCGTCGTGGTGGAGAAGGTCCGCAACCTCCAGGTCGGCCACGGCCTGAACGCCGCGACCGGTGAGTACGTCGACATGATCGCCTCCGGCATCATCGACCCGGCGAAGGTGACGCGTTCCGCGCTCCAGAACGCGGCCTCCATCGCCGCGCTCTTCCTCACCACCGAGGCCGTCATCGCCGACAAGCCGGAGAAGTCCGCCGCGCCTGCCGGTGGCGGTATGCCGGGCGGTGACATGGACTTCTGATCCATCTCCCGCAAGGGACGGATCGGCAGTACTACTGAGGGCGGTACTTCCCAGGTATGGGGGGTACCGCCCTCGGGCGTTGTTTCAGGGCTTGTCGGGCGTGCAGGGTACGAGCTTGCCGTCATCCGTGAGTCGTACGTGGATGACGTACGGCTGGGCCTTCCCGGCCCGCAGCGTGACTTTCCACGCCGGGTGCTCGCGTACGGCCTTGTCGGGCCCGGCCGTGTTCTCCACCCAGTCCGGCATGGGCTCCTCGGGGTCGGAGGCGCACGTACTGCCGGCGACGTCGACGGCCATCCCCCCGCTCCCGCTGATCTGCTCGGGAACGGACTTGAGGTTGAGCGCGACCCGCTCGCCCCACTCCTTCACGGAGAGCGTGACGCTGCCGTCGGCGTTCTTCTCGACGGCGTACGCGGCGGATTGGCTGGACGCGCTTGGCCACAGGACCCATCCCACGGATACGGCGGCACAGGCGATCCCGGCGACGAGTGCGCGCCTCGGGGTGAACACCTTTCTGCGCGCCGGGACTTGAGCCGCTCCCCGCAACTCGGCGTCCTGCTTGAGCTGTTCGAGCAACCGCTCCTCAAAAGTCATGCTTCGCCCCCCACGGTGTGCATCTCCTGTACGACGATGTCGTCCCGGCGCAGCGCCTTGCGCGCGCGGTGCAGCCGGACGCGGGCGGTGACCTGCCGTATCCCGAGCGCGGCGGCGGCCTCCCCGACGCTGAGTTGATCCACGGCGACCAGCTCCATCACGGCCCGTTCCCCGTCGGGGAGTTGGGCCAGTACTTGCAGGGCCCGCCGCCCGGGACTCTCCGCGTTGAGCTGCTCCTCAAGCCGAGCGATGTCATCGGCGTCGAGCAGCCGCCGCCCGGAGACTCGCCGCACGCGCTCGGCTTCCCGGGCGACTCGCCGGTACTCGGCAGAGACGACGTTCCGGGCGATCCCGTACAGCCAGGCGGTCTCGCTCCCGAGGCGGGCGCGGTAGGTGTGCCCGGAGTCGAGCACGGCGAGAAACACTTCGGTGACGAGGTCGGCGACGGTGTGCGGATCGCCAACGCGCCGTGCCACGAACCGGGTTACGGCTCCGACGTGCCGCCGGTAGAAGTTCTCCAGGACCTCCGGATCACTGAGCGGTCTTTTTCCTGTGCCACCCACAGGCGCCTCCTTTGTGTCAGGGGGTACGTCTGTAGTTGGCGGGGGGGAGGGGGAAGCGTTACAGGGTCAGCCGGAGTAGATCTTGAGGGTCTGGGTGTCGAGGGTGAGGTCGACCGGGGGTGGGAGAGGTACGGGGGTACCCCAGGGGTATGACAGGGAGCTGCGGTAGCGGCCGTTCTCGGGGGAGCTGTGGACGGTGAAGGTCGCCGTGTTGCGGTCGAGCAGGAGGTAGACGGGGATGCCGGCTTCCGCGTAGGCGACGGGGCGTTCGTGGCGTGCGCGTTGGTTGGTGCGGAGGTCGCGGGAGGTGATCTCGACGACCATCGGGATTCCGGCGGGGTCGGACCAGTTGCCGTGTCCCATGAAGTGACCGATGGGTGCGAAGGCCCCGTCGGCGATGGCGCGCCCTGTGAGCTGGGCCTCCGTCTTGATGCCGACGGCGGAGTACAGGCCGTGGCTGGGGCGCAGCGCGAGGAGTTGGCGCAGCAGGGCCATCAGCATGCAGGAGTGATTGCCGTCGCGCGGGGCCTTGAGCTCCAGCTTTCCCCGGCTGTACTCGATCCAGAAGTTCTTCGGTGCCCGGCGCGCCAGTTCCTCGAACTCCTCGACGCCGAGCGGCGTTTCGGTGCGGACCCGGCCGTCGACGTACACGAGCCGGACGTTCGGCGGGACGGCTTCGGCCAGTTCCTCGAAGTCCTCGACGGGAGTGTCCGGACGTTCGGCAGGCCCGGAGGTCATCGTGCCCCCACGCGCGGCTTCATCCGGATCGAGGCCCGGAACGTATCCGTCTGGGCGCGAACATCAAGGGCGTCCCGGTACCCCGCAGGTCGTACGGGACTCCCCGTACACCCCTTGCACAGTCCCCCTGGCAACGCCTCCGGCCTCCCCGGCACCCTGCACTCGGAGCACTCCAGAAGCCGTACGGGTCTCACGGCCTGTACGGGTCGTACGGGTACCGGCGGCGGCATCTTGTCGACGAGGCGGCGGTGCAGGAGCGCGGCGGGGGAGTGGACGGGTGAGGGCAGCCCGGCGGTGAGGGCGGTACGGATGGCCTCCGCACCGGCGCCGCGCGCGAACCACTCCTCGACCAGCGGAGCGAGCCGTGCGCACTCGGCGGCGGAGAGGAACAGCGAGGGCGCGGTACGGCTGAGCGCGGCGAGGAGGATGACGGCGCGTGAACGGGTCTGCGGGGGCTCGGAGTTGTCCGGCGGTACGTCACCCCGGGTGAACGCGGCCCACCAGTCGTCGGCGCGGGCGGTGCGGCTGAAGAACGTCCGGGTGATCCAGAGTTCGGTGCCGGAGGGGGACGTCACCTTCTCCTGCCCCCGCCGCAAGTGTCCCGCCGCCTGGATCCTGTTGAGGGAGGTCCGTAGCGCGCACTGCCCGTACGCGGTGGTCTTGGCGAGCATCTTCACGGAGATGTCGGCGCCGTCGGGAAGCCGGTCGAGGTATCCGGCGATGGCGGCGTCGCGGGGGAGGAGGTGATCGAAGTCACCCTTGCGGCGCGGTTGTTGGCCGGGGGCGGTGCGTTTGCCGTACCCGGGCTTGGCCATCGGGTGCGCGGGCAGGTCGGTGGTACTAAAGTTGGCGTCAGCCATTGGTGTAGCCCTTGCTCTGAGAGGGCGGCTCCTTCGGTCAAACCCCCACAGGTGTTGTCAGCACCTGTTGGGGGTTGATTTACGTCCGGAGCCTTTGTGTTGGCAGAACCGTAAAGCCAACTGACACTCCGTCGCAACCCGAACCCGCAAAGTCAACAGGCGGGGTGGGAGGGCGGGTTGAGACCCACACCCATTCAAAAAAGCAACGGCTCGAAGCTCAGGACTTGAGCCCCGGGGCGTCGCGAGCGGGAAGCGGTGAACGCCGCCTTGCCGCCCGGCGCCGATACTTGAGGATGACGAGCACACCGGCAAGCATCGTCAGGATGACCGGCCCTCCGAAGGCGTCCATCGCCCTGCCTTTCCGTACGTCGAACAAGGAACCGAAGCGATGACATCGTGGGAAGCGGCCGTAGTGCAGGCCGACATCACCGCAGACGGGGGTACGGGGCGTCCTCCCGGGCCCGGCGGGCGCCGAGACCGTACACATCGCGGTCGGCGGCCGGAGAACGTTCGCCGGTGAGTTCCGGGCTGTGTACGAGATGCCGCTCTTCCGGCGGGACGAGATACTGCTCTCGTGGCAGGTGGTCGACTTCGTGCAGCGCGAGTTGGGGGAGGCCCGCCCGGAAGACCGCGCCCACACACTGCTGACCACCCTGAGCTGCCCACACCCGAGCTTCGAGGAACGGGAGAGCGCCGAGTCGTTGTTGGTGGGGTTCGTGTACCAACGTGGGGGCGGGATGCGGCTGTACGTACGTCGCCAGGACACCCCGGGTGTCATCGGTTGCGACGTACGTCTCGCGGAGGCGGGTCCGGCGGTGATGGCGGAGGTGTTCTCGCGGTCGGGGGAACGGGAGTTGTGGGCGGAGCCGGAGGGGGACCAGCACTGTACGGCGGTGCTGGACCTGACGCATTGAGGAGGGCCGCGCCGTCGGGGGACGGGCGGCCCAACAGGTCGGGCTAGCCCTGCTTGAGGTCTTCGACGAAGGCGGCCCAGGACTGCGTACGGAAGACGAGCGCCGGGCCGGAGGGGTTCTTGGAGTCGCGGACGGGGGTCAACTCGGGGTGTCCGTCCGCGACTTCGAGGCAGTCGCCGCCATCACCCGCGCTGTACGTCGACTTGCGCCAGCGCGCGACTTCGAGGCGGTCGCTGCTGTCGCTGGTCTTGCACCAGGCTGCGCTGTTCGGTGCGTACTCAGAGGTGTTGTGCTTCATGGGCGTAATCCTGCGCCACCGACTCGATTAGAGCCAGTGATCGCGGGGTGGGGAGAGCATCCGCCTGGAGGAGGTTGAACGTGAGGGTGTGACGGGTGATCAAAGCCGGGTCGTCCTCCAGTTTTCCCATGTCAAGTCCCTCGGTGAAGCACAGCGGCGAGGCATCCTCGAACGCCATGAGTTTCAGGGAACCGCCCATTCCGGCATGGGTTCCTGAACTGAACGGCAGCACTTGCAAGATGACCCGACGCCGCTGGGCCATGTCCACCACATGCCGGAGCGCGGCTGCCATGACAGCTGGACCTCCGACCGGCCGACGGAGCGCGGCCTCGTCCAGAACCACCCAGAGCAACGGGTTTGTTGGACCGTCGAGGAGACGGGTGCGCCCCATGCGGAGTGCCACCAGCTCCTCGATCTCGTCGTCCGATGCCGTGGGCCTGTACGTGCGGAACAACGACTCCGCGTACTCCGGCGTCTGCAACAACCCGGGGATCAGCAACGGCAGATAGTGCCTGATCTCGGTCGCCTTGGCCTCGGCTTCCGCCGCCTCCTCGAAGTGCTCCGGATACTTCGACTTCTTGGCCAGTTCCTTCGAGTTGCGCGTGAAGAACGTCCCCGTCCCCAACTCCTTGTCCAGCGGCGGCCCCATCTCAGGCCTGATCCGCCGGATGCCCACCTCCATCTGACCGACGTACGAGCCACTTACGAACAGGACCTCCCCCAATCCCGTCTGGCTGTACCCCTTTTCCTCGCGGGCGTGCTTGAGTTCCCTGCCCAGGAACACGCGGGGTGACGTCGGCAGATCCAGATCCTTCTGCTTCGCCATGATCGACTCCCTCCGTTACAGCCGGAGTTGTTGCTGCGCCTCCTCTGGCCAGGTTAGAAGAGCGGCGACCACGCTGTGTGGTGAACCAAAACACTCAGCGTGGAGGAAGTGCGCACATGAAGGAGCTGACCGGGGCTGAAGAGCCCACCCCCACCATCGACGAAGCCCTCACCAGACTGCGGAACGCCCTCGCGGACGCCGGCATCACCCTCCCCTCCCTCGCCGCCGACCAGGTCTCGGCGACGCACCGCGACCCGGCGTACCACCTCCTCGAACTCGGCCGCTGCAACGTGGCCACGGCCACCCGCCTCACCACTGCCCTCATCCGCGCGGGAGCCCCAACTCGATGACGAAGATCGGCACTTACGTCCTCGACACCCGCTCGAACCGTATCGGCGAGGTCATGGACCACTTGAACGGCCACCTCCAACTCCGCCCGATCGGCGGCGGAGTGGAGTGGGACTGCCACCCGACGGACACGGAACTCCCCACGCAGGAAGCGCTGTTGAGCGAACGGGTCCGCACGCGGAACAGGAACACGCGCACTCGGAGCCAGCTCAACTCCTGAACGCGGAGAAGCCCCGACCAGCCCCGCCCGCAAGCCGGTTCACGGCACGAGGCGGGGCCGTTCTTCTGCTGGCCGGCGTCTCAGACCTCGTACTGCCCGACCTCAAGGAAGTACCGCAACTCCTCCGGCGTCCCATCGATCACGCGCTGCGCCGCCGCGCGGAGCGCAGGGCTGCTCTTCGGGTCCCCGATGATCCGCGCGACGGCGACGCGGTCGTCCTCGGCCTGCGCGAGGCGATACCCGGTAGCCAGGAAGGCACGTAGTACTTCCGGCGTATTCACATCGAGGGCCTTGCCCGCTTCGCGGACGACCGCCTTGCCGGGCTTGCGCGCAAGGATGGTGGAGATCTGGACGCGATCGTCCTCGGCCTGCGCGAGCCGGTACCCGGTCTTGAGGAAGTTCCGCAGGTCGTCGGCGGTGCCATCGAGCGCCTTGTTGCCCGCGCGGGTGACGGCCTTGCCGCTGATCGGGCTCCACATGAGACGCAGGGTGGCGATGCGGAGTTCGTCCAACGACATGTCGTCGATGGGGACTTCGGCGGACACGGTCGCAGAAGTCGAAGTCGTCGGCGGGGTCGTCGCGAACGCCGGGGACGTGAAGAGCAGCGCCGGAGTGAGGGCGGCGGTCGTGAGCAGAAGGGTGGCGCGGGTCAGGCGTCTCATGTTGCTGTCTCCCCGTGTAGTCATGTTGAGGGGAGAGCCTCGCACGAGGGACGGGGGCGGTGCATTTCGATAACGGGCAGTGCTCCAGGTGGAGTTGTTGCCGGTGCGCTTCAGGGCGCCGTACCGAGAACACCTCTCAAGTACTACGGGGTGTCCGGGATCACACCCCCCTACCCCCTCGTCCGGAAATGGCGTGGACCGCGGTCCGGTTGACCTGGACGTACAAGGCGTATGCGTATGCACATACCCACCGGTCAGCCAGACGACTTCACGAGCGAGGAGCCCTTCCTGTGGCAGCCACCCCCACCCGTGCCTCCGAGATCCTGTCCCGCCCGGTCACCATCAACGGCCTCACCCTCGCGAACCGCATCGCGATGGCCCCGATGACCCGCATGCAGTCCCCGGAGGGGATACCTGGGGAGGACGTGGCGTCGTACTACGCACGTCGTGCTACCGCAGGGGTAGGCCTGATCGTCACCGAGGGGACGTACGTCGGTCACGACTCGGCGGGTGAGAGCGACCGCGTACCCCGCTTCCACGGCGAGGAGCAGCTCGCGGGCTGGGCGAAGGTCGCCGACGCGGTCCACGCGGCCGGCGGCAGGATCGTCCCGCAGCTCTGGCACATCGGCATGATCCGCAAGGCGGGCCAGCCGCCGTTCACGGACGCCCCGCCGGTCGGCCCCTCCGGCCTGCGTGTCGACGGCACCGCCGACGGCCACACGATGACCCAGCGCGACCTGGACGACGTCATCGGCGCGTTCGCGCAGAGCGCCGCCGCCGCCGAACGCCTCGGCTTCGACGGCATCGAACTCCACGGCGCCCACGGCTACTTGATCGACCAGTTCCTGTGGGGCACGACCAACCGCCGCACCGACGCGTACGGGGGTGACCCGGTCGCGCGTACCAAGTTCGCGGCCGAGATCGTCGCCGCCGTACGCGAGACCGTGTCTCCGGAGTTCCCGGTCATCTTCCGCTTCTCGCAGTGGAAGTACGACAATTACGACGCGCGGCTCGCCGAGACGCCGGAGGAGCTGGAGGCGATCCTCACGCCGCTCGCGGCGGCCGGGGTCGACGCCTTCCACGCCTCGACGCGCCGCTACTGGGAGCCGGAGTTCGACGGCGCCGACCTCAACCTCGCGGGCTGGGCCAAGAAGCTCACGGGCAGGCCGACGATCACCGTCGGCTCGGTCGGACTCGACGGCGAGTTCAACACGGCGTTCGCCGGGAAGGGGGCCGAGGCGAAGGGCATCGACGACCTGCTGGAGCGCTTCGAGCGGGACGAGTTCGACGCCGTGGCCGTCGGGCGCGCGCTGCTCCAGGACCCGGAGTGGGCGGCGAAGGTGCTGGACGGCCGGGTCGAGGAGCTGCGGGCGTTCGACCCGGCGGCGCTCCAGACGCTGAGCTGAGGCCCTCCGCCCGGCCCCTCTGTCCACCCCTCTGTCCTACCCTTTTGTCACCCACACGAGTGAACTCCGGCCGGATCGGCGGCTCGCTGGAACCCTTGTTCGATGCGAGCCGTTGGGCGGGTCAGAGGCGGTCGGTGGGAGACGAGAGGAGCAAGGGATGGCGGCGGAAGAGGTTCGTACGACGGCCGGTGTGGTCCGGGGCAGGCGCGAGGACGGCCTGACGGTGTTCCGGGGCATGCCCTTCGCCGCACCCCCGGTGGGCCCCGCCCGTTTCCAGGCGCCGACCCCTCCGGCGCCCTGGACGGGCGTGCGGGACGCGTACGAGTTCGGCGACCCGCCCCCGCAGGAGACCGGCCTCCAGGGCACCCCCGCCACGGGCGGCGACGACTGGCTGACGGCGAACGTCTGGACACCGGACCCGGCCCCGCAGGCCCCGCGCCCGGTCATGGTCTGGATCTACGGCGGCGCCTACCGCATGGGCCACGCGGGCAGCCCCGGCTACGACGCCCAGCACATCTCCCGCAAGGGTGACGTCGTGGTCGTCACCTTCAACTACCGCGTAGGCATCGAGGGCTTCCTCCACATCGAGGGCGCCCCCGCCAACCGGGGCCTCCTCGACCAGATCGCCGCCCTGGAGTGGGTCCGCGACAACATCGCGGAGTTCGGCGGCGACCCCGGGAACGTCACGGTGTTCGGCGAGTCCGCGGGCGCCGGCTCGGTCGCCGCGCTCCTCGCGACGCCGGCGGCCCGGGGCCTCTTCCACCGCGCCATCGCCCAGAGCATCCCGGTCACGTACTTCTCCGCGCCCCTGGCCCGGGACATCGCGGTGGCGCTCGCGGCGGAGGCGGGCGTACGGCCGACGGCGGCCGACCTCGCGACGATCCCGCCGAGGAAACTCCCCGGGGCGGGCGAGGCCCTGTCGGCCAAGATGGCGGCGTACACGCGCTGGGGGCAGGTCGCGCCGACGTCCGTGCCGTACTCGCCGGTGGTGGACGGCGAGATCCTGCCGAAGACCCCGTGGCAGGCGGTGCGCGCGGGTGAGGCGCGGGACATCGACCTCCTGATCGGCCACAACTCCCAGGAGTACCGCCTCTTCACGGTCATGGGGAACCTCCTGGGCCGCATCACGGAGGACCAGGCGACGGCGGCGCTGCGCATGTACGCCCCCGGCGGGGGCGAGCCCGGCGAGCGCGCGTACCGCGAAGCCTTCCCGGACGCCACGGCGCAGGACCTCTTCGAACGCGTCCAGTCGGACTGGCTGTTCGCGATGCCGTCCCTGTACCTCGCGGAGGCCCAGCTGGCGGCAGGCGGCTCGGCCCACCTCTACGAACTGACCTGGACACCCCCGGCCCACGGCGGCATCCTGCGCGGCTGCCACGCCCTGGACGTCCCCCTCCTCTTCGGAACGTACGCCGCGGACATGGGCGCCGTCGTCTTCCCCGGCGGCGAGGTCCCGCCGGACGCGGCCGACCTCACCGCCCGCTTCCAGACGTCCTGGACGTCCTTCGCCCGCACCGGCGACCCCGGCTGGGAGGCGTACGGCCTGGAACGCGGGCTCACGCAGATCCTGGACACCCCGCCGGAGGTCAGCCGCTACCCGGAGGAGACGGCGAGGAGGCTGTGGGAGGGGTACGCGTGGGAGGCGCTGCCGCTGGTGGACTGACGGGAGCGGGTCCCGACGGAGAGGGTCACCCCGTCACCCTCTCCGCGATCACCCGTGCGCACGCCAGGGATTCGGTACGGCTCGTGTCCACCACGACGTCGTACCGGACCCCCGCGTGCGCGGCCTCCGCCTGCGACTCGGCCATCCCCGGCACCCGGTCCCCCCGAGCGATCTCCCGCCCGGCGGCGACCTGCGCATCACACCGCACCCCCACCCACAGCACATCCACCCCGTCGAAGACCTTCTCCCACCCCTGCTGCCCGTCGGCCCCACCGAGCAGCACATCGTCGACGATCACCCGCCCCCCGGCCCGAGCCACCGCCGCGACCCCCTCCCGCCAAGCCGCCTCGGCCGCCTTGAACTCCGCCCCCACCCGGATACTCCCGTCCGCCTCGAACAGAATCCCCTCCTCGGAGTTCCGCATCTTCCGAGGCAGCGCCTCCACGAACGAATCCACCCCGAAAGCCATCCAGGCCCCCGGCAGAATCTCCTGAAGACACCGAACGATCCCGGACTTCCCGGAACTGGACCCACCGTTGAGAAAAACGACCCGAGTACCCATCCCCCCACAGTAGGAGCCCCCCGCACCCCCCGGACAACAGATTTCCGCCCCTCCCCACCGGCCGTTTCCACCCCCACCCGCCTACTCTGGACCCACCACCCCCGGCCGGAAACCCACACCATGAACCACGCCCAGCTCACCGCCCTAGGCCGAGCCCTCCGCCTCCTGGGCGAACACGGCGACGCGCTGACCGGCGACACCCCGGACGCCAAGCTCCACGAGATGAAGGCGGACATCCAGCGAGCCCTGGACCTGCTGGACGACAGCGTGGAGGGCGCGGCCCCGGTGACCCGCTGCGCCGAGCACCCCTACGGCCCCGTCGACACGGAGGCCCCCGACGGCTGCCTCCTGTGCGAGACCCGCCGCAGAACGGCCCGCCGCTCGGAACTGCACGGCTCGACCCCGCCCCCGCAGATCCCGACGACCCCCAGCCGGTACGGCGTACGGGAGGACCGCCCGCAACCCCAGCAACGCTGGCTCCCGGAACTGTGGAACGGCCAGGAGTGGCAACTGTGCGGCACCCCCCGCAGGGACCGCCGAGAAGCGGAAGCCTTCCTCGCGGCGGTACGCCGGGGCCCGCGCCCGGCGATGGCGTACCGCCTGGTCCACGAGTTCACGGACTACGAGGTACTACGGGTATGGGGTACCCCCCTGAAGGTGGACATCGAGCCCTTGGGCAACCTCTGAACCGGCCTTGACCCCCAGGTACTACGTCCCTAGCCCGCAGGTACTACGCCCCGCGATGCGCGGCGAGCGCACCCCGCAGATGCCCCCCGGCCTCCGCCAGCAACCGCCGGGCGGTCCCCGCGTCCACCCCCGCGAGCAGCATGAGCACCGCGTCCTTCACCTCACCGCCGGTAGCGGTGAGCGCGGCCTCGATCTCGTCGTCCTCGGCCCCGGTCGCGACGCCGACGATCCGCCGGGACCGGGCCCGCAGCTTCTCGTTGGACGCGCGTACGTCGACCATGAGGTTCCCGTACGTCTTCCCGAGCCGGATCATGGTGATCGTGGAGATCATGTTGAGGACGAGCTTCTGAGCGGTCCCGGCCTTGAGCCGAGTGGACCCGGCGAGCAGCTCACCCCCCACGACGACCTCGATCCCGTACTCGGCGGCACGTCCCAGAGCACTCCCGGGATTACAGGCGATCCCCACGGTCAAGGCCCCTCTACCCCGTGCGTACTCCACCCCGCCTACCGCGTAAGGGGTACGCCCGGAGGCCGATACCCCCACAACGGAGTCGTCCCCCGTGAGAGCCACCCCCCGAAGATCCCGCACAGCCAACTCCCGGGAATCCTCGGCCCCCTCGACGGAATCGACGAGCGCCCCCACTCCACCGGCGATAAGCCCCACCACTTGCCCGGAAGAGGTATTGAAAGTAGGCGGACACTCGGAGGCGTCCAAAACCCCCAACCGCCCAGGGGTCCCGGCCCCCAGGTAAATCAACCGTCCCCCACGCTCCATCCGCAGGGCAATGGCATCGACGGCGGCAGAAATAACAGGCAGCTGGGTAGCGACAGCAGCGGGAACGCCGGCATCTTCACGATTCATGAGCCGAGCGATATCAAGCGTGGACAGCTCATCAATACGAGCGAAGTCGGCACGAAAGGACTCGGTGGGAAGGGAGGAGAGCTGAGAGAGAAGGTCGGAGGAGGACATAAAAAGACGGCTCTTTCAATCCAAAGGGATTCCTACACCTACCTGTAGGGGCGCGGGGCTGTGTCTAACAGCAGCTCCGCTGCGGGGCGCGACCAGCCGCACACAACCCGCAGCCCGACCGAAAGGATCACCCCTACGGCCTACCGATGCCGGTGCGCCAGCGCTTCGTACGACGCGGCCAACGCGGGAGCCGCAGCCTCATAAGTCCGCTGAGCAACCCCCACGAACAGGCAGTCCACCACCAGTAACTGCCCGGTCCGCGACGCCATGGCCGCAGGCCGCAAATCACTCTCCCGAGCAGAGGACGTGGTCAGAACATGATCCGCGTACTGAGTGACCGCCCCATTGGCCCGGCCGGTAATGGCCACGGTGGTAGCCCCTCGCTCGAACGCGACGCGCAGCGGCTCGATCACATCCCCGGTGGACCCGGAATGCGTAATGGCGACGGCGACATCCCCGCCCCGCAACTGCACCGCATTGGTCACCGCGAGATGAGGATCACTGTGTGCATGGGCGACAATCCCGATGCGCAAGAATTTCTGCACAAGATCCTGAGCGACAAGCCCGGAAGCCCCGACGCCGTAAACATCGACGCGCCGGGCGGAAGCGGCGGCGGAAACGGCGGCCCCGAGCTGAACGGTATCGAGCCCGGCGGCGGTATCGGCCAACGTCTGCTGCTCGGCGTGGGCGAGTTTGGTGACGACGTCACCGATGGGATCGTCGACGGAAATATCCGTGGTCAGCACGGGCGCCCGCCCGGACTGCTGATGCGCCGCGAGCCCGGCAAGAGCGAGCCGAAGATCGCGGTACCCGGGATACCCCAGTACCCGAGCGGTACGGACGACGGTCGCCTCACTGGTTCCCGTCCGCTCCGCGAGCCCGGTGACGGTGAGCGCCGCGCACCCGGCGGGGTCCCCCGCGACGGCCTCGGCGACCCGCTGCATGGACCGGGTCATGGAGGGAGCGAGCGTACGCACCTTGGCCGCGAGCGCGCCGCCGAAAATTTCTTTCACGTCACGGGTCACACTCTGAAAGATATTTTCATTTCGGTGACCGGGTCAAGAGTGCGCACAATGAAGACATGAGCACCGACCCCGTACACCCCGTAAGCCCCCTGGAGCAGGCCCTGCACAGGGCCCGCGCCCTGGTCCTCGCCGACCTGGTCGCGGGCGAGGTCGCCGAGGCGGACGTGGTGTCGCTGGTCGAGGAGTCGGTCGTACAGCGCCGCTGGTGGGTGGAGCAGTGGCCGGACGGCGCGCAGTACGTCGCGGGCCTGGTCGCGCAGGACGTACAGGACGCACTGCTGGAGAGGTACGGCCGCTGGCCCCTGTGCCCGGTCTGCGGCTCCGGCGACCCGCACGCGCTGGACGTCGAACCGGAGCTGGGCCCCGACCCGCACTGGGTCTGCCACAAGGCCGGCGTGAAGGTCGCGGCGGTCGGCGCCCTCGGCACCGGCCGGAGCGGACCGCCGTCCTCATGACCGTCTACATCGACCCGCCCACCTGGCCCGGCCACGGCCGCCTCTGGTCCCACCTGGTCAGCGACGTCTCCTACGACGAACTCCACGCGTTCGCCGAGAAGTTGGGCGTTCCGCCGCGCGCTTTCGAGCGCGATCACTACGACATCCCCGCACAGCGTTACGCCGACGTGGTGGCCGCCGGAGCCGTCGAGGTCAGCAGCCGCGAGGTCGTACGGCTCCTGCACGGCGCGGGTCTGCGACGGCGCAAGGCGAGCGTCCCTCAGAGCCGGTACCGCCGCAGCTCGTAGGCGTCCCCCTCCGGATCGGTCCCCGCCTCGACGAACCCGGCCCGCTCCAACACCCCTTTGGACGCGAGGTTCTCGGGCTCGACGACGGCGAACACGCTGTCCACGTCCCCCTGTTCACGCCCGAGCGCCCACTCCCCGACGGCCCGCACCGCCTCCGTCGCGAACCCGTTCCCGCGCGCCTCGGGGACGACGTCGTACCCGATCTCCGTACGGCCGTCCCCGTCCGGCGCCGCGTGGAAACCGAGGCTCCCGATCGCCAGCCCGTCCGCGCGCCGCACGAGCACGAACAGCCCGAACTCCGCCCGCAGGACGCCCTTTTCGTACGAGGAGAACACCAGCCCGGCGGCCTCGCGCGTCCCGTCCAGGGGGCCGTCCCCGAGCCAGTCGAACCCGCCGTCGCCGCCCACCCACAGCTCGGCGAGCACGGCCGGGGTGGCGGACTCCAGCGTGAGCCGATCGGTGGGCAGGACAAGGCTGTTGTGCCAGAGCCAGCGCAACACCGGTGTGCGGCCCGGCAGTTCACCGCGCCCGGTCGCCCACAGCAGCGTCTCCCAGGGGTCGAGCGCCGGACGCACCTCGGGAAAGATCCGCTGGAGCACGAACTCGGCGAGTTCCGGGGCGGGTTGGTGGTCGACGTCCAGGCCGCGCGCGATGTCGTGGGTGTGCAGCAGGACTTCGGCGACCCCCATCGCCGCGAACCCCTGCCGGTTCGCGCCCCGGAACGGCGCCGGATGGTACGCCCGCACACGCGGCGGCGTGGTCCGTACGGCCGCCGCGAGCACCGCACCGGCCGCCTCGATCACGTCCACCACACGGGAGTTGGGCGTCTCCTCGTCGAACCGGAGCTTGAAGGGCAGATACGCCCCCTGCACCCGGCCCGCCAACTGCCCGGCGTATCCGAAGAGTTCGTACGCGATGTGCTCGGCGGTCACCCGGCAGCTCCACTCCAGGCCCGAGGCCGGGGTGCCCGCCCAGTCCCGGTCCGCGAGCGCCCGCAGCAGCGTGACGCTCTCCGCGACGGCCGCGTCCAGTTGATCTCCGCCCGAAAGACTTCTCCGCATGACGTGAGCGTAGGGCCTCAGCCGGTCAGCACCTCCAGTTCGGCGGCGATGTTGCGCCGCGCGTCCGCCTCCCAGCGCTCCTGGCCGTACGGCGTCCTGAACAGCCTTTCCATGCCGAGGAGTTGACGCAGAATGTCGGCCCGCCCGGCCCGGAACGCGTCCTCGGGAACGAAGCCGTACTCCTCCCGGACGGCGGCCGTGTACGCCGTGTACGCGTCCGGCGCCGAGGCCAGGATCGCGAGGTCCGCGTCGCACAGCACCTCGCCGTTGCGGTCCCCGTCGGCCGGGGCGTGCCCCTGGGTGAGCCGTACGAGCCGCGCGACCTCCGCCACGCCCCGCTCCGGCACGCCCGCCTCGGTCAGCGCCCGCTCCGCCAGCCGCGCCGACCGCTCCTCGTTCGTCGACCGCTCCGGGAGGTAGACGGCGTCGTGGAACCAGGCCGCGAGCCGCACCAGATCGGCGTCGTCGGCGTAGCTCTCCAGGAGGTCGACGCGGTCCAGTACCGCCGTGAGGTGCGTGAGGGTGTGATACCTGCGCTGGGGCTCCTGCCAGCGCCCGATCAGGTTGTCGGCGTACCGGTGGGGCGCGACGGCGCGGGAGTCGTCGGCCCGCGCGGAGAGCAGGGCGGAGAGCCAGCGGGCGTGCAGGGCGTCGAGATCGGCCATGGCTCCATTGTCCCGGCACGCGATGATCCTCTACGCCCTAGGTTGGATGGGTGACCCCTACTTCGGAGCTACCCCGCGACCCCGAACTCCCCGGCCGTCTCCTCACCGCCGAGCGCGACGCTCTCATACCCCTCCTGCGGGCCCGTCCCGACGCCGACTTCGCGCTCCCGACCACGGGCTGTCCGGGCTGGTCCGTGCGCGATGTCCTCGCGCACTGCTCCTCGGCCCTGATCCGCGTGGTGGAGAACCGTTTCGAGGAGGGCGTGTTCTCCCCCGAGGCCAACGATCGCGACATCGCCGACCGCGCCGACTGGCCCACCGGGCGGATCGTCGACGAGCTGGAACGCGGCATGACCGAGGTCGGCCCGCTGCTCGCCGCCTCGACCGGCCGCCTCGACGCCATCGCGCTCGGCGAGTGGATCCACGCGGGCGATGTACGCGAGGCATGGAACGAGCCCGGGGCCTACGCCGGTCCGGCCCTCCCCGAGGCCCTGGCTCTCCTGAGGTACCTCACCCACCACCGCAAACGCATCCCCCTCCAGGCCGACCTCGACGACACGGACGCTCCCGTCGCCTTCGGCCACTCCGACGGCACCCACCCGCCGGCCCGCTACCTCGGCCCGGCGGCGACGCTGGTCCGGCTGTACTCGGGGCGGCCGGTGGAGGGGGCGTCGTACGAGCTGGTGGGGGTGCGGGAGGACGAGCTGAATCTGTTCGCGTAACGTACTCTGATTGGACTAGACCTGTAGGTGTACCCCGCTGGAGGTACCTCCGGAGAGGTACCTCTCGACGAAAGGCCCCGTATGAGCACGCGTCCGCTCCTGGAGGTGATCGCCCTCACCCCCGAGGACGCGGTCGCGGCGCAGTCGGGCGGCGCGGACCGGGTCGAGCTGGTCTCCGAGATGGCGGCGGACGGACTGACCCCGGCGCTCTCGGTGTTCGGCGCGGTCCGCGCGGCCGTGGACATCGATGTCCGCGTGATGCTCAGGGGGTCGGCGGGCTTCGCGGCGGGCGACCTCGGTCGACTCGTGCGCGTGGCAGGGGAGTTCAGGCAGGCCGGTGCGGACCAGTTCGTGCTGGGGTTCCTGGACGCCGAAGGCGCCGTGGACGTGGGCGCGGTGGAGCGGCTCGCCGCCCAACTGGACGGCTGCCGCTGGACGTTCCACCGCGCACTCGACCACGCCGCCGACCGCGAGGCGGTCCGTAAGGCGCTCGCGGGCATGCCGGGCCTGGACACGTACCTCACGGCGGGCTCGCCGGACGGCGTCGAGCGGGGCATGGAGACGCTGCTGGGCGAGGCGGGCCGGTACGAGCAACGCCTCCTGGTCGGCGGCGGGTTGACGCTGGCGCACGTACCGGTCCTGCGCGCGGCCGGGGTCGACGCCTTCCACGTCGGCGGGGCGGTACGGCCGTACGGCTGGGCCGAGCCGGTGGCGCCGGAAGCGGTCCGGACCTGGCGCCGGGCGATCGACCGCGCCTGACGGGGTGCGGAAAGGCCGCTGATGGCCCACGGCAATCAGCGGATCTGCTCCGGCAGTTCATGCCCGTGCACGACAACCAGCCCGGAAACGGCACGAGTCAGCGCGACGTACAGCCGCCGCAGCCCGGTCCGCTCGTCCGGCTCGCCGTCCACCACGGCCTGCGGCTCGTCCAGCACGACGTAGTCGTACTCAAGGCCCTTCGCCAACGAGGCCGGAACCAGGGTGAGCCGGGTCTCGGCCGTGGTCTCCTGGCCGGGGTCGAGGTACGACACCCCGGCCGCCCCCAGCGCCTCCGCGAGCACGGGAATCCGGGCGTCGGCGGCGATGAGCCCGATCGACCCCTCCCGCAGCAGCAACTCACCGCACGCCGCGACGACTTGCTCCACCTCGGAGACCTCGCGCAGCTCGAAGAAGCCGGGGTTCTCACGCACCGACGCGACGGGCGCGAGGCCGGGCGCGATGTGCGGCAGCAGCCGGGACGCGTAGGTGATGACGTCCGTCGGCACCCGGAACCCGGCGGTCAACTCCTCGACCACCGCGTCGGATTTGCCGAGATGGCCGAGCGCCTCCTCCCAACTCCGCGTCGCCCAGGGGGTGGTGCCCTGCGCGAGGTCGCCGAGGACGGTCGCGGAACCGGTCGTGCAGCGCCGTCCCACCGCCCGGTACTGCATGGGGGAGAGGTCCTGCGCCTCGTCGAGGACGACGTGCCCGAGGGAGTGCGTGCGCTCGACGACGTCGGTGGCCTCGTCGATCAACACCGCGTCCGCCGCTGACCACTTGGCCGACTTCACGGACCGTACGGGCGTGGTCCACAGGATCGTCTTCTGCTCCTCGTCGGTGAGGATGCCGGCCGCGTGCTCGGCGAGGAACTCCGGCTCGCAGAGCAGCCGCAGGACCAGTTTCGCCGGATCGACGGGCGGCCAGACCGACTTGACGGCCGCCTTCACCGCGCTGTTGCGGGCCACCGAGTCCTGGACCCGGTCGTCCGGCGCCTCCCCGGCCCGTTCCATCTGGACCAGCACCGCGTGCGCGATCCGCTGCGGCAGGGCCTCGCGCGCCGCGCCGTACCGGATGTCGCGGTCGAGCAACTCCCGCACGATGTCCTCGAGTTCGTACGCGGGCACCCGCCACCGCCGCGATCCGCGCACCACGACCACGGACTCGGTGGGCAGCGTGACGTGCGCGTACACGGCCCGCCGCAGCACCTCGGCCATCCGGGCGTCGCCCTTGACGACGGCGGCGGGAGCCTCGTCCGCGCCGCGCACCTCGACGTGCGCGACGAGGTCGTCCACCGTCGCCTGACGGACCGACAACTCGCCCAGGGCGGGCAGGACTTGCTCGATGTAGTGGAGGAAGGACCGGTTCGGCCCGATGACCAGCGTCCCGGTCCGCGCGAGCCGCTCGCGGTGCGCGTACAGCAGATACGCGACCCGGTGCAGACCGACGGCGGTCTTCCCGGTCCCCGGACCTCCCTGCACGCAGACGCTGCCCGCGAGGCCGCTGCGCACGATCTCGTCCTGCTCGGGCTGGATCGTCGCGACGATGTCCCGCATCGGGCCGACGCGCGGCCGTTCGATCTCCTGCTGGAGCAGCTTGCTGGTGCGTGCCGCCTCCGCCGGGTCGGAGAGGTGCTCGTCCTCGTACGCGGTGAGGTCGCCGCCGGTGTACCCGAACCGGCGCCGCAGCCCGACGTCCATCGGGTCCTTCTTCGACGCCCGGTAGAAGGGCTGCGAGACCGGTGCGCGCCAGTCGATGACCATGGGGTCGCCGTCGGCGTCGTGCACATGCCGACGCCCGATGTAGAACCTCTCACCGTCCGCCCCCTCGGCCTGCTCGGTACCGGGCGCGTGGAGGTAGTCCAGCCGGCCGAAGAACAAGGGGGTATCACTCAGGTCGGCGAGTGCCTTGATGCGCTCCTCGATCTGACGGCCTAGTACCTCGGCGTTAACCCAGTTGGCGGTCACGTCCTTGATGTCCAGCGCCTGCACGTCCTCCCGCATCGCCCGCAGCGCGGTACGGGACGCGGCGAGGTGGGAGCGCTCACGGAACAAGGGATCGTCGACGGGCACAGGCGTGGACAAGAGGATGCCTCCGGGCATGCGTGAGCTGCGGATGGGGTGCGACAGGGGCCGACCGGTTTCCGACCGGACGACGGCACTCCACGAGGGAGGCGGCAAGAGCGGAGAGTGTAGGCGAGGGGACGGTGCGGGGGCCAACGGGTTTTCGCCGCCCGGACCCTCACGGCCGTACGGCACAGACGTACGACTGCCCCGGCCGGGCCCCGGAGGCCGCGTACCGCGACGGTCGTACCCGTCTAACCCTGGAGAGCTCGCAGCGAGTTCAGCAGCGCCGCGCCCCGCTCCGCGTCGTCCACGCTCACCGCGAAGTCACGCCCCTTGGCGCGGACGACCAGGCACTCGCCGCCACGCAGCATCACGGTCGTACCGAGCCCGTTGATCCGGTACCCCCAGCCGCCGGCCTGTGCGGGAGTGCGCTGTTCCATGCGCGCCGACTCGATGTCCG
The DNA here is from genome assembly GCF_055409605.1 of Streptomyces saintjeani. Lineage (NCBI taxonomy): Bacteria > Bacillati > Actinomycetota > Actinomycetes > Kitasatosporales > Streptomycetaceae > Streptomyces > Streptomyces saintjeani. Next base: position 4,200,763 of record NZ_CP189624.1, on the reverse strand, counting down.
CGACGGACCAGCGGCGCGCGGGCCAGCCGAGAGGGCCGAAGGAGACCTGAAGCCCCTGCTCGCCCACGCGGACCTGTACCGACGCGAAGGTGAAGGAGAGCAGGGAGATGACGCCGAAGCCGATGGCCAGGAGGAGGCCCGGCCGTGGTCCCGTCATACCTCCGAGGGATGCGGCGGCGACCGCGAGGGCCACGAACCCGAGGACCGCCGCGACCGCCTGGAGCGCCGGGCTGGAGAGTCGCGAGAACCACGCAACCCGCCGGCCTTGGGGGAGGTCCATGACAGGCCCGTCGCCCTCTGGCTCTGGAGTACTACGACGTGAGAGCCACACGAGCCCACCCAGCGTGAGAGCCACGACGACCACGCCGACGATCCAGCCGTACGTGGACCCGGCCTCGCGCCAGTCGCGGACGTCCAGATTCGCCCGTACGACGGCCGCCTGCCCACCGACCAGCCCGAGCCCCAGCACCGGCAGCCCGACCCACCCCGCCGTACTACCGCGGGACACCTTCAGAGCCACGTACAGCGAGGCGGCGCAGCCTACCGCCCAGATCAGCGCCGGAAAGGCGACGGTGCCCCAGAACGGCATGGATCCGTCGGCCCTCCCGCTGCCGTCCCAGTGCGTGGCCATCCGGTCCGGCAGCCGCCCGCGCGCGATCAGCGGCAGGGCGACGAGCAGCACGAACACGGCACCGCACCCAACGACCGCACCCCACCCGCGACTTGCGTCGAACCGTCCGCCCGTACTCCGCCCGTTCCCCGTCCGCCCGTTCATGGCGTCTCCCTGATCATCTCGATGAGGTCGTCCCTGCCGTACCCGAGCCGCGCCGCCTCCGCGACCAGCTCATGCACCCGCCCGAGCACCACACCCCGCTGATCCGCTCCCACGGAGACGGTCACCCCCCGGCCTCGCCGGAACTCCAGCACTCCGTCGTCCCGTAGCCCCCGTAGTCCTCTGAGCACAGTGTTCACATTCACCCCCAACGCCTCGGAGATCTCCCGGGCGGGCGGCAGCCGGTCCCCCGGCCCGCACTCCCCCTCGGCAATGGCCCGCCGGACCGCCCACGCCACCTGCTCGTGCAGCGGCCGACTGTCTGTGACGTCCAGTGTCAGCAACATGGTGCTAATGAAGCTAGCACCATTATCTTCTTGTGGACACCCCCGCCAGGGTTCCGGGCACGCCGAAGGCCACGACCGCCGCAGGCGATCGCGTCGTGCTGTCGGAGGAACCCTGAGACCGCCCCCTAATACCCCTGAGAAATCCCGTCCCTCTTGAGTACTACGGAACGGGTGGGAAAGTTGGCTCTGTGGGGTGATGCCCGCTTTACGTCCGGGATCGCACTATGGATGCATGAGCGCAGCGACCTTCACACCAGCCCCGGCCGCCGGTCGCCCGTCAGGTGCGACCCCGATGAGCAGTCCGCACAGGCACCGCCTGGGCGACACCGTGCACGCGATACGCGTGTTCGCCGGTGCCGCTTTCGACGTCATGATCCTCGGAGAGTACGGCGAGGAGGCAGGTGTCCGGCGCCGCGGGTGAGGAGCGCTCAGACGTCCTCGGCCAGCAGCTCGTCCGCGTCGACGATCCGGTAGGCGTACCCCTGCTCCGCCAGGAACCGCTGCCGGTGCGCGGCGAAGTCCTGGTCGATGGTGTCGCGGGCGACGACGGAGTAGAAGTGGGCCTGATGCCCGTCCGCCTTGGGCCGCAGCACCCGCCCGAGCCGCTGGGCCTCCTCCTGGCGCGAGCCGAACGTGCCGGAGACCTGGATGGCGACGGTCGCCTCGGGCAGGTCGATGGAGAAGTTCGCCACCTTCGAGACGACGAGCACGCTGATCTCGCCCTCGCGGAACGCGTCGAAGAGCTTCTCGCGCTGCGCGTTGGAGGTCTCCCCCTTGATCACCGGCGCGTCGAGATGCTCCCCCAGCTCGTCGAGCTGGTCGATGTACTGCCCGATGACGAGGATCTGCTGCCCGGCGAACCGGCGCACGATCGCCTCGGTCACCTTCCGCTTCGTCGCGGTCGTCGCACAGAACCGGTACTTCTCCTCGGCCTCGGCGGTCGCGTACGCGAGCCGCTCGGAGTCGGTGAGATTGACCCGCACCTCGACACAGTCCGCGGGCGCGATGTACCCCTGCGCCTCGATCTCCTTCCACGGCGCGTCGAACCGCTTGGGCCCGATCAGGGAGAACACGTCGGACTCCCGCCCGTCCTCCCGCACCAGCGTCGCCGTCAGCCCGAGCCGCCGCCGCGCCTGAAGATCCGCCGTGAACTTGAAGACCGGCGCGGGCAGCAGATGCACCTCGTCGTAGAGGATCAGCCCCCAGTCCCGCGAGTCGAACAGCTCCAGGTGCGGATACACACCCTTCCGCTTCGTGGTCAGCACCTGGTACGTCGCGATGGTGACCGGCCGGATCTCCTTGCGCGTCCCGCTGTACTCCCCGATCTCGTCCTCGGTCAGCGAGGTCCGCTTCACCAGCTCGTGCTTCCACTGCCGCGCGGAGACGGTGTTGGTGACGAGGATCAGCGTCGTCGACTTGGCCTCGGCCATCGCCCCGGCCCCGACCAGCGTCTTCCCGGCACCGCAGGGCAGGACGACGACGCCGCTGCCCCCGTGCCAGAAGTTCTCGACGGCCTGCTTCTGGTACGGCCGCAGCGCCCACCCGTCCTCGTCGAGCTCGATCGGATGCGCCTCCCCGTCGACGTACCCGGCGAGGTCCTCCGCCGGCCACCCCAGCTTGAGCAGTGTCTGCTTGATCTGTCCCCGCTCCGAGGGGTGCACGATCACGGTGTCCGGATCGATCCGCGCCCCCACCAGCGGCGCGATCCGCTTCGACCGCAGCACCTCCTCCAGCACCGGCCGGTCGGTGCTGGTCAGCACCAGCCCGTGCGCCGGGTGCTTGCTGAGCGTCAGCCGCCCGTACCGGTCCATCGTCTCGGCGATGTCGACGAGCAGCGCGTGCGGCACCGGATACCGGCTGAACTGCACCAACGCGTCCACGACCTGCTCGGCGTCATGCCCGGCGGCCCGCGCGTTCCACAGCCCCAGCGGCGTCACCCGATACGTATGGATGTGCTCCGGCGCCCGCTCCAGCTCGGCGAACGGCGCGATCACCCGACGGCACGCATCGGCCTGCTCGTGATCGACTTCGAGCAGCAGTGTCTTGTCGGACTGGACGATGAGAGGACCGTTCACGTACGTGGATCCCTTCCGCACGGGGCAAACGTCCAGTGTGCCTCATCCGGGCGTGATCTTGCCGGGTGAGCGGCCGGCTACTCCTCCGCCAGCTCCGCCACCCCCGTGATCCGGTGCAGGGGGTACGTCCGGACCTCGTCCGCCGTGTGGTCGTACGCCGTGACGAAGCCGCCCTCGACGCGGAGGGGGGCGATGACGCGCTGGGAGGCGGCGCCCTCGGCGTTGACGTAGCCGATCCAGAGGGGCTCGTTCGTGAGGACGGCGGCCTGGACGGTGGCGAGGGTATCGGCGGGGGACGTGCGCGGTAGCTCTCCGGAGGTAGTGCGGGAGGACTCAGGGGTGGGTTTGCGCGGGGTGGTCGACGCCAGGTCGCCCGCCCGGATCGCGCGGACCGCCGCCGAGAGGAGCGTGACGTCCGGGACCGGGGGGCCGTCGGGGACCGGCTCCGGAGGGGTACGGGGTGGAGTCCGGTGCGCGTCGGCCCGGTGGATCAGGACGTCGCCGTCGGCGGACTCGGCCGCCGGGGCGTAACCCATCGTGCGCAGGACGTCGAGCAGCGTCGCCGGGTCGGCCTGGGACGCGAGGACCGTGGGCGCCAGACGGCGCAGGCGCAGGCCGGCCGAGCGCTTGTCCGCGACGATCTCGTTCAGCAGCGCGTCGTCGTCGCAGCGTACGTACGCCGACGCCGCGCCGACCCTCAAGTGGCCGTGCCTGCGGGCCACATCGTCGATCAGGTACGCCAACGGCTGTGGCACCGGCGTCCGCGAGTGCGCCGTCAGGAACGCCTGGAGATCGGAGGCCGTACGACCGGCGTCCAGCGCCCGGCGCACCGAGGCCGGCGTGAACCGGTACACCGTCGCGCCGCCCTTCGACTCGACGTCCGCGAGCACGCCGAGCGTGTCCGCGAGCGGCCGTTGCAGGGGGCCGGGGGCGACGGCCGTCAGGTCGGCCTGAAGGAGGACGTGGTCGAGGGGCTCGGGCAGGAGGGGGGCGAGCAGGCGGGCGGCAGCGGCGGTCGCCACGGCCTGCTCCGTGGGGGACAGGGGTAGTACTACGGGGTGATGCGGGGGGCGGTGGTGTACGGGGAGCTTGTCGCCCGCGTCGGCGGGGTCCACACCGGAAACCGGAGCCGCGCCTTCGCCGTCACCGGAAACTGGGCCGCTGCCGCTGCCGCTGCCGCTGCCGCTGCCGGATACGGTCAGCCGCTCGCCGCCTCCCGCCTCGGCCGCCGACCGCCCGCTCCCGGCACCCGCCCCGCCCCTGCCGCCCGCCCCGATCCCCAGCAACGCCCGCCCCTGCCCCGAGAGCGCCCCCCTACCCGTCATACCCAAGGACTCCGCCTCGCCCAGCGTCCACTGCGCGAGCCGGGTCCGCAGATCCCCCTCGCCGCGCTCCGGCCCCCGCAAGGGCCGTTCCCAGCGCAGCCGGGCCAGCAGCGTTTCGGAGCTGGGCGCGGTCCCCTCCGGAAGCTCCCCCAGAAGAGCCAGCACCCGGTGTCGTACCTCAGGGGCAGCCGAACGATCCAGCCCGGGACCGAGCGCCGAGAGCGTACGGTCCTTCCCGTCCCGCCCGCCGACCAGCCCCGGCGTCCGGGTCGCCGACAGCCACGCCTCCGCGAGCCGCGCCCACCGCTCCGCCGCCGGACGCTCCCGCCACTCGTCGTACTCGGGCGTCGCCGCGTACCGCTCGTCGGCCTCGCCGTCGGACGCCAACAGTCCGGCGGCGTAGGCGAGTTCGACCCAGAACGCGGCGACCGGCTCCGACACGTCGAGGGCGACGGCGGTCCGCTTGAGGTCGCGGACGCTGAGGCCGCCGGAGCGTAGTACCGCGGGACCACCCTCGTCCCAGTCCTTGAGGAGCTCCTCGACGGTCGCGAGCGCCGTGTACGCCTGCCCGGCCGCCGTCGCGTCCACAAGCTGTGGACGGTGAACTCCCGCCGCCTCCACGGCCGGTGGCCACGGCTCGACCTCCCGGTGCGCGCGCCCGGCCCGCAGGTGCAGCGCCACCTCCCGGGGCAGGACGACCGTCCCCGGCGCCGTCGGCAGCAGCAGCCCCCGGTCCAGCAACCACCGCAGCCGCGCCGCCGGTTCGGCCGTGACCTGCCCGTACGGCGGCCCCCACACCAGCCGGTCCAGCACCTCAAGGGACTCCGCCGGAGCCTTCGCGAGCAGCGCCTTCAGCCTGCGGCGGCTGGAGAACAGCGCCGTGAGCGCCGCGACCGCGCTCACCGAGTCGTGCGTCGACGGCAGCCCCACCGCCGCCACGATCGCCTGCACCCGCCCCGGCGACATCCCCGCCGTGGCCTCCTGCACGCTCGGCCCGAGACCTGTGGGGGACGGGTGCTGGGGTGAGGGGGCGAGTAGCTCTCTGGCGGTACGCACCAGCCTCAGCCGCTTGTCGTCCCCCCATACCAGCGCCTGCTCCCGCAGCGTCGCCACCGCGTCGGGCAGCGCCGCCACGACCGCCGGGTCCTTCTCGTCCCCGGCCATCAGACCCAGGAGCTCCTGGTACGACGCCGGCTCCGCCGCGACGGCCAGCGCTTCGGCGGTCTGCAAGGTGAACCGGTCGAGCCGCTCCAGGGCTCGTACGACGGAGGCGCGGGTGCCCGCCCGCGTCGCGAGCTGGGTCAGGTCGGTCGGCACCGGCGTGATGAGGTCCGGCCGGCTGCGCAGCAGGGCGGCGAGGGACCGGTCGTCGCGCGAGCGGAGCGCCTCGGCGAGGGAGCGGGGGGTGCTCATCTGACCCACGGTAGCGGGTACGGCCGGGGTAGGGGCCTTCCGCGAGGGGTTACACCCTGGGAGCCAGGAGGGTTACGCCCCAGGAGCCAGGGGGTTCCGCTCCAGGAGCCGGAGGGTCTCGGCTGTCCCCGTCGTGCCTGCCGTACCCCTCACTCTCAGGTACCCCCCAGTCCCTGCAACTCCAGATCTACTGGACGAAGTCCCCCGCGCGGTAGCTTTTTCCCGTGGGGATCGAGAGCGACCAAGTCGTCTACGAGTACCTGAGCCGCGTCGGAGACGTGGCCCAGCAACAGCAGTTGGCGTCGGGCGACCGGATGCGGCTCGTGTCGGAGCTGCGCAACGAGATCGACCAGCGCCGGGCGAAGGCGTCGGCGGACAGCCCGGCGGCGGTACGGAAGATCATCGCCCGGCTGGGGAGTCCTGACGACGTCGTCGCGGCGGCGGGCAGCGGTGCCGGTACGCCGGACGCGGTCGCCGTACCCGCCCAGCCGGCGTACCCCTCGGGTATCCCGGGACCTGGGAGCTACCAGGGGCCGTCGGCGCCGGCCGTACCCACCGGAACCGCCGACCTCACCGGCTCCGGCGACCCCGTCACCTTCCCCACCCCCCGTACCTCCGACGACCCCCTCCCCGACTGGTGGCTCAAAGGCCCCGTAGGTCTGGAGAGCGGCCTCGACGACGTCCCAGGCTTCGTCGGCGGTGTCGAGATCCCCGAACTCCTCAAGTCCCCGCGCGCCAGGGCGGCGGAGGAGAAGAAGGCGGCGGAGGAGAGGAAGGCGAAGGCCGAGAAGGAGACCCCGGCCGCACCCCCGCCCCCGGCCGGCGAGCAGGCCGAGGCCGCCGGGGACCCCGGCAAGGCCGGACCCCGTCGCCGTCGCCGCCTGATCCCCCTGCCCTCCCGCGACCGGCCCTCCCGCGACCTCCCCTCCCGCAAGTGGAGCAACCCCCTCCTCCTGCTCGCCGCCGCCTCCCTCGTCGCGGGCGCGGTCCTCGGCAACCTCCTTGCTCTGGGCGCCGGTTGGCTCATCGCCTACGCGTCCCGGCGCCTCACCGACCGCGAGACGAAGCTCGCCGTCCTGTGGATCCCGGGCAGCGCGGTGGCGGCGGGGATGGTCTGGCTGTGGGGCCGCGACCAGGGCCGCTGGGGCGAGCCGATCGTCGCCGGGCACATGAACGACGCGGTCTCCGAGACCTGGCCGTGGGTGGTACGGGGAGCGGCCGTCGCGTCGGCCCTGTACCTGGTGTGGCGGTCACAGCGGAACAAGTAGCCGCAAAAGACTGAAGGGCCGCGAAGGGCCACGTAATACCGGAGTCGTAACCGACTAGTACTCAAGGGGTGATCGCGGCGGCTGACACACTCGGAGACATGACCGCACCCGAGTTCGCCCCGGCCCCGGCCCCCACCCTCGCCTCCGCCCCCGTCGTCGGCTTCGACCTCGACATGACCCTCATCGACTCCCGCCCCGGAATCCGCGCCTGCTACCAGGCCCTCGCCGAGCGGACCGGCGTGCACATAGACGCCGACCTCGTGGTCAGCCGGCTCGGACCGCCGGTCGAGGACGAGATGGCCCACTGGTTCCCGGCGGACAAGGCCGTCGAAATGGCCGCGCTCTACCGCAGGTTGTACCCCGCGTACGCCGTGAGCGGGACCCTCGCGCTGCCCGGCGCCCCCGAGGCGATCGAGGCCGTGCACGCGGCGGGCGGTCGCGCCATCGTCGTCACCGCCAAGCACGAGCCCAACGCGAAGCTGCACATGGAGTACCTGAGGCTTACCCCTGACGTGGTAGTCGGTGACCTGTGGGCCGAGCGCAAGGCGGAGGCGCTCAAGGAATACGGCGCCCACGTCTATGTGGGAGATCACGTGGGAGACGTCAGGGGTGCCCGGGCTGCCGGCGCGCTCTCGGTGGGGGTGACCACCGGACCGTGCGGCGCGGAGGAATTGCGCACGGCCGGTGCGGATGTGGTGCTCCCCGATCTCCTCGCGTTCCCGGGGTGGCTTTCGGCCTATCTCGCGGACGCTCCGGAAGCCGCTGATCCCTCCCTCGCCTGACGCCGTCCGGCGGCGATCGAACGCAGTACACCGGCGCCCGCGATGAGGAAGCCGACGCCCATGAGCATGCTCAATCCGAACATGTACGCAGGAAAAGGCGTCGTACCGAGGAACAACGGGGTCACGGTGACGAGAGTGGCCACCGTACCGGCGAAGAACACGATCGCACCGGCGCGGATCAGCCGGTCGCCGGGAGCGGTGGAATTCGTTTGGGTTTTGTCACGCACCGGACCAGGGTAGTTCCCAGCCCGAAGGAACAACCGGGGGACGTCTTGTCACCCGCGCACAGACCATTAGCCTTGGTACCGGCGGGTCATGGTCGACCCGCTGTACTGCTATCCGGGGCCGTTCGCGCGGTGCCAAGGCCGAGGTGCCGACGGTTCCGCGAGCGGTTTTCGGAAGCGGTTTTACGACAGAAGCAGTTTTCCGACGAGTACGAGGACGAGGACAGACGTGCCTACCGGCAAAGTCAAGTGGTTCAACAGCGAGAAGGGCTTCGGCTTTCTCTCCCGCGACGACGGCGGTGACGTCTTCGTTCATTCCTCGGTCCTCCCCGACGGAGTCGAGACACTCAAGCCGGGCCAGCGCGTCGAGTTCGGAGTCGTCGCCGGTCAGCGCGGCGATCAGGCTCTTTCGGTCGTTCTCCTCGATCCGACTCCTTCGGTCGCCGCGGCACAACGCCGTAAGCCGGACGAACTCGCCTCTATCGTCCAGGATCTGACCACGGTCCTGGAGAACATCACGCCGATGCTGGAGAAGGGGCGTTATCCGGACAAGGCTTCCGGCGCGAAGATCGCGGGATTGCTGAGGGCGGTCGCGGACCAGCTCGACGTGTAGGAATCCCCGGGTAACTCTCAGGTATCACGGAAACCGCAGTGCGTCCGGTCCGAGGGGCGGTACCAGCCCCTCGGCCGCCGCCCGCGTGAGCAGCCCCCGTACGGCGGCATACCCCGCCTCCCCGAGATCCGCCGTGAACTCGTTGACGTACAGCCCGATGTGCTGGTCGGCGACGGCGGGGTCCATCTCCTGCGCGTGCTCCATGACGTACGGCCGGGACAGCTCGGGGTCGTCCCAGGCGGCCCGCACCGACGCCCTGATCGAATCGGCCAGCAGCTCCAACCGGTCGGCGCCCAGGGACCGTTGGGCGATGATCGCGCCCAGCGGGATCGGCAGGCCCGTGGTCTCCTCCCAGTGCTCGCCCATGTCCGCGAGCTTGTGCAGCCCGTAGTTCTGGTAGGTGAACCGCGCCTCGTGGATGACGAGTCCCGCGTCGACCTTCCCGTCCCGGACGGCCGGCATGATCTCGTGGAACGGCATCACGACGATCTCCCCGACCCCGCCGGGCACGGTGTCCGCCGCCCAGAGCCGGAACAGCAGGTACGCCGTCGACTTCTCGCTCGGCACCGCGACCGTACGGCCCACGAGGGAGACGCCCGCCTCCCTCGTGAGGACCAGAGGGCCACAACCGCGCCCCAGGGCCCCGCCACAGGGCAGGAGGGCGTAGTCCTCAAGTACGTACGGAAGGACCGCGTACGACACCTTCAGGGCGTCGTACGCGCCCTCCTGGGCCAGCCCGTTGGTGATGTCGATGTCCGCGAACGTCACGTCGAGCGCGGGGGCGCCCGCGATGCGGTCGTGCGCGAGGGCGTCGAAGACGAACGTGTCGTTGGGGCAGGGGGAGTACGCGATCCGCACGGGCCGCTCGGAGGTCATGGGCTGCTCAGAGGTCATGCTTCTTCCAACTCTCCAGAACGGGGGCGAGCTTCCCGAAACCCGCCGTCAGCGACTCCAGCGCGTCCTTGATGCGCCAGGCCGAACGGTCGCGCGGGCCAACGGGGTTGGAGATCGCGCGCAGTTCGAGTACGGGGACGCCGTGGACACCGGCCGCCTCCGCGACGCCGAACCCCTCCATGGCCTCGGCGAGCGCGCCGGGGTGCCGGGTGCGCAGGGCGTCGGCCCGGCTCGCGGTGCCGGTGACCGTCGAGACGGTGAGGACGGTGCCGGTGCGGGCGCCGGTCGCGGCGGCGGCGCGGCGTACGAGGTCCGGGGGCGGGAGGTGGGTGACGGTGCCGAAGCCGAGGTCGGTGACGGGGAGGAACCCGTCGGCGGTCTCCGCACCCAGGTCGGCGGCGGTGATGTGGTCCGCGAGGACCAGGGAGGCTACGGGGGCGTCCGGTGCGAAGCCGCCCGCGATGCCCGCCGAGACGACCACGTCGTACGGGTCCCTCTCCAGTACTGCGGCGGTGAGGGCGGTCGCGGTGGAGGCGGCGGCGAGGGCGGGGCCCACCCCGGCGGCGAGGACGTCATACCTGTGGGGGAGGGGGGTGAGATGGGTGAGGTGGCGGACGGTCACCCCGCCCGGCAGCGTACGGAGTTCGCCGTACGGGTCCGGGAACGCCTGTGCCACCGCGTCCCGTTCGGCCGGGACGGCGGTGGCGACCAGGATGCGGACGGCGGACGTGGTCAGCTGTCCTTCTTCAGGCGGAACGACCACAGACCCGTGACGGCCTGGCTTTCCTTCTTGCCGTCACCCGCCTTGATGGTCACGAGCGTGGAGTCGCCCTGCGCGCCGTACTGGGCGTTGAAGAAGACGCTGCTCGGGATGGTGAGGTACGTCTTGTCGCTGTCCCCGGTGAGCGGCTGGCCGTTCATCAGGATCGTCCAGCGCTTGTCGGCGATGTCGGGGTCCACGCCGAACCGGACGTTGCCCGCGTCGGGGTCGACCTTGATGGACTCGATGTTCTCGTCCTTCAGGCAGGCCGTCAGCTTCGACGTGTCGAGCGTGGAGCTCTCACCGCCGCAGGTGGCCTCCTCGCTGACCGACGACGTGCCGAAGGTGATCGTGGCCCGAGGCGTCGGCTTGTCGCAGGCCGAGAGCACGAGCAGTCCGGCGGACACGGCGCCGGCGGCGGCGACGGCGCGGCGGCGTCGCACAGCAGCGGATTGCTTGGTCATAGGCGGAAGGCTATCGGGCCCGCCCGACGCAGTTCCTACGCGGGGTGCGGCGTGGCTGTGCGTTACGCCACGCGGGGTGCGGGCGGCGGTCCGGGCGGTGGCTCTCAGGTAGGGGTGGCCGGTGGCTCTCAGGTACTAGAGCTCTACTCCACCCGAGCCCGGCCCCCGCCGCCCCCGCTCCCGTGCCGCGCCGCCCCCAGCAACCCCTTCGCCGTGGCCACCAGCCCCACCGCGACCACCCCCGCCGCCACCGACAGCCCCAGCGTCCCGTTCAGCGGCATCACGATCCCCACCGCCCCGCCGAACACCGACGACACCTGGAGCATCGTCTCCGACCGGGCGAACGCCGACGTCCGCACCAACTCCGGTACGTCCCGCTGGATCAGCGCGTCCAGCGACAGCTTGGCCAGCGCCTGCGAGAACCCGGCGACCCCCGCCAGGCAGGCCACCAGGAACGCCCCGAACAGCAGCGCCGCCGTGGCCGTCGCCGCGAGGACCACCGCGACGACCGTCACGACGATCACCTCCGGCGCCCGCGACCGCAGCCACGCCCCCACCGTCGTACCCAGCGCGTTCCCCGCCCCCGCCGCGACGGCGACCATGCCGAGCGAGACGGCGGCGCTCTGCCCCGTGAGGGGGTGCTCGCGCAGCAGGAACGCGAGGAAGAACGTGAGGAACCCCGACAGCCACCGCAGCGCGGCGTTCGCGCCGAGGGCGTGGGTGACGCCGATGCCGACCGTGCGCAGGCCGGGCCGCTTGGCCGACTTGAGCGGCCCGTGCAGGTGGTCCTCGTCGGCGGCGAGGAGCGCGACGTCCTCCCCCTTCGCCGAGTCCACCTTCGGCGGGAGCGTGAACGACAGGAACGTACCGAGGACGAAGATCACGAACGCGCCGTACAGCGGCCACCCGGGCCCGATCTGGTGCAGCCCCGCCGCGATGGGCGCGGCGATCCCCGTGGCCAGGAGTCCCCCCAGGGTGACCCGGGAGTTCGCCTTCACCAGGGACAGACGCGGTGGTAGTAGTCGGGGTACTACCGCAGAACGAACGACGCCGTACGACCTGGAGGCTACGAGTACCCCCAGAGCCGCCGGATACATCTCCAGGCTCCCCGTGGCGACGGCACCCGAAAGTACTAGGGCGAGCAGGGCCCGCGCGAGCATCGCACCGGCCATCGCGGCCCGCCGCCCGTGCGGGAGCCGGTCGAGCAGCGGACCGACGACGGGCGCGAGAACAGTGAACGGCGCCATGGTGATCGCGAGGTAGAGCGCGACCCGCCCACGCGCCTCGTCCGTCGGGACGGAGAAGAAGACGGTGGAGGCGAGCGCGACCGTGATCATCACGTCGCCCGCGCCGTTCACGGCGTGCAGTTCGATGAGTTTGCCGAGGCCCGACTCGCCCGCGCCGTGCGCGTGCGTGGCCTTTCTGATGCCGCGCGCCGTACCGGTGAACGGGAAGTGCAGGGCACGGCCGATCGAGCGGACGGGTCTGCCCAGCCGACCCGAACCGCCGCCTCCTGCCTTCCCCTGCCCGCCGATTCCGGTCGCGCCCTGGGGTGTCCGCGCGGTTGCCACGACGTTCATAGTGCCCCGAGAAAGCGGTGTGTAGTGCGGTTAGCACGCGGACGGGGCGGTAGTTCTCCGGGTTTACCCGGGTAGTCCTCGGCTACGGAAGGGTCGCCCGGGGCGCCGTCGGGGCGCTCCTGGTACTACCCGGGGACTACCTCAGGGTGACGATCCGGGTGTCGTTGTCGATCGACGTGTCCCGTCGGTGTGGGCTGAGCGGCCGTGAACAGGTAGCGTGCGTATCTCAGCCATCCCGCACAATGGATGGCACAGGTGCGCCCGAGCACGATCGGACGCGGACGTCGACGCGGCCCACAGGTCCGCTCCGTCCGTTCCGCGGCCCGAGACACCGCACCCGACAGACGGCGTAGGAGAGAAGCGATACCTGTGAGCGCAGCGACCACGCGAAGCCGCACCCCCGACCGCCTGTGCGCCGAGGCCGTGGACCTCGCACGCACCGCAGCCGAGGAGGCGGCGGCACCCGGAGTCGTCGGTGAGCACGTGGGCCTCGTCTCCGAGGGTGACCGCGTCGTCACCCACTTCTTCGAGTGCAAGGAACTCGGCTACCGGGGCTGGCGCTGGGCGGCGACCGTCGCGCGCGCGTCCCGCGCCAAGACCGTGACGCTCGACGAGGTCGTCATGCTCCCCGGCCCCGACGCGGTCCTCGCGCCCGAGTGGGTGCCGTGGAGCGAGCGCCTGCGCCCCGGCGACCTCGGCCCCGGCGACCTCCTGCCGACCGACGCGGACGACGACCGCCTGGAGTCCGGGTACGCCGACGACCGCCTCGCCCTCGGCGACTCCGGCGACGACGAGCCCGAGCCGGAACTCACCGCCGCCGCGTCCGCCGACACCGAGGACACGCCCGACCTCGCCATGCCGCCCACCCGCGGCACGATCGCCGCCGTCGCCGACGAACTCGGTCTGCGCCGCGCCCGCGTCCTGTCCCGCTACGGCCTCCACATCGCCGCCGACCGCTGGGAGGAGGCGTTCGGCGCACAGACCCCGATGGCGCAGGCCGCCCCCGCGACCTGCGTGAGCTGCGGTTTCCTCACGCCGATCGGCGGCAGCCTCGGCCAGGCGTTCGGCGTCTGCGCGAACGAGTTCTCGCCCGCCGACGGCCGCGTCGTCTCCCTCACGTACGGGTGCGGCGGCCACTCCGAGGCGGCGGTCATGCCCGCGCCGGCGCGGCCCGCTCTGCCGGTGGTCGACGAGACCCGGGTGGACCCGTTCCCGCTGCGGCCCGCCGCGGATTCGGGGTCGGTGCCGGTGGGGGACGGGGACGAGGAGACGGCTGAGCTGGGGCACTCGTAGCTCTTTCGGCGGAGTACCGGGGAGTGAGTACCTGCGGGGGGCTACCTGAGAGGTAGTACCGGGGAGGGACTCCTTGAGGGGTAGTACCTGAGGGGTCGCACCTGGGAGGTAGTACCTGAGGGTGGCTACCTGCGGGGGACTACCCGGGTACTACGCGCTCGGGCGGTCGGCAGTCCAGGCAGAGGGTGCCTGGGGGTGTGGGGCGGCGGTAGGGGCGCTCGCACTCGGGGCAGGCGGTGGGGTTTCGGAGACCCCGGGGGAGTACGGGGTGTACGGGTACGAGGCTGTCGGCGCCGGTCGCCGGGGGCGCGTCCGGCGCGGGGTACACGGGTAGTACCGGGCGCCCTGGGCCGAAGTACGGGACAGGTGGGAGCTGGGCCGTCAGTCGGTGGGCCACGAAGGCTGCCGGGCGGTAGAGGGGGTCCAGCGGGAGGTTCTCGGTCAGGGCTCGGCGGACTGTTCCCGTGGAGACCTCGCGTTCCAGCCAGGCGGCGACGCCGGGGGAGAGGTGGGCGATGTCGGTGGCGGAGAGGTAGAGGCGGGGGTCGTGGCGGCGGAGGTCGGCTAGGACTTCGGAGGCTTTCTGGAAGATGCCGGGGGTTGTGCAGGAGGGTTGGGGGACTGGGGGGAGGGCTTTCCTGGGGGGTTGCTGTGGGGGGTTGGGGCCGGGGCCCTCGCTGTCGCAGCTTGCGCTGTGGGAGCCCTCGTCGGCGTAACTCCCGCTGTCGTGCCCCCCGTTGTCGCGCCCCTCGCTGTCACTGTCGCGGTCCCGGTTGGCGTGGCTTCGCGTGCTGTGGCTGTGCGTGTCGTGGGCCCGGCTGTCGTGCTCCCCGGTGCGGTCGCCTTCGGGGCCGGAGTTCCTGGGGGTGTGGCTCTTGCCCTTCTGGGCAGGCATGTTGGTGCGGCCCGGGTGGTTGCAGGAGACGGTTCGCGTGATGATCCGGCCGCCCTGGACCTGCTCGGGCGTACGGCGCAGGTAGCCGTGGTGCTCCAACTCCCGTAGCCCCGCCGAGATGCGGTCCACGCCCTCGGGGAAACGTCCGGCGAGGGACTTGATGGAGATGCAGGCGCCTGCGGGCAGCGACTGGATGTGGACGCCGAGTCCGATCGCGAGCAGCGACAGGTCGGGGTGCTGGGCGAGGTGGTTGCCGATCACCGTGAAGCGTGCGGTGTGGCGGGTGTTGTCGTGAACCAGACCTGCGTGCGGGTGACGCCGGTTCGGGTGTTTCCCGTCACGGGGACGGGACTGGGTACGCGGGGACGCGTTAATGTCTTGGGTATCCATCGGGAAGGTCCATTCTTCCTTGGTGGTGAGGCCCTCGCATTGGGATGCCAGTCCCGGCGGGGGCCGTTGATTTTCTGAACGTGTGAGGCAGAGCGTAAGGCATACAACCCGCCCCAGATCAAGTCCGGTTGGCGAACGTCACTCACTGGAGTGACCCCAGCTCCCGCTCGCCGGGCGCGGGCGGGAGGGGTGGGGTTTGGCGGGTTCCTTTTCCCTCAGTGTTCCTTTTGGAAGGGTCCGGCCACACCGGTGCACGGAAACCCGGGCCCCGGCGAACCCAACGCGACCTCGGCCCACACGGTCTTGCGCGGGGTCGACCCCTCGGTGACGCCCCACGCGGTGCTCAGTGCGTGCACGAGGGCGAGCCCGTACCCCGACTCGGCGTCGGGCCCGGCGAGTTGAGGTTGGGGGAGCCGGTCCGTACGGGTGTCGGAGACCTCGATACGGAGGGTGCCGCCGAGGTTCTGGAGGAGCAGCAGGAAGTCCCGCCCGGGTACGCGGCCGTGCTGGACGGTGAAGTGGGTGGCGGGGGGGTGCCTCTATGTCCTTCGTCAAGGCACCCCTGTCGGGTTTGCGGTGATTAGGTCTTGCTGGGGTCATGCGGCGAGTTCGACGTCCGCGGGTGTGCGGGGTTCGTAGAAGGTGCCGTCTCGGAGCATGGCGAACAGGACGCTGATGCGTTGGCGGGCGAGGCGGAGGAGTGCCTGGGTGTGGGTCTTGCCGCGGGCGCGTTGCTTGTCGTAGTAGGTGCGGGAGGCCGGGTCGGCGTTCATGCAGGCGAAGGCGGAGAGGAACATGGCGCGTTTGAGCTGGCGGTTTCCTCCGCGGGGCGCGTGTTCGCCGTGGATCGAGGTGCCCGACTGTTTCGTGGTCGGGGCGAGTCCGGCGTAGGAGGCGAGGTGGGCGGCGGTGGGGAAGCTGGTGCCGTCGCCGACGGTGACCAGCAGGACGGCGGCGGTCCTGACGCCGACGCCGGGCATCGACGTCAGGACCGGGGAAAGAGGGTGGGCCTCCAGCAGGGTGTTGATCTGGGCTTCCATCGCCCGGCGCTGTTCGTGGACAGCGGCGAGAGAGCGGGCCAGCGAGGGCACGACGATGTCGAGGGTGCCGGTCCCCGGGACGACGACGGTCTGCTCGTCCAGGGCGTCGAAGACGTCGTCGATCAGCCGCTGGGCCATGCGTGGGGCCTTGGGGCGGATGAGCTCGACGAGTCTGCGGCGGCCGGCCTTGCGCAGTGCGGCCGGGGAGCCGTAGCGCTCCAGCAGCCAGGTGACCGCCTGGTGGTCGAGGCGGGGGCCCAGGACGCGCTCCAGCGACGGGTGGAACTGGGTGAGCAGGCCGCGTATGCGGTTGGAGGTGCGGGTGGCCTCGGCCGCAAGGTCCTGGTCGAAGCCGACGAGGACCGTGAGTTCGGCGGTGATCTCGTCGGTGAGCTCCAGGGAGCGCAGGGTGTGCGGCATGGTCCGGGCCGCATCCGCGATGACCGCGGCGTCCTTGGCATCGGTCTTGGCCTCGCCCGGATACAGGTCGGCGATCCGCCGCATCGCGAGTCCGGGCAGGTAGGCGACCTTGCAGCCCGCGTCCCGGGCGACCGTGAGCGGGAGGGCGCCGATGGAGGCGGGCTGGTCCACGATCACCAGGACGGTGCCGAACTTCGCGGTCAGCTTGTCGAAGACGGCCCGCAGTCTCGGCTCGCTGTTGGGCAGCTGCTTGTCGAGGACCTTCTTCCCGGCCGGGGTCAGCCCATGGCCGTGGTGAGCACTCTTGCCGACGTCCAGGCCGAGGAACACGCCCACGTCTTCGGTGTCGAACATCGCGCCCTTCCAGGGGAGTCGAACGTGCCGGCCTTGGCAGTGGTGTCGTACGCGCGCATCCACGTTATGCAGACCTGCCGCCCGCGAGCTGTCCGGCATTGCGCCGGACCGGGCGGTGGCCGGACCTCTCATCAGCGTCTCCGACGGCACCTTCTGGGCCCGGTGACACCACCCCCCAGGTCATCCATTCGACAGGGGGACACAGTCATGCCGGGCCCGGAGGCCAGCGGCCCTCTTGCAGGACCGCGAAGAAGATAACGGGGGGTGGGTTGGTGGAGTTTCTGAATCACGTCACACAGAGTGGTCGGATTCACTTACCGTTTCAGTGATATCGCCACTGCGTAGAGCGACTGTCCAATCGCTGTCCAACCGTGTCGACGCTGTATAGGTGGGATCCGGGGTAGGTCGCGAGCAGAGGCGTACGACCGAGGGAGCACGGAATGCACGGTGAGGGGCGAGCCGAGGCCGAGGGGGGTGGGCCGGGGTGGGAGGTCGATCCCGAGGACGAGTGGGGCGTCGCCGTACTCGTCTGTGTGGGGCGGCAGTTGAAGCTGTGGCGTGAGGCCGCGGGCATGAAGGTCGTCGACTTCGCCAAGGCGATCGGGTACGGCGAGGACATGGTCTACAAGGTCGAGTCCGGGATGCGGATCCCCCGGCGGCCGTATCTGGACAAGGCCGACAGCGTGTTGGGGGCGGGTGGCCGCGTCTCGGCGATGTGGGACGACGTGGAGAAGGTCAAGTACCGGAAGAATGCCCGGAGTTTGGCGGAGATGGAGACGAAGGCCGTCCAGCTCCTGTCGTACGGCAGCAGACATGTCCACGGCCTGCTCCAGACCGAGGAGTTCGCGAGGGCGCTGATGGAGACGGGGCGCCCCCTGCTCCCGGACGACCGGCTGGAGAAGGCGGTGGCCGGACGCATGGCCAGGCAGCGGATCTTCAGCCGTTCACCGGCACCTGAACTCAGCTTCGTCATCGAGGAGATGGCGCTGCGGCGGCCGGTCGGAGGCGTACGGGTCTGGCGTGGCCAACTCGAACACATCCTGGACGTAGGTCAGTTGCGCAACGTAGAGATCCAAGTACTGCCCACCGCCCGTTGGAACCACCTCGGCAACGGAGGCCGCATCCAGATCCTCAAGTTCGCGGACGGCTCGGCAATCGGCCGCCAGGAGGACGGCGACGGCCGCCCCGTGGACGACCCGAAAAGCCTGATGATCCTCGAAATGAGCTACGGCGCCATTCGCGGCGAGGCTCATTCGGTGAAGGAGTCCCGAGCGTTCATCGAGCAACTGTTGGGAGAGACATGAGCCACAACTCCGCACTCGGCGAAGCCGTTCGACCGGCATGGTTCAAGAGCAGCTACAGCAGCGGCAGCGAGGGCGACTCCTGCGTAGAGGTCGCCAACACCCCCGGCACCATCCACATCCGCGACTCCAAGTACTCCGACTCCAGCCCCCGCCTCGCTGTGACTCCCGCCACTTGGACCGGCTTCCTCGCCTACGCCTCCCAGTGAACGCTGTACGCCCCCGTAAGACCTGAGCGGTACGGTCTCCTCACGCCGATGAGGAGAGTGAACGTGAGTAACTTCGTGCGGCCCGCGACCGAGGGCGCCGACCCCTTCGGCACCGCCCGGCTGCGACGCGGGGTCCTGGACGCCTGGGCGACCAGTCCCGCCCGCTTCCGGGAGGACGCGAACGCCGAGGAGGACCTCGTACTCGGGGGTTACCGCGATCGGCTGATCGTCGAGCTGGCCCAGAACGCCGCCGACGCCGCCGCCCGCGCGGGCGTACCGGGACGACTCCGGCTCACTCTCAGGGAGGGCGTACTCGTCGCGGCCAACACCGGCGCCCCCTTGGACGCCGCCGGAGTCGAGTCGCTCTCGACGCTCAGGGCCTCGGCGAAACGCGACACCCCGTCCATCGGCCGCTTCGGCGTCGGCTTCGCGGCGGTCCTGTCCGTCACCGACGAGCCGGCGGTCGTCGGCAGGCACGGCGGCGTGCGCTGGTCCCTCGCCGAGGCCCGCGAACTCGCCGCCGACACGGCCCGCCACAGCCCCGGCCTGGGCGACGAGGTACGCCGCCGCGACGGCCACGTACCCGTACTACGCCTGCCGTACGCCGCCGAGGGCACCGCCCCCGACACGTACGACACGGCCGTCATCCTCCCCCTGCGGGACACGGCGGCGGCCGACCTCGCCGAGCGCCTGCTCGACGCCGTGGACGACAGCCTGCTGCTGACCCTCGCGGGGCTGGAGGAGGTCGTCGTCGAGGTCGGGGACGACGCCCGCACCCTGTGGCGCCGCACCGACGGTCACCTCACGGTCGTAGAGGACTCCCGCGACGGTACGACGACCTGGCGCACCCTCTCCGCGCACGGCGAGACCGCGCCGGACCTCCTCGTGGACCGCCCGGTGGAGGAGCGCCTGCGCCCGCACTGGTCGTTGACGTGGGCAGTCCCGGTGGATACCGGAGGACTACCGGTACGACCCCGGACCGCCCCCGTCCTGCACGCCCCCACCCCCAGCGACGAGCCCCTCGGCGTCCCCGCCCTCCTCATCGCCTCGTTCCCCCTCGACACCACCCGCCGCCACGCCGCCCCCGGCCCCCTGACCGACTTCCTGGTCCAGCGCGCGGCCGACACGTACGCCGAACTCCTCGCGGGCTGGCGCCCCGTGGACACCGGCATCATCGACCTGGTCCCGGGCCCGCTCGGCAAGGGCGAACTGGACGGCGCGCTCCGCCAGGCCGTGCTGGAGCGGCTGCCGCGCACCGCGTTCCTGCCGCCCGCCGCGCGACAGGGCGACCGGCCCGGCGAGACGGCGGGCCCGGCCTTCGGCGTCGCTGGGGATCTGTACGCCGGAAGCGCCACGGGCGCCACTGGCTCCGAGGTACTACCCCTGGCGGGGTACGACTCGGGAGCCAACTCCGAAGTACTAACCCTCCCGGGGGACGACCTGGGAGCTAACTCCGAGGTACTACCCCTCGCGGCCGACGACCCAGGAGCTATCCCCGAAGCCCTCCGCCCCCGCGACGCCGAGGTCGTCGAGGGCGCGGGCGCCGACACCGTCCAGGTCCTCGCCGAAGTCCTCCCCACCCTCCTCCCCGCCGGACTGGAGCGCCGCGTCGAACTGCGCACCCTCGGCGTCACCCGGGTCCCCCTCGCGGATGTCGTCGACCGGCTCGCCGGGCTGGAGAAGGACCCGGACTGGTGGTACCGGCTGTACGACAGCCTCGCGGGCACCGACCCCGACCGGCTCTCGGGCCTGCCCGTCCCCCTCGCCGACGGCCGCACCGCCATCGGCCCCCGCCAGATCCTCCTCCCCCTCCCCGACACGGCGACCGGCACCGACCCGGAGGTCCTCGCCCGCCTCGGCCTCAAGGTCGCCCACGAGGACGCCGCGCACCCTCTCCTGGAGAAGCTCGGCGCGCTCCCGGCGACCCCGCGCGCCGTCCTGACGACTCCCCAGGTCCGCGCGGCCGTCGCCGCCTCCCTGGACGACGACGGCGGCGCGTGGGACGAAGACGCCCCGGACGCCGAGGAGTTGGCGGACACCGTGCTCGCCCTCGTCCGCGAGGCGGGCCTCGAACCCGGCGACGAACCCTGGCTCGGTGCCCTCGCCCTGCCCGACGAGGACGGCGAACTCGTGCCCGCCGGTGAACTCGTCCTCCCCGGCAGCCCGTTCGCCTCCGTGATCCGCGAGGACGAACTCGCCGAGGTCGACCACGAGTTGGCCGACAAGTGGGGCGAACAGCCCCTCACCGCCTGCGGCGTGCTCGCCAACTTCGCCCTCGTCCGCGCCACCGACGTCGTCCTCGACCCCGACGAACTGGAGCCCCGCGAGGGCGACTTCGCCGAACCCGACGACGCGGGCCTGCTGGACGCCGTGGACGTCTGGGCCGAGGACGTCCTGGACCGTTTCCCCGACTCGCCGGTCCCCCCGGTCGCGACGGAACTCGTCGCCGTCCGTGACCTGGACCTCGTGGACGACGACAAGTGGCCCCAGGCGCTGGCCCTGCTGGCGCAGCCGCCGCTGCGCGACGCCCTGGTCCAGCCGCTGCGCATCCTGCTGCCCGACGGCACCCACGAGGTCGTACGGCCGTACACCGCCTGGTGGTTGAGGGGTCACCCGGTCCTCGACGGCCGCCGCCCGGCGGGCCTGCTCGCGGCGGGCGGCGACCCGCTGCTGCGCGGGCTGTACGACGAGGCCGACGCGACCGGCTTCGACGACGAACAGGTCCTGCGCGCCCTGGGAGTCAGGACGTCCGTGTCCGCGCTCCTCGAAGAGCCCGGCGGCGGCGCCGAACTCCTGGAGCGGCTCGCCGACCCGGACCGCGAGGTCACCCCGTCCCAACTCCATGGCCTCTACGGGGCCCTGGCCGACCTCGACCCCGAACAGGTCACGCTCCCGGACGACTTGAGGGCCGTTGTCGACGGTTCGGTGGACGTCGTGGACGCGGCCGACGCCGTCGTCGTCGACTCCCCGGACCTCCTCCCCTTCACCGACGGCACCCCCTTGCTGCCCGTACGCCCCACCAGGGCCGCCGAGTTGGCGGAACTCTTCCAGGTGCGCCGCCTCAGCGAGTCCGTCACCGGTGAGGTCGACTCCGAGGGCGCCGAGCACGACGTACCCGACTCCGTGGCCCTGCTCCTCGGCTCCCGTACCCCCAAGTCGTATGTGGAACACGACGAGTTGATCGTCGACGGCGTCGAGATCGACTGGCGGCTCACCGACGACGGCGTGCTCCACGCATCGACTCTCGAAGGCGTCGCCGCCGGGCTCGCGTGGGCGGCGGGGCAGTGGCCGCGGCGGTTCGAGGTGGCGGCGCTGCTGGAGGACCCGTCCAGGACGGGGGAGCTGGCGCGGGACCGCTGGTTCGACTGAGGGGTGGACCCGTAGCTCTTGAGAGGGACCGGGCTGTTCAGGGCAAAGGTTTCACCAAATGCCCTTACGTCCGTACAACTGTTCCCAAGAGCTACGGGTCTCACGCCGTGAGTCAACAGACTCCCTGAACATTCATCCCACTGGGGAACGCACATGCGCATACGCGCCACTGCCACCGCTGCCGTCGTCCTGGGCACCGTGGCTCTCTCGGCCCTCGCCGTTCCGACCGCGCAGGCCGCTCCGGCCGCCGGTCCCAAGGTGACCTTCTCGAACGTCAAGATCGCGAAGACGCTCGTGGCCGGCACCTCCCGGGCCTCCTTCCCCGTCACGTACACCGTGACCAAGCCGGCGGGCCTGAGCGCGAAGTCGTTCCAGAGCGGTCCGGCGATCTACCGCGGGGCGACGATCGCCAAGCCGTCGGACCTCTTCGTCAGCGAGAACCCCGGCACCTGCAAGGCCGTCTCCGCGACGGTCCTGAACTGCACGGCCGCCCTGGTCCTGAACGTCACCGACAACGACCTCGTCAACTCCGAGTCCGGTGCCTGGAAGGTCGGCGGCCTCGCCATCGACTCCAAGGAGAACCTGACCTGGCAGAGCGACCTCGGCTCCACCAAGCTCCTGCGTCAGGCCAAGCTCACCACCGACGCCACCCCCGAGCCGGTGAAGAAGGGTGGCACCATCACCGTCAAGGGCACCCTCACCCGCGCCAACTGGGAGACCAACAAGTACGCCGGTTACGGCGCGCAGACGGTCCAGCTCCAGTACAAGAAGGCCGGCGCCAAGACCTGGACGACCGTCAAGTCCGTCAAGACCACGGCCAAGGGCACCCTGAGCACCACGGTCAAGGCCACGGCCGACGGGTACTACCGGTACAACTTCGTAGCTACGTCGACGACGGGCGCGGTCGCCTCGGCGGCCGACTACGTAGACGTCCGCTGACCTCAGGTATTACCCCTCCAGAGGGACAGAAGAGCGCGGCACCCGGAAACAGGTGCCGCGCTCTCCTCGCTCAGGGCCTACTCCGCGAACCGCCGGTCCACCCACCGCCACGCGACCTCCAGCACCGCCGACGCCGCCACGGCGATCCCCACCGCGATCCACGGCATCGTCGTCCCCACCAGCTTCAGCGCGAAGAAGTGCTGCAACCACGGCACGGCGAGCACGACGAGGAACGACAGCCCCATCGTCGCGACGAGCAGCACCCGCCACCACGTGTACGGCCGCGCCACGATCGCCAGCACCCACATCGACACGAGGAACAGCGTCAGCGTCGCCGCACTGGTCTCCGCGTCCAACGCGTCGGCCCCCGTGTAATAGTGACGGGCGATCAGATACGACGTGAAGGTGGCCACCGCCGCGATCACCCCGCCGGGGATCGAGTACCGCATCACGCGCCGTACGAAGTGGGGCCGCGCCCGCTCCTTGTTGGGAGCAAGGGCGAGGAAGAACGCGGGAATTCCGATGGTCAGCGTGGACAGCAGGGTCAAGTGCCGTGGCAGGAAGGGGTATTCGACCTGCCAGCACACCACCAGCAGCGCGAGCAGCACCGAGTACACGGTCTTGACGAGGAACAGCGTCGCCACGCGGGTGATGTTCCCGATGACCCGGCGCCCCTCGGCGACGACCGAAGGCAGCGTCGCGAAGCTGTTGTTGAGGAGCACGATCTGCGCGACGGCCCGCGTCGCCTCGGACCCGGAGCCCATCGAGACGCCGATGTCCGCGTCCTTGAGCGCGAGGACGTCGTTCACGCCGTCACCGGTCATCGCGACGGTGTGGCCCCGGGACTGGAGCGCGGCGACCATCTCCCGCTTCTGCTGCGGAGTGACCCGCCCGAACACCGTGCCCTCGTCGAGCGCCTTGGCCATCTCCTCCTGGCCGGAAGGGAGTTGGCGCGCGTCCACGGCCTTCCCCGACAGGCCCAGCTTCCCGGCGACCGCGCCGACGGACACCGCGTTGTCCCCGGAGATGACCTTCGCCTGGACGTTCTGGTCGGCGAAGTACCGCAGGGTCTCCGCCGCGTCGGGCCGCAGCCGCTGCTCCAGCACGACGAGGGCGACCGGTTCGACACCCGCGGCGACCTCGGGATCGCCCAGATCACGGGCCGTACGCGCCAACAGCAGGACGCGCAGGCCCTGTTCGTTGAGCCGCTCGGTCTCCGCGAGGGCGGGGGCGCCCGCGCTCAGCAGCACGTCCGGCGCCCCCAGCAGCCAGGTGCTCGACTCCCCGTCGGCCTGACTGAAGCGCGCGCCGCTGTACTTGCGGGCCGAGGAGAAGGGCAGCGACTCGGTGCAGCGCCAGTCCTCAGCGTCGGGGTAGGCGTCGATCACCGCTTGCAGCGAGGCGTTGGGGCGCGGGTCCGACTCACCCAGGGCGCCCAGGACTTGGCGTACGTACGACTCGTCGCGGCCGTCCAGGACGCGCAGTTCGGTGACGTCCATGCCGCCCTCGGTGAGGGTGCCGGTCTTGTCGAGGCAGACCGTGTCGACGCGGGCGAGGCCCTCGATCGCGGGCAACTCCTGGACCAGGCACTGCTGTCGGCCCAGCCGGATGACGCCGATCGCGAAGGCGACCGAGGTGAGCAAGACCAGGCCCTCGGGGACCATCGGGACGATGCCGCCGATCGTCCGGGCGACGGAGTCCTTGAAGTCGTTCTCCTTGACGACGAGTTGGGTGATGACGAGGCCGATCGCGGCCGGAATCATCATCCACGTCACGTACTTGAGGATCGTCGAGATACCGGTGCGCAGCTCGGAGTGGACCAGCGTGAACCGCGATGCCTCCTCGGCGAGTTGAGCGGCGTACGCCTCGCGGCCCACCTTCGTCGCGCGGAACGCGCCGCCGCCCGCGACCACGAAACTCCCCGACATCACCTGGTCGCCGGGGCGTTTGACGACCGGGTCCGCCTCGCCGGTCAGCAGCGACTCGTCGATCTCCAGGCCGTCGGCCTCGACGCAGGCGCCGTCCACGACGATCTTGTCACCGGGACCGATCTCTATCAGGTCGTCCAGCACGATCTCCGAGGTGCCGACCTCGACGGCCGTCCCGTCCCGCCGTACCGTCGGCCGCGCCTCGCCGATCACCGCGAGGGAGTCCAGGGTCTGCTTGGCCCGCCACTCCTGGATGATGCCGATCCCGGTGTTCGCGAGGATCACGAACCCGAACAGCCCGTCCTGGATCGGCGCCACGACCAGGGTGATCACCCACAGCACACCGATGATCGCGTTGAACCGGGTGAAGACGTTCGCCCGGACGATCTCCCCGAACGTACGACTGCTGCGGACCGGGACGTCGTTGACCTCGCCGCGCGCGACGCGCTCCGCGACCTCGGCGGTGGTCAGTCCGGACGCCGGGAGCGCCGGGGCGGCTGGTACGGCGTCAGCCGCATCGGTGTGGGCCATGCCCACGACGGTACGTGCCGATCGCCCCGTTCACCCGCTGAAGATGCCGAAGATCCGACTCGGGTAGGAGGCGTGTAGTGCCCTGGTTGTAGGGGGTGTCACCTACGGGGGTACTACGGGGATGACGGGGACGACCCCCGTCATCCCCGTACTACTCGGGAGCCACCGCCGACGCCTCCTCCGACTCCTTCAGCGCCGCGTCCCGCTTGATCGCCGCGTCCCTGCGCCGGACGAACCAGATGCCGAACAGGCCGAGACCGGTGCCCGCGAGGCAGGTCCACACCCACCAGAGGTGGCCGTGCTCGTCGTACCACCCGTAGAACGGGAGCTGTCCGAGGAAGAGGACGAACCACAGGATCGTGCCGCCGGTGATGGTCGCGACCACGGGGCCCTCCAGGGGCTCCGGCGCCTCGTGCTGGGGTGTCCACTTCGCCATGGGCCTTAGCTTACGAGGCGATTACATCTACGCGCGGAGATGGTTGTTTCCGTCGTCATATGTTCATACTGAAACCGATTACACGTGACCGCTTCTCTTCGTAGGAACCACCAAACGATGCCTACCCCGACCCTCGGCGCCCTCGACCGCTACTTCAGGATCTCCGAACGCGGCAGCACGCTGTCCCGGGAGGTTCGAGGTGGTTTCGCCACTTTCTTCGCGATGGCGTACATCATCGTGCTCAATCCGATCATTCTCGGAAGCGCGAAGGACATGTACGGACACCAGCTGGACAACGGCCAGCTCGTCACCGCGACCTGCCTCACCGCCGCTTTCACGACACTGCTGATGGGCGTCATCGGCAACGTGCCGATCGCGCTCGCCGCGGGCCTCGGCGTCAACTCCGTCGTCGCGCTCCAGCTCGCGCCGCGGATGTCCTGGCCGGACGCGATGGGGATGGTCGTCCTCGCCGGTCTGATCGTCATGCTGCTGGTCGCGACCGGACTGCGCGAGCGGGTCATGAACGCGGTGCCGTTCGGGCTGCGCAAGGCGATCTCGATCGGTATCGGCCTGTTCATCATGCTGATCGGGCTCGTCGACTCCGGGTTCGTCACCCGTATCCCCGACGTCGCCCAGACGACCGTGCCGCTCCAGCTCGGCACCGGCGGTCACCTCCTGGGGTGGCCGGTCCTGGTCTTCGTGCTCGGCGCGCTGCTCACCCTCGCCCTCATCGTCCGCAAGGTGCCGGGCGCGATCCTCATCTCCATCGTCGCCATGACCGTACTCGCGATGATCATCGAGGCGGTCGTACACGTGCAGTCCTGGGGTCTGACGACCCCGAAGTGGCCCGGTAACCCCGTAGCCACCCCCGACTTCGGGCTGATCGGCAAGGTCAGCCTGTTCGGTGGGTTCAGCGAGGTCGGTGTGCTGACCGGCATCCTGTTCGTCTTCACCGTCCTGCTGTCCTGCTTCTTCGACGCCATGGGCACGATCATGGGTGTCTCGGACGAGGCGAAGCTGACCGACGCGTCCGGTCAGATGCCGGGGATCAACAAGGTCCTGTTCGTGGACGGCATCGCCGTCGCCGCCGGTGGCGCGTCCTCCTCCTCGGCCACCACCTGCTTCGTCGAGTCCACCGCCGGGGTCGGCGAGGGCGCGCGGACCGGCTTCGCGAACGTCGTCACCGGCGCGCTCTTCGCCGTCGCGCTGTTCCTCACGCCGGTCGCGACCATGGTCCCGTCGCAGGCCGCGACCCCGGCACTGCTCGCGGTCGGGTTCCTGATCCTGGCGGGCTCGGTGAAGGAGATCGACTGGGCCGACCACACCATCGCGATCCCGGCCTTCATCACGATGGTGATGATGCCGTTCACCTACTCCATCACCAACGGCATCGGCATGGGCTTCATCGCCTTCGCCGTCCTGCGCCTGGCCGCGGGGCGGGGGCGGGAGGTACCGGTGGCCATGTACGTGGTGTCGGCGGTGTTCGCGTTCTACTACCTGATGCCGGCGCTGGGTCTCACCTGAGAGGTACCCGGGGACTACCTGAGGGGTATCCCGGGGACTACCTGAGGGGTAACGCCCTCAGGTGAGCCCGTAGAACTTCTCTGTCTCCTCGACGGCGGCCTGGAACCGCTCGTCGAAGTCATCGCGAACGAGCGTCCGGACGACATAGTCCTGGACGCTCATTCCTCTTTTGGCGGCGTGCTGCCGGAGCCGTTCGAGCAGTTCGTGGTCTATTCGCAGGCTGAGCACTGTGGTCCCCATGAGTACGAGGGTCGCCGGATGGTTCGGGGTGATGGGAGGGCTTCTGGGGCCCTGTCACCCGTATGAGTGAAAAAGTGCTGTGAGGGCGCCCAGTGGTGGGTATCACGGGCGGATCGGCGCGTTCCGGCTGGTATTTAGCCAGGGTAATGAGTTAGGCTAAGAAACATGCCGGACCTCACCCACGACGACGATGCCGCCGCCGTGAACGACCTCAGATCAGCCGTGATGCGGCTCTCCCGCAGGCTGAAACACCAGCGGGTGGACGAGTCGCTGAGCCCGACCGAGATGTCGGTGCTCGGGACGCTGTTCCGCTGCGGCAGCGCCACCCCCGGCGAGCTGGCGCGCAAGGAGCACGTCCAGCCGCCCTCCATGACCCGCATCGTGGCGCTCCTGGAGGCCAAGGGGCTGGTCAGCCTGGAGCCGCACCCCGAGGACCGGCGCCAGAAAGTGGTCAGCCAGACCGAGCAGGCCGAATCCATGCTGGAGCAGAGCCGCCGCAAGCGGAACGCGTTCCTGGCCGGTCTGGCGGAAGAGCTCGACGACGACGAGTGGGCGAAGCTGAAGGCCGCCGCCCCCGTGCTGGAGAAGCTCGCACATCTGTAGGCAGACACAAGGAGGCGACCGCTTTGAGTTCGGGACCCGGAGCAGATTCCGCACCCGCGCCGATCCGTACGACCCCGGAGGGACCGCCGGGGGATACCCGTAGTACCCGTCATACCCGTAGTACTTCCGAGGGACCGGAGCTCTCCGCGGACCCCGTGGAACCGGCCCGCAGGTCCTCGATGTTCAGCTCGCTGAAGGTCCGCAACTACCGCCTCTTCTTCCTCGGCCAGGTCGTCTCCAACATCGGCACCTGGATGCAGCGCATCGCCCAGGACTGGCTCGTCCTCAGCCTCACCGGCTCCGCGACCGCCGTCGGCGTCACCACCGCGCTCCAGTTCCTGCCGATGCTGCTGTTCGGGCTGTACGGCGGCGTCCTCGTCGACCGCTTCCCCAAGCGCCCGACCCTGCTGATCACACAGACGTCGATGGGCGTCGCCGGCGTCGCGCTCGCCGCCCTGACCCTCTCCGGACACGTCCAGGTGTGGCACGTCTACGTCGCCGCCTTCGCCGTAGGACTCGCGACCGTCGTCGACAACCCCGCGCGCCAGTCCTTCGTCTCCGAGATGGTCGGCCCGGACCAGTTGCAGAACGCGGTCAGCCTGAACTCCGCGAACTTCCAGTCCGCGCGGCTCGTCGGACCCGCCGTCGCCGGTCTGATGATCACCGGGGTCGGCACCGGCTGGGCGTTCCTCTTCAACGGGCTGTCCTTCGTCGCCCCGATCGCCGGACTGCTGCTCATGCGCGGGCGCGAGCTGCACGCCGTCGAGCGCGCGCCGCGCGGCAAGGGGCAGTTGCGCGAAGGGCTGCACTACGTCGCCGGGCGGCCCGAGCTGATCTGGACGATCGCGCTGGTCGGGTTCATCGGCACGTTCGGGTTCAACTTCCCCGTCTACCTCTCCGCCTTCGCCGACGACGTCTTCCACGCGGGCGCCGGGTCCTACAGCCTCTTCAACACGCTGATGGCCGTCGGGTCGCTCGCGGGCGCGCTGCTCGCCGCGCGGCGGGGGACCTCGCGGACGCGGGTGCTGATCGGGGCGGCGGTCGCCTTCGGCGCGGTCGAGCTGGCCGCCGCGTTCGCGCCCTCGCTGTGGCTGTTCGCGCTGTTCATGGTGCCGATCGGGATGTTCGGCATGACCGTCAACGTCACGGCGAACACGGGGATCCAGCTGTCCACCGATCCCGCTATGCGGGGGCGCGTCATGGCCCTCTACATGATGGTCTTCCTCGGCGGCTCGCCGGTGGGCGCGCCGATCGCCGGGTGGATCACCGACGCGTACGGGGTGCGGGCCGGGCTCGCCGTCGGGGGCGCGATCTCGCTGCTGGCCGCCGTCGCGATCGGGCTCGTGCTGACACGTGTGGGGGGGTTCCGGCTGTCGTTCGGGTGGCACGGGGGGCATCCGCGGGTGCGGTTCGTGCCACGGGGGTCGGCGGGGGAAGAGGCCGGGGTCGAGGCGGGGTTGGCTCGGGCGGCGTAGCTCTGGGGCGGTACGGGGGTGGGGGTACCGAGGTAGTGGTACGGGGGTAGGGGTACGGCGCGGTCTGGGCTCGGGTGGGTCCGGGGCGCGCCGTATCCGTATGTGCGGGGAGGGGTACGGGGCGTGGCTCTGGAGGGGGATGGGGGGCGTGGCTCTGAGGGGGTAGCTCTGGAGGGGTAGCTCTGGAGGGGTACGGGGTCAGACCCGGCGTTCCAGGAGTTGTCCCGGCCAGCTGTCGTTCACGGTGAACGCGTGGGTCGGGGTGAAGCCGTTGGCCTCGTAGTAGGCGACCAGTCCTCGGTCGTCGCCCGCGTAGCAGTCGACGCGCAGGAGGGACACGCCGGCCGCGCGGGTCGTGAGGGCGGCGTGGGTGAGGAGAGCGCTGCCGATGCCGTGGCCCTTGAAGCGGCGGTCCGAGGCGAGCCAGTGGATGTAGCGCTCGGGTTCGCCGGGGGAGGGGAGGTGGGCGAGGTAGGCGCCGGGGGCGTCGGTGAGGGTGAGGGTCGCGGCGGGGATGCCGTCCGCCTCCGCGATGTACGTCGTGCCCTCGTCCATGTACCGGGTCACAGACTCCACCGTCTTCGGGTTCTCCGAGAGCGGCTTGGACCCCCACTGGCCGGTACGGCCCTGCGCCGCCAGCCACTCCACGGCGCTGTCGAGCATGGTGAGGATGACGGGTATGTCGTCCGGGGTGCCTTCTCTGATCGTGATCTCCATGCCGACCATCATGCCGGGCGGCACAATCCCGGTATGAGACTCTTCGCCGCCGTCCTACCGCCGGAGCGGGTTCGTGCCGAACTCGACGCCGTGGTGGGTGAGTTGCGCACGCTGCCCGGCGCGGACGCGCTGCGCTGGACCGGGCGGGAGGGGTGGCACCTCACCCTCGCGTTCTACGGGGACGTGGACGACGACGTCGTACCGGAACTGTCGGCGCGGCTGGAGCGCGCCGCTGGTCGCACCGAGCCCTTCGAACTCGCCGTGCGCGGGGGCGGGCAGTTCGGGCAGGGGCGGGTGGTGTGGGCCGGGGCGGCGGGGGAGGTCGCGGCACTGCGGCTGCTCGCGGACCGGGCGGAGGCGGCGGGGCGCAAGGCCGGGGTGGAGATGGGGGAGCACCGGCGGTACAAGGCGCATCTGACGCTGGCACGGAGCCGGGAGGGGGTGGCCGCGGAGGCGTACGTCGAGGCGCTGGACCGGTTTTCCGGGCGGGGGTGGCGAGTCGGGGAGCTGGCGCTGGTGCGGAGTGAGCTGCCGAGGTCGGGGGTGGCGGGGGAGAGGCCGCGCTATGAGGTGGTCGGTCGGTGGGGGCTCGGCGGGGCCGGTTAGGCTCGGTGGCGTGGATCCTAAGACCCGGAACCGGATCATGGCCGGTGCGCTTGTGTTGATGTTCGCGGTGGTGGCGGTGGCGGCGGCTGTGGGGAGGTAGGTCTCGGGTGGGGGTACCCGAGAGGTAGCTCCCCGGTACGGGGTACCGAGGGCGTACCTCTCAGGTACGGGGTACGTGCGGGGTAGCTCCCAGGTACGGGGTACCGGAGGCGTCCCCCTCGGGTACGGGGTACCGGAGGGGTAGCTCTCAGGTACTGCCCTCTACCAGGCGAACGCCTCCGGCGACGGGCCCGGTCCCGGGAACACCTCGTCCAACCCGGCCAGCAGCTCCTCGCTCAGCTCCAGCTCCACCGCGCGGATCGCCGACTCCAGCTGCCCGGCCGTACGCGGGCCGACGATCGGGCCGGTCACGCCGGGACGCGTGAGGAGCCAGGCCAGGGCGGTCTCGCCGGGGTCGACCCCGTGCTTGTCGAGCAGATCCTCGTACGCCTGGATCTTGGCCCGGACACTCGCGTCGGCGATCGAGTCGGCGGCGCGGCCCGAGGCGCGACGGCCGCCCTGGACCTCCTTCTTGAGGATGCCGCCGAGGAGCCCGCCGTGCAGCGGGGACCAGGGGATCACGCCCACCCCGTACTCCTCCGCCGCGGGTATGACCTCCATCTCGGCGCGCCGCTCGTACAGGTTGTAGAGGCACTGCTCGCTGACCAGCCCGTACGAACCGCGGCGTGCGGCGGCCTCGTTGGCCTGGGCGATCTTGTAGCCGGGGAAGTTGGAGGAACCGGCGTACAGGATCTTGCCCTGCTGGATCAGGACGTCGACGGCCTGCCAGATCTCCTCGAAGGGGGTCAGACGGTCGATGTGGTGGAACTGGTAGAGGTCGATGTGGTCGGTCTGGAGCCGCTTGAGCGACGCGTCGACCGCGCGGCGGATGTTCACCGCGGAGAGCTTGTCGTGGTTGGGCCAGGCGTCGCCGTCGGCGGCCATGTTGCCGTACACCTTGGTCGCGAGGACGACCTTGTCGCGGCGGGCGGCGCCACCGGCCGCGAACCAGTTGCCGATGATCTCCTCGGTGTGGCCCTTGTTCTCGCCCCAGCCGTAGACGTTCGCCGTGTCGAAGAAGTTGATGCCGGCGTCCAGCGCCGCGTCCATGATCGCGTGGCTGTCGGCCTCGTCTGTCTGCGGACCGAAGTTCATCGTGCCGAGCACCAGTCGGCTGACCTTGAGTCCCGTGCGTCCGAGCTGTGTGTACTTCATGGTCCTCAAGCCAACGACTTGGAGTGGACTCGACGCAAGCGACTTCAGGGGTGGGAGGAAGGTCATACCGGGGAGGGACGATACCTGCGAGTGCTATCTAGAAGTTAGCGCTTCCCTGTGGTTAGGATCAGGGTCGAGGGGTGAGGTTGAAAGTTCAAGCTGACCCCTACCTGAGAGCCATGCCTCTGGAAGGAAACTCCGTGTCCCCCACCACGTCCGCCCGTCGGGTGCTCGCCGCGGTCCTCGCGGCCGGTGCCCTGACGGTCACCGCCGCCACCGTTCCCGCCGTCGCGGTGCCGTACGACCGGCCCGGTCACGTGTCCGTCGACTCGCCGCTGCGTCTCGCGTACCAGAAGGACGTCGCCGTCCGGGTCCTCAAGGGGGTCTTCGAGCGGGGTGACGGGGCCGTCGTCGACCGGTACGTCCGCGCCGACTACATCCAGCACAACCCGTTCGCGCCCGACGGTGCCGCGACGCTGAAGAACCTCGGCACGTCCATCCACCAGCAGTTCCCCGACGCGAAGTACGACGTCAAGAGGGTCATCTCCGAAGGCGACTTGGTCGTCGTCCACTCCAACGTCGTCATGGTGCCCGGGAGTTCGGGGAGCGCCGTCTTCGACATCTTCCGGTTCCAGGGCGGGAAGATCGCCGAACACTGGGACACCGGGCAGAACGTTCCCGACACGACCGCCAACGGCAACGACATGTTCTCCACGGTGAGTTGGCCTCGTACCCAGCAGCCCGGGCCGGCGTGGCTGACGTCGTACAACAAGAAGCTCGTGGTGAAGGCGTTCGACCAGTTGATCGTGCGGAAGGACGTCGGCGCGATCGACCGGTACTGGAGCACCGGCTACCAGCAGCACAACCCGAACATCCCCAACGGGGCCGCCGGCGCCAAGGCCGGGCTCGGCGCGTACTTCGCCCAGTTCCCCCAGCTGAAGGTCGAGCCCAAGCGGGTCATCGCCGAGGGCGACCTCGTCGCCGTCCACAGCCACTACGTCCCGGCGCCCGGTCAGCGGGGTCAGGCGATCGTGGACCTGTTCCGGGTGCGGGGCGGGAAGATCGTCGAGCACTGGGACGTCATCCAGGACGTGCCGGAGACTTCGGCGAACGACAACACGATGTTCTAGGACGGGAGCCGGGGACTCCGGGGGTAGTACCGGAGTCCCTGAGAGCTAGTGTGCTGCGTCAGGCAACGTTCGCCCCGTCGCGACGCCCGGCACGCACTCTCGCCGCACCGGCCGAAAGCCCACGTACGTCCAGTACGAGGACTTCCGGCCGGCACGCCGAGAGCACGCACCGGACGCCGCTCCTTGACGGGCAAACGTCGCCTGAAACGGCACTAGTCCCGGGGGAACCCGTCGGTCTTGAGGACCAGGTCGATGACGGTGCCGGTCAGGTCGACGTCGCACAAATGTGCTTGCGGCCACCACCTCGACGCCGCCTACCGTGCCGTCATGGGGACGACTGGAGAGTGGCGGAGCGGCATCGTGCTGGGGCGTAGGGAAGCGGAGTTGTTGTGTGAGGTCGTCAAGGAGGGGGAGTTGCTCGGGGTTTATCTGCATGGGTCGGCCGTGTTGGGTGGGCTTCGGCCGCACAGTGACATCGATGTGCTCGGGGTGGTGCGGCGGTCCTTGAGTGAGCGTCAGAGGCGTGTGCTCGTCGATGAGTTGCTGGCCCTGTCCGGGCAACACGGGTATCGGTACGTCGAGTTGACCGTCGTTGTACAGAGGGACGTGCGTCCCTGGCGGTTTCCGCCCGTCTGCGATTTTCTCTACGGGGACTGGCTGCGGGGGGAGTTCGAGGCCGGGGTGCTGCCCGTGCCGGAGGTCAGCGCCGATCTGGCGCCCGTGCTGACCATGGTCCTTCAGGGGGACGCGCCGCTGCTCGGCAGCCCGCCTCCGGCCGCTCTCCTCGACCCCGTCCCGCACGCCGATCTTCTGCGCGGGATCACCGCGGGCGTCCCGGACCTCATGGCCGACCTGGAGCACGACACCCGGAACGTCCTGCTGACCCTCGCCCGTATCTGGATGACCCTCGGTACGGGGGTCGTAGGCGCCAAGGACGAGGCGGCCCGGTGGGCGGAGGCGAGGCTGGCGAGGGAGCACCGGGCCGTGCTGGCGCGGGCTCGCGCGGCGTACCTGGGGGAGGGCCAGGAACCGGGGGACGGAGCGAGGGGATGCGCCGAGGCGATGGCCGAGGTCATCGAGGGGTACGGTCCCCCGTAGGTACTACCCGGGGACTACCCCTCCTCGTAGGGCCCGCCCAGCCCCCACCCCTGATACATCGCCTCCGCGAACGCCTCCGCCAGCTTGTGCTCGCCGCTCGCGTTGGGATGCGTCCCGTCGTACGTATCCGTGTGGATGTCGTACCTGGGAGGGATGGAGGCGAGGAGCAGCGGTGACCCCGGCTCGTCGAGGTCGGCGACCGTCTTCGCGAGGAGTTCGTTGAAGAGGCTGACCTGTTCGGCGAACGCGGGGTCCGCGGTGGCGCGGACGTTGGGGATGACGGGAAGGACGACGGCACGGACGCGGGGGCGCGCGGCGCGGGCCGCGGCGATGAACTCCCGTGCGTTTTCCGCCGTTTGCTCCGCGTTCGTATAGAAACCCAGGTCGATGAGGCCGAGGGAGACGAGCAGCACATCCGCGCGTCCGGCACGCACCGCGTCGCCGATCAGCGGAACCATGTGCTGCCACCCCTCACCCCACCCGGCGAGGTGCCCGCGCGGGAAGTCGGGTTCGGCGTACGCGTATGAGACCGGAGAGTCAGCTCCCTGGTCGTACAACGTCTCGCGCGGCCCGACCAGCGTGAACGGGCCGCCGTACGTGGCGCACAGATGCCGCCAGAGCCGGTACCGCCACGTGTGGTCGCCCGCGCTGCCGATCGTCATGGAGTCACCGACGGGCATGAACCTGAGCATCCGCTCATGATGGACGATCGCCGCCCCGGCCGGGGTGTGAGTCCCGACACCTCGCGTGTCGCGCCGCGCGGGGTGGCAGGCTGGGGACATGCGCCGACCGTTCGCCGTCCTCGCCGGGTTCCTGCTCGTGGGGGCCCTCGCCGTACCCGCGTCCGCCGCCGACGACGGCGGGTTCACCATCAAGGACCCGCGGATCAAGGAGTCCAGCGGCCTCGCCGCCTCGCGCCGGCACCCGGGCGTCTACTGGACGCACAACGACAGCGGTTACGGCCCGCAGATCTACGCCGTCGACAGCGCCACCGGCGAGACGGTCGCCACGGTCACGCTGCGCGGCGTCGGCACCCCGCGCGACGTCGAGGCGATCTCCATCGGCCCCGACAACCAGATCTACGTGGGCGACATCGGCGACAACTTCAACGGCCGCTGGCCCTACCTGTGGATCTACCGGCTCCCTGAACCGGTAGTACTCAAGGACCAGACGGTCAAGGCGACCCAGTACATCGTCAAGTACGCGGACGGCGGGCGCGACGCCGAGTCGATGATGGTCCACCCCAAGACCGGCCGGGTGTACATCATCGACAAGAAGGAGGACGGCGGCCACCTGTACGAGGGCCCCGCCCGACTCACCGCGTCCGGCGACAACATCTTCAAGCCCGTGGCCCCGGTGGACCTCTGGGCCACCGACGCCGCGTTCTCCCCGGACGGCCGGCAGCTGGTAGTGCGCGGGTACTTCGGAGGTATCACCTACGACTGGAACGGCGGCAGGATCAAGAAGACCGGCCGCCTCGACGTCCCCCTCCAGCGCCAGGGCGAGTCCGTCACCTACTCCGCCGACGGCAAGAAGCTGCTGTACGGCAGCGAGGGCGCGGAGAGCGGCGTGGTCGCCCGGGACGCCCCCGGCGCCGACAAGTCCTCGCCCTCCAAGGGAAGTTCGACCACCTCCGGCTCCGGTTCCCCGAGCGACGGCGACTCCGGCGGCGGGGTCACCAAGGGCGCGATCGCCATCGCCGTCGTCTGCGCGGCGGTGTTCGGGCTACGGCGACTGCTGCGCCGCAGCTGAGTCACTCCCCGGCGCGCTCTCGGCGCCGCGCCGGGCGACGAGCGCTTCGAGGCCGTCCAGGATGCGCTGGAGCCCGAAGCCGAAGTGGTCGAAGGAGGAGGTCCAGGTGCCGGCGTCGAGAGAGGCGAGCACCGGGAACCGGCCCGACTCCATCACCCTGGAGAGGTACGGGGACTGCGCCTCGTAGAACTCGGACGTCGTCATACCCGAGGTGCGCTCGGCCTCCTGGTAGTACACCTGGGTGCGCGCCGCACCGACGACGTACCCCTCGACCGCCATGACCGCCGACACCAGCTCGGTATCGGTGAGCCCCATCGGCCGGATCCGCGCGAGCACCTTCTCCATGCCGTCCATCGTGCTCGGCCCGAGCAGGGGGCGGGAGCGGCTGGCGGGTAGTACCCAGGGGTGACGGTGGTAGAGGCCGAGCATGGAGTGGGCCATGACCTCCAGGGCCGCCCGCCAGGAGCCGTCGCCGAGGTCGCCGGGGTCCTGTGAGACCCGGTTCACCCGGTCCAGCATCAGCTCGACCAGCTCCGACTTGCCGGGGACGTAGCGGTAGAGCGACATCGCTCCCGTGCCGAGTTCGGCCGCGACCCGGCGCATCGACACCGCGTCCAGGCCCTCCCGGTCGGCGATCTCGACGGCGGCCTCGACGATCCGGTCCAGGGTGAGCGTCGGCCTCGGGCCGCGCGCGGGGCGGCGGGCGCCCTCCCAGAGGAGTTCGAGCGTGCGCGTGATCTGGTCCCGGCAGTGCTGGGCCTGGTCCTGGCTGCTCGTCATGGGAGCAGTCTAGTTCCGGGGCGAAAAACCGAGTACGGTGTACGCGAAATCGGGTACGGTGTACTCGGTTATCGGGTGGGGATAGGACCCGAGAGCTACCACCTGAGGGCTACCTATTGAGAGCTACGACCTCAGAGCTACCGCCCGAGGGCTACCACCTCAGAGTTACGACCACGGAGTTAGGGGACCCCATGGAGTACGCCGTCCGCGCCGAGGCATTACGCAAGAGCTACGCCGGAAAATCCGCCCTCGACGGCTTCGACCTGGCCGTCCGCGCAGGCACGGTCCACGGGCTGCTCGGCCCGAACGGAGCCGGCAACCCGATTACGGGCCTGAGGGCCCTTATCGTTGCAGAGCTGTGACCAGGGTAAAGAGTCGCTCTGGCGTCGGCTCCTTACCTACTCGGCGTCAAGCAGTACCTTCAGGCTCGGACTCCTGAATCCCATGCACCTCGTTGTTGGAGGCCAGAGGGAACAGTTGATGCAGCTCTTTCAAGGACTCCGCAAGCTTCTGGTCATCCTCCAAGAGCTTGCGACTGGCCATCCAACGCCCTTGTACCTGGTCACCGTTCGTGAGAGTCACGCGGACGCTCACCCATTGGCGTTCTACAGTCGTGATGAACGGCCGTCGGATCTGCCAGCGGACGCCGCCGAACGCAACGACCTCCATGCCAGGGTCTGTTTCTACGAACTCGGCACTCAAAGGGAGGACGTGACGCGTCCCTTCCAACAGCGATCGATGCTTGAACTTCAGCGGATGTCTGCTGAGTACGTGGACTTCTTGGATCTTGGCTTCCGTAGGACTCAGGTTCTTCACATGCACGTGGAAACCGTTCTGAAAGTCACCCACTTCGATCTCGCCCAGAGGCTTGGTAACCCCCACCTGCTCCCACTTCAGAGAGACACGAATGCGGGGGCGTTGGCGACGGTATGTCATGGCGGAGACGATCATGTTGGTCCCCGTGAAGATCGCACTGGCGGACGCAGTGATGATTGCGATGACTGACAGACCCATAGGTCCTAAGTCTGCCTGCTCCGAGGCCATGAGTCGGCCCCCTCTGCGGCAGAGCGCGGAGGGGGCCGTTCCTGCCCCGGTATGGGGGTACGGGGCAGGGGCTAGGGGTGGGTGATCCGGGCGACGAACGAGAGGACGACGACCGCCCACACGGTCATGAGGGCAGCCGTGAAGGTGACCGACTCCAGGCGCCTACGCCGCTTCCGGCGGGACATCACGCGTCGCCCCCCTTCCGCCGTTCCGGGCACGTGGCGAACGGCAACCAGTGCCCCTCCAAGGGGACCTGGTGGGTGTGGACGCTGATCGTGCCGGACTCGAAGCGCCAGCCCTCGGGGGTGCCGACAGCGGCGTTCACCACGTCCGGGTTCTGCGGGCCGATGGGCAGGCAGTCACGGAGACTGACCAGCATGTTCGGCACGTCCCGCCCGGTGAGGGTGCCGTTTTCGACCGTGCGGCCGTTCTCTGTGACCGTCCAGCACACGCGGAACCAACGCGCCCTGGTCTCAAGGGAGTTGACCGTCATGACGCCCCCTTCGGCCCCGTCGCGGTGTGCCGGTGGCACTGGCACGCGCAGATCAGGTAGCGAACTCCGGGGACGTCGGACTCGCGCGGGACACCGTCCCGGCAGCGGTCGTGTGTGCCGACCGCGCAGTTCAGGGACCGGTACGGGGGTTCGGGTGCCGTGATGATCGGGCCACGGGTCATCGGGCATCACCCGCGTTGTGGCAGGGGCAGGTACAGCGACGGATCAGCACGATGTCCGGGGCGGTCGGCGTGGGGAGGTCCTCGGTCCGCCTGCACGTGGTGTGCAGATGGGGCACGTCGAATTCGTACGCGACGGCACACGCCGACGACATCGATTCCGTGTCCAGGTTCTTCGGGAACGTCACCGTGTCTCACCCCCGCGCTTGGCGTTGAGGTAGGTGTCCCACAGCCTCTGTCCGGTCGCGCACTTGTCGGTGGCGTAGCAGTCGGCGCACTTGTGGGCGTGCTCGAACCACCGGCCGTAGGCGTTCAGCATCGCGTCTCTGGTCTGTCCCGAACCGTTCATCGGGCACCCCCGGCGGGGGTGTGGATGTTCCGGGTGTCGAGATCGAGGCGGAAGTCAGCCGCCATCACCAGGACCCGGCGCCGCTTCCACTGGCGCGCACGCTCCCGTGCGGTCCAGTAGGGCCGGACGCGGGAACGGTTCCAGGTCGGGTTGGGGGTGGCGACCAGGCGGACGAGATCGTTCACGTTCCCGCAGGTCACAGAGGTTCGGTTTGCCGTCGGCGCCTTCCGGCGCCGTCCGGTGGCGGGAAGCAGGCGGGCCAGAACCCCGAGGATCAGGGCCAGCCCGAGCCAGTGCAGCGCTACCGCGCTACGCTCGGCCATGTTCATCAACTCCACTTCAGTTGGTGGACCACGCCCCCGGACGTTCGCCGCGTCGCGGGGGTTTCTTGCGTCTGACCACGTTGCCGTCCCAGAAGGGACGAATTTGCCCAGGTGCAGCGACAGTTGGGATGTCTCAGCGGTAGCGTGGAAGAACGCCCAAACGTCCCAGGGGGAAGCCTTGAACACAGCGCTGAGGTCGGCTATGCAGACAGCCGGGTTGTCACCCAGGCAACTGGCAGTTCGCGTGGGCGTTTCAGGCAAGACCGTTGAGCGATGGGTTGCGGACGCTGCACTCACCCCGCATGCCAGAAACCGGGAAGACGCCTGTAAGGCGTTGGGAGTTGACGAAGAAATGATCTGGCCGAAAGCGGTAAAGGATCGAATCAAGACCGGCGGCGACCGGGAAATCATCCGATCCTATCCATATCGGTCGGCCTGCCCTTCCACAGTGTGGGGTGAATTGGTCGCGAACGCCACGCAGGAACTATTTTTCGCCGGATACACAAACTATTTTCTATGGCTTGACCAGCCTGCGTTCGTCGAGACCCTGCGAAGGAAACTCGACGACGGATGTCGGGTGCGCTTCCTCCTCGGTGACCCGAATGGAGAGGTGACCCGAAACCGGGAAGCGGTCGAGGGCGTGGCGCTCTCGGTTTCCACCCGAATCCGGATCACTCTTGAGCACCTCGGTAAGCTCGGCGCACACGAGAGGCTTGAGGTGCGTTTCTCCGCCTCGGACGATGCGGTGAATCACGTGTCCCTGTCCGTGTTCCGCTTCGACGAAGAAGCATTGGTCACTCCGCACCTTGCCCGGCTGGTCGGTCATGATTCGCCACTCCTGCACCTGCGAAAGCGCGACAATGCCGGGATGTTCGACCGATTCGCGGAACATGCCGAAGAGTTGTGGACCAGGGGTGTGAAAGTGAACAGCGAACCCGCAGCGCACTAAAAGAGCGCCCCCAACCAGTCACGGTTGGGGGCGCTTTCATGTGCGGGGTTATGAGGCGGTGGGGTATTGGAAGAAGAGTTTCACGGTGTCTGTGTTGGCCCATGTCCAAGGGCTGAGGGAGTCCATGAGTCCGGTGTTGGTGACGGCTGTTCCGTCGACACGGCCTGATGCGGTTTCCAGTTCCATGGTGGTTGTGGTGGTGAGGCGGCAGCGGAAACCGAGTCGTGACGCGATGGTGGCGCTGGTGTCCTGCACTTCCCCCCACCCGCATATGGTCGAGGCGCTGGACGCGGTGACCGGAACGGAGAATCTCCAGTTGTCGGCGGTGGTTCCCCCACCGAAGTTGGTGGTCGATCCGAAGGTGATGTCAAGACGTCCGATACATAAACGTCCAAATTCTGAGTACTCGGCGATGACGGTTGCGTTGCCGAAACTCGGTGTGTTGTTTCCGGTGGATGTCGTCCAGACGGGTGTCCATGTTTTGAGGTCAGGGGTTATGGCCCTGAGTCGGCTCGCGGTGATGCGCATTCCTGCTTTCCAGTCGACAAA
Source organism: Streptomyces saintjeani (assembly GCF_055409605.1). Taxonomy (NCBI): domain Bacteria; kingdom Bacillati; phylum Actinomycetota; class Actinomycetes; order Kitasatosporales; family Streptomycetaceae; genus Streptomyces; species Streptomyces saintjeani. The sequence continues at coordinate 4,160,076 of NZ_CP189624.1, read as the reverse complement.
GGACATGAGGGGCTTCTTTCTTCCAGTTCAGTAAGAGACGACGGCTGGTTGGTCGAGAGCGACTTTCGTACCCGTGCTGTGTGTTTTGGTGATGCCGTTCACGCCTCGGACTACGGTGAATGTCTGAGGGCTGCTTGCCCCGGATATCGCCGTGACGGTCATGACTTCCCCACCCACACGAACAGGGAAAGGGAATTCTCCGGCATCGGTTGTCCATATCGGGCCGTCCGTAGTAGCCACGCTTATCGAGGTGGCTGACGTAGTTATGCCGGTGCTGAGCTGGCTTCCGTCGGTATCGGCGCGGCCCAAGGTGTCATCGTCGGTGACCGCCACGTTCCAGGGTCCGGCCGGTGAGCACTGGAGTCGAATACGCCACTCGTCTTGCGCTATGGATTCGTCGTACCCCTCCACCCGTAACCGGATCGGATCGGGCGGGAGCCACGGGGGTGGATTCACGATGCGCACGAACGAGGTGACGTCGAGCCGGTCCAAGACCGTCTGCGCGAGGTGGGGCGCGGCCCTGAGGTCCAGGACGACGACCGGATACCGGGCCTCATCCCACGCGCCCGTGTGAAGGCGCCAACCGGCGCTGTCGGCAGTCTGCGCGTCGGCGGAGAGGTTCAGGGTCACCGACTCGTTGTAGACGCCCACACCGGCCGGTGGCGGGTTCGTCGACAGTGGCCCCGACTCCAGTACGGCCCGGCTGCTGGCGCCCCCGTCACGGGTCACCGTGACGTCGTTGCGGAGCCCCTGGTCGTCGTCGACGGGCTCCAGGGGCGGGGCTACTTCCCCGTCCGCCGCGTAGTCGAGTTCGAGGGCATAGCGCGGGTTGTAGGACCGGTAGCGGGGTTCGTACTGCAACCCGGTAACTCCCCTGAGTTCAAAGAGAGTTGCCCCGTCCGCGTCGGCTGTTTCCTGCATGAGGTCGAGTGCGGTGGTGATGGTCTGCGGGCCGACCTGTTCCGTCAGGGTGAAGAATCCGGGGGCGGACACGGTGAGCTTTTCCTCATAGGCAAGGCGCCGTATCCGGTCGAGGCTGAATTCGCCCCGGAATCCGGAGTCGGCGCCGTCCATGGAATGCACGTCGTTCGAGTCCCACACGGCTAAATGGCCGACCGTCATTCCTTCCAGGGTAGGGCCGAACGGTGACGACACACGGGTGATGGCTCCGGCCGTGCCCGTATAGGTGTGCGTGAGGAAATATCCGGTGGGTTCGCCGATGGGCATCCAGTGCACACGCACCATGGTGCTGCCGCCGGACTGCCACGAGAAAAGGCGGAGCCGGGTGAACTTCCCAGTGAATGCCGTATTGAGCGCGTTGATGATGAGTGACGATGTTTCGGTCACGGTGTTGTAGGCCATGACGCGTACGGCGTTGCTGGTGGCCTCAACGTCGAAGCGGTTCCATACGTTCCCGGTAGTGTGCACGCGCATCATGACCGGTGTTCCGGATGCCGGGGGTGCTTCCAGGAAGTACACGTATTCCGCCTGCCACGCGCCGGGGGCAGCCCCGGTGATGAGTGCGCCGAAGCTTGCCGACGCGCCGATTTCCGGCAGGGGTTTGGAACCTGAGAGGTCACTGTTCGAGTCGAACGTGAACCCGGTGAAGTCGAGGTCAGGCACTCCGGCAACAGCACTGGAAATACGCTCTGCCGACTTCCCTTCCTCCATAGGCCAGTAGGCCAAGGGGAAGGGTTCAACGGACGGGACACGGCGCCTGAGGGTCGAGTCCAAGGGCTTGTTCCCCTGCCCAAGCCGACGGAGGATTCCCGACGCTTCTACCGGGGTCCACACGTCTTTGCCAGATACGTCCCACCGCTGGGGCCACACGCTGATTCCCCCGGTGAACCGGGTGTAGTAGTCGGTGATTTCTGCGGGGGCGTTCAGGGTCCATGTGTTTCCTGCCGCATCGCTGAAGGAGGTGGTTCCCGGGCTCTGGGCGGTGAAGTCGGGATTGGCTATCACCGGGCCGTTGATTCCGTTGCGGAGTTCGAGAGCGTAGTAACGTCCCGCGCCACGGGCGTATCCCTGAAACTGTGCGTCCCCGATATCCAGCGGACTCGCCGCGTTGTGGATGCTGGTCGTGGAACCCCCGGTAATCACGTCACCAAGCTGATTCCAGGGGCCAGCCAGGGAATCCGCCCAGTAGAAGACGAGGGTGTATCCGCCAGACCCGTTGTTGGTGTCCATGGTGGCCCGTACCGCGAAGCGTTCCCCGGACCGGTAGGGGACAAAGTCCGTGGAATAGTGGCCTATCGCGTTCGTCCCGTCCGGCGACCAGGTGAATTCCAGTTGCCCGGACGGTCCGAGAAAGAGACGCCAGCCACGGTCACCATCCTGGTCACGCGCCACGATTTCTTGCTGTGCCTTGTCGTACGGGTTCCCGATATCCAGAGGGAATTGAGTAGGTAAACGGTCGAGTGCCAGCTCAACCCGGATATCGAGGTCGGCAGTGATGTTGAGCCCGGAGGACGAGCCGGCTCGGACCCGGGACCCTGCCATGTCCGCGATACGCAGGTAGGTTTCCGGACCCTGCACAGAGATCCGTACGGGGGTGTTCCGGCCGATGACGCCGTACAGGGGAGACATCGGATTGCGGGGTGAGTATTTCCCGGAGCGGTTGTTGAGGGTGAATGCGGCCCGTCCGGGGTCGGTACTGCTGGCCTCATTCTTGCGGCCCCGTTCAATGACCAGCCCGTCACGGTGGTACACGTCACCCGTGATGTTCTCCCACTGGGAACCGGTCCACAGTTCGAAGCGTGTGGTGACGAGATCGGGGAATACCACGGGTCATCACCCCCCGAATGCTTTTTGTACGCTGCCCTGTCCGTCGACACGGACAATCTCGCTGATGAATTCCTTGAAGGCTGAACGTCCGGCGGACCGGAAATCGAAGGTGACGACGACCTGTTGCATTCCACCCCGAGTGAGGGGCTGGACACTCGCCCCGCGTGGCAGGGAGACGAGTTCCGGGCCGCGTTCACCGACGATGGCGGAACCCGCCCCGGTGATGAATCCTCCGGACGCGAGATAGGGAATGTTCGGGGTGCCGAGTGTGACCCGGGGAATGCTCATCCCCATGAACGATCCCCCGCCGATGGAGAAACTGAGCCCGTTCCACCGGCCGATGATCCAGTTCACCGCGCCACGGAACGCGTTCTTCAGCCCGTTGAAGGCACCGGAGAGGGCACGGGATATCCGGCCCGGTATCCCCTGGAAGAACGAGACGAGGGAATTGAACCGGGACTTCACGTAACCGGCGCCGGTCGACACCCACCCGGGAATGGTTCTGGTGAAGAAGGCTCCGATGGGTGAGAACACATTGGATTTGATCCAGTTCCAGCCGGACGCAAGGCCCGATTTGATGGCGGCCCACGCCTGCAAGAGTCTGGCTTTCACCCAGTCCCATTTCACGACCAGCAGAACAATGATCGCGGTGAGTGCGACGATTCCGGCAATCACCCATGTGATGGGGTTCGCCCAGAAAGCTGTATTGAGAAGCCACTGAGCGGCGGTCGCTACTTTCGTTGCCGCCGTCCATACGGCCTGTATCGCCACCCACGCGGCCATTCCGGCCCGGATAACCATAATGGTCGCTGCCAGTGCCGCAAGACCTATCAGAACGGGTTTCATCACGTCCTGGTTGTCCATGGCGAACTTGGCCAGCCCACCGGCTATCTCCGACAATTGTGTGATGGCGCCCCGTTTGAAGCGCTCGAATGCGGCGGTCGGGCTTTCGGAAACCTTCTTCGCCACCCGTTCCGCAGCACCGGAAACATTGTCCATCCCGGATGCTGCCGCAGCAGTGGCAGGATCGAGGGCGAACAACGCGTCACCCATGACATTCGCGGGATCACCGAAAAGGGCTGCTGCCGCATTCAGCTTCACCTGTTCGTCTTTCGTCCCCCGCAAAGCATCGAGCGTCATCGTCAGGGCTTGTTCCGCTGATTCCCCGCCCTGCCCGATCATGCTGGCCATATCCGCCGCGCTGAGCCCGACGGACTTGTACGCGTCCTCTACGGCCGTCCCGCCCGCAAGTGCCCTTTCACCGAACTGTCCGAGAGCATCGGCCACCTGGTCGGCGTCCCGAGCCCCCGCTTTGAGTCCCTGGGAAAGAAGACCGGTCGCCGTCTGTCCGTCGATACCCAAGCGCCGCCATTGCGTCGAATACTCGTTGAGGGTTTCGAGGAAGTCACCGGCCTTGTCGGCACCGGACCCAAGACCTTTCGCGACGATATCTAAAGCATGGTCGGCATCCGTCGCCAGTCCGGTGCGCATGAGCTGGCCGACAGCCGCCGTCGTCATTCCCAAGTCGGCGTCGAATGTCTGGGACAGTGCGAGGGCCTTGGTAGTGACTCCTTCTAATCCACCCTGGGCTTTCGACGTGTCACCGATGTTCTGATAGACGCCTTTGATGGCGTCGTTCACGGTGCCGACGGAATCGCCCCACGCATTCGCGTAAACGCTTGCCGATACCTTCGATATAGCGGCTGCTTCCGCCGGGCCCACTCCGAGCTGTGCCGTGAGTTTCGCGTTCGCGGCTGACGCGTCCATGGAATGCAGAAGTCCCGCACCCAATGCCCCGGCAGCGGCGACACCGATTCCGGCGGCAGCGGTCTTGATGCGTTCACCGGTCTGCCCGACGACTTCGGAAGCACGGTCGCGGGCAATGAGGTTGAACACCAGAGAGGTATCCGAAGCCATGCCGGACCACCCCCTGTTTTCAGTTCTCAGTGCCGTTTCATGCGGGCCTCTGCCTCTTCGGCCTGCCGCTTGTATTCATCGAGCCAGTCCAACAAGTGGTCCGCTTCCTCAACGGTCATCAGAGACCATTCCCACGGGCGGACATTCAGGAGATGGGAGGCGTTGCCGAGCTGACTCAGGCGGCGATCGGCAGACTTGCTTTTCCCGGCTCGTCGTCCTCGGGAGCGCTCTCTATTTCCCGGTCGAGTGCGGCAAGGGTGGTGGTGAGTTCATCCCCGGTCATGGTGTCGGAAAGCTTGTCACGCATCTGCCGCAACTCGCCTTTCGTGAATTCAAGGGTGAGTTCATCCCACGCGAAATCGACGTCCTCGAAACGGGTCGTCGGATGCTCACGTTTCAGGAACACGAACAGCAGGACGCGACGGCAGAGAGAATTACCTGACAACACGTCCTGCGTGAATGCCGAATAGTTGCGGCCGGTACGGCGTTCGATGTCCTCACGTTCCGCCGACATGAGTTTGAGGGGGTTATAGGGCCAGCTCGCCGGCTCCCCCTTTCCGGAGGGTTTATAAATCAGCCTCATATCAGCCTCTTCCCCTTGATGAGATACGTTCCGCCATGCGTTCCAGAACCTCGTGCACGGCCCGCATGGCGGGTTCTCTGATGCTGCGGAAAGAGTCATCGAACCAGCCGGGCTTGCCGCGCTGTGTCACCCACACATCCCGGTTGCCGAATACCGGGTGACGCCACCGATTCGGGGACTGCGTGCGCTTGGGCGCGTTGCGGAAGTTCCGCACGTTCGCAGTCCGCTTGGCTTTGACCCGGATACCGATCCCGAACCCGGAGAGCTTCACCTCAGGGCGTATCCGCTTGGCGATCGAGGACCGTAATGCAGGGGCGGAGTGGGAACGGCCGGTCGAGGCCATTCCCATGATTCCCGCTTTGGCATGGTCGGTGGCTGGTTTCATCACCTGCCGCAATTCCTTGACGAGATCCTTCCGGAGTTCCTTGCCGTCTTCCTCGGCCTTGAGGGCACGGACCACGGCCTCAAGACCCTCGATATCCACTCCCACGGCGGAGTGCTGGTTGTTGCGGCCGGTCATGAGGTGGCCCGGATAACGGCACCGGACGTGGGATAGGAGACACCCACCGTGGCCTCATCACCCACGGACCCTTGAAGGGGATTCCATGCGTTGATGAGCACGTTCCCCGAGTAGGAGGGATTCGATGCGGACACGGCGCCCTGGTCGGCCCGGACGGAAAAGGAAACGACCGTGCCCAGCAGGGGCCACATGATCGAGTCGAGTTCGGTCGCCGCGAAGTCCTGCAAGAAATCGACGGACAGCTCACCGGACTTGAGGCCCCCGAGCATTTCTTTCCAGCCGAGTGACGCGTACGTTGTCACGTCTTTGTCTTCGACTTCGACGGAGAGTTCAATCTTGTTCGCGTACTCCGAAAGGACACTTCCGTTGAGCGAGACATACGCTGCGGTTAATACCATCTTGGCCATGACGCCTCCAATGCGGGCATGAAAAAAGCCCCACACTGGGGGCGGGCAGGGAAAAGAGTTTTGATGTGGCTACTGGATACCGAATGCCACGACGAACATGAATGACGGAGTCGTGCCGGTGACATCGAACGAGACCCGGTACCAGGTATCGGTGATGGCGCTGCCGTCCGTCCGCAGTATCTGACTCCCGATACCGGTGGCAGGGGTGAAGGAAAGCTGAGTCACCGGACTGGAGAACGTGTTGTCGGTGTCCGACTCGATATCCACCGTGAGCGTGGGGGTTCCGCTACCCGCCACGGACAGGACATGCAGGGAGGCATACAGGCGCTTGCCGACGGGCACGGCCCCGAGCTGCTGGCCGGTCGTGGAGTCGGCCCCCGTCTCAGCCACCCCCGGGGGATGCGCCACGGTTCCGCGTACGAGGGGCCAGGAGCCCACGGCGGTACCCGACCAGGGAGCAACCTCCCCCACGGCGTCCAACAGGCCGTAGGAAGTCCTCAACGCCCGCGTGGAGTAGGCGAGTTGCCCGACCGACGCCCCGACGGGGCAGACCGTCCACGCGGCGGTGGTGCCCAGTGACGACCAGGACGCGTCATCGATCTTGCCGGGGTCCCCGGCTTCCCACTGGCCGGACGCGGTGATCTCGGTGGACGCGAGCCCGGGAAGAACTTCCTTCCAACCGGCCGACGCGTAATGGGTGGCGTCCTTGTCCTCGAATTCCGCCGATATCTCGACCTGGTTCGATTGCCCGGTGAGATCCACTCCGCCCGCGAACAGCCGCACATTGGTAAGGATTGTCTTCGCCATAGGTCACCCCACTACTTTCACGATGATCTCGGCGCCGACATAGTCCGTGCCCTGGTGTTCGTACCAGCGGTATCCCTGAACTCTGGTCACGTGTAGGTCGTCGGCAAAGCCACCGAGAGCGGATTCTCCGGGGGCGCCTCTCGCGGCCTCGATCGCTGTCTTGATGGATGCACTGCCGTTGCGGGACAAGAGGTCGTCCAAGAGGCGCTGAGATGCTTTGTCGTCCCCCCTGCCGACCAGGACTCGGCACGTGAACTCGACTTCATCGAGGTGCCCGTAACTCTTGTCGTATTCCTGGGACCACTCGGCCACGAAAAAACACGGCTCCGTCACCGAGTCGGGTACATAGCCCGTGACCGTGAGCCTCTGAATTCCCGCAGGGAGGGTGACCCCGTTCCGCACGGCGGTGGCTATAGCCTCCCGCACACTCGCAATATCCATCGCACACATTCCTCTCACTCGAACGCTTGACTCCGGTACAGTGCGCGACAACACGGAGCGCGAGGGGACGTGCTCAAGGGAGGGGATCTGAAGTGCCAACCACGAACGAAATGTGTCCGGGATGCCAAAAACAACAGCGAGGACACCACCTTGTCGGCGGCCCTTTTAGCGGTTGCTGGCAGTGCAACTCATGCGGCTACGTCGACAAGACCGGAGAGACGAACAGCGTCCACGTGTGGCCTGGCACTAATTCCATTGCTCAGGCCGACTCAGCCCATGAGGAGGATTGGGACTCAGGTCCCGCAGAGGAGCTTGTCGATCCGGATGACGCTAGCGAAAGGCTAGAAGAAGTGGAGAAACAGCTAGCGGAACAATATCGATGTACTAAAGCGGCGGAACAGAAAGCCGAGGTGATCAAGTCATGGATGATCATTGCTGGCGTGATTCTCGCACTGTTCCTATATGCATCATGCCAGGCCCGCAATAGTTCATCCGGCTCGGACGACCCATATTGCCAATCCATGGGACGAACTACCGAATGTTGGTAGCGGTCACCCGAACCCTGGCAGCACGAAATGCCGGATGAGTGCCCCGACGTCGGGGTCTATCCGAGATACCCGAACCACACCCCAGTCGGCGGACCCCACAATCCCCTCTGGGGAATCCTTCCGCTTGTACAGGCGGGACGCCTGAATGAGGCAGGCTTGCACAACCTCTTCCGGGACTTCCGGCCACCCCCACCGGGCATTGATCTGCACGCGGGATATCCCGCGCCCCCACGTTCCGGAATACCGGCGCAGTGCGGTGACGGGCCGTCCACGGGAAAGCGCGTTGAAGGGAACGGTTTCATAGTCGGCTACGACAGTCCACGTCCCGCCCCCCGCTGTTCCGGTTTCCACGGTAAAGGTCCCGTGCCCGATATCGTCGACCAACAGGAGTTCCCCGCATTCGTCAACGACTACCCGTTCGTTCGGGTTGAAGATGCGGGAGGCAGTAACCGGGGCAAGGGTGAATGTCCGTCCGGTCATGCGGTCGATACCGGCCGTCGCAGATTCAAGAGCCTGATTCAGCAGCGCATCACGTGTCGTGTCCGCAGGGTCGATATTCAGAGACAGTTTCAGGGTGGCGAGTTGCGCATAGGGCATGGCACATCACCCCCTGATAGTCACATGGAAGATAGTCACGTTGATGTGAGGAAGAAGGAGGGGCACCGGCAGAAAGGAAGAAAGAACCGGCGCCTCAGCATGAGAGAGATCAGGAAGCCCCACCCTGGAATACCTTCACGGCCCCGGTGAGATCCACAAGCGCGCCGTCGGCACGCATGACCGCACGGAAGGTGACAAGGTCGGAGTTGAAGGCGTATTCGTCAGAACGCTCGAAGCGGATTCCACCGGCAAGCCTCACGAAATACTGAGAAAGGTCACCGAAGATCACAGACTTGTTCCCAAGACCGACAGCGGGAACCGACGGATCGGTCAGCACCGGCTTGTTGAGAATCATGTCCGGGGTACCGGCCACCACTGATGGCTGCCATATGTACTGGCCTTCAGTCGTCTTGATCTTCCGTATGACCCCGGCTGTGGAATCGTCCATGACCCACCGGCAAGAATTGCTTGCGCGGTAGGGGGCGATCACGGAATGGAAGAGGTCAATAAGCAGGTCAGCGCCCTTACCGGCAGTGGACTGATTCCCGAACCCGCCTGAATCACCGGTCGCCCCGGTGACGCCTACCGAAGCATCGGTGAGAATCCCTCGCGGCTGCCCGGTACCGGTACCGGAAATGAGGTGCGCACCGAATGCGTTCCCCAATGCTCGACCGGCCTGCATGGCGAGATACCCCTCAAGGTCCACCCCGGTATCCGTGAGGAGTTCACGGGATGCCTGAATGAGGGTGCCGTACTTGAACGACCCCAATTCCACCTGCCCGAAAGCAGGGTCACTCTCGGAGATAGCGGAACCCTCGGTGATGATGCTCGCGCTGGAATGGCTGGTCGTCTTGGGGACTTGCAGCTTCTCGCCGGAAGCAGTGGTAAGAACCGTTGCCCCGCCGGTCATGACCGCAGAGGTTTCGACAAGATGCGCGACAAGCTGATTGTAGAAAGAGGTGGGCACGGTATTTCCACCGGCACCGGCAGTCAGCTTGGAAAGGTCACGGGACTCAGCCCCGGGCCGTACTTCGAATACGCGGGGACCGTCGCCACGCAGGAATGTGCGGAGTTCGTCACTGCCGCTGTCTGTAGGGCCGGTGCGCTTGGTCTCGCCCCGCAGGCGGGACATGGCCTCTTCGGCGTCCTTGGCCCGCTGCTCGCCCTCGATGACCGCACTGATACGGCGGTCGAGGGCGTCAAGCTCAGAATTAAGCGCCTGCCAGGAAGACTCTTCCTCACCGGAGAAATTCCGGTTCTCTTCGGCAACCCGGTCGGCAAGTTCTTTAGCCTTGTTCCATACGGTGTTGCGGCGCTCGGTTAAACGTTGTGCTACTTCGGACACTGCTACTGCTCCGTTCAAGATCGAACGGAGCCGCTGATGTCCTGGCTATTGCCCGGGGCCCGACGCCTTTTCGCAATCGGGAGTCATCGCGTAGTCACTTCCGTGCCGCACCTGACGACGGTGTTGCCAATCGCCACAAAGCCCGCGCTAACGGGAGTGCCAGGGGGTTAGTTAGGGCGGGTAAAGGATTCGCCGGCTGCTGCTTCCAGCTACCGGCGCTTGAGGAGTTCCAGCCTCAGTTGTGCGGGCGTCTTGCCCACGGGCTGAACGCTGGTTTCAGTCCTTTCGAAGAACCGGCGCAATTCATTCGCCTGAGCCATCGAACGGACCTCTTCGAAGTCGGCATCAAAATGCCGGGCAAGGGACCTGAGTCCCGCTGTCGTGTCGGCGTAGGCCGGTACGTTGACCGGGGCCACATCAACCAATTGCACCTTGATGAGGGTGCGCATGGGGAATCCCTGGTCGGTCGTCGACCAGTCGTCCTCGATCACACGGAAAGCGAACGAGGATTTCCGTACGTCGCCGCGTTCCACGAGTTCCACGAGATCGGCCCGCGCGGCAGGTGGATCGACCTCGTACAGCAATCCGGTTCCGTCGATGTGGAGGCGGAGAGTTCCGGCCCCGGTCGTGCCGAGTAGGGCCATGTCGTCGTGATTCCAGCGGGCCACCACGTCGGGCCATCCGTCGCCGCGTGACTGGTTGAACACGACGGGGGCGAGTTGTTCGACGAACCCGCCGAGATTCTTGGACTGCCGGTTGAACACGGCGGCATATCCGCCGATGGCAGAAGCGCTTTTCGCGGTGGCCCGCAGCTCTACCGGGACGGTCGTGAACCGTCTTTCTATTTCGGTCACTGCGGACCCCCAATCTGTGTCTGTCCGTATCCCTGCCCCATGCCGTCCGGCAAAGGTGGTTCGTCCTCGATAGCTCTGGTCTCGTCCGCGTTCCGCCATCCGTTGCGCAACGCGATCTCGTGAGCCTGATATCGCGTGAGGAGATCTGTTCTCACCATGGCATCGAGGTTGAGTTTCACGAACTCCGGATACGGGATCATGTCGTTGATGGCGTACTCAAGGCGCACCACCCACGGCCGTAATGTGAGCTGAGTCAGGTTGATGGAGTTCTGTTCCACGGTCGAGTAGGTCAGAGACCCGCCTGTTTCTCCGCCAACCATTTCGGCGGGAACCCCGTAGATGGAAGCTATCTGTGTCGCATTCAGCCGGAGCGTCTCGATGAACTGCGACTCTTCCGGGGATACCCGGAGTGCGCTGAACTCCCAGTCATTCCCGAACACCAGGGGTTTCCCCTGCCGCATGGCGGACATGAGGCGGTCGCGGATTTCTGCCGACTCGTCCGGGGTCACGGTCTTCTCGGTGTTCCGCATGGTGGCCGGTGGTGTTCCGGTGTCGAACCAGCGTGCCCCGTAGTCCGTGGCCCTGATTCCCACACCGAGTGTGGACGCGAACGCGGATATCGGAGAAAGGCCCTTGACCTTGCCGGGCGGGACGATCCACGGGATATGAACGATATCTTCGGTGTTCACCCTCTTGCCCCACACGTAGTACACGGGCATGGCCGGTGAGGTCTCGTCCACGTACACGTCATCGGGGTTGAGCCACTCAACCTGAATGGGAAACTCCATGTCGTCGCGTGCGACCACAAGACCGTAGGCGTTTCCCCGCAAGGCGAGAGACACGATCGCTTTATGTATCCACTGGAAAGTGTTGTCCCGGGCAGAACCCTTCCGCAGCAGTGCGGGCATGGGCACTGGTTCGCGGGTCTCGCCGTTCTTCCGGTATGCCTTCACCGGCAGGGAGGCTATGGAGTCCGCGAGGATGCGCACGCACGCGAATACGGGGACGACCGCTAGGGCTGTCTCATTTGAGACAGCACCGGAGTTCGGTCCGCCGTAGTTCCAGGGAACGGAGATAGCACGTTCCTCCGGCGCTTTGAACCTTCGCCCTACTGCATTCCAGAAACGCCCCCACCGGCCCTCAGGAGCGACAGAGGGAGTGCCCGGGTAGAAAGTCCCGTCAGGTCCCTGAAAGGTCATGAGAACACCCCTCTCAGGCCACGGAAGAAAGTACGTCGTACGAGTCGTCAGTCAGGAGGGGAAGCCGGGTCATCAGTGCCCACCGGGCGAGCGTCACGGAAACCAGGGGCGAGATGTCCACGGACGCCGAACGTCGGTGCCATGCCCACGAATCCCCGACCGCGCGGGTACGCGCCCCGTTCACGGCGGCAGTCAACGGCCCCTGGTCGAGATGCACGACCCTGCCTTGCCGGATCGCGTCAGCGAGCTGGGCACACGCGCCGGTCACGTCCACCGTGCGGGGTATCGCCAAGTCGCCGCGTGCGGGCTTTTCCCGGTCCACGGGCAGGCGGATACCTGCCGCATGGAGTTCGTCCACGAGGGCCCCCGCAGGGGCCCTTGAGGGAACGTCTATCGCGACGGCTACCGGATTCCACCGGTCCCGGAGTTTCACCAGGGCGGGAACCACCCAATCCGTGCCGGACCGGCGGGCCACCAATTCGCAGTGCAACCGGCCGTCGTCCCGGACAGAGACAGCACATATCGACGCCCAGTCACGGCCCGGTGCCACATCGACCGCGAACGAGATATCGGCACCGCACCGGGAAGTCTTGTCCGAGAGTCCGGCCCATTCCTCCCGGGGAACGTTGGCATCGGGAGCTGGCTCGGACTTCCGGGTTCTGTTCAGATACGCCCGGTCGAACTCTGCGGGCTCCAGCCGGTCGAGATCGGAACGGATAGCTGACTCGGTGATCGTGTGCCCGAGTGCGGGCATACACCCGTACCAGGTTGAGGGTTTGTCCCGGGGTTCCGAATCAGGGGAGAACCATTCGAAGTAGGCGACCGTGGGAACTTCCCTGGTCTGCCAGTACCGCTCGATTATTTCCCGGCCCTGTTTCCGTTTCCGGTTCAGGTACACCGATTTTTCGGTACCACCCGCACTCGCCCACCACTGCTGCGCCATGGGGCGTGTGATCATGGCTGGACTGAAAGCCTGTTCCAACCGGTCATCGGCATGGGCGAACGCCTCGTCAATGACCCCGAGATCGAGGGTCGAACCGTGGGCGGCTTTCTCGGTGTTCGCGGTGATGCCGACCCTGGAAAGGTTCTCCCACTTGATGTGTTCGCTGCCGTTCGTCCACCGGGTCGTGTACCGGCCGGACAACGGGGAAGCATCAAGGATTTCGGCGAACTCTTCCTCAAGACGCTTGCGGGCTTCATTCCGGTCCTGCGCCGCGTAGATGACGCGTGACCGTTCCCATGCCATGAGGCGGTGGACGATCACGCCCAACAACAAGGTGGTTTTCCCCTGCTGCCGGGGAATGGATAACCCGACTTCCCGGTATGCCAGTAACCCGGTGACGGGGTCGAGTTCAAAGGAAACATCGAGAACGTAGCGCTGCCACGGCATGACCCGGAATCCGAGACGTTCCATAACCCGCGCGACCTTTGGGCCCAACGTCGGATAGTCCGGACGCCGGGGCATTCCCCACCGGGGCGGGCAGTCCAGCCCGTACGCGTCGGCGCACTGGCCCCGGAGTTCAGTCGGGGTCTGCCAGTCCGGAGAGGTCATCGAGTGACTCACCCCCGGTCCGGTCGGCCAGCTCGGCGCGTAGGTCAGTGAGCGTGAGTCGTAGCTCTCGGTGAAGGGCAGCGACCTGCCGCGCGTCCGGGCCTGAGTCGAGGTGGCGCGCAAGGGCCAGTGAGAGCGCCCCCAACGCCGACTCTGTGTGACCGGCCAGCTCGGCGCGTACGGCCGTCTCTACGGGGCCCCCCGGGGAAGATCGACATGCGGCAGTTAAGGAAGCGGAGTTATCTTCGACATGAGATGAGGTGTCGAAATGACTCTTCAATACATGTGCGTGTGCTGCGATGAGAACCGCTCGACAGGTGAGCATGTACAAATTCAAACCGATCGACAATTTCCAGGCGTCGAAAATATGCGCGCCACTCCGACTGTGGCAATGGGGCAAGGTATTCCACAGTGGCTCATCCTGGCGTGCGAAGAGTGCCAGAGGAATTGCCTCGATCCTGCACAGTCTCCACCATTCCTACCCGAGAGTTGCACCCTTGTTTAGATGCTCGGGGTTCAAGCGCTTGACCCAACGCTGTTTCTCGACCAATGGGTGATCATCGTTGCGCTTCCGGGTGGGGCACGACCAGGCCCCACCCGAGGAATTCCCGTCATGCTCCCACCCTGAGGCTTTCAGAGTGGTGCCGGGCTCGCTGTCCAGGATGAATGTCTGGATACGCTCGAACCCCATTGCCTTAGCGGCACGCGCAGCGGCACCGTACAGAATGCTGCAAGCGTTGTACGTCCCATCGGTGACCAGCCGCGTGACTTCAGCCACGGTGTATTGCGGAGTCATTCGCGCCACGGGTTTGGAGACGATTGCGGCACCATGGCATACGCCGTTCTCGTCGAATGCCCCGAGACTGAAACGGTGAGCCACCACCGGTTTATGGTGCCGGTGAAGACTGGCTACCATTTCGTTGGCCTGTTTCAGGGTGAGGGGGCGTACGTACAGACCCATGGTCACCCCCTCGTGTTCCAGCTCGTGAACAGCGGCAGCAAACCGCCGGTCAAGATCGATGGGTGAACAGTCGCCCCGTGAGCTCGACCACCAGGACCAGCGCTCTGCCCGCGAAACTCGCAGGTGAGAGAGGCTGGAAGTAGGAGCCGGCGAGCCGCTCCAGCCCCGGGGAGAGAGATGAAACAGGGGGACGTGTGGTCATACGGCCAGTGCGGCTCAAAAACTGGATGCCCATCCCGGCTGCAAACGTTCGAATGCACCCTGTAGATCGTCGGCTACGATGATGAATCGAGCCGGATCGAATAAGAGATGGGGGCAACGCGTTGGATTGGAACAGCGTAAAGCGTGAACTAGCAGGGGCAGTGACAGAGGGGGCGAGGCGGGGTTTGAATAAGCGTGAAGACGATGCTTACACCAATGGCTTCAACGGGGCAGCGAATATTTGCGTGAACGTTCTGTCGGAAAGCATCGAGGAATTGTTGGCAAAGATGGACTCCGGGAAACTGTCCAATCAGGAGCAGGTTCTCTATGCGCGACTAAACAAACTGAAGATCGAGATGGAAAAGCGTCTGGTGGACCGCTGGGAGCCGGATTTGATAGATGGCGATAATTCGCGAGGCTAACCCGACCACCAATCCACGCTGGTAGTGAAGAGGTGCATTTCCGACAACAGGCGATTGCCCTTGTCGTTGTTGCAGTTCCGGTCGCAGGCCGGACACCGTTCGACCCCGTGGATGGGTGCGGCATTGTCGGGAGAGTGGGGTTCTCCGCCACGGGAAACCGGGATGACATGGTCCACGGTCCGGGAACCCGGGTGCCCGCACACGATGCACACGGTTGATTCCCCGAGCACCTGTTGCCGTATCTGCCGCCATTGGTGCGTAGTGAGGTCGGGCCTGTTCTTGGGCATGAGAAACCCCCTTCCCGCCAGAGGGCATAACGAGAAGGGGGTGGAAGGTATTCACTCAAGAGGTGACGCGCTTGAGGGCGGAGTTCTCCCGCAAGACTCCATTATAGCTGATATCCGACTATGCCGCATTCCTCAACTCGTGCATTGAATTCCGCCAGCGTTCCCATTCGATCCATTCAGATTTCTCGATGGTATTGCCGCAAGAATCGCGGTCCTCGATGCCCGAGCACCACACCGGCCCCGTTGCGTCGGCAGCGATGCGCAGGGTTCCGCCGCACTCGCAGCGCCGTCCCCGGATCGCTCGCGGGGGTTCGTCGTAGCCCAGGAGCACGCGGGCACGCCGTACGAGGGCGGCAAGGGCCTGTACGGCCATCTGAGCGTCTTCCAGGGGGGCGGTGGATGCTAGGGCCGGTAAGGACTCCAACGCTCTCTCCGGGGCCACCTGGGGGCATTCACCGGCCTGGCCACCCGACCGCCACAGAAGCGCCCTGAGGTCCCGCGCTGCCGCCCGTACGTCCATGCCCCAAGACACTGCCTCCAAATTCCCCGGCGGACGTGACCCGTGGACCGGTCGGGACTCCGGGATGCCGTTGCTTGTCGGCACGGTGCCGAGTGTTTCCACCTGCCGCAGTAAGGGCGAGTGCGTGATCTGCCGTCGCCGTTGCTCCAGAGTTATCCCGTTAGGGGTCTGTGCGGAGATCGTGTAATCAACGGGGACAGGGATACCCCGGATGAGCTGGCCTACGTATTCGGCAATCTGCTGTAAATGGTCATGATGGGAAATCATGCTCGTACCTTTCGTTTGGTGGTCCGTTCTCGCGGGCATCGTCCGCCTGCCCCGGGGTCCCCCCTACGGGGGTGGGACACCAGGGACACCGTTGCAGGCGTCCACGTTTTGCCGGTGGACAATGAGACTGTCCCGAGTCCCTTGGTGTCCCGAGAGGTCCGGCTATTCTTGGGGACGCTTGAGTTCCCGAAGAGTCGCCGCGAGGGTCGCGTTCTTTCCTATCTTGCGCCCTAGGGTCGCTAGCGCTTCCTTGACGCGTTCACGGTTCCACTGCTGCCAGTCCTCACCGGGATGAGCCTCGCGCAGCATCACCGCATAGTCCTGGGGACTCTTGGCGAAACTCGGAACTAAGCCCTCAGTCCGGGCCCGCAGAACAACAGAGGTCTTCTGCCGCCCGAAGCAGTCAAGCATTCCCGGAACGGGGGTGATCTCGGGTTGCAGAGTCACAGTCTGTTCGGCGTGATCCTTCTGTTTATCTGAGGACACGGACACGGCTTTAGTGGTGGGGTCCTTCTCCACTTTGATTTCAGATTGCAGTGCGGCACGGACAACGCTGGCTCCACGTGCTCGTTCTGCCGCCCCCTGCCCTGTGTGATGGACGAGCAGGACACACGCCCCGGTAGTTCTCACAAGGCCATCAAGGATGGCCACCACGGTGCTCATTTCACTATTGGAGTTCTCTTCCGTGCCGAGAGTTACCCGGGCCTGCGTGTCGAAGATGATGAGCGAGAACTCCTCTTCCGCACACCATTCCTGAAAGTCAGGCCATTCAGGGTTTCCTATTTGGAAAGCCAGCGTCAGGAAGGTGACTCCGGTCATTTCCTTGTCGTGATGGTTCTCCCAAGCCTTCACGCGCCGTCTGATACCGCCCTCTCCCTCGGCGACCACGTAAAGCACTGACCCCTGTATGACACGCTGGCCGTGCCAGTCCCACCCAAGCGCGATATGGGCGGCCATATCGAGGGCGACGAAAGACTTCATCGAACCGGACGCCCCGAACATCCGGGCAAGACTGTTCTTGTAAATGAATCCATCGATCAGCGGGGACGGCTCAGGTATTCCGTCAAGAGTTGCTGATGTATAGAGGAAGTCCCGGAAGTCAGGTCGAGGCTCTCGCAAACCCACGTTTATCAAGATGTCCTCAGCCTTCACGCGGCATCCGTCCGCCGGAACACGCCGAATACGGTAGCTTCGGCCTCAGGGCGAGGCAATCCAAGGTGATCAGCAGCAGTAAGCAAAGCGTTTACAGCCTGCGCTTCCGTGATCCTGCCGTTTTCATGCTCTTCCCGAAACCGCCAACTAGCCCAGTGAAGAAGAGAGTTGCGCTCGCCCTCCTGCGCACCCAACAGTCGGTCGAGGACGCCTGACAGGCGCCTCCTGAGGTCTACGGCGACCGGTACTGCTGGGCGGGGGGTGCGGGGCCGTGAGGTTCCCTTGAGTGCCGCCAGCCATGCTTTCGGCAGTAGAGGCATGTGATGCGCCGACACGGGCTCACGCGTCCACTCGTAGCGCTCGTTCCCGACGGTTGAGGGAGGAGCGATTACCAGTCCGCCGCGCGCACGAACGTCCACCCCGGGCGCCAGCTTTCCAACGCTGCATGGGATATCGACGTAGGGGCCACCCTCGTGCAGCTTGAAATACAGGTGGACCCCACCGGATGGTGTTCGGGCTTCTGGGCTATCAGGAAGCTTGCCGTACAAGACTTCCAGGCCCCGGAGACTGAACATTCCGTCAATGCCGTTCTTGACGTCGATATCCAGAATGATCAATCCCGGTTCGCCGTAACCTGTCGTTGGACCGGTGGCGATTCCGACATTGGCGTCAGGCCACCGTGACCACCAGTCGGCCAGTGCATCCTTGTCCATGCTGGCGTCACGGAGGCCGTGTTTCGTAAGGGGCCTCTTCTGGCCTGTCATGCAGGGAAATACTCGGAATCCTTGCTCGGTCAAGGTCAGGGCAGCTTTAAACAACATTGAAGATCTCCGAAAGAGGTTGAGTAAGGGCCCCACCCGCGAGGGGTGGGGCTGAGCAAGGTTTTTCAGTTCAATCGGCAATTAAGAACCGTTGAGTAAAATTCGCAGTACGCTTCTGGTTGCATCATCAAGGGGTGGTAGCTTGTCTATCTGAATCTGAATATTCTCCAGCCACTCGATCGGTAAATCTTCGTCAGGCATCAGAGGAGACCTCTTCCTTAATTTCAAAACGAAGAGGCAGCCAATGCGGCTTACGGTAACCCTCACACGGGGGTTGCTTGACGAGAGGAAGACTTGGCACCTTTCCGTCAGCCATGTAAGAGATCGGACTCGCTTCGTGAATATCCAGCGAGGGGGCGAGCGCCTGATATACGTCAATGAAATCCTGGCTGACGGTCGGCCAGAAGGCGACGTTCTCGTACGTCGGACTCATGATCCACAGCTCTCCCTGCGTGTTTACGCCGAGAACGGCCGCCTCTCTTTCGATCTCGATCCATGTAATTCCCGTGGACCGGTTTGATCCCCTGAGGGCGGCGATGATCTTTTCCGCTATTACTTCAGCATTCAACATGCCGATGATCCTTTCTGGTATGCGCTCACTTCGCGCGGATGGTCCAAGCCGGTGGTGTGAGACGACGTTCCCGAGCGTGCAAACGCGTCGAAGGCGTGCCCCCTACACTCCCTTACGCCATGGAAATACCCACCAAACATAATTGGGGAGCGTGTCCGGGTAGGGTCGAAGTGTTCAACGGCGGCCAGAAGCTGCGTCGGGGCTTTAAACGTGCTGACATCGTGTTCCCGTATTCATTGGCGGGAGGCTTCCAGACCCTACGCTCGGGGGTGTCGATTGAACCTTCGAGCCGCAGGGGTTGCGAGTGGGTGACTACCCTGCGCCGACGGACGTGCGCCCAGCAAGGAACCGAACGGGAAGGTTTGCGGCCTTTAAAGGCCCGTCGGTGCGTCAGGCAGAAGATTTTGCGGACATCACTCGTGGCTATTGGGTGGCTACTCTGGGCGCAAAGGAACCCCTACCCGGAATGGGTAGGGGTTCCTGGTTTTCTCGGCCTATGCCGCCCTGAGCACCGGGCGTTCCGGCGCCTTGGGCTTGCGGGCTTCGGTGATCACAACGCGGTTGGGGTCGAAGTCCTTCCCGGCAACTCCCATACGCCCCTTCTTCACGGTCACCGTGAACAACACCCGCAGGATCTCGCGCTTCCTGCCGAGCGACAGACCCTCCCACGCGTCCCGAACGCTCTTCTGCCCGACCAGGTCCGACAGTGGATCCTCCACGATCGCCGCACTCAGTTCCGCCTCAATCTCGGCAAGCCGCGCCTTCAACTCAGCGGTTCCCCGGGTGAGTTGCTCCGCATCGATCGCGTCCGCGTTGAACAGGTTCACGAGCCCGTTCTTCTTCCCCTGCAATCGCTTCTGCTCGTCCCTCAGGGCGTTCACGTCCACCTCGGGGGCCGACTCGACCAGGTCCACCGCGTCGGGCCGTGAGAGGCGTTCTACGACCGCCGCGCCGAGGAACTTGTCCATGGGTTCAGCACTGATGATGCCGTGCCCCTTGGCGGCGCACCTGTAGACCGGACGCCCGTGCTTGGTCCGGGACGTCATGGGCGTCCCTTCGGCCTCGCAGATTCCACACTCAAGGATCAACGAGCCAAGCCACTTGGGCTGATTGCCCGGGGAAGTCTTACGCGGCATGACCTTGCCGGTCTTGAGGTCCGTCCGGGTCTCACTGGCGAACAGCGTGATCAGCGCCTGTCGGCGGTCTTCCGGAAGGATCGCGTCCCAGACATCGCGGGCCACGATCTCGTTCTTGTAGACCGCGTGCCCTGACACCAGAGGGGCCGTCAGGATCTGCCGGACGGTCTTGGAGTTCCAACCCCCGTGCTTGACTTCCTTGCCCTCACGCTTCAGCTTCCGGCTGTCCGCCTGACTGACCGTCAGAACCGGACCGTTGGCGATGACTTTCCCGCCGTGCCGGATCGTGCCCGGACCGTTCAGCGCACGCGTCACCTGGGCGATCGGTACCCCGGCCAGCAGCTCATCGGCCATCCACCGGATGACCGCCGCTTCCTGGGGGTTGTGCTGCGTGCAGTCGAGTACCGGACGGTCCTCGTACTCGCGGGTTTCCTTGTTCACCAGGACTCGCCGGACCCGGTTGGTCGGGGCACCCCACCCGAAGGCGCGCACACCCCCGCCGAACGCACCCATGCGCGCCTGCCGCTTGCGGGCAAGAGCCACACGTTCCGCCCGGTGCTCCGACTCGTACGCGGCATTCGTCGTTGCGTCCCGCAGCGCCTTACGGCCGTGAGCCGTCGTGAGGTCGTACTCCCCGGCCGTCACCGACTTCACGATGATCCGGTGCTGACGTCCCAGCGCAATGAACCGCTCAAGCTCAGCGTTCGACCGGTGCAGCCGGTCCGGGTGCCAGACGAGTACGAACCGGATCACGCCCAACGCCATGACCGCGAGCATCCGTGCGTAGTCCTCACGGAGCTTGCCCGAGTAGGCGGACCGGTCGTTGTCCGTGAAGTGTTCGGTGATCGTGAGCCCGTGCTCGTCGGCGTGCTCGTTGATCTCGATGCGCTGGGACTCGACGCCGTAACCGGCCCCGTCGTCGGCAGAGATGCGCTCGTACGCGATTCCCTCATTCACTGCGGCGGTCATCAACGGTCACCACCCGCGCGGACGTAGGCGCGACGAAAGGCACCGGCAAGCACCCGGCGGGCCGTCGTCCGGGGTGCGCCGTAGGCAGTCACCAGCCGGTCGGTGTTGGCCTTGACCACGTCCACGTAGTTGTAGTGGGCGCCGGACGCGTCAAGGGCGCCGATCATGAAACCTGCGTCGCTCACGGCGGTCACCGCGAGTCGAACGGCTGAGGCGGGTACGCCTGCCTTCTCCAGTGCCTTGCTCATAGCCACTCCCTTGGCCTCACGGTAGCTCTGACCAGCCGAAACGGCCTGTCGAGCGGTGTGGAGCCAATGTCCCCCTGGATTGGTAGTCGGCAAGACCACCGCCGTCCGCATCCTGGCCACCCTGCGCCGCCCCGACGGCGGCACCGCGGAGGTCGCCGGTCTCGACGTGGTCAGCAGGGCGCGCGAGGTGCGTGCGCGGATCGGGCTCACGGGCCAGTACGCGGCGGTCGACGAGGTCCTCACCGGCAGGCAGAACCTGGAGATGTTCGGCCGCCTCTTCCACCTCGGCGGCAGGCGGGCCCGGCAGCGCGCCGCCGAACTCCTGGACCGCTTCGGCCTGGCCGAGGCCGCCGACCGGGGCGTCGACGGCTACAGCGGCGGCATGCGGCGCCGGCTCGACCTCGCCACGTCGATGATCCTCGCCCCCGCGGTCCTCTTCCTCGACGAGCCGACGACCGGCCTCGACCCCCGCGCCCGGGGTGAAGTCTGGGAATCCGTACGGGCGTTGGTGGCGGACGGTACGACGGTCCTGCTCACCACGCAGTACCTGGAGGAGGCGGACCGGCTGGCCTCCCGCGTCACCGTGCTCGACCGGGGCCGGTCCATCGCCGACGACACCCCCGACGGCCTCAAGGACATGATCGGCGGCGACCGGATCGAGGTCGTGCTCGCCGAACGCGCCGACATCCAGCGGACGGTGAAGGTGATGGCCCGCGTCGCGGACGGCGAACCCGAGGCGGACGAAGGCGAGTTGAGGATCCATGCCACTGTCGCCGACCGGGTCTCCGCACTGACCGCGGTGGCCCGCACCCTCCAGGACGAGGGCGTGCGGGTCGAGGACATCGGCCTGCGCAGGCCCAGCCTCGACGACGTGTTCCTGCGCCTGACCGGCCACCGCACCGAGACCGGCCCGACCGTGAAGGAGGCCGCCGCGTGAGCACCCTCGACCTGACCCCGGTCCGCGAACACGGCCGCGTCTACTGGGCGTTGGCCGACTGCTGGAACCTCGTCCGGCGGGGGCTCACCCACTACCGGCGCCAACCGGTCAACATCCTCTGGCAGTTGGGCTTCCCGATCCTCTCCGTCCTGCTCTACGGCTACGTCTTCGGCAGCGCGATGCACGTGCCGGGCGGTGGGGACTACAAGGACTTCCTGATGCCGGGGATGTTCGTCATGACGATGGCCTTCGGGTTCATCAACACGGCGACGGTCGTCGTGTACGACGCGCAGAAGGGGGTCGTCGACCGGTTCCGCTCCATGCCGATGGCGTCCTCGGCGGTCGTCGCGGGGCGCGGGGTGACCGATCTCCTCGTCGCCTGCGCCGAGTTGGCCATCATGATGCTCACGGCGCTGGCCATCGGGTGGCGTCCGGAGGGGAGTTGGGGATTCGTCGGCGCCTTCGGACTGCTGCTGTGGCTGCGGCTGGCGCTGATCTGGCTGGGGGTGTGGCTCGGCTTCGTCGTCCCCAACCCCGAGGCGGCGGGCGGGTTGTTCGCCGTGGCCTTCCCGCTGACGATGATCTCCAGCGTCTTCGTCGCGCCCCAGCTCATGCCGGACTGGCTGGGGTTCGTGGCCGCGTGGAACCCGATCTCGGCGACGGCCGGGGCGACCAGGGAACTCTTCGGGGCGCCGGCGGGAGCGGGGAGCACCTGGGTCGAGCAGAACGCCCAACTGATGGCTCTCGTCTGGCCGTTGATCCTGGGCGCGCTCTTCCTGCCGCTGGCGGTGGGGAGGTTCAAGAAGCTCGGGAAGTGATGTCGTAGTCCTTGACGGGGTGTTGGGACCGGTCTTCTCTGGGAGGTGCGGAAGTGGGAGCGCTCCCACGTTCCGGATCCGCACCCCCGAGAGGAACAAGGGACATGTTCCGCAACGTGCGAAGAGCGCTGTGCGCGGTGGTCGCCGCGCTGCTGCTGCCTCTGGGCCTGGCGGTCGCGCAACCGGCGCGGGCCGCGGAGGCGCCGGGAGCCGGGTACTGGCACACCAGCGGCCGTCAGATCCTCGACTCGGCCGGACAGCCCGTCCGGGTCGCCGGGATCAACTGGTTCGGCTTCGAGACCGGCAACTACGTGGTCCACGGCCTGTGGTCGCGCGACTACAAGAGCATGATCGACCAGATGAAGTCGCTGGGCTACAACACGATCCGCATCCCGTACAGCGACGACATCTTCAAGTCCTCGACCGTCCCCAACAGCATCGACTTCTCCAGCGGCAAGAACGCCGACCTCCAGGGCCTCAACTCCCTGGGCGTGCTGGACAAGATCGTGTCGTACGCCGGCCGGGACGGCCTGCGCGTCATCCTCGACCGGCACCGCCCGGACTCGGGCGGACAGTCCGCCCTCTGGTACACCGCGGCCGTCCCCGAGTCGACGTGGATCGCCAACTTGAAGTCCCTGGCGTCCCGTTACGCCGGGAACCCGGCCGTCGTCGGCATCGACCTCCACAACGAGCCGCACGATCCCGCCTGTTGGGGCTGCGGGGACACGGCGACCGACTGGCGGCTGGCCGCCCAGCGCGCCGGGAACGCGGTCCTGTCGGTCAACCCCGACCTGCTGATCTTCGTCGAGGGCATCCAGACCGTCAACGGAGTCTCCGGCTGGTGGGGCGGCAACCTGATGGGTGTCGCGCAGTATCCGGTCCAACTCTCGGTTCCCAACCGGCTGGTGTACTCGGCGCACGACTACGCCACCAGCGTCGCCCAGCAGAGCTGGTTCAGCGACCCCACCTTCCCGAACAACATGCCGGGGATCTGGGACAAGTACTGGGGCTACATCTTCAAGCAGAACATCGCCCCGGTGTGGGTGGGCGAGTTCGGTACGACGCTCCAGGCGTCCGTGGACCAGAAGTGGCTGGCGGCGCTGGTGAGTTACCTGCGCTCGACGTCGGCGAACGGCGCCGACTCCTTCCACTGGACGTTCTGGTCGTGGAACCCCAACTCCGGTGACACCGGCGGGATTCTGAAGGACGACTGGCAGAGCGTCGACACGGTGAAGGACGGCTACCTCGCGAGCATCAAGGCGCCGGCCTTCCCGCCGGTCGGCAGCGGTGGCGGTGGCGGTGGCGGAGGCGGTGGCGGAGGCGGTGGAGGTGGTGGCGGGAGCGCCGCCTGCACCGCGACCTACGCCGTCACCAGTGACTGGGGCGGCGGCTTCAACGGCGAGGTGAAAGTGGTGAATTCGGGGACGACGGCCATCTCGTCGTGGAAGGTCGCCTGGAGCTTCCCCGGCTCCCAGCAGATCTCCACCATGTGGAACGCGTCGTACACCCAGAGCGGGGCGTCGGTGACCGCCGTCAACGCGGCCCACAACGGGGCGTTGTCCGCGGGGAGTTCGGCCACCTTCGGGTTCGGTGCCGCGCCCGGCGGGGGCAGTGCGCCGAGCCTGACCTGCACGGCGACCTGAACTGCGCGAAGGGCGCCCGGAGTTCACCGGGCGCCCTTCAGCGTCGTACGGGTGCGCGGCGGACAACTACGCCGTGCGGGAAGGGAGTCAGAGGTTCTCGATCACGTGGTCGATGCACTTCGTGAGGGCCTCGACGTCCGCCGGGTCGATCGCCGGGAACATGGCGACGCGCAGCTGGTTGCGGCCGAGCTTGCGGTAGGGCTCGGTGTCGACGATGCCGTTGGCGCGCAGGACCTTGGCGATCGCGGCGGCGTCGATGTCCTCCGCGAAGTCGATCGTGCCGATGACCTGCGAGCGCTTCGCCGGGTCGGTGACGAACGGCGTCGCGTGCTTCGACTCCTCGGCCCAGGTGTAGAGGCGGGTGGAGGAGTCCTTCGTCCTGGAGGTGGAGAAGGCAAGGCCGCCCTGGCCGTTGATCCACTTGAGCTGCTCGTTCAGCAGGAACAGGGTGGAGAGCGCCGGGGTGTTGTACGTCTGGTTCTTGCGGGAGTTGTCGATCGCCGTGGGGAGGCTGAAGAACTCCGGGACGTGCCGGCCGGAGGCATGGACACGCTCGGCGCGCTCGATCGCGGCCGGGGAGAACACGCCGATCCACAGGCCGCCGTCGGAGGCGAAGGACTTCTGCGGGGCGAAGTAGTAGACGTCCGTCTCGGCGATGTCGACCGGGAGGCCGCCCGCGCCGGAGGTGGCGTCGACCAGGACCAGCGCGCCCTCGTCGGCGCCCGCGACGCGCTTGACCGGCGCCGCGACACCCGTCGACGTCTCGTTGTGGGTGAACGCGTACACGTCCACGCCCGCCTCGGCCCGCGCCTCCGGGTGGGTGCCCGGGTCGGAGGAGATCACCGTGGGCTCGGCCAGCCAGGGGGCGAGCTTGGCCGCCTTGGCGAACTTCGAGCTGAACTCGCCGAAGGTGAGGTGCTGCGACTTGTTCTCGATCAGCCCGTGGGTCGCGACGTCCCAGAACGCGGTCGAGCCGCCGTTGCCGAGGACGACCTCGTAGCCCTCAGGTAGGGAGAACAGTGCGGAGATGCCCTCGCGGACCTCGCCGACCAGGTTCTTCACCGGGGCCTGTCGGTGTGACGTACCCAAGAGGGAGGTGCCGGTGGCGGCGAGGGCGTCCAGCGCCTCGATCCGCACCTTGGAGGGACCCGCGCCGAAACGACCGTCCGCGGGCTTGATGTCAGAGGGAATCCGGATCTCAGCCACGGGGGGAGGGTAGCCGTTACGGCAAACGTGAGCGAAACGTGGTCCGTCCGGTGAGACGTCGTGTGGACGTCCGGCAGGGGGGTAGTACCGGTCCCTCCGAGGTACTACGGGACGGATGGATCCGGGACGCTCCTTGAAGGATCTTGAACGTCCGTCCCGGTGCCCTCGGTTGTCCCGCCTGATTTCCTGTACCCATGCCGAACCTGGAAGCGGATCTGCGCACGGCCCTGCGAGGCGACGTCGGCTTCGACACCACCTCCCGTGCCGTCGTGACCATGGACGCCTCGAACTACCGGCGGGTCCCCCTCGGGGTCGTAGCTCCCCAGGACGACGCCGACGTGGTCGCCGCCCTGGAGATCTGCCGGGAGCACGGAGTACCCGTAGTACCCAGGGGTGGGGGTACCTCCATCGCCGGACAGGCCACCGGCACCGGCGTCGTACTGGACTTCACCCGGCACATGAACCGCGTCCTCGACCTGGACCCCGCCACCCGTACCGCCGTGGTCCAGCCAGGACTGGTCCTCGACCGCCTCCAGGACGCCGCCGCCCCGCACGGCCTGCGCTTCGGCCCCGACCCCTCGACGCACAGCCGCTGCACCCTCGGCGGCATGATCGGCAACAACGCGTGCGGCTCCCACTCGGTCGCGTGGGGGACGACCGCCGACAACGTCCGGACCCTGGACGTCGTGACCGCGCGCGGCGCCCGCCTCACCCTGGGGAGGGACTGGGCGGGTAGCCCCGAAGGACTACGCCGACTGGTCGACACCGAACTGGCCCGCCTGCGCACCGGCTTCCCCGAACTCCCCCGGCGCATCTCCGGGTACGCCCTGGACGCCCTGCTCCCCGAGAAGGGCGCCGACACGGCCCGCGCGTACTGCGGCTCCGAGGGCACCCTCGCGGTCCTCACCCGGGCCACCGTCCGCCTCGTCGAGGCACCCCGCGCGCGGGCCCTCGCCGTCCTGGGGTACGGGGACGAGGGCGACGCGGCGGAGGCGGCGGCCGGGCTGCTGCCGTACGGGCCCCTGACGGTCGAAGGTATGGCGGCCGACCTCGTACCTGAGAGCTACGGGCTGCCCCGCGGCGGCGCGTGGCTGTTCGTCGAGACCGGCGGCGAGAGTCCGGACGAGGCGCGGGTACGGGGTGAGGCGATCGTCCGCGCGGCCGACGCCGTCGACGCGCTGGTCGTCACCGACCCCGCCGGACAGCGCGCCTTGTGGCGCATCCGGGAGGACGCGGGCGGTACGGCGACGAGGACGCCGGACGGCCGGGAGGCGTGGCCCGGCTGGGAGGACTGCGCCGTACCCCCGGCCCGCCTCGGCGCCTACCTGCGCGACTTCCGCGGCCTCCTCGCCGCGCACGGGCTGCGGGGTACCCCCTACGGCCACTTCGGCGACGGCTGCATCCACGTCCGCATCGACTTCGACCTCCTCACCGCCCCCGGCATCGCCCGCTTCCGCCGCTTCTCGGAGGAGTTGGCCGACCTCGTCACCGCCCATGGCGGGTCCCTCTCCGGGGAGCACGGCGACGGCCAGGCGCGCGCCGAACTGCTACCCAGGATGTACGGGGTGGAGATGGTCGCCCTCTTCGAACGCGTCAAAGCGCTCTGGGACCCCGACGACCTCCTCAACCCCGGCATGCTGGTCCGCCCCGCACCCCTCGACACCAACCTCCGCTTCGCACCGCTGCCCCGCGAGCCCGTCCCCGTCGTCTTCGGCTACCCCGCCGACGGCGGCGACTTCTCCGCCGCCGTACGGCGCTGCGTGGGCGTCGCCAAGTGCCGTACGACGACGGCGTCCGGCCCCGCCGTCATGTGCCCGTCGTTCCGCGCGACCGGCGAGGAGGCCCACTCCACCCGGGGACGCGCGAGGCTTCTGCACGAGATGCTCGCGGGTGAACTCGTCACCGACGGCTGGCAGTCGACCGAGGTCCGGGACGCGCTCGACCTGTGCCTCTCCTGCAAGGGGTGCCGCTCGGACTGCCCGGTCGGCGTCGACATGGCCACCTACAAGGCCGAGTTCCTGCACCACCACTACGAGGGGCGACGGCGTCCGGCCGCGCACTACAGCATGGGGCGGCTGCCGCAGTGGCTGCGGTGGATCGCCCGGACCCGGACCGCACCGCTCGTCAACTCCCTCGCTTCCGTACGGCCGTTGGCCGCACTCGGGAAGCGGATCGGCGGGGTCGCTCCCGAGCGGGAGATCCCGAGGGTGGCCTCGGAGACGTTCAGCCGGTGGTGGATGCGGCGGTTCAGGACGGTGCTGAAGCGGGGCCGGGCCGAGTGGCTGCGGGATGGACAGATGATCGTTCTGTGGCCGGACACCTTTACCGAACATCTGTCACCGGCAGTCGGCAAAGCGGCAGTTCGCGTTCTGGAAGCGGCCGGGATGACGGTGCTGCTGCCGCCGACCGTGCGGTGGGAGGGCGCGGCGACGCCGTGGCCGGCACGCAGGAGAAAGGTGTGCTGCGGGCTCACCTACGTGTCCACCGGCCAGTTGGAGCAGGCCCGGCAGGTGCTGCGCGAGACGCTGGACCTGCTGGATACGTACCTGATGCCGATGGATGAACTCGCCGACGAGGACGACGACTTGCCGCTCCCGCCCTTCGTCGTCCTCGAACCCGGCTGCGCCGCCGCGCTCCGCACCGACCTCCCCGAACTCCTCCCCGACGACCCGCGCGCCGCGCGGCTGGCCGCCCGGGTGCTCACCTTCGCGGAGGCGCTGGAGCAGTACGCCCCGGACTGGGCGCCGCCCCGGCTGGACCGGCCGGTGGTCGGGCAGACCCACTGCCACCAGCACGCGGTGCTCGGCGACGCGGCCGACCGGCGGCTGAGGGAAGCCGCGGGCCTCGGCGGGGAGTTGAGCGGCGGATGCTGCGGCCTCGCCGGTAACTTCGGCTTCGAGAAAGGGCACTTCGAGGTGTCGGCCGCCTGTGCCGAGGAGCAACTCCTGCCGTCCGTACGGGACGCGCCGCAGGACGCGGTCGTCCTCGCCGACGGCTTCTCCTGCCGGACCCAGCTGGAGCAGCTGGCCGGGGTGCGGGGCAGGCACCTCGCGGAGGTGCTCGCCGAGGCGCTGGACGGAGAGAGGGACACCAAGTGACGTACGAGGAAGCCGAGTCGGTCGCAGTTCTGTCCGACATCCACGGCGTTCTGCCCGCCCTCGAAGCGGTGCTGGCCGAACCGGACGTCGCCGCCGTCGACCGGATCGTCCTCACCGGGGACATCGCGGCGGGACCCCAACCCGCCGAGGTCATCGACCTGTTGAGGGAGCAGGGCGACCGCGTGCTGTGGGTCTCCGGCAACGCGGACCGGGAACTGGTCGAGTACCGGCGCGGTCTGCGCGACGACATCCCGGACCCCGTCGGCCCGTTCGCCGCGCGGGCGCTGACCGAGGAGCACGTCGACTTCCTCGCCGCCCTCCCGGCGACCCTTACACTCACCGTCGCCGGACTGGGGACGACCCTGTTCTGCCACGCAACTCCCCGCGACGACGAGGAAGTTGTCCTCGTCGACTCCCGCCAGGCCCGCTGGAGCGAGGTCCTCGCCGGGCTCGACCCCGCCGTACGCACCGTCGTCTGCGGGCACACCCATATGCCGTATCTCCGCCTCGCCGAGGGCAAGTTGGTCGTCAATCCCGGCAGCGTCGGGATGCCGTACGGCCGTTCCGGCGCGCACTGGTGCCTGCTCGGGCCGGGGGTGGACCTGCGGGTCACGCCGTACGACGTGCCGGGAGCCGTGGCGCGGCTGGTCGCGGAGTGCGGGTACCCGGGGATCGCCGAGTGGGCGGACACCTATCTGTACGCGCGGGTCACGGACACGCTGGCCATGGAGACGTTCGGGCCGCGTGACGGACGCGGCTGACCAGCGATTCTGTGAATGAGCTGGGTGATGCTGATGGAATGCCCAGCTTTCTCAAAGGTATTCACAGCGCCTCTTTGCCAACTTTGCCGCCCGTGAACAAGAGGGGCGTGTAGGTTTCTCGGTATCGGGTTCCGGACGCGGAATTCGACGAAATCGAAAGTTCAGCGCAATCCCCCTTAGGAGTCGGAATGAGCTTCAAGAAGCTTGCCCCGCTGCCCCCGAAGCCCAAGTCGAAGCAGCTCCCGCCCCCGCCGAAGCCGAAGCCCAAGGGCAAGCGCCCGGTTCCGCCGGCCCTCAAGCCCATCCCCGGTCAGGGCAACTGATCCTGCGGTGAAAAGAGAAAGGGCCGGTGGTGCGCCATCGGCCCTTTCTCGATTCTTTTGAATATGGGGAGCCGACGGCAGGGAAAGGGTGTGTCGCGTGGTCGACAAGAATACGGAGATCGATGATCTCGATTCCGATTCGGACTCCGGCGAATACGAGTACGACACCCCGACCATTCCGCCCCGGGCCGCGTTCCGCCGTTTCTGGCCGCTGACCCAGGGCCTGCGGAAGTGGCTGCTGCTCGTCTGGGTCTGCACGATCCTCTCCGCCCTCGCCGAGACCGAAGCCATCCTGCTTTTCGGCGAGTTGACCGACCATGCCCTCAACCAGGGCTCCCTGAGCGCCTTCTGGACCCCGGCCGGGAAGTGGCTCGCCGTCGCGGTCGTCGGTGCGGTCGTCGCGTACGCCGGCAACTCCCTCGCCGCCTGGGCCACCGAACGCTTCGTGATGAGACTGCGCGAGCATGTCTTCGACCACGTACAGCAGTTGCCCCCGCACTTCTTCCAAGTCCACCGCCAGGGCGACCTGTTGTCCCGGCTGACCAGTGACGTCGAGGCGATCGAGACGCTCGTCGTGTCCGGCCTCGTGGGCGCCGCCTCGGCCGGGTTCAGCACCCTCTTCTACGCCGCCGCCGCGTTCTGGCTGCGCTGGGACCTCGCCGCCGCGACCTTCGTCCTGGCCCCCCTGTTCTGGCTCGCGGCCCGCCGCTTCTCCGGCTCCATCAAGGACGTGTCCCGCGCGGGCCGGGTCGCGGACGGCGCGATCACCTCCGTCGTCGAGGAGTCCCTCGGCAACATCGTCCTCACCCAGGCGTACGGCCGCCGCGACGCCGAGCGGCGCCGGCTGCACGAGGAGGCGACGGCCTGGTTCCGCGCCTCCGTGCGCTCGACCCGGCTGAACGAGGCGTACGAGCAGCTCGTCCAGGTCATCGAGACCGTGTGCGTGCTCGCGGTGATCGGCGTCGGCGCCTGGGAGATCTCCACCGGACGCATGACGCTCGGTCAACTCCTCGCGTTCGCTGCCTTCTTGGGCTACCTCTACCCACCCGTGCGCGGACTCGCCCAGCTCGGGCTCACGATCACGGCGGCCACCGCCGGCGCCGAGCGGCTGATCGAGATCCTCGACGTCCGGCCGTCGGTCACCGACCCCCGGCACGCCGCCGACACCGGCCGCCCGGACGGCGCGATCACGGTCCGCGACGTCGCCTTCCGCTACCCCGGCGCGGACCGCGACGCCCTCCGGGGACTCTCCTTCGACGTCAGCCCCGGCGAGCTGGTGATCGTCACCGGCCCGAGCGGCGCCGGGAAGTCCACGGTCTCGAAGCTGCTCCTCAGGTTCTACGACCCCGATACCGGAGAGGTACGCCTCGACGGCACACCTCTGCGGGACCTCCCCCTCGCCCGGCTGCGGGAGTACGTCACCCTCCTCCCCCAGGAGACGCTGGTCCTGCACGACACCGTCCGCGCCAACATCGCCTGCGGCCGGCCCGGCGCCGGCGACGAGGCGATCGAGGCGGCGGCGCGCGCGGCCGACGCCCACGACTTCGTCGTACGCCTCCCCGACGGGTACGACACGCGGATCGACCCCGGCACCGCACGCCTGTCCGGCGGGCAGCTCCAGCGGCTCGCCATCGCCCGCGCGATCCTGCGCGACTCCCCGGTGCTGGTCCTCGACGAGCCGACGACCGGGCTCGACGCGATGTCCGCACGCCGGGTGGTCAGGCCGCTGCGGCGGCTGATGGCCGGGCGGACGACCCTGATGATCACCCACGACCTCAACCTCGCGCCCGACGCCGACCGCATCCTCGTCGTCGACCGGGGGCGGGTCGTCGAGACCGGCCGGCACGAGGAACTGCTCGCGCGCGGCGGGGCGTACTCCCGGCTGCACCGCTCGCAGAACAACGCCGTGATGGACACGGGGGAGCTGCGGATGCCGGTGTTCCCGGAGACCGAGGCGGAGAGGGCTACGGAGGCATGGGCGGGTGGTGGAGCAGGCCAGGGGTACTACCCCGGTGACGCGGGTGGAGCGGAGTACTACGGGTATGACGTACCGGCTCCAGCACCGGCCCCCGAGCCCAACCCCTACGCCGGGTACGACCCGTACCACCCCTACTACGGTCACGTACCCCCCGTCCCCCAGACGTACGACATACCGCAGGGGTACTGAGGGCATCTCACGGTCCGAGACAGTGGCAAACCCGGTTCACACGCCTGACCGAGTCCATTACCGTGGACTCGAAAGTGCATCATGATGAACTCGCCGAGCACCGGGACCGCCAGTGACCACCCCTGAACCGACGATCACGACCCCTACTGGCGGCGTACCCGGAACCCTCCGGGGCGAGGGCGGTACTCCGGGCGGTACCCCTGGCGGGGGACGGGGCAGGGGTACGAGCCCCCTCGGACCCATCGGCCTGGTGCTGGCCGGCGGCGTGTCGGTGCAGTTCGGCGGCGCCCTGTCCGTACTGCTGATGCCGAGGGCGGGCGCGCTCGGCGTGGTGACGCTGCGCCTGGTGGTCGCCTCGGTGGTGCTGCTCGTGATCTGCCGCCCCCGCCTGCGCGGCCACTCGCGCGCGGACTGGGGCACGGTGATCGTCTTCGGCGCCACGATGGCCACCATGAACGGCCTCTTCTACCAGGCCGTCGCCCGCATCCCCCTCGGCCCGGCCGTCACCCTGGAGGTCCTCGGCCCGCTGGCCCTCTCGGTCCTGGCCTCCCGCCGCGCGGTGAACGCGGTCTGGGCGGCCCTCGCCCTCGCCGGCGTCTTCCTGCTCGGCGGCGGGAGCTTCGACAGCCTCGACCCGGCCGGCGTCGCGTTCGCGCTCTCGGCGGGCGTCGCGTGGGCGACGTACATCGTCTTCAGCGCCCGCACGGGCCGCCGCTTCCCGCAGGCCGACGGCCTCGCGCTCGCGATGGGCGTCGGCGCCCTCCTCTTCCTGCCGCTGGGGATCGCGGAGGCGGGTGCGAAGCTGCTGAACCCGGCGACCGTGGGCCTCGGCGCGGCCGTCGCGATCCTCTCCTCGGTCCTGCCCTACACCCTCGAACTCCTCGCCCTGCGCCGCCTCCCCGCCTCCACCTTCGCGATCCTCATGAGCCTCGAACCGGCCATCGCCTCGGGGGCCGGGTTCCTCATCCTCGACCAGGCCCTGACCTCGCTCCAGGCGCTGGCGATCGCGCTCGTCATCGCCGCGAGTATGGGGGCGGTACGTACGCAGGTGGGGAGGGGGAGGGCGAAGCTGCCGGACGCGCCCAGCGCGTCCGGCGTCTCCGGGGCCTCCACCGGCTGAGGCGGCCGGTCGTCCCTCTGCGGATGTACCCGGTTAGTACCGGAGAGGGACGACCGGCGGGGAGAGGCCGGGACCCCGTACCCGTCCCTCCCGGGTAGCCCCTACCTCAGTAGCCCTGTACGTCCTTCGTCAGGACCCCTTGCTCCGTCGCGAGCGTGTGGTCGTAGCGGACCCCGGGACCCCGGACCCGGTACCGCTCACTCGTGGTGGCTACGGCGTGCCGCTGCTCCCGGGGTACGCCGAGCGTGAAGGTCGCGTCCCCCCGGTACTCGTCGTCGACGCGGGTGGCACCGACGGCCGAGCGGTCGCCGACGGACATGATCACGCGCAGCCGGTTGCCGCTGTCGATGGTCGCGCGGCCGTCGAGGGTGTAGGCGCGGTCGGTGCGGGAGACGTGCCCGCCGGTGGTGACGGCCTGGTGGTCGGTCCACTTGCCGGTCTGGTCGTCGGTGTTCTCGTCGGGCGTCCACCGGTGGTCGATCGCGGTCGTGAGGGTCCGCTCGACCGTCGTCGTGACCCGGCCGTGCGAGGTGTCGAGGTACCCGGTGACCTTGAGCCGGTCCGTGCCGTCGGTCGTCAGGTGGCGCAGCGAGCCGTCGGTGTAGTGATTGACGACCTGAGGACCACTCTGCCGGTACGACGTGACGGCCCCGGTCACGACCGCCTTGTGGTGGTCCTGCCAGACGAGGACGTTCGTCGGCGCGCTCCACCCGGTCTGCCCGGCCGGCACCCCGATCACCGACACGTCGACCTTGTGCGCCTTCCCGTCGTTCAGGACTCCCGCGAACGGCGTCAGGTCGTACACCAGCGGTCGTACGTCGAAGGAGTGAGGCGAGGGGATCACCGACCAGAGGTACGGGGACCAGCCGCCGGTCCACACGTTCGGGTACGGCGAGGCGATCCCGGCGACCTTCCCGTCGACGCTGATCCGCACCTCGCGGTACGGCCCGTCGTCCCCGCCCTTGCAGGAGTACGACGCCGAAGGGGTGACCGCCGAGTACCAGAACTCCTCGCAGCCGCCGCCCGATCCGGTGGCGTACACCTCCGCGAGGATCCGCTCGGAGTTGCGCGGCACGGTCAGGGACGCGCCCGTCGTCACGCTGTTGGCGTCGCTCAGGGGTATGACGCGGTCGGGCGCGGAGACCCGGACTCCAGGGGTGGACGGGTAGAACGTGAGGGTGACCTTGACGTTCAGGATGCCCGTGTAGGTGTCGTCGACAACGTTGCCAATGAGCATGTCGACGGACTGCGGGGTGCTGAGGGTCTTCGCGTACTGGGTGACGTCCTTCTCGACGGACCAGTCGATCCCGTCCTGCGAGGGCTCGGGCGTCGAGGTGCGGAGCATCTGTACGCCGCCGATGTCCAGGTAGCCGAGCCGGTCGAACTGCCTGCCCTTCACGTTCCCGTCGAGGCGCAGCACGACTTTGGACCAACTTCCGGGCCTGCCGCAGCCGTTGGGCGGGGTGTAGGTACCGGTGTACGGGGTGAAGTCCTTGAACTCGGCCTGTGCGACGGTGACCGAGCACGACCTCGTGTGCGGGGTCGCGAGCGGCGGGGCGGCGGTGACGGGGTCGTGGTAGTCGGTCCCGAACTCGGGCGGCACGGTGGTGGCCGGCGCGGTGGCGGAGGCCGGCACGGTGGTCGCGGCGGCCGGTGTGCCGGCGGCGGAGGCGCTGCCCAGGGACAGGCCGAACGCGGCGACGGTGGCGGCCAGCACGGTGAACGTCCGGCCCTGACGGATCGCGGGTCCCGAGGGGCCCGGGGCCCTGGTCCTCGTGGCTCGTATGACTCTCATGCGGCGCAGTGAACTGCCACGTCCCGCGCCGGGCCAAGGGGGGTTGGAAAGATATTGACCAATTCCGGGGCATAACCGGACCTGGCGTCGATAGGGCCGTGATCTGCCCGACCGGCCGCGCCCCCCTCGGGCCGCGAAAATCCCGTACCCCGCGAGTACTACGAGAACTACAGTCGGCGCTCATGTCCGCACCCACCAGGTCAGTAGAAGCCGCAGTCATCGCCGACGCCTACTCCCTCGGCCCCGGCCCCTGGAGTGTCACCCCGGTGTCCCGGGGTGCCCTCGGGCAGATCTGGCGGCTGACCGGCGCCGGATCGTCCTGGGCGGTGAAGGAGATGCTGTTCGGGTGCGACGAGGACCAGGTCCGCAAGGAGGCCGAGCTCCGGGACGCGGCGGAGGAGCTGGGCATCTCGGCGCCCCGCCTGCACACCAACCGCGACGGCGCCCACGTCACCCGCCTGGAGACCTCGGCGGTCAAGCTGTACGACTGGGTGGAGGGGAGCGCGGCCGACACCTCCGACCCCGCGATCCTGGACTGGTTCGGCCGGACGGCCGGGATCGTCCACCGCGCGGGGGCGGGCGCCGAGGGGCCGGTGAACGACTGGTACGAGCGCTGCCCCGACGACGCCGAGTGGCGGGAACTCGGCGAGAAGGTACGGCGCGCGGGGCTCGCCTGGGCCGACGAACTGGACCGCTTCGTCAAGGGCGTAGTACCTGAGCTGTCCGCCTGGGTGATACCTGCGGGGGACGCCGAACTGGTGATGTCGCACCTCGACTTCCAGCCGCAGAACGTCCTGGTGGGCCCCGCCGGACCTGTCCTGCTCGACTGGGACAACGCCGGCCCGATCTCCGCCGAACAGGAGTTGGCGCGCGCCCTGTTCGTCTGGTCGGGCGCGAACGAGCCGGACCCCGAGAGGGCTCGGCGGATCGTCCGGGCGTACCGCGCCGCCGGTGGGCCGGGCGTGATCCGGGGGAGGCGGTCGTTCTCCATGCTCCTCGCAACCGCCCTGAACTACGTGCGAGTTCAGGCCGACTGCGCGGTCGAACCGACGGTCACCGAGGAGCAGCGGGCGTTCGGTGCCGAGCAGGCGGTCCGCTGCATGCGGGTGATCCCGCGTCTGGACGCCGTGGACGTGCTGGCCGAGGCGGCTGCTGAGGCGAGCTGAGCGGTCTTGGGAGGCGAGTTGAACGGCCTTGCCGGCTGGGGGTGTTGAACGGCTCTGCCGCCGACGCCTCTTGGCCGCCGCCGTGACCAGATCCATGCAAGCACGCTTGATTGTTTTCACCCCCACTGCCATGCTCGCCCCATGGCCGACCCCACCCCCGTCATCGACGACCTGCGTGCCGAGAGCGAGGAACTCGACCGGCTGGTAGCTGAGTTGAGCCCCGAACAGTGGAAACTCCCGACGCCTGCGGCCGGTTGGACCATCGCCCACCAGATCGCGCACCTCGCCTGGACGGACCGCTCCGCCCGGCTGGCGATGACCGACCAGGACGCGTTCTCGCGCGAGGTCGAGAAGGCGCTCGTGGCGCCCGGCGACTTCGTGGACAACGGGGCGCGGGACGGCGCGGAACGACCGCCCGAGCGCTTGCTCGGGGGCTGGCGGGCCGAACGCGAGGCGCTGGAGCAGGTGTTGCGGACGGCGCCCGAGCGCGGGCGGTTCCCCTGGTACGGCCCGCCGATGTCCACCGCGTCCATGGCCACCGCCCGCCTGATGGAGACCTGGGCGCACGGCCTGGACGTCGCGGACGCGCTCGGCGTCACACCGGTCCCCACGGACCGGCTCCGCCACATCGCCCGACTCGGCGTCAGGACACGGGACTTCGCGTTCGGTGTGCACGGGCTCGCGGCGCCGTTCGAGGACTTCCGCGTCGAACTCACCTCTCCATCGGGTGCCTTGTGGACGTACGGGCCCGAGGACGCCGACCAGCGGGTCACCGGTCCCGCGCTCGACTTCTGCCTCCTCGTCACCCAGCGCGCCCACCGCGACGACCTCGCCCTCAACGCCGAAGGGCCGGAGGCCGAGCAGTGGCTGGGGGTCGCCCAGGTGTTCGCCGGGCCGCCCGGAGGAGGCCGCCCGCCGAAGTCGGAGACCGCCGAACGGCTTGTGGGGGAGGCCGGATGACCCTCCGGATAGGCAACTTCTCGGGGTTCTACGGCGACCGTCTGGACGCCCTCCACGAGATGCTGACCGGAGGCGAACTCGACGTCCTCACCGGGGACTTCCTCGCCGAGCTGACGATGCTCATCCTCGGCCGGGACCAACTCAAGGACCCCGGCGCCGGGTTCGCGCGTACCTTTCTGCGGCAACTGGAGGACTGCCTCGGCCTCGCGCACGAACGCGGGGTGCGGATCGTCACCAACGCCGGCGGGCTCAATCCGGCCGGACTCGCCGACGCCGTAAGGGAGTTGGCGCGGCGGCTCGGGGTTCCGGCGCGAGTCGCGCACGTCGAGGGGGACGATCTGCGCGGGCGGTTCCCGGACGCGCTCGCCGCACACGCCTACCTCGGCGGGGCCGGGATCGCCGCGTGCCTGCGGGAGGGCGCCGACATCGTGGTGACCGGGCGGGTGACCGACGCGGCGCTCGTCACCGGGCCCGCCGCCGCGCACTTCGGGTGGGGGTCGGGGGAGTACGACCGGCTCGCGGGCGCGGTCGTCGCCGGGCACATCCTGGAGTGCGGGACGCAGGCCACCGGCGGCAACTACGCCTTCTTCCAGGAGGCCGACGTACGCCGTCCCGGCTTCCCGGTCGCGGAACTCCACGCCGACGGCAGCTGCGTGA
The DNA here is from genome assembly GCF_055409605.1 of Streptomyces saintjeani. Lineage (NCBI taxonomy): Bacteria > Bacillati > Actinomycetota > Actinomycetes > Kitasatosporales > Streptomycetaceae > Streptomyces > Streptomyces saintjeani. The sequence continues at coordinate 4,122,313 of NZ_CP189624.1, read as the reverse complement.
TCACCAAGCACCCCGGTACGGGGGGTCTGGTGGACGTGGGTACGGTCACCGCCCAACTCCTGTACGAGACGGGCGGTGCCCGGTACGCCGGGCCCGATGTGACCGCCCGCCTCGACTCCGTAGTACTGGAGAGTGACGGGCCCGACCGGGTCAGGGTCGCCGGGGTACGGGGGGAGGCGCCGCCGCCGGACCTCAAGGTCGGGCTGAGCCGGATCGGGGGCTTCCGTAACGAGGTCGCCTTCGTCCTCACCGGGCTCGACATCGAGGCCAAGGCCGCGCTCGTGCGGGAGCAGATGGAGACGTACGCCTTCGGCAAGTCCCTTCCCGCCGAGGTGCGTTGGGACCTCGTCCGCAGCGACCGGGCCGACGCCGGGACCGAGGAGGAGGCCAGCGCCGTACTGCGGCTGGTCGTACGGGACGCGCGGGAGGAGACCGCCGGGCGCGCCCTGTCCGGCGCCGCCGTCGAGCTGGCTCTCGGGAGCTACCCCGGGTTCCATGTCCTCGCGCCGCCCGGGCGGGGGGCGCCGTACGGGGTGTTCGAGGCGGCGTACCTGCCTCAGGGGGACGTCGGGCACCGGGCCGTCCTCGACGACGGGCGGCGGATCGCCGTACCCCCACCCACCCGTACCACCGTGCTCGAACCGGTACCGGAGCCGCCGCTCCCCGATCCGCTGCCTCCCTCTCAGGTACGAGTACGGGTACCCCTGGGGACGATCGCCGGGGCGCGCAGCGGCGACAAGGGCGGTGACGCGAACGTCGGGGTGTGGGTACGCACCGACGAGGCATGGCGCTGGCTCGTCCACGAGCTGACGGTCGACCGCTTCCGGGAACTGCTCCCCGAGACCCGCGCCCTCCCCGTCACCCGGCACGTCCTGCCCGGCCTCCGCGCCGTGAACTTCGTGGTCGAGGGCATCCTCGGCGCGGGCGTCGCGTCCCAGCACCGCTTCGACCCTCAGGCCAAGGCACTGGGGGAGTGGCTGCGGGCGCGGTACGTGGACGTTCCGGAGGGCGTCCTGCGCGCGGGGGTGACGGTCGAGGCCGAGGGTCCCGCGTCCGCGCGCGTAGGGGTGAGGGTTGATCCCGGCGAGTCCGCGTCCGGGCCTGCGGCGGTGACTGCTGATTCCGACGACCTCGCGCCCGCGCGCGCCACATCCGCCACGGGCGACGCGCCCGCGCGAGAGGATCACGAAGGTCTGCGCACGCCTGCGGAGGCGCCGAGCGGCGTGGCCCGGCCTCCGGGTTCCCCGGCGGTCCCGGCCGCTCCCTCGCTGCCGGCGGTCATTTCGGGCGGTACGAGAGTCTCCGGTGGCGTGCACGACCCCGCGGCCGTCTCCGGCGGCCCACCCGCGCAGGGGACCCCGGACCCCGCAGCGGCCCCGTACGGCTCCGCACGCCTCGCCGACGCCGCGTACGGCCGGGGAGCGCCCCCGCCGTCCAGCGCGGCTCCCGGCAGCCCGCAGAGCCCGTCGGAGGGCCTCGGACACCCGTCGCCGGCAACGGCCTGCCCCTCACACCTCGCGGCCGAGGAAGTCCCGCACCCACCCGCGCCCCCCTCGAACAGCCCTCTGGAGGCCGCCCCGTGACCGTCCTGACGACCGCCCTGGATGCGCACGGCCCCGACCACCTGGCGAACCGCGAGGCCATGCTCGCGAAGCTCGACGAGCTGGCGGGCGAGCAGGCGAAGGCGCTCGCGGGGGGAGGGCCGAAGTACGTCGAGCGGCACCGCGCGCGCGGGAAGCTGCTCGCGCGCGAGCGGATCGAACTGCTGGTGGACGCCGATACGCCGTTCCTGGAGCTGTCGCCGCTCGCGGCCTGGGGGAGCGAGTACCCCGTGGGCGCGTCGCTCGTGACGGGGATCGGTGTCGTCGAGGGGGTCGAGTGCCTGATCACCGCCAACGACCCCACCGTGCGCGGGGGCGCGAGCAATCCCTGGAGTCTCAAGAAGGCCCTCAGGGCGAACGACATCGCGCTGGCCAACCGGCTGCCCTGCATCAGCCTGGTGGAGTCCGGGGGTGCCGATCTGCCGTCCCAGAAGGAGATCTTCATCCCCGGGGGCGCGATCTTCCGTGACCTCACGCGCCTGTCGGCGGCCGGCGTTCCCACGGTCGCCGTCGTCTTCGGCAACTCCACGGCGGGCGGCGCGTACATCCCCGGGATGTCCGACCACGTGATCATGGTCAAGGAGCGCGCGAAGGTGTTCCTCGGCGGCCCGCCCCTCGTGAAGATGGCGACCGGCGAGGAGAGCGACGACGAGTCCCTGGGCGGCGCCGAGATGCACGCGCGCGTGTCGGGCCTCGCGGACCACTTCGCGGTCGACGAGAGGGACGCGATCAGGCAGGCACGCCGCGTGGTGGCCCGCCTCAACCACCGCAAGGCGTACGGCGACCCGCCCCCGGCACTCCCCCCGAAGTACGACGAGGAGGAGCTCCTGGGGATCGTCCCCGGCGATCTGAAGGTTCCCTTCGACCCGCGCGAGGTGATCGCGAGGGTCGTCGACGCGTCCGACTTCGACGAGTTCAAGCCGCTGTACGGGACGAGCCTCACGACGGGCTGGGCGACCCTGCACGGCTATCCCGTAGGGGTGCTCGCCAACGCGCAGGGCGTGTTGTTCAGCCAGGAGTCCCAGAAGGCGGCCCAGTTCATCCAACTGGCCAACCAGCGGGACGTCCCGCTGCTGTTCCTGCACAACACCACCGGCTACATGGTCGGCCGGGAGTACGAACAGGGCGGCATCATCAAGCACGGCGCGATGATGATCAACGCGGTGAGCAACAGCCGGGTGCCGCACCTGTCGGTCCTCATGGGCGCGTCGTACGGCGCCGGCCACTACGGGATGTGCGGCCGGGCCTACGACCCGCGTTTCCTGTTCGCCTGGCCGAGCGCCAAGTCGGCCGTGATGGGCCCTCAGCAGCTCGCAGGCGTCCTGTCGATCGTGGCCCGGCAGTCCGCCGCCTCCAAGGGCCTCCCGTACGACGAGGAGGCCGATCAGGGCCTTCGCGCCATGGTGGAGCGGCAGATCGAGGCGGAGTCCCTGCCGATGTTCCTGTCCGGGCGGCTGTACGACGACGGCGTGATCGACCCGCGCGACACGCGCACGGTGCTCGGTCTGTGCCTGTCGGCGATCCACACCGCTCCCTACGAAGGCGCACGCGGCGGCTTCGGCGTCTTCAGGATGTGAGGTGCCTGTGATTTCCACCGTTCTGGTCGCCAACCGGGGCGAGATCGCCTGCCGGATCTTCCGCACCTGCCGCGCGTCGGGCATCCGTACGGTCGCCGTCCACTCGGACCCCGACGAGGGCGCCCTGCACGCGCGCGTGGCCGACCGCTCCGTACGGCTGCCCGGGGCGACCCCCGCCGAGACGTACCTGCGCGGCGACCTGATCGTGAAGGCGGCCCTCGCGTCCGGCGCGGACGCCGTGCACCCCGGGTACGGCTTCCTGTCCGAGAACGCCGGCTTCGCGCGCGCGGTGCTCGACGCGGGCCTGGTGTGGATCGGGCCGCCCCCGGAGGCGATCGAGGCGATGGCGTCCAAGACGCGCGCGAAGGCCCTCATGGGGATCGCCCCGCTGACGGACGTCACCGACGCCGACCTGCCGGTCCTGGTGAAGGCGGCGGCCGGGGGCGGCGGGCGCGGCATGCGGATCGTGCGCCGCGCGCGGGACCTCGCCCCCGCCCTGGAGGCCGCCCGCGCGGAGGCCGCGAGCGCCTTCGGGGACGGCGAGGTGTTCGTCGAGCCGTACGTCGAGCGCGGGCGCCACGTCGAGGTGCAGATCCTCGCCGACACGCACGGCACGGTGTGGGCGCTCGGCACGCGCGACTGCTCGCTCCAGCGGCGCCACCAGAAGGTGATCGAGGAGGCGCCCGCGCCGGGGCTGTCCGAGCCGGTGGCACGGAACCTCGAAACGCTGGCCGTCCGCGCGGCGCGCGCGGTGTCGTACGCCGGTGCCGGGACCGTCGAGTTCCTCCTCGCCCCCGACGGCACGGCGCACTTCCTGGAGATGAACACCCGCCTCCAGGTCGAACACCCCGTCACGGAGGCCGTGTTCGGCCTCGACCTCGTCGCCGAGCAGATCCGCGTCGCCGAAGGAGCCGCCCTCGCGGACGAGCCGCCTCCCGCACGCGGGCACGCGATCGAGGCCCGCCTCTACGCCGAGGACCCCGCGCGCGAGTGGACCCCGCAGACCGGCACCCTGCACCGCCTCGCCGTCCCCGACGGCGTCCGCCTGGACACCGGGTACGCCGACGGCGACACGATCGGCGTCCACTACGACCCGCTGCTCGCCAAGGTGATCGCCCACGCGCCCACGCGCGCGGAAGCCCTCCGCAAGCTGGCCGGCGCCCTGGAACGGGCCACCGTCCACGGCCCGACGACCAACCGGGACCTCCTCCTGCGCTCCCTGCGCCACGAGGAGTTCACGCACGCGCGCATGGACACCGGCTTCTACGACCGCCACCTCACCGCCCTCACGCGCGCACCCGCCGACCCGCTCGCCCCCCTCGCGGCGGCTCTCGCGGACGCGCACGGCCGTTCACGCTTCGGCGGCTGGCGCAACGTCCCCTCACAGCCCCAGCGCAAGCGGTACGAACTGGACGGCCAGGAACACGAGGTCGCGTACCGGCACACCCGCGCGGGCCTCGACGCGGACGGCGTCCGGGTGGTCCACGCCGACGCGGGAACCGTCGTCCTCGAAGCCGACGGCGTACGGCGCCGGTTCGAGGTCGCGCGCTACGGCGACCGCGTGCACGTGAACGGGACGGCCCTGACCGCGCTGCCCCGCTTCCCCGCCCCGGCGCCCCAGCGGGTCCCGGGTTCGCTGGTCGCGCCGATGCCCGGCACGGTCGTCAAGGTCGCGCCCGGACTCGTCACCGGATCGAGTGTCGAGGCGGGCGAACCGATCGTGTGGCTCGAAGCGATGAAGATGCAACACGCCCTCACGGCCCCGGTCTCCGGAACCCTGACGGCGCTGGAGGTACAGGCAGGACAGCAGGTGGAGGTGGGAGCCCTACTGGCCGTGGTCGAGGGCGACCGACAGGACGAACCCGAAGGAGCGCGACAGTGAGCCCGGTCATCGAATCCGACGAGCACAAGGCCCTGCGCGAAGCGGTCGCGGCCTTCGGCAGGCGCTACGGCCGCGACTACCTCACCAAGGTCATCGACGAGGGCCGCCACCCCACCGAGCTGTGGCAGGAGGCCGCGAAACTCGGCTACATCTCGGTGAACCTCCCCGAGGAGTACGGCGGCGGGGGCGGCGGCATCACCGAACTCGCCCTGGTCCTCGAAGAGCTGGGCGCGGCCGGCTCGCCCCTGCTGATGATGATCGTCTCCCCGGCGATCTGCGGCACGGTGATCGCCCGCTTCGGCACCGAGGCGCAGAAGCGCGCGTGGCTCCCCGCGCTCGCGGACGGCTCCCGCCTGATGGCCTTCGGGATCACCGAACCCGACGCGGGCTCCAACAGCCACCGCATCACCACCACGGCCCGCCGCGACGGCGCCGACTGGCTCCTCACCGGCCGCAAGGTCTTCGTCTCCGGCGTGGACGCGGCCGACGCCACCCTCGTCGTCGGCCGCGCCGAGGACGCGCGCACGGGCCGCCTCAAGCCCTGCCTGTTCATCGTCCCGCGCGACGCGCCGGGCTTCACCCGCCGCAAGATAGACATGGAACTGCACGGTGCGGAGAAGCAGTTCGAACTCGCCCTGGACGACGTCAGGCTCCCCGCCGAAGCCCTCGTCGGCGACGAGGACGCGGGCCTCGCGCAGCTCTTCGCCGGCCTCAACCCCGAGCGGATCATGACGGCCGCCTTCGCGATCGGCATGGGCCGCTACGCGCTCGCGCGGGCCGTCGGGTACGCGCGCGAACGCACCGTCTGGGACACCCCCATCGGCGCCCACCAGGCCATCGCCCACCCCCTCGCGCAGGCGCACATCGACCTCGAACTCGCCCGCCTGATGACTCAGAAGGCGGCCCACCTGTACGACGCGGGGGACGACACGGGCGCGGGCGAGGCCGCCAACATGGCGAAGTACGCGGCCGGGGAGGCGTGCGTGAAGGCCGTCGACCAGGCCGTGCAGACCCTCGGCGGCAACGGCCTCACACGCGAGTTCGGCCTCGCCTCGCTGATAACGGTCTCGCGCGTGGCCCGTATCGCCCCGGTGAGCCGGGAGATGATTCTCAACTACGTCTCCCACCAGAGCCTGGGCCTGCCCAAGTCGTACTGACCGCCGCCCCTGTGCGAGGAGGAACCGTGTTCCGCAGCGAGTACGCAGACGTCCCGGCAGTGGACCTGCCCATCCACGACGCCGTCCTGGGCCGCGCCGCCGAGTTCGGCGCCCTGCCCGCGCTGATCGACGGCACGGACGGCACGACCCTCAGCTACGAGCAGCTGGACCGCTTCCACCGGCGCGTCGCCGCCGGGCTCGCCGACGCGGGCGTGCGCAAGGGGGACGTGCTCGCCCTGCACAGCCCCAACACGGTCGCCTTCCCCATCGCCTTCTACGCCGCCACGCGCGCGGGCGCCTCGGTCACCACCGTCCACCCCCAGTGCACGCCCGAGGAGTTCGCGCGGCAGCTGCGCGACTCGGCCGCCCGCTGGATCGTCACCGTCTCGCCGCTGCTGGAGACCGCCCGGCGCGCGGCCGAACTCGCGGGCGGCGTCGGGGAGATCTTCGTCTGCGACGAGGCCCGCGGCCACCGCTCGCTGATCGGCATGCTCGCCTCCCAGGCCCCCGAACCGAACCCCTACATCGACCCCGTGGAGGACGTCGCGGCCCTCCCGTACTCCTCCGGGACGACCGGGCTCCCCAAGGGCGTCATGCTGACCCACCGACAGATCGCCACCAACCTGGCCCAGCTGGAGCCCGTGATGCCGTCGGGCCCGGGCGACCGGATTCTGGCGATACTCCCGTTTTTTCACATCTACGGCCTGACGGCCCTGATGAACGCCCCCCTGCGCCTGGGCGCCACCGTCGTCGTCCTGCCCCGCTTCGACCTGGAGACGTTCCTCGCGGCCGTCGAGAGGCACCGCATCACCGGCCTGTACGTCGCCCCGCCGATCGTCTTCGCGCTCGCCAAGCACCCCGCCGTCGAGCGCTACGACCTGTCGTCGCTGAAGTACGTCATCAGCGCCGCCGCGCCCCTGGACGCCGATCTCGCCGCCGCCTGCGCGCGCAGGCTGAACCTCCCGCCCGTGGGCCAGGCGTACGGCATGACGGAGCTGTCGCCGGGCACCCACGTCGTCCCCCTGGACGCCATGGCCGCCGCCCCGCCCGGGACCGTGGGCAAGCTCATCGGCGGCACCCGCATGCGGATCGTCTCCCTCGACGACCCCGGCAAGGACCTCGGCCCCGGAGAGGCCGGCGAACTGCTCTTCCGGGGACCGCAGGTGATGAAGGGCTACCTCGGGCACCCGGACGCCACCGCCGCGATGATCGACCCCGACGGCTGGCTGCACACCGGGGACATCGGGTACGCCGACGACGCCGGCTGGCTGTACGTCGTCGACCGCGTCAAGGAACTCATCAAGTACAAGGGCTTCCAGGTCGCCCCCGCCGAACTCGAAGCCCTCCTGCTCACCCACCCCGGGATAGCCGACGCCGCCGTGATCGGCACGTACAACGACGACGGCACCGAGGTCCCGCACGCGCACGTGGTGCGCCAGCCGGACGCCGCCGGCCTCTCCGAGGGGGAGGTGCTGATGTACGTCGCCGAACGCGTCGCGCCCTACAAGCGCGTACGCCGGGTCACGTTCGTCGACGCCGTCCCGCGCGCGGCCTCCGGGAAGATCCTCCGACGCCAGCTGAGGGAGCGCGCATGACCCTGATCGGCCGCAGCCACGAGCGCGGCGTCGAACGCCTCAGCCTCGACGCCGCGGACACCCGCAACGCCCTCTCGGCGGACCTCGTCGCCGCCCTCGCGGGCGCGCTCGCCGACTGCGCGCGGGACCCCGCCGTACGGGCCGTCGTCCTCACCCACAGCGGGGGCACGTTCTGCGCGGGCGCCGACCTCAAGGACCCGCCCGCGCCCGAGGAGTTCGTCGGGCTGCTGCGCGCGGTCGTCGGGCTCGGCAAGCCGGTCGTCGCGCGCGTGGCGGGGCACGTGCGCGCGGGCGGCCTCGGGCTCGTCGCCGCCTGCGACGTCGCCGGGGCGGCCACCGGATCGACGTTCGCGTTCACCGAGGTACGCATCGGGGTCGCGCCCGCCGTCATCTCGCTGCCCCTCCTGCCTCGCGCCGACCCGCGCGCGCTCGCGCGGTACTGCCTCACCGGCGAGCGGTTCGACGCCGCCGAGGCCGTGCGCGCGGGGCTCGTGACCGTGGCCGGCGACGACGTCGACGCCCTCCTCGCGCCCGTCCTCGACGGGCTGCGCCGGTCCGCGCCCGACGGGTTGGCCGAGACGAAACGGCTGCTCACGGCTAAGGTTCTCGAAGCCTTCGACCGGGACGCCGCGGAGCTGACGGCGCTCTCAGCGCGGCTGTTCGCCTCGCCCGCGGCCCGCGAGGGGATGACGGCCTTCCTCGAACGACGGGATCCCGCATGGGTGCTGTGACCGCCGCCGACCGAGCGCCGGACGACCGTGCGCGGGGGCAAGGAGGGCCGGCGGAACGGGTGTCGGGCGACCGCGCGAGAGAAGGCCGTGGGCCCGGCGACCGCGCGTCGGACAGTCGCGCGCCGGGGGATCGTGCCCCCGACAGCCGCACCCCCGGCGACCGCCCGCCCAACGACCGCGTGCCCAAGCAGGACCGTAGCCGCGTCACCCGGCAGCGGCTTCTGGAGGCCGCCGTCGCCTGTCTCGCCGAGTACGGGTGGGTGGGGTCCACGGTCTCCGTCGTCGCCGAGCGCGCGGGGGTCTCCCGGGGGGCCGCCCAGCATCATTTCCCCACCCGCGAGGACCTGTTCACCGCCGCCGTCGAGTACGTCGCCGAGGAGCGGTCCGGCGCTCTGCGCGCGCTGTTCCCGCAGGGGGCCACCGACCGCGCGGCCGTCGTCGGCGCCCTCGTCGACCTCTACACCGGGCCCCTCTTCCGCGCCGCCCTGCACCTGTGGGTCGCCGCCTCCAACGAGGAACAGCTCCGGCCCCGGGTCACCGAACTGGAGGCCCGCGTAGGCCGGGAGACCCACCGCATCGCCGTCGAACTCCTCGACGCCGACGAGAGCCGCCCCGGCGCGCGCGAGACCGTACAGGGCCTGCTGGACATGGCCCGGGGCCTCGGCCTCGCCAACCTCCTCACCGACGACCGGGCTCGCCGGGAGCGGGTCGTGGGGCAGTGGGTGGCGCTGGTGGAGGCCGAGTTGGGGTGAGGAGGCGCAGGTCGGGGGCGTTGTCAGTGGCGGGTTCTACGGTGGGGGCATGGGAGATCGGTTCCAGGTGATCGTGGACCTCGATGCGGGCGAGGCGGAGGCGGCCCGGCTCAAGGAGCGCGTCGTCGGGTGGCTCGTGGGGGAGGGGATCGTCGTGGCGGACGGGAGTGGGTACGCGGCCGGTCCCGGTTGGGCGCGGGCCGTGGACGACGGGGACCACGAGCCGTCGGGCGGGCTCGCGGCGCATGTGGGGCGCGGGGGCTTCCACAGCGGCGCGGACATGCCGGAGGCGGCCGTCTGCCCCCGGTGCGCGGCTGTCGCCACCCTCGACGACGACGCCTGGAGCCGCTTCAACGACGCCATGCAGATCTGGCACGACACGGGCGCGGCCACCGTCGAGTGCCCCGCCTGCGCCGCCCCCGTACCCGTGCCGGAGTGGGGCTGGGACGGCCCGCCGCTCGCCTTCGGGCACCTGGGGCTGGAGTTCTGGAACTGGCCCGACCTCTCCGACGCGTTCCGCGCGCGAATAACCGACGTCCTCGAGGGCCACCGCACGGCGTACCTCTGGGGCAAGATCTGACGGCACCTCAAGGACTCAGGGACTCAGCCGCTCCACCCGCCACCCCCCGTCCGCCTCCTCGACGTACCGCAGCCGGTCGTGGAGGCGGTTCTCCCGGCCCTGCCAGAACTCGACCGACTGGGGAGCCACCCGGAAACCGCCCCAGTGCGGGGGCACCGGAACCTGCTCCCCCTCCGGGTAGCGCGCCGTCAGCTCGGCGTACGACGCGTCGAGTTCCGCGCGGGACGGGACGACGGAGGACTGCGCGCTGGCCCAGGCGCCGAGCTGGGAGCCGTGCGGGCGGGTGCGGAAGTACGCGGCCGTCTCGTCGCGCCCGGTACGGCGCGCCACGCCGTGCACGATGACCTGGCGGGCCATCGGGTGCCAGGGGAACAGCAGGGAGACGTACGGGTTCCCGGCGAGGTCGCGGGCCTTGCGGGAGCCGTAGTTCGTGTAGAAGACGAACCCCTGCTCGTCGAAGTGCTTCAGCAGCACCGTGCGCGCGCTGGGCCGCCCCTCGGTGTCGGCGGTGGAGACGACCATCGCGTTCGGCTCGAACAGGTGCGCCTCGGCGGCGGCCTGCTTGAACCAGCGGGCGAACTGCTCCACCGGGGTCGCGGCAAGGTCGTCCTCGGCAAGACCCTCCGCCCGGTACTGCGTACGCATCGCGGCGGGATCGGGGGAGGCGTCGTCGTGGTCGTTCACGCGGTCATCCTGCCGCATCGGCGGGCGCGCGCGGGGTGGTCTGCCGGAACGCGCAGGCGCGGGGGACCGCCGTACGGCCCCGGCATGTTCCGGCGCTCCACCGGGCACCCTTTGGGTGGCACTCAGTGCCGTACGACCTCCCCAAAGGTGACACCCGGGGATATGGTGCTGGTGCCGCACAGCAGGAGCCGCAACCGGCTGTGCCGCACCGAACCGAGCAGCACGCGAACCGAGCACGCGAGGACACGGTCACGCGCGAACGACCGCCCCGCGCGCGCCCGCGTCCCGCGCACGAACACCGCCGCACACCGACCCGGACCGCGCGCGAACGCCGGCTGTACCCGAGAACGACCCCGCACCCGAACCGAGCAGCACGCGGGAACGACCGCCCTCGCGCACGCGCACCGGCCGCCGAGAACATCCCGCCCCACACATCGAGGAGCCGCCTGATGTCCGACTTCGTACCCGGTCTCGAAGGAGTCGTCGCGTTCGAGACGGAGATCGCCGAACCGGACAAGGAGGGCGGCGCCCTGCGGTACCGGGGCGTCGACATCGAGGACCTGGTGGGGCACGTCTCGTTCGGGAACGTCTGGGGTCTGCTGGTCGACGGCGCGTTCGACCCCGGGCTGCCGGCCGCCGAGCCGTTCCCGATCCCGGTGCACTCCGGGGACATCAGGGTCGACGTGCAGTCCGCGCTGGCCATGCTGGCCCCTGTGTGGGGCCTGAAGCCCCTTCTGGACATCGACGAGGGCCAGGCCCGCGACGACCTCGCGCGGGCCGCTGTGATGGCCCTCTCGTACGTCGCGCAGTCCGCGCGCGGGCAGGGGCGGCCGATGGTGCCGCAGCGGGAGATCGACAAGGCGCGCTCCGTCGTCGAACGGTTCATGATCCGCTGGCGCGGCGAGCCGGACCCGAGGCACGTCGCCGCCGTCGACGCGTACTGGACGTCCGCCGCCGAGCACGGCATGAACGCGTCGACGTTCACCGCGCGCGTGATCGCCTCCACCGGCGCGGACGTCGCCGCCGCGCTCTCCGGCGCCGTGGGGGCCATGTCCGGCCCGCTGCACGGGGGCGCGCCCTCGCGCGTGCTGGGCATGATCGAGGAGATCGAGCGCACGGGGGACGCCGACGGGTACGTCCGTCAGGCGCTCGACCGGGGTGAGCGGCTGATGGGCTTCGGGCACCGCGTCTACCGCGCCGAGGACCCTCGCGCGCGCGTGCTGCGCCGTACCGCGCGGGAACTCGGCGCGCCCCGGTTCGAGGTCGCTGAGGCCCTGGAGAAGGCCGCCCTCGCCGAGCTGCACGCCCGCCGTCCCGACCGGGTGCTCGCCACCAACGTCGAGTTCTGGGCGGCGATCGTCCTCGACTTCGCGGAGGTGCCGGCGCACATGTTCACGTCGATGTTCACGTGCGCGCGTACGGCGGGGTGGTCGGCGCACATCCTGGAGCAGAAGCGGACGGGACGGCTGGTGCGGCCCTCGGCGCGGTACATCGGTCCGGCGGGCCGGGACCCGCGCGAGATCGACGGGTACGACGGCCTCACCGGCTGACGCCGATCCGGAGTACGCGCGCGCGAGGTCGGCGACTCCGGCGTCACGGGCCGCCGCCCGCAGCACCCCAAAGGCACGCGCGCGTGGTCGGCCAGATCGGCGTGCCCGCCCCTGCGCCGATCGACCACAAGCCACCCGCGCGCGAGGCACTACGCCGGCGACAGCAGCCCCGCGTGGTGCCTCTCCGCCACCAGCGGATGCGCCCGCAGCTTCCCCTTCAGCTCGTTGAACCCGTACTCCGCGAACAAGGGGTTCGCCGGGTCCGTCGTCACCCCGCGCGCGGACGACGCGTGCGGGAACGCCAGCGGCTCCACGCGCGCGTCCAGGCGCGGGTTGTAGAAGAACGGCACGGAGAAACGTTCCACGGCCGTCGGCGGGGAGACGACGCGGTGGTTGGTGGCGAGCAGGTAGCCGTTGGTCGCGACCTCCAGCAGCTCGCCCAGGTTGACGACGAAGGCGCCCTCCAGGGGCGGCACGTCGTGGAAGAGGCCGTCCTCGCGCTGGACCTGGAGGCCGCCCACCCGGTCCTGGAGGAGCAGTGTGAGGAAGCCGTAGTCCTTGTGCGCCCCGACGCCCTGGTCGGCCCCGTTCCCGGCGTTCCCGGGGTAGCGGACGAGCTTCAGGTGCGGGTGCGCGTGCGCGCCGAACGCGGAGTCGTAGAAGCCGGGGTCGGCGCCTATGGACGCCAGCAGCTCGTGCAGGAGCTTCGCGGAGACGGCGCTGAGGCGGTCGATCCAGCGCAGCGCGGCGGTGCGCAGCTCGGGCAGCGAGGCGGGCCACTGGTTGGGGCCTTCGAGCCACCAGTACGGCGCCTCGCCGGGGCCCGGCACGCGCGCGGGGCGCTCGGCGCCGATGTCGAGCTGGTCGCGCCAGTCCTGGCGGCCGGCGGTGCGCTCGTCGCCCGTGCGCGTGTAGCCGCGGAAGTGCGGCGAGTTCACGTTGTCCAGGGCCAGGCGTTCGGCCTCCGGCAGTGCGAAGAAGCGCCGCATCGCCGTCAGCAGGGCGGCCGTCTCGCCGTCCGGCACGCCGTGGCCCACGAGCTGGAAGAAGCCGACGTCGTGCGCGGCGCTGTGCAGGCGCTCGTGCAGCCGCGCACGCGCGCGGGGGCCCGCGTCCGCCGCGGAGAGGTCGATGATCGGGAGCTGCTGGTACGACGGGTTCGTCATGGTGCGTCCGTAGGTGTACGGGGGCCGACCCGCCGCCGTGGGTGGGGCGCGGGCGCGGGTGCCGGGTGAGCAGGAGGCGACGGCCCTGGAGGGCCGCCGGGAATGCGGGCTGGAGGCTCAGACGGAGCGTCGACAGCCCATGCTCGTGACGCGGACGTAGTCCACGTGGCGGCGTCGAACGAGCGGAAGCATGAACCCCAGGTTACCGCTCGGCGAAAGATTCGTACGTGGCGTGGATCACCCCCCGGAAATCCTCCGGGAACGCACGGGAACGCAGGCGACCCGCGAGTCGGGTTCCTCCGTGGAGGAGCCGGCCGGACGTACCGGCGACTCGCGGGTCGGGTGACTGCATTGGGACTGGGCCGGCGGCGCGCAACACTCACGCGCGGGTCCGGCACCGCACTGCGGGTGACGGGCGCTAGCCCGCAGTCACCTCACGCGTCCGGTTTCCATACATCTGCCGAACCACCTCCCTTCTCGTGTGCCCCACACCCTAGGAACCACCTCCGGGACACCTCAACCGGTTTTTCCGGCACGACGACAAGGGCGGGTACGGGGGTTAGGCGGCCCGGCGTCCCAGCGCGCGCCCGGCGTCACAGCGCGTGCCCGCCCGCGACCTGGACCACCTGCCCCGTGATCCACCGCGCCTGATGCGATGCGAGGAACACCACCGCGTCCGCGATGTCACCGGGCTCTCCGACCCGCCCGAGCGGCACCAGCCCCGCCACCTCCGCCGCGAGCGCCTCGTCCATCCAGCCCGTCTGTACGGGTCCAGGAGCGACCGCGTTGACCCGGATGCCCCGCGGCCCCAGATCGAGCGCCAGAGCCCGTGTGAGGGCCTCCAGAGCCGCCTTGGATGTGCCGTAGCCGAGCTGGCCGGGGAAGGCGCGGGCGGCGTCCGTGGAGACGTTCACGACGGTCGGCGGGGGGCCGGTGACGTACCGCCGCGCCAGCTCGGCGATCAGCAGCGCCGGGGCGATCGAGTTGACCCGGTAGTGCCGCTCCAGGGACCCGGCGGTCAGCGTCCCGACGTCGTCCGGGCTCTCGCAGTGCGCCGCGTTGTTGACCAGCACGTCGACCGGACCGAGCCGCTCGGCGACGACGTCGAGCAGGCGAGGCAGGTCGTCCGCGCGGGACAGGTCCGCGCCGACCGCGAAGGAACCGTTGCCCAGCTCCCGCGCCAGCGTCACGGCCGCCGACTCGCCCGGCGTGACGTGGGCCCAGGACACGCCGTCCGGCGCGGGAGGGTCCTCGGGGAGGTAGTGCACCGCCACGCGCGCGCCCTGTGCGGCGAACGCGTGGCTGACGGCCCCGCCGATGTTCCCCGCGCCCCCGGTCACCAGGACGTTCTTTCCGGACAGGCGTGTGTCGATCATGTGGGACTCCTCGAAGCGGTCGGCACCCCGCGTTGACACGCGCGCAGGTGCGTGTTCGGCTTTTCGTGTGATCGGCTTTCGTATCGAACCCGCCGTGGGCGAGCGGCCATTGGAACAGTGGCGGCAGGTCCACAACACCGTCGTGCCGCCCGCGGCGCTGTCCCTGGCCGAGGTCGAGGAGCGTGCGGGGCGCTACCGGCTGGAGAACGCCTACGCGGGAGACGTGCTCGTCGGCTGCTCGACCGTGCGGCCCCCGCGCGAGGAGGACCGGACCGCGACCGTCATCGCGCGCGTGCTGCCCGAGTTCCGGGGGCGCGGGTACGGCGGCGCGCTGTACCGGCACGCCCTCGCGTACGCGCGCGAGCTCGGTGCCGAGGCCGTCGAGACGTGCGTGCTGGCCGCGAACACCGACGGACTGGCGTTCGCCCGCGCACGCGGGTTCGCCGAGGTCGAGCGGTACACCCTGGAGGACGGCGACGACGACTGGTGGGTCGATCTGAGGGTGCCGAATCTCGGACCGGCTTCCGGGAACACCGTGTGGGCTGAGTCACGTTCCAGTTGAATGAAGGGCGAGTGAGCGAATCGACGCTGGCAGGGGGTCCAGGTGAGCGCTTCCCGGCGTAGGGGGACCACCGACGAGCTGGGCCCCGACGAGCCCGGCAGGGACGGGCCGCACGGGGCCGACCTGCTCGCCGCGCTGCTGGACGGCATGGACGCGGCGCTGTGCGCGTTCGACGCCGACGGGGTCGTCACGCACTGGAACCGCGAGGCGGAGCGCATCCTCGGGTGGAGCGCCGAGGAGGCGGTGGGCCGGCACGGCTTCGCGGGCTGGGCGGTGCGCAGCGCCGACGCCGAGGAGGTCGAGGGCCGGCTGATGGCCGCCATGCACGCGGCCGGGCGCCAGGTGCACGAGTTCGCGCTCCTCACCAAGGACGGCGGCCGGGTCCTCGTCCGCACCCAGTCGTCCGCCGTACGCGGGCCCGACGGCAAGCCCGCCGGGCTGTACTGCGCCTTCAGCGAGGTGCACGCGCAGATCGACCTGGAGCGGTCCATCGCGCTCAGCGAGGCCCTGTTCGAGGACGCCTCCTGGGGCGTCGTCCTGATCGACGCCGACCTGCGCCCCGCCGTCGTCAACACGCACGCCGCGCGGGCCCTCGGCACGGGCCGTACGGCTGTCCTGGGCCGTCCGCTGGGCGAACTGCTCACGTACGGCGTCCAGGAGCTGGAGAGCGCCCTCACGCACGTCCTCGCCGAGGGCGCCCCGCCAGCGCCCGCCGAGATGTGGATCGGAGTACGCACCCCCGACGGCGAGAAGCGGCGCTGCTGGCGCAGCGGCTTCGTACGGCTCTCCTCGCCGCTCGCTGAGGAGCCCGTGCCGCTGGGCGTCGGCTGGCTCTTCCAGGACGTCACGGAGACCAAGCAGGGCGAGCAGGAGGCGTCCCTGCTGCGCTTCCGCGCCAACCAGCTGCACCGCGCCGCGCGCGCGGCGGCGGAGTGCGAGGACGCCGCCGAGGCCGCGACCGTCCACCTCGACTTCGCGCTCGCCGGGTTCGCCGACCACGTCTTCCTGGACCGCCTCCACGGCACCCCGCGCGCGGACGCCGACCTCGTCACGCCCGTACGGCTCGTGCGCGTCGCCTCCACCCCCGCAGGCGGCCCCGGGCCGAGCGTCCTGAGCACCCACCCCGGGCTCCCCGTCGGCTACCCGGAAGGCCACCCGGCGCTCCAGTGCGTCGCCCGCGTGGGTACCGTCCGCGCCGGAGCCGCCGGCATCCCCGCCGACCAGGCCCGCGTCTGGGCGCGCACGCGCCAGTGGCCCGAGGACACCGTCCACGCCCTGTCCACCGTCCTGCGCAGCCGGGGGCGCACGCTGGGCGCGGTCACGTTCCTGCGCGGGCGCGGGCGTACGGCGTTCGAGCGCGCCGACACGACGTACGCGGAGGACGTCGCCGTACGGATCGCGGCGGCGCTGGATCTGGCCGGGGTGACGGGGCAGGAGCGGGGGTAGGGCCGGAGGGACGTCAGTTGCCGTGGAAGATCCGGTCGCCGTACTCCTCCAGCACGCGCGCGTTCCACTCGTGGCCGCCGTCGACGTTCCCCGAGCGCAGGAGGGGCGGTTCCACGCCGCGCGCGACCAGGGCGGCGGCCGTCGTCGCCGCCACCGCCTGGAGGAGGGCCGAGGTGACGACCGTGGAGGCGGGGGCGAAGGGCGCGGGGACGCCGGCGAGGGTCAGCGCGGCGTCGCCGACCGGGATCTTGGAGTCGAGGACCAGGTCGCAGTGGTCCTTGAGGAACGTGCCCGAGGAGTGGCGGGAGGACGTCTCGCGTGCGTACGCGAGCGACGTGACGCCGATGACCTTCACTCCGCGTGCGCGCGCGTGGAGGGCCATCTCCACGGGGAGCGGGTTGCGGCCCGACAGGGACACGACGATCAGCGCGTCGCCCGCGCGCAGGGGCGAGGTCTCCAGGACGACCCGGGCGAGGCCGTCCACGCGCTCCAGCGCGGAGCCGAGCGTCGCGGGCCGTACGTCCACGCCGACCAGGCCCGGCACGGACAGCAGGTTCATCACCGCGAGGCCACCCGCGCGGTAGACGAGGTCCTGCGCCGCGAGCGAGGAGTGGCCCGCGCCGAAGGCGAACAGGCGGCCTCCCGCCACGACGGTGTCGGCCAGCAGCTCGCCCGCCGCCTCGACCGCACCGGCCTCCTCCGCGCGCACGCGCTCCAGCAGCGCGAGGGCGGCCTCGAAGAACCGCTCACCGACCTCTGACCCACCCATCGTCGAGCCCCTTCGCGCCGTGCCCGTCCGTTCCGCGGATCACCGTGCGGTCTGGACCAGTGCGGTGTCAATACGGGGGTGCGCCGAGGAGGTGCGGTCCTCCCGGGAGGCGTCTCGCGGGAAGGGGTTTCGCCGGCGCGGCACGGTTGTCAGTGGTATCCGGCAGAATTGGGGACAGGGCCAGCGCACGCGCCGAGAGCCGTCCAGCCTTCGGCAGAGCAAATCGAGGGGCACGAATGTCCGGACTGATCGACACCACGGAGATGTATCTCCGCACCATCCTCGAGCTGGAGGAGGAAGGTGTGGTCCCCATGCGCGCCCGGATCGCCGAGCGGCTCGACCAGAGCGGACCGACGGTGAGCCAGACGGTCGCGCGCATGGAGCGCGACGGTCTCGTCTCCGTGGCCACGGACCGGCACCTGGAGCTGACCGACGAGGGGCGCCGTCTCGCCACGCGCGTGATGCGCAAGCACCGCCTCGCCGAGTGCCTCCTGGTCGACGTCATCGGGCTGGAGTGGGAGCAGGTCCACGCGGAGGCGTGCCGGTGGGAGCACGTGATGAGCGAGGCCGTCGAGCGCCGCGTCCTGGAGCTCCTGCGCCACCCCACCGAGTCGCCCTACGGCAACCCCATCCCCGGCCTGGAGGAACTCGGCGAGAAGGACGGCGCCGACCCGTTCCTCGACGAGGGCATGGTCTCCCTCGCCGACCTCGACCCCGGTACGGAGGGCAAGACCGTCGTCGTCCGCCGCATCGGCGAGCCCATCCAGACGGACGCGCAGCTCATGTACACGCTCCGGCGCGCGGGCGTCCAGCCCGGGTCCGTCGTCAGCGTGACGGAGTCGGCGGGCGGGGTGCTGGTCGGCAGCGGCGGGGAGGCGGCGGAACTGGAGTCGGACGTGGCGTCGCACGTGTTCGTGGCCAAGCGGTGAGGTGACGCGGGGCGCCGGGGCTCCGGGCTGAGGGGAGAGCGGGGCGCCGGGGCTCGGGCGGGGGCTAGTGCCGGGGCGGCGCCTGGCTTCGGGCGGGTGCCGGGCGCTGGGCTGAGGCCGGGCTCTGGGGCAGCGGTGGGTGCCGTGCGGTGAGCCGTGCCGAGCCGTGCTGGGGGGCGGGTGCTCGGTTGCCGGGCCGAGGCCGGGCTTCGGGGCGGTCGGTGGCGGATGCCGTGCGATGTGCCGGGGCCGGGGCTGGGCGTCAGGCTGACGCCGAGATCTGGGTTCCAGGGCGGCGGGCGCCGGACGGTGGCTGATGCCGGGGGGCGCGCGCGAGGCTTCGGGTCGGGATTGTGCGCCGGGTCGATGCCGGGTGCCGAGTGCCCGGTGCCGGCGTCGGTTTCGGCGTCCCGTGCCGGGGCCGCGCAAGCACCGCGTGCCCGCGGGCGTGCGGTGCTCCATCGTGGGGCATGGTCAACTCCTGAGCCGCTCGCGATGATTGGGTTCCCTTCGGGGTCTCGAAGCCGAAGATTCCCTGTACCGAATCGCAGCGCTCGGGCGCCGCGCGTGCGAGGCTGTCGCGTGAGGCATATGACCGGAGGGGGCGGGAAGATGTGCCGCAGACGTGAGAAGGGCCCCGGTGCCGTGAAGCACCGGGGCCTGTCCTCCCCTGTACCGACCCGGAGCCCCGAGCTCCCAGGGTCGTTCCCCTCGGACCGGTTTCCCCGGCCGGTCCGCCTCCCGCTGAAGATCTCCCCTCGGCAGCGGCGATCATTCCTTGAGCCCTGTCACTCGAACGAGCGGTGTTGCCGCCGGAGACTCTGTTTCTCGAATGCGCATTCGATACGCTGCGGGTGAGGGGCCGCGGAAGCGGAGGCCGCGCTTCGGGCGGGCGGGAGCGGGGCGGTCCGGCGGCGGGAGCAGGACACGGCGGTAGTGGTACGACGGCAGACACGAAGCGGTTGACTCGGACCGGTGGGCTCGAGCGGGAGCGGGCGGGCCGAGCGGAGCCAGGGGGGTGCCAGACCGATGGCGCGACGCATCGAGGTGACCGGGGCCGGCGGGGTACGCCTCGCGGCCTGGGAGTTCGGTGACCCGCCCAAGCAGATTCCGGACCAGCCGGGGGCGCGGGAGGGGGCCGGGAGGGTGCCGGGTCCTGCCGGCAGCGGACGGGGAACACCGCCGGGCGCGGGTGCGCCGGGCGAGGGCCGCCCGGGGGACGGCTCCACGCGGGGCGCTCTTTCGAGTGGTTCTCGCGAAGCGGACGGCTTCGAGGCGGACGGCTTCGCGGCCGGCGGACCGGAGGCGGGCCCTCATCGGGGCGGCGCGCCCCGGGGCGGTGCTCACGAGGGGCGAGGCCCTGAAAGCGGCGGCTTCGAGGGCCGTGGCCGTGAGGGTGGCGCCCATCCAGGCGGAGCACTCCAGGACGGTGGCCGTGAGCGCGACGCCCATCCGCGCGGCGCGCCCCAGGCCGGTGACCGTACCTCCGCCAGCCCCGCCAGCCCCGCCAGCCCCGCCAGCCCCGCCAGCCCCGCCAGCCCCGCCAGCCCCGCCAGCCCCGCCAGCCCCGCCAGCGACTCCGCGCCCGGCGTCCTCTTACTCCACGGCCTCATGGGCCGCGCCTCGCACTGGGCGTCCACCGCCCGCTGGCTCTCCGAGCGGCATCGCGCGGTGGCGCTGGACCAACGGGGCCACGGGCAGAGCGAGAAGCCCCCGCAGGCCGCGTACACGCGTGAGGCGTACGTCGAGGACGCCGAGGCGGCGCTGGAGCAGCTCGGGCTCGGGCCCGCCGTACTCATCGGGCACGCGATGGGAGCGCTCACCGGATGGCAGCTCGCCGCGAAGCGGCCCGATCTCGTGCGGGGGCTGATCGTCTGTGACATGCGGGCGTCCGCGCTGGGGGCGGCGTCCCAGCGGGAGTGGGCGGACTGGTTCAGGTCCTGGCCGGTGCCGTTCGCGACGCTCGCGGACGTCCGCAAGTGGTTCGGCGAGGACGACCCCTGGGTCGAGCGGCCCAACCCCGCGCGCGGGGCGTTCTACGCGGAGGTCATGCACGAGTCCGCGGACGGCTGGCGGCCCGTCTTCGAGCCCGAGCAGATGCTCAAGTCCCGGGAGACGTGGGTGTACGACGCGCACTGGGAGGAACTCGCGCAGGTCCAGTGCCCGTCCCTGGTGGTCCGCGGCCTGGACGGCGAACTGGGCCGCGCCGAGGCCCAGGAGATGGTCCGCGTCCTCCCCCGGGGCCAGTACGCGGAGGTCTCCGACGCCGGCCACCTCGTCCACTACGACCAGCCGGAGGCATGGCGAGCGGCGATCGAACCGTTCCTGGAGGGGGCGTTCGCGGAGTGAGGGGTGACCGTCGGGAAGGGGCTCGGGCGCGGTGGGGCCGAAGCGACGGCACGGGCTGAGACAGGGGCGCTGACGCTCACCGAGCCCGCGCCAAGAGGGGGCCCAGATAACCCATGCCCAGACCACCCGTACCCAGATCCCGCACCCAGCCCACCCGTGCCGCCCAGCGGACGCACGATCCCCACCGCCCCCGTGCCGCCCAGCGGCCGTACAGATCCCCGCCGACACGCACACCCCACCCGGCGTACCCGGCACCCGCGCGGAACACCCCCCGGACACCCCTCGGCCGGGCCCCACCCCCAGGCACCGCATCCGCGGCATGCCCCCCGGACCGGCGGGCCCGGCCAGTATGAATGAACGCCCTTCAGGCGGACCGGAGTTACCGGTCCCGGCCGCACGCGTAGGCCAGCGGTGAGATCAGCTCCTCCGCGTCGGGGAGCCAGCGGTTCGCGGCGGTGGGACGGCAGGCCCACTGGACGGCGCGGGAACCGTGACGGGTCGGCGGAGCGGCGACGTACGAACCCTCCCCGAGGACGTCGAGGTCGAGCGCGCCGACCGACCAGCCGATGCGCCGCAGCAGGTCGGGAACCTTGACCGAGGCCCCGGGAAGGACGAAGAACTGCATACGTCCGTCGGGCGAGAGGGTCACGGGCCCCAGCGTCAGCTCCATCCGCTCCATCCGCGCGAGCGCGAGGAACCCCGCGGTCTCGGGCACGGAGATCGCGTCGAAGGTGCGCCCGGTCGGCAGCAGGATGGACGCGGAGGGCTGTTTCTGCCACATCCTGCGGGCGACGGTCGCACTCCCCGTCGCCTGGGACGCCCAGTCGGGGCGCACGGGATGTGCGCCGGGCGCGGCACACTTGGTGTCACCGCAGGAGCAGCGCTGCACTCCGTCGACGGCTTCCAGCCAGGTGCCGGAGAACACGTCCCAATGGCGCTCCTCGGCATAGCGGACGGCGGTTTCCAGCAGCGTTTCCCCGCGCTGCTTCGGGATTTGGGTGGCTTCGGCGACGCCGGCAATGGTCTCTTCCACGGTGAGCACAACTCTAGCGGTCACGAGGGGTTACGCGTGCCCGAGAGCTTGGGCGGAAGCGGGCTCCCGGACGGCTCTGACGGATGTTCAAGTGCGCGGGGGAGAGCACCGGTTCGGCCTTCGGGGCGCATGGGTGCACGCCCGGGGGCGCGTGGCAGGAAAGCGCCGCGGAACGGGTAGGCACAAACCGGGGGGAACGGGGAGTCACGTCCAGGGCAGCGCTCCGCCCGATACCCCGGCAATCCTCGCAAGTCCCGCATTTTCGTCAGGCAGGCGGGGCACTGATCTTCACGGCCGGATTTTTTCGGTTAGCGGGTCCGGATCCCGAACAGCCGGACCCGAGGACGACCAACCCGGAGCCGACCGGTGGAAGACACGTCAACTCGGTGCGTGGCAGGCACCGCAGCCACAGGGGGTTACGCCATGGCCGCAAGGCCGCTTGTCGCGCGGCAGCCGAACGAACGGTTGCAGGCGCTCATCCAGGAGGCGGGATGCTCGAACGCCGGGCTCGCCCGCCGGGTCAACATGTGCGGGGCGGAGCACGGCCTCGACCTGCGCTACGACAAGACGTCCGTGGCCCGCTGGCTGCGCGGACAGCAACCGCGGGGCCGCGCACCGGCGATCATCGCCGAGGCGCTGGGCCGCAAACTCGGCCGTACGGTCACGATCGACGAGATCGGCATGGCCAACGGCAAGAACCTCGCCTCGGGCGTCGGCCTCCAGTTCTCCCCGACGGTCCTCGGCGCGATCGAGCAGGTCTGCGAGCTGTGGCGCAGCGACGTGGGCCGCCGCGACTTCCTCTCCGGCTCCTCGGTCGCCGCGTCGGCGCTCGTCGAGCCCAGCCGCGACTGGCTGATCTCCGCGCCGGACGCGCAGGTCGCGCGCTCGGCGGGCCCGCGCGTGGGCCAGTCCGACGTCTCCGCCGTCCGCGCGATGACGCAAGCCCTCGTCGACCTCGACCACCAGTACGGCAGCGGGCACGTGCGCCCCGTCGTCGTCCACTACCTCAACAGCGTCGTCTCCGGACTGCTCGCCGGCTCCTACCGGGAGGCGGTGGGGCGGGACTTGTTCGCGGCCGTCGCCCGACTGACCGAGCTGGCGGGGTACATGGCCGTCGACACGGGCCAGCCGGGCCTCGCGCAGCGGTACTACATCCAGTCCCTGCGGCTCGCGCAGGCGGCGGGGGACAGAGGCTACGGCGGGTACGTCCTCGCCGCGTCCATGAGCCACCTCGCGGCCCAGCTCGGGAACCCGCGCGAGATCGCCCAGCTGGCGCGCGCCGCGCAGGAGGGCACGCGCGGGCGCGTCACCCCGCGCGCGGAGTCGATGTTCCACGCCGCCGAGGCCCGTGGCCACGCCCTCCTCGGCGACGCACGCGCCGCCCAGCTGTCGTCCTCCCGCGCGCTGTCCGCGCTGGAGGCCGCCGGCACCGACACCGGGGACGACCCGCCCTGGATCGCCCACTTCGACGAGGCGTACCTCGCCGACGAACTCGCCCACTGCCACCGCGACCTCGGCCAGGCGGAGGCCGCCGCCCGCTGCGCCGAACAGTCCCTCGCCGGCCACCCGCCCACGCGCGCGCGCCGCCGCGCCATCGGATACGTCCTGCTCGCCACCGCGCAGGTCCAGCAGCGCGAGATCGAGCAGGCATGCCACACCGGCCTCAAGGCGGTCGACCTCCTGGAGACCCTCCGCTCCAACCGGGGCGCGGAGTACCTCGACGACCTCCAGCACCGCCTGGAGCCCTACCGGGACGAGCCCGTCGTCCGGGAGTTCGGGGCCCGCCTCGGCCTCCAGACGGCGGCCTGAGCACGCACACCGGACCGCCGTACCCACGAGTACGGCGGTCGGCGCTGTTAGTGACGTCACAGCACCGCAGGTCACGGCCTGAGCTGTGTGGTACGGGATTCCGGGGACCCGGTAGCGTGAGCCGACGACTGTCGTGTAGTCCCCCGTTCGGAGGAGTCCCGTGACGCAGAGTGGACAGGGCGAGGAGCCCTCGGCGCGGCCCGCGCGCGAAGGCATCGTGCTGCCCTCCGACGGCGGTGAGCCGCTGCTGCCGGGCATGACGGGCGCGGCGGCACTCCCTCCGCCTCCCCGGTACGACCCCCAGCCGGACCCCGCCGCGCCGGTCGCCGGCCAGGGCTGGACACCGCCCCCGGCCCAGCCGTCCCACCCGTCCACGCAGAGCTGGCCGCTGCCCCCCGAGGGCGGCGACTCGCCGGTGACGTACGGACAGGGGGCGCCGGCCCTCTCGTACGACCAGCAGGCCCCCTACCAGCAGCCGTACGAGCCGCCCGCCGCCTACGGCCAGAGCACGCCGCTGCCGCCGATGGACGAGGGGGCGACGCAGTACATCCCGCCGGTGACGGACGGCGGCTACCCGGGCCAGGCACAGAACATGGGCGGATTCCCGGGCCAGTACCCGGACGCCGGTGGATTCCCCGGCCAGGCCCCCGCATTCCACGGCTCCGAGGGCGCCACGCAGTACCTGCCGCCGGTCGTCGACGGGCCGAACCCGGCGTACTCCCCGGACGGCGCGACGCAGTACCTCCCGCCCGTCCCGGCCGTCGAGGAGGGCGCGACGCAGGTCCTCCCGCCGGTCACCCCGGGCGCGCTGCCTCCGGAGATGGGCGGCTACCCGGGCGCGATGCCGTCCCCCGGCGGCTCCGAGGCCACCCAGATCATCCCGCCCGTGCCCGCCGGCGGCGGCGCCCCCGCCGGGTTCGAGAACCTGTTCCGCGACGAGCCCGGTGCGGCCACGTCCGGGGGAATCCCGCCGCAGCAGGGTTACGGACAGCCCCAGCAGGGGTACGGCCGTCCGCCGCAGCAGGCCCCGTACGGCCGACAGCCCGCCCCCGCGCCGTACGCCCAGCAGCCCTCGTACGACTACGACGACGACGCGCGCGGCCGGGGTGGCCGCAGCCGCTCCAAGGTGCCGTTGATCGTCGCGGCGGGCGTCGCGCTCGCGGCCGTCGGGATAGGCGCCGGGGCCCTGATGGGCAGCGGCGGCAACGACGACAAGGCGAACAGCACGAACGTCGCCGCGTCCGCCGACCCGAGCGGGGGCACCGGCACGAAGGCGGGGGACGGCGCCGAGGCGCAGGCCGCCGCGCTGGACAAGCTGCTCGCGGACAGCGGCAGCAGCCGCGCGACGGTGATCGGCGCGGTCGCGGACGTCAAGGCGTGCGACAACCTGGGCAAGGCCGCCGCCGACCTGCGCGACGCCGCCGGGCAGCGCAACGACCTGGTGACCAGGCTGTCCGCCCTGTCCGTCGACAAGCTCCCCGACCACACGGCCCTCACCGAGGCCCTCACGAAGGCGTGGCACGCCTCCGCCGCCGCCGACGACCACTACGCCGCCTGGGCCGACCAGGTCGCCGGCGACAAGAAGGGCTGCCGCAAGGGCCAGGCCCGTACGACGTCCGAGACGGCGGCCGGGAACAAGGAGAGCGGCACGGCGACGCAGCAGAAGGCGAAGGCGGCGGCGCTGTGGAACGTCATCGCGAAGAAGTACGGGCTGACGGAGCGGCAGCCGACGCAGCTCTGAGGGTCACCGCAGGCTCGCCGCCTGGAGCGACTTCGTCACGTCCACGAAGTCGCCGCGGGCGGCCACCAGCCGTCCCTGGCGGACCACTTGGAGCGTCACGGCCGAGTTGACCATCCGGGGGAAGCCGACCGACCCGAGGCGTCCGGAGAACTCCCAGCTGAGGGTGGGAGTGAGGCCGCCGGTGTTGACCTTCAGGCCGTCGTCGAGAGCGCCCCGCAGTGAACTGGCCGTCACATCTTCACCCTTGAGGGACTCGACGGCCTGTTTGAGGACCGTGAACGCGAGGTACGTCGTCTGCACTCCCGTGTCCTGCGCGTCGATCCGCGTGTCGGAGAACGCCTCCTCCTTGATGACCTTCTTCATCCCGTCCCACCGCCGGTCGCTCGCGACGGGGTACCAGCCGGTGACGTACGCCCCCTCGTACGGACTGCTCGCGCCGCCCGTCGAGTCGATCTCCGTCTGGTCGACGCTGCCGAGCACGGACGCCGTCCGCACCTCGGGGTACTCGTCGCGGACCCGGCGGAAGGAGTCCATGAAGATGCTCGTCCGGTCACCGAGCGCCGGGACGACGCACCCCTTCTTCGCCGCCGACCCGCGGGTCGCCTCCTTCAGCGCGGCCTCGGCCGCCGTACCGTACTCGGTCGCGTCCTCGGCGGCCCGCTGGTCGTCCGCCGCGGCGTGGCCGCCCGTCTCCAGGCCCGCGTCCAGCATCACCGGCTGCGGGTCGCCCGCGATCGTGTCCGGCCGTACCAGCGCGATCCGGCCGCAGGTCCTCGCGAGTTCCTCGCCGAGCCCCGCGAGCAGGGCCGGCTGGCCGCCGTTCACCGGGTACGACAGGGGGCTCGTGAACTCGTTCTCGGTGACGCCGTAGCCGCCTATGTACGGGACGCCCGCGCCCTCCAGCGGCGGGAAGAACGACTTGGAGTACTGGCTGTACGAGCCGACGACCGCGACCGCGCCCTCCTTGACCGCCTGCCGCGCGCACTGCGCCGCGCCCACCGTGTCGTTGTGGTCGTTGCAGGTCAGGATCTTGAGGTCACGGCCGCCCAGACCGCCGTTGTCGTTCACCCAGCGCGCGTACGCCTGCGCGAAGGCCGGCATCCCCGGCTTGTTCGTCGCGCCGGTGTCCTGCGGGGCCCACGTCATCACCACGACGGGGTCGTCCCCGGCACCCCCCGTGGTACCGGGGATGGCCCCGCAGCCGGCGACGAGCGACGCGCCGGCCACCAGAGTCGCCGTGCTGGCTCTGACAGACCTGGTGAAGCGGCCGGTCCTGGGGAGGAAGGTGCTGCGCGTGCGTCGCCTGCCGGTCATGGACACACACGCTTCCGTCACATCCCCAACTCGGGAGTCACTCGCGGTCAACGTGAGGTGACGCGGAGGTGAATTGCGCGCGGGCTGAGGGGCGGGGGTGGCAGGCGGGGCCGTACGGGGTGTCGGCGATCATAGGATCCATGACCTTGCAAGGACCGGAGAACCCTTCCCGTCGGGGCCGTCGCTCATCCACCATGGGCGTCATGCCACTCAACGACATGCCGTGGTGGCGCTGGCGCAGCAATGTGCGTTCCGCGCTGCACATGCTCTCCGATCCCGGTTTCCAGCGGGGCGTCTGGCTCGCCGGCGCCGAGGGGTACGGCGACGTCACCGACGCCGTGTACCGCCTCGTCGAGGACACCTGGCTCGACAACTGGTCGGCCGAGAAATACGTGGGCACGATCTTCCGGGACTCCCAGGAGGCGGCGCTCGTCGACACGGCCGTCCTGCGGGTGCTGCGGATCATGCACCAGGTGGGGCCGGACGCGCCGGTCTCCGCGTACCTCGATCACGCGGGGTGGGGGGAGGCGGTGCGGGCGGCGCGGGACGCGCATGTGCGGATGGCTGTGGCGGACGGGGAGGACCCGGAGGTGCCGCCGCAGACGCTGGAGGTGCTGCGGATGGTTACGCGGGCGGTTTAGGGGGTCTGTGGTGGGTGGGCGGGTGCGGGTCCGCTGTGGCCGGCCCGCACCCGCCCACCCACTGGAACCCCCCGAGGTCCCTGGCGTACGTATGGGACCCTGTCCGACATGAACGCGCAGTCCAGCCCCGCCGCCGCCCCGGCCCAGCAGTACATCCTCACCCTCTCCTGCCCCGACAAGGCCGGCATCGTGCACGCCGTGTCCAGCTACCTGTTCATGACCGGGTGCAACATCGAGGACAGCCAGCAGTTCGGCGACCACGACACGGGCCTGTTCTTCATGCGCGTCCATTTCTCCGCGGAGGAACCCGTCACCACCGACAAGCTGCGCGCCAGCTTCGCCGCGATCGGCGACTCGTTCCACATGGACTGGCAGATCAACCGCGCCGACGAACGCACCCGCGTCGTCCTCATGGTCAGCAAGTTCGGCCACTGCCTGAACGACCTGCTGTTCCGCGCGCGCACCGGCGCACTGCCGGTCGACATCGCCGCGGTCGTCTCCAACCACACGGACTTCGCGGAACTGGTCGGCTCGTACGGCATCCCCTTCCACCACATCCCGGTGACGAAGGACACGAAGTCCGACGCGGAGGCCCGCCTCCTGGAGATCGTCCGCGAGGAGAACGTCGAGCTGGTGGTCCTCGCCCGCTACATGCAGGTCCTCTCGGACGACCTGTGCAAGCAGCTCAGCGGCCGGATCATCAACATCCACCACTCGT
Organism: Streptomyces saintjeani; assembly: GCF_055409605.1. Taxonomy (NCBI): domain Bacteria; kingdom Bacillati; phylum Actinomycetota; class Actinomycetes; order Kitasatosporales; family Streptomycetaceae; genus Streptomyces; species Streptomyces saintjeani. The sequence continues at coordinate 4,094,351 of NZ_CP189624.1, read as the reverse complement.
TCCTCCCCAGCTTCAAGGGCGCGAAGCCGTACCACCAGGCGCATACGCGGGGCGTGAAGCTGATCGGCGCGACGGCGCACTATGTGACGGCCGACCTCGACGAGGGCCCGATCATCGAGCAGGAGGTCGAACGGGTGGGCCACGACGTCACGCCGGACCAGCTGGTGGCGATCGGCCGCGACGTGGAGTGCCAGGCGCTGGCGCGAGCGGTGAAGTGGCACGCGGAACGCAGGATCCTCTTGAACGGCCGCCGCACGGTGGTGTTCGCGTAGCAGCCGGGGTGGTGCTGGCGGGTAGGCGGGCGCGGGTACGGCGTGGCCGTTCGGGCAGTTCCCCGCGCCCCTGGAAGACCGGCTGGCACCTGCGGTTTTTAGGGCGCGGGGCTGTGTTCGACATGCGGCTCCGCCGCGTGGGCGCGAGCAACCACACACAACCCGCAGTCGCCGACTTCCCGCCCCCTACATTCGGCTCAACGCCGCCGCCGCGAACAGCACATCCCTGATCGCCTCCCGGTCCCCGACCTGGCCCGCAGCCGCGTCGTCCGGTGCGATGTGCCCGGCGGCGAGCTGACAGAACTCGACCCCGTCGAGAGCGATGTGCGCGACCTCGTACTCGGCGGACCCGACGGCCGCGGGCGAGTCGAGCGGGATGAACCACTCGCCCCCACCGAGCCCCTCGATCTCCAGCCGGAGGCTGCGCCCGGGGTGCCCCGCGGGGACGAGGTGACGCGTACGCCCCGGAGACGCGAGCCCGGCAAGGCGCCGCTCGGCCAGCGCGGCGGGCAGCATCCGCGCGGCCAGCTCGATCATCGCGCGCAGATGACGCGGCGCGGGCGGATCGTACGGATAGTCCACTGCCTGCGCGATGTCGTCCGCGTGGACCCAGCACTCGAAGGCCCGGTCCAGCAGTGCGTCCCGCAGGGGCAGTTCGAAGTCGCCGTAGGACACCCCGAGCCCCCCGGCGGAGCCGCCCGTGAAGGACGCGGTCCGCACGATGTCGTGGGCCTGGGCCCGCCAGGGCGCGCGCACGGTACGGGTGTGCGGGAACCGGGAGCTGCGCCAGGAGAACTCGGTCCGGGCGACGGGCCCGCACCCCATTTCGTCCGCACCCCCGCGCAGCGGATCGTCGAGCCCGAGCGCGACGGCGACGAGCCCGTCGACCGCGTGGAGGTGCGCGATGACCCCGGCGACGGTGGTGCGCCGGTTCTCCTGCCGCTCCCCGGTGAACCACCGCAGCCGTACGGGCGCGTGCCACTCGGAGTCCCCGAAGTCCTGGAGCAGCGCGTCGAGCCGGGCGGCCTCCGCGTCGTACGGCAGGGCCCACTCCGGCACGGGGATGCGCGGCGGACGCCGTTCGAGACAGCTCGCGAGGACCCGCGTACGCAGCCCGGGGTCGAGGTCGAGCGGCTCGGGCCGCTGGAGCAGCCCGACGGCCTCGCGCAGCCGCCGCGCCTCGTCGGCGCAGGCCCCGCACCCGCCGAGGTGTTCCTCGACGGCCTCGGACTCCTCCGCGGAGCACGCCGCCAGCGCCCACGCGCCGAGCAGTGACTTGAGCACCGGGTGCTCCAGAGGGGGTGTCGGCGGTGCGGGGACGCCCCCGCCTTCCTGTCGTACGGCGGGGTACGCCGCGTCGTCCTCGGCGGCGGCGCGCGGCAGCGGTATCCGGGGCGAGGGCCGGCCGGGGTCCGGGGCGCCGGGGGTTCCCGGGCTGCCGGGAGGGCCTGGGGTGCCGGGCGTTTTGGGAACGCCTGGGGTGCCGTACCCGTCCGGGTCGAAGGGGTCCTCGGCGTGCCGGTCGGCGTTGGTCATGCCGCACCCCCGTAGCCGGGGCCGGGTGGTGCGCCGGGTGCCGCGCTGTCGTGGGCCGTGGACAGCAGCTGGAGGCCGAGGCGGAGCCGGCGGCGCGCCTCGTCCTCGGTGACGCCGAGGTCGGCGGCGGTCTGGCGGTAGTCGCGGCGCTGGAAGTAGGCGAGTTCGAGCGCGCTGCGCAGGGGCGTCGGCATGGACTGGACGATGTAGTCGGCGCGGGCGGCGACCGAGGCGTGCCGGACGCGGTGTTCGAGGTCCTCGGGGGAGCCGGAGGCGCCGTGCGCGAGGTCGGCGGCGCCGGTGTCGCGCAGGTGCTGGACGGCGAGGCGGTGGGTGAGGGCGGCGATCCAGGTGCGCAGGGGGCCCTGCTTGGGGTCGTACGCGTCGGGGTGCTGCCACACGTGTGTGAACACCTCGCGCGTGATGCGGTCGGCTCCGCGCTCGTCCCCGAGCACGCGGTGGGCGAGGCCGTGCACGAGCGAAGCGAATCGGTCGTACAGCTCGCCGAGCGCCGCCGCCTCGCCGCGCGCCAGCCGCTGCTGCATCTTGCGGTCCCAGCGGGGCAGTGCGTCCTTCTTCGCCATGCGGCCCCCTCCACCCGTTTCTGCCGTCACCTCGAATGTAGTCGTCCCCTCTGACATCGCACGCTCGTTTGTCGCATTGTGCTCCCCGGACCCGTCATGGGGTGATAAAGGGGCTCTTCTGTCCGCCTTGTGCGCCGCCTACCCCGTTCCGGCGCGATCAAGCCATGATCGAAACGGATCATTTTCCGACCGATCGTGCACTGATCGTGCACCGGTGGTGCCCGGACATGACCCGACGGGAACCAGCCTCCTTCGTTCGGTGTCCGTTTCCCGCCCGGTGTTTCGGGGAACGGCCGGTGGGCAGCCGCGCTGCAAGGAAACGAGGGGAAGCGAAGGGACCGCTTCCGGGGGACGTCCGTTTCCGGACCGGCGAGCGAAGGGCGTGGTGGTGGCGATCAAAGTGACCGGTGAGGAGCGGGGCCGCTGGGCCGTGCTCCATGTGGCGGGCGAACTGGACCTGGTCACCTCGACCAGCCTGCGCCGACGGGTCCACGACGAGGTGGCCGAGGGCCGTCACCTCCTCGTCCTCGACCTCTCCGGCGTCCGGTTCTGCGACTCCAGCGGCGTCGGCGTCCTCATCGCCGCCCGCCGCCTCCTGCGCTCCTGCGGGGGCCGGCTGCGCCTCGTCCTCCCGGCGGGCGGCGGCCAGGACGCGCACGTCAACAAGGTCTTCGGCGCGCTCGGCGTGCGGCGGCTGTTCGACGTGTACGCGAGCCTCGACGAGGCGACGGCGGAGGAGGAACAGCCGAGCCAGGTGTCGGCGTAGCCGATCGCCGCTACGGCACCTCGGCGCCCTCCGGCGTCACAGCGTCCGCCCGGCCTCGGTCACGAAGGCCGTCACCGCCGCGCGCGTGATGTCGCGGCGTGTCTCCAGTTCGGCCCGGTCGGGGGCCCTGTGCAGCTGGTCGGTCAGCTCCAGCGCCTCGCGCGCCCGCGCGACCAGCGCCTCGTCCGACGTGAGCAGCTGGACACGGAACAGCGCCTCCTGGACCGTCGTCCGCAGCGCGTACCCCTCCAGGCGGGCCCGGCGCGACTCCTCCGGCTCGTTGTCCTCGTGCAGCCGGAACCACCGGTCCAGCAGCACCCGCCGGTAGGCGACCAGCGCGCCCGCGTACGCGGAGTACGCGGCCATCCGCTCCTGCCGCAGCCGCTCGGCGCGCGCGAAGCGCTCCGCCCGCTCGGCCGCCCGCACCTGGAACCGGTGGGTGACCCCCGCGCCGAGCAGGGTCCCCAGCACCGCCACGAGACTCGCCGCCAACGTCTCCACGCCGGACAGTTGATCACACCACCTTCTGCTCAGCCCTCCGAATACCGCTCCCGCAGCTTGTACTTGAGCACCTTGCGCAGCGTCTCGTTGCGCGGCAGCGCCTCGACCACCTCCAGCCGCTCCGGCAGCTTGTGCGGCGAGAGCCCCTGCTCGCGGAGGTGGGCGACGACGCCCGCCAGGCTCAACTCGCCCTGCCCGTCCACCGGTTCCACCACCGCGCACACCAGCTCCCCGCGCTCCGCGTCCGGCAGCCCCACCACCGCGGCCTCCCCGATGCCGGGGTGCGCGGCGAGGAGGTCCTCGATCTCCTTCGCGGAGACGTTCTCGCCCTTGCGGATGATGACGTCCTTCAGCCGGCCGGTGAGGACCAGGTGCCCGGTCGGGGTGACGTACCCGAGGTCGCCGGTGCGCAGGAACCCGTCCGCGTCGAACGCCCCGGCGGTCTGGTCGGGGTCCAGGTACCCCTGGCAGACGGCCTCGCCGCGCAGCCGCACCTCGCCGTCGACGATGCGTATCTCCATCCCTTCCGGCGGTCTCCCTTCTGTCGTCGCCAGGTTCTCCGGGGTGTCGTCCGGCGAGCCCATCGTGATCATCGGTACCTCGGTCATGCCGTATCCGTGCGTCAGCTGCACCTCCAGCTCCCGTACCACCGCGTGGTACACCTCCGGCGGCTTCGGCGCTCCGCCGCCCGCGAGGAGCCTCAGCGTCGGGATCACCTTCGTCCCCGGCCGCTTGCGCTGCTCCGCGAGGAACATCGAGTAGAACGCCGTCGACCCGCCCGCCACCGTCACGCCGTGCCGCCGGAACTCTCCGAGCGCCTCGGGGAGGGCGAACCGCTCGAACATCACCGCCGGGAAGCCGTAGAGCAGCAGCATCACCATGTAGTCCGGCCCCCCGATGTGGGCGTACGGGAAGGCCATCGACCCCACGTCCGTCTCCGACAGGCGCAGTGCGTGGGCGAGGCAGGCACCCCCGGCGATGAGCGAGCGGTCTGTGTGGAGAACTCCCTTGGGGTCCGAGGTCGTTCCCGAGGTCCAGTAGATCCACCGAACGGAGTAACCGTCGCTGGGTGGAGCGGGCAGAACGGCCGGGTCGCCGGTGGGCAGCCGGTCGTACGCCTCGAAGATCCCCTTCGCGCCGAGCCGCCGCGCCAGGCCGGTGTGGTCGAAGTCCCGCCAGACGCCCGGCACGGCGAAGAACTCGGCCCTGGACTCCCGCAGCGCGAAGCCGACCTCGCGGTCCCGGTAGAACGGGATCACGGGGCTCTGGACGGCGCCCAGGCGCGCGAGCGCGAAGGACAGGACGGCCGTCTCGATCCGGGTGGGGAGCTGCCAGGCGACGACCGTGCCGGGGCGCACCCCCATGCCGTACAGGCCGGCCGCCGTGCGCTCGGCGCCGTCGCGCAGTTCGCCGAACGTCAGCGCGCGGTCGTCCTGGAGGAGCACCGGGCGGTCGGGGGTGAGGGCGGCGCGGCGGTCGAGGAGTTCCCAGAGGGTGCGGGCGGAGCTCAGCGCGTGCGCGGTGTCGGTCACTTCGGGCCCCCTGCTTCTCTGACGGGTCGTCAGATCGTAGGAGCGTGCGCCTTGTCGGTCCAGGGGTGCGGGGCTAGTCTGCGCGTGACGACAGGATCTGACGGTCCATCAGATATCGGGAGTGGGGGCCTCATGGGCGAGCTGCCGCGCATCGTCAGCGTCGACGACCACGTGATCGAGCCGGCGCACCTCTTCGAGACCTGGCTGCCGGCGAAGTACCGGGAGCACGGGCCGAAGCCGCTGACCGCCGGGATCGGCGAACTGGCCTACATCGGCGGCAAGTACCAGATCACGATGGACCCGGACGGGCCGCCCGCCGACTGGTGGATCTACGAGGGCCTCAAGTTCCCCTACAAGCGCGTCATCGCCGCCGTCGGCTTCGACCGCGACGACATGACCCTGGAGGGCATCACGCGCGCGGAGATGCGCCCCGGCTGCTACGACCCGGTCGAGCGGCTCAAGGACATGGACCTCAACCACGTCGAGGCGAGCCTGTGCTTCCCGTCCTTCCCGCGCTTCTGCGGGCAGACCTTCGCGGAGGCGCAGGACAAGGACGTCGCCCTCGCGTGCGTGCGCGCCTACAACGACTGGATGGTCGAGGAGTGGTGCGGCTCCAGCGGCGGACGGCTCATCCCGCTCTGCCTGATCCCCCTGTGGGACGTCGGCCTCGCCGTCGAGGAGATCCGGCGCAACGCCGCGCGCGGGGTGCGCGCCGTGACGTTCTCCGAGATCCCCACCCACCTCGGCCTGCCGTCCATCCACTCCGGCTACTGGGACCCCTTCTTCGCGGCCTGCCAGGACACCGGGACGGTCGTCAACATGCACATCGGCTCGTCCTCCCAGATGCCCGCCGCCTCCCCCGACGCGCCGCCGGCCGTCCAGGCGGCCCTGTCGTTCAACAACGCCATGGCGTCGATGATGGACTTCCTCTTCAGCGGTGTCCTGGTGCGCTTCCCGCGCCTCAAACTCGCCTACTCCGAGGGGCAGATGGGCTGGATCCCGTACGCCCTGGAGCGCGCCGACGACGTCTGGGAGGAACACCGCGCGTGGGGCGGCGTCCGCGACCTGGTCCCCGAACCGCCGTCGACGTACTACTACCGGCAGATCTTCTGCTGCTTCTTCCGCGACAGGCACGGCGTCGCCTCCATCGACGTCGTCGGCCGCGACAACGCCACCTTCGAGACGGACTACCCGCACGTCGACTCGACGTTCCCGCACACCAAACAGATCGCCCTGGAGCACGTCGAGGGGCTCGACGAGGAGACGACCTACAAGCTGATGCGCGGCAACGCGATCCGCATGCTCGACCTGGACCTCGACAAGTAGCGCGCATGGACCTGGCGTACACGCCCGAGGAGGAGGAGTTCCGCGCGCGCCTGCGCGCGTGGCTGACGGAAACGCTGCCCCTGCTGCCGCCGAAGCCGTCGCCGGACGACTGGCCCGCGCGGCGCGCGTACGACCTCGGCTGGCAGCGCAGGCTGTACGACGCCGGCTACGCGCACGTGCACTGGGACGCCTCCCCGACGGTCCGCCTGATCTTTCTGGAGGAGACCGAGCGGGCCGGCGCGCCCTACGTGGGCGCGGGCTTCGTGGGCCTCCTGCACGCGGGCCCGACGATCGCCGCCGAGGGCACGGCCGAGCAGCGGGAACGCTGGCTGGAGCCGATCCTGCGCGGCGAGGAGGTCTGGTGCCAGGGGTTCAGCGAACCGGACGCCGGCTCCGACCTCGCCTCCCTGCGCACGCGCGCGCGGCGCGACGGCGACGTCTACCGGGTCACCGGCTCCAAGATCTGGACGTCCCACGCGGAGGTCGCCGACTGGTGCGAACTCCTCGTGCGCACCGACCCGGACGCCCCCAAGCACCGGGGGATCACCTGGCTCGCGATGCCGATGGACGCGCCGGGCATCACCGTACGGCCGCTGCGCACGCTCGCCGGGTCCGCCGAGTTCGCCGAGGTGTTCCTCGACGACGTGCCGGTGCCGGTCGGGAACCGGGTCGGCGGCGAGAACGACGGCTGGCGCGTCACGATGGTCACGCTCTCCTTCGAGCGCGGCACCGCCTTCGCCGGCGAGGTGGTCGCCTGTCGCCGCGTGCTGGCCGAACTCGCCCGCGAGGCCCTGGCGGTCGGCCGCTGGGACGATCCGGCCCTACGGCGCCGTCTGGGCCGCCTGGACGCCGAGCTGCGGGCGCTGTGGCGGCTCGTCCAGTGGAACGTCTCGGAGGCGACCGCGAACGGCGTGCCCGGCGTGGGGGGCTCGGTCTTCAAGCTGCGCTTCTCGCACGCGCGCCAGGAGCTGTACGACGCCGCCGCCGAGGTGCTGGGCGACGCGGCGCTGGATCTGGACCGGCCGTGGGTGCTGGAGCGGCTGTCGTCGCTGTCGTACACGATCGCGGCGGGGACGTCGCAGATCCAGCGGACGATCGTGGCGGAACGGGTGCTGGGGCTGCCCAAGGGGCGCTGACGGGGAGGGACTTGTGAGATTCCGGCTGACCGACGACCAGCGTGCCCTGCGCGCGGGCGTGCGTGAGGTGCTCGACCGGCGCTTCGGGCCCGACGAACTGCGGGCCGCCGTGGGGAAACCCGTGCTGGACCGGGCGCTGTGGCGGTCCCTGGGGGAGGCCGGGTTCTTCGCGCTGCGGCTGCCCGAGGCGGACGGCGGGGTCGGACTCGGGCTGCCGGAGGCGGTGCTGGCGTTCGAGGAGGCCGGACGGGCGCTGCTGCCGGGGCCGTTGGTGGCGACGCACCTCGCGGCGGGGGCGGTGCCGGGCGCGGCGCAGGGGGAGACCGTCGTCGCGATGGTCGACGGGGGGCTCGTGGAGTGGTGGGCGGAGGCGGACGTTGTGATCGGGGAGGGGGGTGCGGCCGGGGTGGGCGGTTCGGGGGCTGTCGCGATGCGGTCGGTCGATCCGCTGACGCCGCTGCACCGCGTCGCTCCGCGCGTGGGAGACCCGGTCGCCGTCCCGCGCGCGGGTGACCCCGTCGCCGTTCTCCTCACCGCCGCCGAACAGCTCGGCACCGCCGCGCGCGCGTGCGAGCTGGCCGTCGGACACGCGCGTACGCGCGAGCAGTTCGGGCGTCCCATCGGCGCGTTCCAGGCGGTGCAGCACCTGTGCGCCGAGGCGCTGGTGCGCGTGGAGGTCGCGCGCGCGGCGGTGTACGCGGCGTCGGTCACCGGGGACGCCGTCGACATCGCGTGCGCGCGGGTGCTCGCCGACGAGGCCGCCGTACAGGGCGCGCGGGACTGCCTCCAGGTGTTCGGCGGGATGGGGTTCACCTGGGAGGCGGACGTACATCTGTTGCTCAAGCGCGCGTGGGTGCGGGCGAGGCGGGCGGGAGGGGCGTGCGAGAGCGAGGAACTGCTCGCGCGGGAGCTGCTCTCCGGGGCCGGCTGACACCGCCGTGGCCTGCGGGGACGGTGCCGCGCGCGGGGGCGCGGCGTACGGATGTCGACGATTGTGGCAACGGGCGATGACGGTGTGTCGATACCTGGTTGTGTCCCGCGCGTGACCCGTCACGGTGTGGAGTCGGGGATTCGCTCCGGTACCTTCGGGGGATGCGAGTGGTTCCGGGTGTGAGCCGCCCCGGTGTCGCCTGTCCGACTTCCGCAGAGGGGGGTCGCACAGTATGCCGCACGGGTACTCCTTCACGCTGGAATATGCCCGAAGCGCTCGTCGGGGTGACGGAACGTCGATCAAGCTGTTCTGCAAGGGATTCACGTTCTGTCACGACGCCTCGGGCCGTTGCCGGGGGCGCGCGGGAAATGGCTACGATCGTGGCCCTCGTCGTCATGGTGGGCACGTCGCCGTCGTGGCGCGCGGGGCTGTGTCCGCCGGTTCGGATGGTGTGAGCGGTGCAGGTGCTTCAGACGCAGTTGGAGATCCGGCCCGACCCCGCGGAGGTGGGGCGGGCCCGCAGATGGGCGTGCGCGCGCCTGGCCGGGTCGGCGCTGGCCGACGACGACGCGCTCGCCGAGACGCTCGCGCTGATCGTCTCCGAACTGGTCACCAACGCCGTCGTGCACACCGGCCGTCCGGCCGTCCTGAGCCTCTGTCTGCCCGGTGAGGCGGCCGGCGCGGCCACGGTGCGCCTGGAGGTCGCCGACGGCAGCGAGAGGGCTCCTGTGCCCCGCTGCGCGACCGACGACGCCACCGGCGGGCGCGGCCTCGCCCTCGTCGACGGGCTCGCCGACCGCTGGGGGTGGGCCGCCGAGGGCACCGGCAAACGGATCTGGTGCGAACTCGACCGTCCCGCGCGGGCGCAGGGGCATGTCGCGGCGGAGTGCGGGCGGGCGCTGGGGATCTTCGAGGGGCTGGCCTACGGCGCCGTGTGACCCGCGTGCGCGTACGTGTGCCTGATCCGCACGGCGAGGGCCGGCGGTGCGCCCGGCCGTGCTTCCGTGCGCGCCCGGCGCGAAGCGGGCGTACAACCACAAAACCCTGAGAGGGTGTTGACGTGACGTGTCCGTTTGATCACGCTTGTGGTCAGCGATTCGCCGCGAGGGGACGGCGAGGGCTTCGGTGACGGAAGTCCTCGGCGAGTGTGGGTCGTTGATTCGGCGTCGGTTCCCTCTCGGGGCGAGGGGACGCAGGGCGGGCGCGCCGAGTCCGGACGGCGGTGCGCGGTGCCGTGCTCGGGGCGGGCGCGGCGTGCCGCCGTCCGGTGCGTACGGGCGAGCGCTCAGAGGACCGCGACGGGCGCCACGGGTGTGCCGGTCGCGCCGACGAACGGTTCCGGCATCGCCGACAGCAGGAACGCGTACCGCCCGGTTTCTCCACAGGCTGTGGACAACTCCTCCAGATTCCAGTTCTGCCCCTGGAGCATCCCCATCTCGACCAGGTCGAGCGCGTGCACCGGCAGCCACAGGTCCTCGATCTCCGGCGGGAAGATCTCGAAGGTCAGCGTGTCGTTCGCGACGGCGGCGACGTCCCGCGCGTGGAACCACTCCGGCGTCCGTACCGACAGCCCCGGCGACGGGTACGCGTACGCGTGCCGGTCCCCGCCGAGATACACCCGCACCTGCCCGGTCCGTACGAGGACGACGTCCCCCGCGCGCACGCGCACCTTGCCGAACTCCTCGGCCGCCGCCAGGTCCTGAGGCGTGACCGCGTGCCCGCCGTCCAGCTTCTCGACGCCCCGCGCGCGGGCGACGTCGAGCAGCACGCCCCGTGAGACGACGTGCCGCGCGGTGGCGATGCCGCTGAAGGCCGCGCCCGCGTGCGCGGTGATCGTGCCCGCCGGGCGCCCGTTGTAGATCCGCCCCGAGTGCGAGACGTGCGTCAGCGCGTCCCAGTGGGTGCCGGCCTGGAGGCCCATGGTCACCGCGTCGTCGCTGCACGCCACCGTGCCGGGGCCGAAGATCTCCTGGTTGATCTGCGTCATCGCGTGCAGCGGGTTGACGCGCCCGGGGATCGCCCCGGTCTGCACGCCGTCCTCCTTGAGGGGCAGCGCGAGCGGCACCCGGCGCCCGTCGCGCACCTCGGCGGCGGCCCGGCGTACGACGTCGCCGGTGATCAGGTTGAGCGTGCCGATCTCGTCGTCCGCTCCCCAACGCCCCCAGTTGTTCACGCGTTTCGCGATCTCGTGGAACTCCTCCGGCAGTGTCATCCGGTGCCTCCCCGGGGCTTGTCCTCGGCGGTTGGCCGCGCCATAAAATCTAACGGTCCGTCAGAAACCGTGGAAGGGGCGGGTCGTGGGGAACTTCTTGGCCGGCAAGGTCGTCGCCGTCACCGGCGCGGGACGGGGGATCGGACGGGCCGTCGCGCTGGCCGCAGCGCGCGAGGGCGCGCGGGTCGTCGTCAACGACTACGGCGTGGCCGTGGACGGCGCCTCGCCCACGAGTGAGGTCGCCGAGGGCGTCGTCAAAGAGATCACCGCCGCCGGAGGGGAGGCCGTCGCCGTCGCCGACGACATCTCGACGATGGCCGGCGGGCAGCGGGTCGTCGACGTCGCCGTGGAGACGTACGGGCGGCTCGACGGGGTCGTCTGCGTCGCCGGGATCCTGCGCGAGCGCATGTTGTTCAACATGACCGAGGAGGAGTGGGACCCGGTCGTCGCGACGCACCTCAAGGGCACGTTCACGGTGTTCCGGGCCGCCTCCGCCGTGATGCGCCGGCAGGGCTCCGGGTCGCTCATCGGGTTCACCAGCGGCAACCACCAGGGCTCCGTCTCGCAGGCCAACTACAGCGCCGCGAAGGGCGGGATCATCTCGCTGGTGCGCAGCGCGGCCCTCGGGCTGCACAAGTACGGCGTGATCGCGAACGCCGTCGCGCCCGTCGCCCGGACCCGGATGTCGGCCGGGGTGCCGATGGAACTCGCGGAGATGGGCGAGCCCGAGGACGTCGCCGCGATGGTGATTTTCCTTTTGTCCAACCGGGCGCGCGACCTGTGGATAACTGGACAGGTCTATACGGTCGCCGGTGCCAAGATTGCGGTGTGGGCGCAGCCGAAAGAAGTGCGGGCGGCGTTCTCACAAGGCGGCTGGACGCCGGAGCGGATCGCCGAGGTGCTGCCGGGGAGTGTCGGGACGGAACCGATGCCCCTGCTGGAGAAATTGGCGGAGATGAGGAAAGCGGCGGCGGAGGGAAACCGCCCCAACGCGTGAGGAGGGGACCGTGGATTTCGAATTCGGTGCCGACGACTTCCGTACCGAGGTGCGCGCCTGGCTCTCCGCGCACGTCCCTTCGGCCGTGGACCGGCGCTCCTGGGAGCGCACGCTCGGCGCCGCCGGGCGGATCGGGATCGGATGGGGCGAGGGCGGGTACGGCAACCGGCCCGAGCCGCTGACGAGGCAGGTCGTGTGGGCCGAGGAGTACGCGCGCTCGGGCGCCCCCGCGCGCTCCGGGCACATCGGGGAGAACCTCCTCGCGCCCACGCTCCTCGCGCACGGAACTCCCGAGCAGAAAGCCAGATTCCTGCCCCCGATCGCGGCCGGCGAGGAATTGTGGTGCCAGGGCTACAGCGAACCCGGCGCGGGATCCGACCTCGCCGGAATCCGCACCCGCGCCGAATCCTGCGCGGGCGGATACCGGATCACCGGCCAGAAGATCTGGACCTCCCTCGCGCACGAAGCCGACTGGTGTTTCGTCCTCGCCCGCAGCGACCCGGAATCGGCGCGCCACAAGGGGCTCACCTTTCTCCTGGTCCCCATGGACCAGCCGGGCCGGATCGACGTACGGCCCATTCGCCAGATGACTGGCACCAGCGAGTTCAACGAGGTGTTCTTCGACGGGGCGTTCGCCGCCGGGGAACACGTCGTCGGGGCCGCCGGGGACGGCTGGCGGGTCGCGATGAGCCTGCTCGGCTTCGAACGGGGCGTCTCCACGCTCGCCCAGCAGATCGGGTTCGCCGAGGAGTTGGGGCGGGTCCTGGAGACGGCGGCGCGGACAGGGGCCGACGCCGATCCCGTCGTCCGCGAACGGCTGGTGCGCGCGTGGGCCGAACTGCGGGTCATGCGGTGGAACGCACTGCGGACGCTGGGCGGCGCGCAGGAGGCGGGCGCCACCAGCGTCGCCAAGCTGCTGTGGGGCGGCTGGCACCAGCGGCTCGGGGAGCTGGGGGTGCTGGTGCGGGGCGCCGAGGCCGCCGTCGGGCCCGGCGCGTGGGCGCCCGAGGCGCCGTACGAACTCGACGAAGGACAGCGGGAGTTCCTGTTCTCGCGGGCTGACACGATCTACGGCGGCTCCGACGAGGTGCAGCGCACGATCATCGCCGAGCGGGTGCTCGGTCTGCCGAAGAGGGGAGCGGTGCGATGAGGGGTGTCGTGTTCGACGGGAGCCGCGTCGAGGTCGTGCGGGACCTCGACGTACGGGAGCCGGGGCCGGGGGAGGTGCTGGTCGCGATCTCCGCCGCGGGGCTGTGCCACAGCGACCTGTCCGTCGTCGACGGCACGATCCCCTTCCCCGTGCCGGTCGTCCTCGGGCACGAGGGCGCCGGGATCGTCGAGGCGGTCGGCGTGGGGGTGACGCACGTGGCGCCCGGCGACCACGTCGCGCTGTCGACGCTGGCCAACTGCGGGACGTGCGCGGAGTGCGACCGGGGCCGCCCGACGATGTGCCGGCACTCCCTGGGCCGCCCGAAACGCCCCTTCACACGCGCGGGCACGCCGGTCCACCAGTTCGCCGCGAACTCGGCCTTCGCCGAACGCACCGTCGTCAAGGCCGTCCAGGCGGTCCGCATCCCCAAGGACGTCCCCCTCACCTCGGCCGCCCTCATCGGCTGCGGCGTCCTGACCGGCGTAGGCGCCGCCCTCAACCGCGCCCGCGTCGACCGGGGCGACCGCGTCGTGGTCATCGGCACCGGCGGCATCGGCCTCAACGTCCTCCAGGGCGCGCGCATAGCCGGAGCCCTGCGGATCGTCGCGGTGGACACGAACCCGGCGAAGGAGGAGACGGCCCGTACCTTCGGCGCGACGGACTTCGTGACGTCGACAGAGGCGGTGCGGGACCTGCTCCCCACGGGCGCCGACCACGTCTTCGAATGCGTGGGCCGCACCACCCTCGTCCGAGCCGCGATCGACCTCCTGGACCGCCACGGCCAGGCGATCCTCCTCGGCACCCCGCCCCCCACGGCCGAGGCGTCCTTCCCGGTGACCTCCCTCTTCCTGGACAAGTCCATCCTGGGCTGCCGCTACGGCTCCTCCCGCCCCCAGCGCGACATCCCCCTCTACACGGACCTGTACCGCTCCGGGCGGCTCCTGCTGGACGAACTGGTCACCCGGACCTACCCGATCGAGGACTTCGAGAAGGCACGGGTGGACGCGGAGGAGGGGAGGGTGGCTCGGGCGGTGCTGACGTTCTGACGGGGGCCTCAGGTCTCGGCGCCGGTACGGAACGTCCGGCGATATGCCGACGGCGTGACGCCCAGGGCGGTCTGGAGGTGCTGGCGCATCGACTGGGCCGTGCCGAAGCCCGCGTCGTGGGCGATGCGGTCGATGGAGAGGTCGGTGGATTCGAGGAGGTGACGGGCGTGTTCGATGCGTTGGGAAGTGAGCCACTGGCCGGGGCTGACGCCGGATTCCTCGCGGAAGCGGCGGGTGAAGGTGCGGACGGACATCGCCTCCTGGGCGGCCATGTCGCGCAGCTGGATCGGCTCGTGGAGGCGGGCCAGCGCCCACGCGCGGGCGGCCGTCGTGCTGGCCTGGCGGGCGTCGGGGACGGGGCGCTCGATGTACTGGGCCTGGCCGCCGTCGCGGTGCGGGGGGACGACGGTGCGGCGGGCGACCTCGTTGGCGACGGCGGCGCCGTGGTCGCGGCGCACGATGTGCAGGCACAGGTCGATCCCGGCGGCGACACCGGCCGAGGTGAGGACGTCGCCGTCGTCGATGAACAGGACGTTCGGGTCGACGGCCACGCGCGGGAAGAGCCGCTGGAGGTGCTCGGCGTCGGCCCAGTGGGTCGTCGCGGGGCGCCCGTCGAGACGGCCGGCGGCGGCGAGGACGTACACGCCCGTGCAGATCGACGCGAGGCGCGCGCCGGGGCGCGTGCGCGCGAGGGCGGACTCCAGCTCCGGGGTGAGCACGCCCTCCTTGAAGACCGGGCCCAGCTGGTAGGAGGCGGGGACGATCACGGTGTCGGCATCGGCCAGCGCCTCCGGACCGTGCTCGACCATGATCGAGAAGTCGGCGTCCGTACGGACCGGGCCCGGCGGGCGGACCGAGCAGGTGATCACCTCGTACAGGGGCCGGCCCCGCGCGTCCCTGGGGCGGCCGAAGATCCGGTGGGGGATGCCGAGTTCGAAAGGGAGGATGCCGTCGAGGGCGAGGACGACCACGTGGTGCGGGCGGTAGGCCCGTGCGGTGCCGGGGCTCATGGCCCGATCCTAGCGAACCGTGTCCTTCGGGCCAGTCGATGCGGGGGAGCGGGGGGCCGATGCTGAGTGACGTGACTCAGACAACCGAGACCCCAGCGGACGGGCCGTACGCGGCGGCCCCCTCCACGGCCGGGCAGCCCGGGGGCGGGCCCACTGCTGCCGGGGCGCCCGGGGCGGGGGTGCCCGCACCAGGATCCGCCCTGCCCGGGCTGTCGGAAGCCGGGCCCGCTGCCGGTGGGGTGTTCGTGGCCGGAACCTCCGTGCCCCAGCCGTCGGGCGCCGGGCAGTCCGTGGCGGGGGTGCCCGTACCCCCCGAACTCCCCGCAGCCAAACCACCGCACGCCCCCCGCGCGCGACTCCGGGTGCACCGCGCCTGGTTCGTGGCCGCCGTCACCTTCGTCACGATCATCGGCGCGGCGGCCTTCCGCTCCCTGCCGGGCCTGCTGATCGACCCCCTGCACGACGAGTTCGGCTGGTCGCGCGGGACGATCGGCGCGGCCGTGTCCGTCAACCTCGCGCTGTACGGCCTGACCGCGCCGTTCGCGGCGGCGCTGATGGACCGCTTCGGCATCCGCCGGGTCGTAGCCGTCGCGCTGACGGTGATAGCGATCGGCTCCGGACTCACCGTATGGATGACGGCGGCCTGGCAACTGATGCTGTACTGGGGCCTGTTGGTCGGCCTCGGCTCCGGCTCGATGGCGCTGGCGTTCGCGGCGACCGTCACCGACCGGTGGTTCACCGAGCGCCGCGGCCTGGTCAGCGGCATCCTCACCGCCGCGTCCGCGTCGGGCCAGCTGATCTTCCTGCCGCTGCTGTCCTGGATGGTGACCCGCTACGACTGGCGCCCGGCCGCGGTGACCGTCGCCCTCGCCGCGCTGACCGTCGTCCCCTTCGTCTGGCTGCTGCTGCGCGACCACCCGGCGGACGTCGGCATCGAGCCGTACGGCGCGAAGGCGTACGTCGAGAAGCCGCCGCCCGTCACAGGCGCCGCGCGGCGCGCGCTGACCGTCCTGTCCAAGGCGGCGCGCACGGGCCCGTTCTGGCTGCTCGCGGGCACCTTCGCGATCTGCGGAGCGTCCACCAACGGCCTGGTCCAGACCCACTTCGTACCCGCAGCGCATGACCACGGCATGCCCGTCACCGCCGCCGCCTCGCTCCTCGCGGTGATCGGCGTCTTCGACGTCGTCGGCACGATCGCCTCCGGCTGGTTCACCGACCGCTTCGACGCGCGCCGCCTCCTCGCGGTCTACTACGCGCTGCGCGGCGTCTCGCTCCTCTTCCTGCCGATGCTGCTCGCGGCGACCGTCCACCCCCCGATGATCTTCTTCATCGTCTTCTACGGCCTCGACTGGGTCGCCACCGTCCCGCCCACCCTCGCCCTGTGCCGCGAGCACTACGGCGACGACTCGGCCATCGTCTTCGGCTGGGTCCTCGCGTCCCACCAGGTCGGCGCGGCCCTGGTCGCCTTCCTCGGCGGCGTCGCGCGGGACGTCTTCGGCTCGTACGACGTGGTCTGGTACGCGTCGGGAGCGCTGTGCGCGGCGGCGGCGCTGATGGCGCTGGTGATACGGCGACGGGGGGTGGCGCTCGCGACGGCGTGACCCGGCGGGCGGGCCGCGCGTGGGCGTCTACGGGGTGCGCCGTGCTCCGGGGCGAGCGCGTACGGGGTGATGGGTCCGCTGTTGGGAGGCGCGGCCAAGTCACCGCAGGCATACGGGAGTTGGAGCCCGTCGGGGTCCTAGACGAACCGCCCCCGATGGAACAGCAGCGGCCCCCGCTCCCCGCCCATCGTCCCCAGCGCGTCCACCCTGCCTACGACGATGAGGTGGTCGCCGCCCGTGTGGACCGCGTGGATCGTGCAGTCCACCCACGCGAGCGCGCCGGCGAGGCGGGGGGACCCGCTGGCGGGGGCCGCGTCGTACGGCACCCCGGCGAACTTGTCCGTGCCGCTGCGGGCGAAGGCGCGGCACAGGTCGGACTGGTCGTCCGCGAGGACGTTGACGCAGAAGACGCCGGCGCGGGCGATGCGGGGCCAGGTCGTGGAGGTGCGGGCGACCATGAACGCGACGAGGGGCGGGTCGAGGGAGAGGGAGGAGAAGGACTGGCAGGCGAACCCGGCGGGGGATGCTCCTTCCGTTTCCGCGGGAGCCGGTGCCGTGACAACGGTCACCCCGCTCGCGAAGTTCCCGAGCACCTGCCGGAAAACCGTCTGGTCGACCGGCGCGCCCTCGCCGTCCCGTACGCACCGCAGTTCCGGTCGCGGTCTCGGCGGCCCCTCGGCCGCCCCGCCGCCCGGCAGGGCCCTCAGATAGCGGACTGCGGCAGCCGCAGCGCCTGCGTGTCCCATCACCCTCCCATTGAAGCTGACGGGGCGTCAGGTCGGAAGGGGTGGTGAACCCTTCTTTGCGCGCCCCGCATACGCTCCCCCTCATGAGGCGGGGGACCTTGCGGGCGGCCCGGCTGAGCTGGACGCCTGTCGACACGCATGTGGCCGCGGCGACGGCGGCGGCACAGATACCGGCCGCCCTCGTCGTCTGGGTGGCCCTGTCCTCGGGCCAGGACGACTACGGCATCCCCCCGTCCAGCCTCGGCTGGGCCTGCGTCCTCCTGTTCGCCCCGCTGTGGGTACCGGTCACCGGCATGCTCCAGACGGCCCTGCTCACCCGCCCCGCCGGAACGCTCGCGGCTCTCAAGGGTGGGTGGTCGTACTACCTGGGAGCTACGGCGCTCGTGAGCGCGCTGTGGGCGATGATCGCGACCCTCACCCTCAGCGCTCCTTTGTTCCCGACCGCCGCTGCCCTGACCGCGCTCGGCATCCTCCCCGTGCTCGCGGTACTGGTACTACGCCGCAGGAGCCACCCGTGGTCCCCCGGGGGCGTGTGGTGGCGCTCGGTCCCGGCCTCGGTGGCCCTGTTCGGCGTAGTACTCACGGGGGTGTTCGCGGCTGATGCGGCAGGTCTAATACCTGAGTACGACCCACCCCGGCTCTCCGCCGACCGCCTCACCGGAGTCTGGCGCGGAGCGGACGGCGCGGAACTCGACCTGCGCCCAGGCGGCCACGCCGAGGCGAACGGCCTGCCCGCCCAGCGGCCCGACGGGGACTGGTCCGTCGACAAGGTCTACGACGTCTGCGACGCGACCGGCACGTGGTTCCTCGACACCGAGGGCCGCTACGACGGGTTCGACGGCGAGGGCTCCGAGGAGCGCGATGGTGCGGTCGTACGCCTTGAGGGGTGCGGCGCGGACACGTACTGGGTCGTCGGCGGTACGGCGGACTCGCCCGAGTTGTTCGTGCTGTTCGGCGATCCCGATGCGGGCGACCTGCACATCCTCAGGCCCGCCCGACTCGGGGTCAACGGCCCCTGAATTCAGGGCTCCTGCGTTCCGCGAACGCCCGCAGTCCTTCCCGGGCGTCCGCCGTCGTCATGTTGATCTCCTGCGCGGCGGCCTCGGCGGCGAACGCGGTGGCCCGGTCGGAGTCGAGGGAGGAGTTGACGAGTTGCTTGGTGAGGGCGAGGGAACGGGTGGGGGCGGTGGCCAGCCGGGCCGCCCACTCCTGCGCCGCCTTCGCCAACTCCCCGTCCGGCACGACCCTGTTGACCAGACCGAGCCGCTCGGCCTCCGGCGCCGACAGCGAATCCCCGAAGAACATCAGCTCCTTGGCGCGATGCGGCCCGATCAGCCGGGGCAGAAGATAGGCGCCGCCCGCGTCGGGAACGAGCCCCCGGCGCACGAACACCTCGATGAAACGGGCCGATTCGGCGGCGAGCACGAGATCACAGGCGAAGGCGAGATGCGCCCCCAGCCCCGCCGCCGTCCCGTTCACCGCCGCGATCACGGGCTTCTCGCAGTCGAGTACGGCGGCGACGAGCCGCTGAGCCCCCAGACGCAGGGTCCGTGACACGTCCCCGGGCAGCACCTCTTTCGCGGGGCCGCCCCGCAGATCGGCACCCGCGCAGAAGCCGCGACCGGTACCGGTCAGGACGACGACGCGTACGGCGGGGTCGGCCGAGGCGTCCGCCAACTGGCCGATGAGGGCGTCCCGTTGGGCTGGTGTCAGGGCGTTGAGGGACTCGGGCCGGTTGAGGGTGAGGCGGGTGATGCCGTGGTCGTCGGTGGAGTGGAGGAGGGGGGTGTCGGGGTCGGCGTGGGCTTCGGCCTCAGGCGCGGCGCGGGGTTCGGGTTCGGCGCCGGTTTCGCGGGAGGCGTCGGCCTTGGAGGCGGCGTGAGCCTCGGGCGAGGCGTCGGCTTCGGAAGCGGCGTGGGTTCTGGACGCGGCGTCGGCTTCGGAAGCGGCGTGGGTTCTGGACGCGGCGTCGGCTTTGGGAGCAGCGCGGGTCATGGACGCGGCGTCGGCTTTGGGAACAGTGCGGGTCATGGACGCGGCGTCTGGTCCGGGCCCGTCCGTCCGAGGCGGGCTCACCGGCACACCGCCAGCGCGTCCAACGCCACCGCCCCCTGCCCCCGAGGCAGCACGATCAGCGGGTTGATGTCCAACTCCGCGATGTCGTCGACGAGTTCGAGCGACATCCGCTGCACCCGCAGGATCACCTCGACCAGCGCGTCCAGATCCGCCGGCGGCCTCCCCCGCACCCCGTCCAGCAGCGCCCGCCCCCGCAGATCCGTCAGCATGTCCCGCGCCTGCGTCTCCCCGAAGGGTGGTACGCGTACGGCGGTGTCGTGCAGGACCTCGACCAGGACCCCGCCGAGCCCGACCGTCACCGTCGGCCCGAACAGCGCGTCATGACTGACGCCGACGACCATCTCCACGCCCTGCGCGACCATCTGGCAGACCAGGACGCCGTCCAGCGCGACCTCCTCGTACCGGGCGATATCCGTCAACTCACGGTAGGCGTCCCGGACTTGGCTGGCCGAGGTGAGGCCGATCTTCACCAGGCCGAGTTCCGTCTTGTGTGCGATGTCCGCGCCGGACGCCTTCATCACGACCGGGTAGCCGACGAGGCTCGCCGCCCGTACGGCCCCCGCCGCGCTGGTCACCAACTGCTCGCGCGGCACCCGGATCCCGTACGCGCGCAGCAGCTGCTTGGCCGCGTGCTCGCTCAACTGCTGTCCGGGGCGCATGAGTTCACGGGCCTTGCGGAAGGAGGGCGACGGGGTGCGGGGAGCCTGGTCGAAGGGGGAGCGGTAGTCACGGGTGAAGCGGTGGTGGTCGAGATAAGCCCGCACCGCTTTGAGGCAGTTGGGGACCGTACGGAACGTCGCGACCCTGCGCGACCCCAACAGCACGTCCCGGTACGCCTGTTCGGTGCCGACCGGCGAACCCCACACCACGCACACCAGCTTGTCCGTCTCCTCGGCCGCCGCCACCAGGTCCTCGACCAGCCGGTCGCTGAGCGGCGGGAACGGGCCGGTGATCGGACAGATCAGCACCCCGACCGACGGGTCGGCGAGGATCGCGTCGATGATCTTCCGGCCCCGGTGGTCGCCGACCGGGTGTCCGCCGTTGTCGATCGGGTTCGCGACGCTGAGGAACTCCGGTATCCACTGGTGCAGTTCGGCCTGCTTGGCGGCGGAGAGGGACGGCAGGTCGAGGCCCGCCGTCGTCGCGAGGTCGGCGACATGGGCGCCGGTGCCGCCCGAAATCGCGTACACGGCGACGCCGTTCGCCACCGGGGGCTTCGCGCGGGCCAACAGGGTTGCCGTGTCCTGGAGTTCGTCGAGCGCGTCGACGCGGATCACGCCGTACTGGCGCATCGCGGCGTCGACCACGTCGTCGGCACCGGTGAGTTTGCCGGTGTGGGAGGCCGCCGTGCGGGCGCCGGTCTCGGTGCGGCCGACCTTCACCGCGACCACGGGCACCCTGCGGCGGGCCGCGCGGTCGGCGGCGAGCAGGAACGCGCGGCCGTCCTTGAGGCCCTCGACGTAGCACGCGATCGCGCCGGTCTCGGGCCGCTCGGCGAAGTACGAGATGAAGTCGGCCGTTTCGAGGTCGGCCTCGTTCCCGGTGGGCGCCCAGTGGGAGAGGCGCACGCCCAACTCCTGGAGGGAGAACACCGGTCGGCCCTGGTGACCGGACTGGGTGATGAGGGCGATCGCCGGTCCGTCGAGGTCGTCGCGGAACTCCTCGAAGGCGTTCAGGTTGGTGTTCGGGCCGAGGAGCCTGAGGCCCGCGCGCTCGACGGCCGCCGCCAGCCTCGCCTGCGCGGCGGCGCCCTCCTCGCCGGTCTCCGCGAAACCGGACGCGAAGGCGACCGCGAACTTCACCTTCGTCTCGGCGAGTTGCTCGATCACCGGCAGCGGGTCGGACACCAACAGCACGGCCAGATCGACCTGTTCGGGAAGGTCCGCGACCGACGCGACGCAGGGAATGCCGAAGACCGCGGGACGGGTGGGGTGCACCGGGTGCAGCCGGGCCCCCACCCGCTTCGACCAGGCCAGCAACTGCCTGGTGATCCCGGTGTTCGGCCGGCCCTCTGCGTCGGAGGCGCCGACGACCGCCACCGACTCGGGCCGGAAGAACCTCTCCAGAACCGGCACGTCCGCGTACAGTGGACGCCCGCTGACGTCCATGCCGTCCACATCGGCCGGCCTGCCGTGCACGGCCGGTCCGGGCTGCTCGCCGCAGGCGATGACCCGGGCCCGGCGGGAGTCGGTGGTGAGGGTGCCGTGGGTTGATCCAAGCATCGGTCCGCCCGCCTCCTTGACTTAGCTGACGCACTGTCAGATTACAGAACTGATGGTGTGTCAGGAATGGGGGTGCGGTGAAAGGTTGGCGGGCGGCCGGATGGGAGCGGTGCGGGAAGGTCAGTCCTGGAAGCCGTACGCGGCGAAGTCCTCGACCGGACGGTAACCGATCCGCCGGTACAGCGCGTTGCTCGTCGGGTTCGCCAAGTCCGTGAAGAGCAGCACCTCTTGGGCTCCGGCCTCGCGCGCCCGGCGGCTCGCCTCGGCGGTGGCCGCACCCGCGTACCCCTTGGCACGGTGCTCGGACGGCGTGTAGACCGTGACGATCCGGATCTGGCCCGCGAGCAGGCCGGTGGCGCTCGCCATCGAGACCGGGGTGCCGTCCGGGGTCTCCCAGAGGGTGAAGGAGCCGGCGGCGATGCGGGCGGTCAGCAGGGAGTCGGCCATGGTGTGGGGGTGGCCGATCTCCGTCGTGAACTCGTCGTTCCAGGCGCGGAGCAGGGCGTGGTCCGCCGGGGTCGCGGTGCGGGACCGGCCCGGCGGGACCGGCTGGGGTCGCGTCAACTCCTCCAGCCGGTAGAGGCGTTCACGTCGGAACACGGTCGCGGTGGCGTTCGTCCTGCGCCTCCACGCCGCCACGAACGCCTCCGCCGTCTTCTCGTCCGAATTGACGCCGGAGAGCGGGTGGTTGTGGTGCAGGAGCGCTTCGGCCAGCGACTCGGCCTGCTGCGGGGTGAGTCGGGTGACGCTGAGCGGGAACGGCGGGGTGTGGAAGAAGGCCGCCGCCACCTCGCCGTCGGCGCCGGTCAGGGAGCCGAAGAAGGGGCGGTTGTCGCCGTAGAGGGCTGTGCCCTGGGTGCGCAGGTTCTCGGTCACGGTGAGCGGGACCGTGTGGCGGACCGGACGAGAGCGCAGGAACGGGCCTGCCGTGTCCAGGAATTCGGTCAGGTCGGTGGTCAACCGCCAGTGCTCGTCGGTCATTTGCTCTCCCCGTTCGGTTCCGGATCGGTGGACAGGCGGGCATGCAGGTGCATGTCGCGGAAGGCGTCGTGGCGGCCCGCGGCGAACGTCGCGTCACGGAGGGTGCCCTCGTAGCGGAAACCGCACCGCTCGGCGATGTGGCAGGAGACGTCGTGCCCGTCCGCGTGGTCCAACTCCAGCCGGTGCAGGCCGAATTCGGTGAGCGACCAGTGGGCTACGACGGTCAGGGCGCGGGTCGCTGCACCCCGGCCCCGTGCCTCGGGCAGCACCCAGTACCCGACCCGCGCGCTCCGGGTGACCCGGTTGACGAGGTTCAGCCCGATATACCCCAGCGTCTCGCCCGTCGCGGCGTCGGCGACGCGGAACGGCATGCCGGTGCCCTCGGCGGCGCCCTCCACCTTCGACCGCATGTGAGCGCGGGCCGAGTCGAGGTCGGTGACCGGCATGAGCGGGGTGTTCCAACGCCGGAACTCGTCGTTCGCCTGACCCCGCAGCCAGGCGTCCACGTCCGCGCCGGAGCCGGGGTCCCAGGGGTGCAGGGCGAGGCCGTGGCCGTGCAGGCGGGGTGCGGGGGCCGGGGGTACGGGGTCGGTCGCTCGGGGCATGGGGCCATTGAAACCGGGTCCCTCTTGAGGGGCACCCCATTTGATCTACGCCTCGGGAGCTACCCCGGCAGATCTACCCCTCCAGAGCTACCCCTCTGGGGTTACCTCTCTAGAGCTACCTCTCGGGGGTTACCTCCTCGGAGCTACCTCCCCCGGGCTACCCCTTGAGGATTGCCTCTCCAGCGTTACCTCTGCGGATCTACCCTTCCCGGCCTACCTCTCAGGAGCGACAGAGCCCTCCCAGCCCCCTCAGACGCGCCCCGGCGGCCCGAACACCGGCACGCCCTCCCGGAATCTCACCACCAGTTCCATCCCCGGGTGGAGCTCCGCAGCCGTGCACCCCACCACCTCCGTCATCATCCGGGGCCCCTCCTCCAGGTCGACGACCGCCGCGACGTACGGCGTGCGGTCGCGGAACGGCGGGAGGTCGTTCCGGTGGACGGTCGACCAGGTGTAGAGGCCGGCCCGTCCGCATGCCTCCTCCCAGACGACGTCCTCGCTCCAGCAGTGGGGGCAGAACTCGCGGGGGTAGTGGTGGGGGCGGGAACAGGCCGTGCAGCGCCGGATCAGCAGGCGGCCCCGGGCGGCGGCGTCCCAGTAGGGGAGGGTGAGGGCATCGGCCTCAGGTATGTCGTACTTCTGAGGGACCCCCGGGTGCTCGGCCATGTCTCAGAACCACCCCAGCGCACTGTCCACGGACCAGCTCTGCCACGACATCCCGAACAGGCCCACCACCGACATCAGCCCCATCATCGAGTTCTGCCCCTGCTCCGCCCAGTCGTGGATCATGAGGACGAAGTAGAGCCCGTTCAGCAGGAACCCGCCGACCAGGGCGACGGGTGTGAGGAACCCGAGGACGAGGCCGAGCCCGAGGGCGAGTTCGGCGTAGGCGACGACGTACGCCATCGCCCGGGGCCGAGGCGTGACGGTGACCGCGAACCCGCTGCGCACGGCGGACCACCGGTGCTTGGCGGCGATGTCCGCCGCCCACCTGATCCCCCCGCCCTGGAACCACGTCTTCTTGTCCTTGTGCCGCCAACTCTCCAGCCACCACAGCCCGAGCCCGATCCGCAACACCGCCAGCCACTGCGCGCCGTCGAGCCAGATCGTGTCCATGGGACTCCCTGCTGGGTCGGGCGAACGGGGTCGCGAATCTGACGGTACGTCAGTTCTAGGAGCGGGAAGGAAGTTTGGCAAGGGGAGGCTCTACTCGCCAGCACGACCACCCACTCGCCGCGAGACGGCTGACGTACGGCGACTCCTGGCGCCGGAAACTGGCCTCGATGTCCTCGCAGGCTGTGCACGGAAGTCTGATCCCGTGTCAGCCAGATATGGAAAATAGAACAAATTATCGATAAGTTTCGATCTTTGGTGTGCCGTGCGTGGTCTGTGTGCGTAGCGTGGTGGGCGTGCAGCTCCGTTACAACTACCGGGCCTACCCGGACGCCCCGCAGTGCCGTGCGCTGGCGAAGGCGTTCGGGTGTGCACGGGTGGTGTGGAACGACTGCCTGCGCGACCGGCAGGAGGCGCACGCGGCGGGGTTGCCGTATGTGACCTCGGCGGAGTTGTCCAGGCTGCGTATCACTCAGGCCAAGCGCACCGCCGAACGTGCCTGGCTGGCCGAGGTGTCGGCGGTCGTGCTTCAGCAGTCCCTGCGGGATCTGGATGCCGCCTACAAGAACTTCTTCGACTCGGTGAAGGGCGAGCGGCAGGGCCGCAAGGTCGGTCCGCCCCGTTTCAAGTCGAAGAAGGACACCCGGCAGTCGGTCCGCCTCAACACCAACGCCTTCTGCCTGAAGGACGACGGCACGGTGTACGTGGCCAAGGTCGGGAACCTCAAGGTCATGTGGTCGCGTCGGCTCCCGGCCGCGCCCACGTCCCTGACCGTCACCAAGGACAGCTGTGGCCGGTACTTCCTCAGCTTCGTCGTCGACACTGGGCCGGACATCCTCCCCGGCGTGGAGACCGACACGGGTATCGACCTGGGCCTGTCCGCCTTCGCGGCCCTGTCCGACGGGACGAAGATCGCCAGCCCGCGCTTCCTGCGCCGGGCGGAGAAGAAACTCCGGCGCCTCCAGCGGGAGCTGTCCCGCAAGGTGAAGGGGTCGAAGAACCGGGCCAAGGCCCGGATCAAAGTCGCACGCCAGCACGCCCGGGTGGCGGACCGGCGCCGGGACTTCCACCACAAGGTCTCCACACAGATCGTCCGCGACAACCAAGCGGTGTATGTGGAGGATCTCGCGGTGTCCGGCCTGGCCCGTACCCGGCTCGCGAAGTCCGTGCACGACGCGGGATGGTCCGCGTTCACCGGCATGCTGGAGTACAAGGCGGCCAGACACGGCCGTACGTTCGTCAAGGTGGGCCGTGCTTTCCCGTCCTCGCAGGTCTGCTCGGCCTGCGGGTTCAGGGACGGCCCCAAACCGCTCCACGTCCGGGAGTGGACGTGCGGCGAGTGCGGCACCCACCACGACCGTGACCGCAATGCGGGCCGCAACGCCCTCTTCGAGGGACGCCGTATCGTCGCCGCCGGGCGGGCGGAGACACGAAACGCCTGTGGAGCGCCGGTAAGACGGGCACACGTGCCCGCACAGCGCGGTGAAGCAGGAAGCCACCGGAAGGGCAGACAGACGGCCCAGACCGGAATCCCTGGACTTTAGGCCAGGGAACACGTCAAGCTCGCGACTATGGCACAACCCAGCGAATCCACAGCGCCGATACCGTCCCGGCACACCGCCCCCACCCCGGCCGACCGCCCGGTTTACATCGTCGGAGGCGGCCCCGGCGGTCTCGCCGCGGCGTACGCGCTGAAGCAGAAGGGGATCCGCGCGGTCGTGCTGGAGAAGGCCGACCGGGTGGGCGATTCCTGGCGCCGCCATTACGACCGTCTGCATCTGCACACGACCCGGCGCCTCTCGGCCCTGCCGGGGTTGCCGATGCCGCGCAAGTTCGGCCGCTGGGTGGCCCGCGCGGACGTCGTCCGGTACCTGGAGAAGTACGTCGAGCACCACGAGCTGGACATCGTCACCGGCGTCGAGGTCTCCGACGTCGAGCGCGCCCCCGATGGCACCGGCTGGCTCCTGAGAGCTACGGGGGGACGTGAGCTGACCGGCTCGGCGGTGATCGTCGCGACCGGCTACAACCACACCCCGTACCTCCCGGGGTGGACGGGACGAGAGTCGTACGCCGGCCCGCTGACGCACGCCGTCGAGTACCGCAACGGTGCCCGGTACAAGGGCAAGGACGTCCTCGTCGTCGGCATCGGCAACACGGGCGCCGAGATCGCCGTGGACCTGGTGGAGAACGGCGCGGCCCGGGTGCTGCTCGCGGTCCGGACGGTCCCGCACCTCGTGCGCCGCTCGACGGCCGGCTGGGCGGCGCAGTACACCGGCATCCTCGTGCGCCGCCTGCCGGCCGCCGTGGTCGACCGACTCGCCCGCCCCATGGCCAAGTTGAGCATCCCCGACCTCTCGGAGCACGGCCTCCCCCGGCCCGACACCGGCCTCTACAGCCGCGCCAAGGCGGGCGCGATCCCCGTCCAGGACGTCGGCCTGATCAGCGCGATCCGCAAGGGCAAGGTCGAGGTCGTGGGCGCCGTCGAGGGGTTCGAGGAGGGGGAGGTACTGCTGGCCGGAGGCCAGCGGGCGCAGGTCGACGCGGTCATTGCCGCAACCGGTTACTCCCGTGCGCTGGAAGGGCTCGTCGGCCACCTCGACGTCCTGGACGAGGACGGGCGGCCGGTGGTGAACGGCGCGCGGTCGCCGAAGAACGCGGCCGGGCTGTACTTCACCGGGTTCGTCACGCCGATCAGCGGGACGTTCCGCGAGGTGGGGCTGGACGCGGAGCGCATCGCCAAGCGGATCGCCCGCGACCTGCGAGCGTAGGGAACCTCAACTCATCGCAGTAGTACGCCTGTTGTACATGTGTCGGATGTGACGGGTGGGCGGGGTCGGAGAACTGTCGCGCGGCGGCGCGAGTCGCCAGAATGCGCGCTGGAACGTGAACAATTCTCAGCTTTCCCGTTCCGGCAAGTTGCGCAGAGTTCTGCCGACCACCCCCCGGAGGCCGCACGTGGCAAGCGAAAGACCCTTCTCCCGCCGGAAGTTGATCGGAGGCGCGGGCGCCCTCACCCTCGCCGCGACGGCCACCGGTACGGCCTCCGCGCAGGCGGCGACCGCCACCCGTGACGTCGACGTCGCGATCGTCGGCGCCGGGCTCGCCGGGCTGACGGCGGCCCGCGACCTGGTGGCGGCCGGAAAGACCGTCGTCGTGCTGGAGGCCCGCGACCGGGTGGGCGGCCGGGTGCTGAACCTGAAGCTCGCGAACGGCGGAGTCACCGAAGGCGGCGGCGAGTTCATCGGCCCGACGCAGACCCGCATGAAGGCGCTCGCCGACTCCCTCGGCGTCGACACCTTCGCGACCTACAACACCGGCAACAACCTCCTCTACAAGGACGGCAAGAAGACCCCGTACGCCACCGACGGCGCCCTCGGCTCGGTCCCGCCCGTCGACCTCGCCGGACTCGCCAACGCGGCCATCGTGCAAGCCTCGTTGAACGACATGGCCAAGCAGGTCCCCGTCGACGCACCCTGGTCCGCGCCCAAGGCCGACGAATGGGACCGTCAGACCTTCGAGACCTGGCTGCGCGCCAACGCGGTCGTCCCGTCCGCCAAGTTCCTTCTGGACGTGGCCTGTACCTCGATCTTCTCGGCCGAACCCCGCGAACTCTCCCTGCTCTTCGTCCTCTACTACATCGCCGGCGCGGGCGACGCGAACAACCCCGGCACCCTGGAACGCCTCACCGAAACCGCCAAGGGCGCCCAGGAGTTGAGGTTCGTCGGCGGCTCCCAACAGGTCCCGGTCAAGCTGGCCGCGACCCTCGGCGACCGCGTCGTCCTGAACGCGCCGGTCCGCTCGATCGCCAAGTCCGGTTCCCGGTACGTCGTTTCGGCGGACGGCACGACGGTCACCGCGTCCCGCGTCATCGTCGCCGTACCCCCGCCGCTCGCCGCGCGCATCGCGTACGACCCCCTGATGCCCGCCGCCCGCGACCAGTTGACGCAGCGCCTGCCGATGGCCTCCGTCGCCAAGGCGATCGCGGTCTACGACACGCCCTTCTGGCGCGCCGACGGTCTCAACGGCCAAGTCGTCAGCGACAGCGGCGTGATCAGCTCCACGTTCGACAACTCCCCGCCGGACGCGTCCTTCGGTGCCCTCATGGGCTTCATCGAGGCTGACAAGGCACGGCAGTTGGACGCGGCGAGCGAGGCGGACGTACGGGCGGCGGTCCTCAAGGACTTCACCACCTACTTCGGCGCCAAGGCCGCCACCCCGACCTCCTTCGCCCTGCACCGCTGGAACAACGAGCAGTACACGCGCGGCGGCCCCGTATCCATCGCCGCGCCCGGCGTACTCACCCAGTACGGACGGTCGTTGAGAGTGCCGGTCGGCGGCATCCACTGGGCCGGGACGGAGACGTCCGTCTACTGGATGGGGTTCATGGACGGGGCCGTGCGGTCGGGGGAGCGGGTCGCGCGGGAGGTCCTGGCGGCGCTCTGAATCAGGGCCAGAGCAGCACCTTCTCCCAACTCCCCTCGTTCCAGCGGTACTCCAGCCGTACGTACCTGCGCCGCTCGTCGCCCTGGAAGAACTCCACGGTGTCCGGCGCCAGTTGGTACAGCGTCCAGGTCGGGGACGGGGCCTCGGGGTCCCGTGCCGCCCGCTCCCACGCCTCCTCGGAGGCGGTCGCCAACTCGCCCAGCGACGGCAGGACTTGGCTCTGCCGTCCGGTGAGCGCGGCAGCCAGCGCCCCCGTCGAGCGGGCGTGCAGATCCGCCTGGGACTCCGTGTCCGGGGCCGTCGTCACCCGGCCCCGGACACGGACCTGGCGGCCGAGCGACGGCCAGTAGAAGGCGAGGGCCGCGTACGGCCGTTCGGCGAGCTGACGGCCCTTCCTGCTGGTCGAGTGGGTGGCGAACGACCAGCCGTGCCGCTCGTCGGCGCCGTGCAGCATGACGATCCGCACGTCCGGGAGGCCGTCCTCGCCCGCCGTCGCGAGCGACATGGTGTGCGGCTCGCGCTCACCCGCCGCCACGGCCTCGGCGAACCAGGCCGCGAACAGGGACAGGGGCGACGCGGGGGCACCGTCCGGGTCGAACGCCGGGAGGCTGGTCGCCTCGGGCGCCCAGACCCAGAGGGTGCGCAGCAGGCGGGGCAGATCACTGGTCATGGGCCGATTATCGAACGGACCCCGTACGACTTCCGGGGTACGCCGCCGCTCAGCGCTGCCGGAACTGCACGCCCGTCCCCTGCACGACGTCCGGCTTCACCGAGATGCCGTCCACGACGAGTTGCTCCCCGTAGATGTCGGTGATCCGGATCGAGCCCCCGCACCCGGCCCCCTGCTCGGACAGGAAGTAGTTGTACGTGGTCCGCTCCAGCCGCAGCCACGCACCCCCGCTGCGGACCTCCAGCCGGGCCACGGGGTTCTGGTGCCGGAGCACCTGGATGCCGCACCAGTACTGGGACGACCCGGTCTTGTACCGCACGGACAGGTTCCCGCCGGTATTCGCGCCGACCAGCTTCCACGAGATCGGGATACGCCCGACGTTCAGCGGCGCCAGCTTCGCGAACGCCGCCTGGCTCAGGTCGAGTTGACCGGGCGCGCAGGGCGCCGGGCACTCGTTGGTGATCCGTACGGTGATGGATGCGGTGCCCGTGCTGACCTTGACGTACGCGCCGCACGCCTTCGAGGTCTCGTAGTCGGCCGTGTTCATCGCGGCGGTCAGGATGTCGCCGGTCGGCCCGAAGGAGCAGGCGCCGTTCCCGTCGCCGACGTCGTACGCCGTGGCGACGCCCTGGTAGGTCCGGCCGGGCCTGATGCGGTCGGCGAGCGGGGCGTCACCGCTGCCCGCGCTCGCGACCCTGCCGCTGCCGCCGCTACCGCTGCCGCTCTGGGCCCGGCCGCCGGTGGACGGGGCGGTGGAGGGCTTCGGGGAGGACTTGGCGGGGGTAGCTCCGGAGGGGGAGGCCGAGGGCGAGGGGGAACCCGTAGTACTCGGGGAGGGGGATACCGACGTACTGGGGGAGGGGCTGCCCGAGGGGTACGGGAAGGACTTCCCGGCCTGTTCCTCGACGGCGCTCCCGGCTCCGGCGCGCTCCTTGACGTCGTCCCCGCCGCCGGGCCGGAACGCGACGACGAGCGAGACGAGCAGGGCGATACCGGCCACGGCGAGCACGGATATGAGCGCGCCGGACGGGCGCCGGGACCGGCTGCGCCGGTGGGATGACGATGCCACGGGTGGTCCTTAGGTCGGGTTGGACTACCCCTTGGTGGTCACCGAGCCGCGAAAGGTTGCCGGGCGGACGGATCCTCTTCTTCGCCCGAGCGAGGGAATCCGTACAGAAACGTATTTATGCCTGTCTGGTTAATTTAATCGTGATGATAAGAGATAGCGATTGTGACGGGAGTTTCGGCTGATCAGACAGCAGGTGGGAGTACGTGGTGACGTATCGGAGAGGCAGAGGTCCGGACAGACCGCGCTCCCGGCATTTCCTGGCCGTGCTGCTGGCCGTCCTCGCGCTGCTTCTGTCCTGGCTCCCCCCGCTGGGGGCGGCCACGGCGGCGGCGGTTCCGGCGGGGTCGGAGTATCCGGCGAGCTGGTCGGTCAACGGGAACACCGCGACGGGTACTACCCCGAGCGGGGTCGTGGTGACGGTGACCGCCTCAGGGGCGATGACCGGCAACGGCCAGGGCGACATCATGAACACCGGCTCCCGGCCGTCCTACCTGCCCACCAGCAGCACGGCGGCGCTGAAGTACCTCATCACGAACTGCTCCAACACAGCGGTGAACGGCTGTGGTTCGGTCACCTACACGTTCTCCCGGCCGGTGCGCACGCCGGTCCTCTACGTGGCGGACGTCGGCGCGCACACCTCGTCGACGACGGTGACGACCTACCACGACCACCCGATCACTCTCCAGTCCGGCACCTTCAGCCTGGACTCCTCCGGTTCGCAGTCCGCCCGCGCGGGCATCTGGAACAGCGGCCGGACGGTGGGCGTCGTCAACCCCAATCAGTACGTCGGCACCACCCCGGTGACCGAGAGCTGCACCGCGTTCGCCTGTGGTGCCTACGACGTCAGTACGACGACGTCGACGATCACCAGCCTGACGCTGAACTACGGGTACGAGGGCAGCGGCACCACCACCGACGGGTGGGGCCAGATCCTCGGTATCACCCCCGCGCAGACGTCCCTCTCCCTCGCCAAGTCCGCCGCCCCGAGCCAGATCTCCAAGGCCGGGGACACGGTGACGTACTCCTACCAGGTGACCAATACCGGAGAGGTACCCGTCACCGACCCGAGGATCAACGAGTCCTCCTTCTCCGGTACGGGTACCAAGCCCTCGGTCTCCTGTCCTGCGGGGAGCGTCGGGGTGGGCGCGTCGGTGACCTGCACGGTGATCTACACGGCGACCCAGGCGGACGTCGACGCGGGCCGGGTCACCAACACGGCGACGGCGACCGCGACTCCGCCCAGCGGGATGAGCGCGCCGGTCTCGAACGCCTCCACGGCGACGGTGACGGCCTCGCAGAACCCGGCGCTGTCCGTGCAGAAAACGGTTGCCGAAACGGGTGACCTGAACGCCGGACAGACCCTGCACTACTCGTTCGCGGTCAGGAACACCGGCAACGTCACGCTGAGCCCGGTCAGGATCAACGAGACCAACTTCACCGGCAGCGGCGGCACTCCGTCGGTCTCCTGCCCCAACGTCGCGCTCACACCCGGGACTTCACTGACCTGCTCGGCGACCTACACGGTCACGCAGGCGGACGTGGACGCCGGTTCGATCTCCAACACCGCGACGGCGACCGGCACTCCGCCGAACAACGGCACACCCGTCACCTCGACCCCGTCGACCGCCGTCGTGCCGTTCACGGCCAGGCCGTCGCTGACGGTGGCGAAGTCGGCGGACAAGACGAACGTGGCCGTCGGGGACACGATCACCTACTCGATCCGGGTGACGAACACCGGCAACGTCACGATGCGGAACGTCGCCGCGCAGGAGGGCGACTTCTCGGGCAGCGGCGGTACTCCGGCCGTCTCCTGCCCCGCCGGGGCGAGTTCGCTGGCGCCGGGCGCGTCCGTGACGTGTACGGCGACGTACCGGGTGACGCAGGCCGACATGGACGCCGGGAAGATCACCAACACCGCGACCGCGAGCGGCACTCCGCCGAACTCCAGCACGCCGGTGCCGTCGCCGCCGAGCGCGACGACGACGGTGACGACGTCCCAGCGGCCCGCGCTGGCGGTGACGAAGACCGCCGACCGCACGGACCTGGTGGCCGGCCAGCAGGTGACGTACACCTACAGAGCTACGAACACCGGGAACGTCACCCTCACGGGGGTGGCGGTGAAGGAGACGGGCTTCTCCGGCAGCGGCGGCACGCCCGCCGTGTCCTGCCCGGGAGGCTCGCTGGCGCCGGGCGCGTCGGTGACGTGTACGGCGACGTACACCGTCACGCAGGCGGACGTGGACGCCGGGAAGCTCACCAACTCCGGTACGGCGACCGGCATTCCGCCGAACACCAGCACACCGATCTCGTCGCCGCCGAGCCCGACGAACACGATCACCGGGACGCAGCGGCCCGCGCTGACCGTCGCCAAGTCGACCGACCGCATGGACCTGGTGGCCGGGCAGACGGTGACGTACTCCTACAGGGCTACGAACACCGGGAACGTCACCATCACGAACCTCGCCGTCAACGAGAGCGGGTTCTCCGGCACCGGAACGCTGTCGGCGATCACCTGCCCCAGCAACTGGCTCGCGCCGGGCGCCTCGACGACCTGTACGGCGACGTACACGGTGACGCAGGCGGACGTGGACGCCGGGAAGCTCACCAACTCGGCGACGGTCTCGGGGACACCCCCTAATACCTCCACGCCGATCACCTCACCCCCGGGTACTACGACCGTCACCGGGACGCAGAAGCCCGCGCTGACCGTCGTGAAGTCGGCGGACAAGACGTCCCTGGTCCTGGGTGACACGATCACCTACTCCTTCAAGGTGACGAACACCGGCAACGTCACGATGAAGAACATCGCCGTGCAGGAGAGCGACTTCACGGGTACGGGGACGCTGTCCGCGATCTCCTGCCCGAGTACGACGCTGGCGCCGAACGCGACGACGACCTGTACGGCGACGTACCGGGTGACGCAGGACGACGTGGACGCGGGCAGGCTCGCCAACTCCGCGACCGTGACCGGCGTTCCGCCGCAGGGCACCACGCCGGTCCCCTCGCCGCCGTCCACGACGACGGTCCCCGGGACGCGGACGCCGTCGCTGACGGTGGAGAAGTCGGCCGACCGCACGGACTTGGTCGTCGGCCAGACGGTGACGTACTCCTTCAAGGTCACCAACACCGGGAACGTCACGCTCAAGAACGTTGCTGTGCAGGAGGGTTCGTTCTCCGGCTCGGGCACGATGTCGGCCATCTCCTGCCCTGCCGGGGCGAGTTCGCTGGCGCCGGGTGCGGCGGTGACGTGTACGGCGACCTACGTCGTCACCCAAGCCGACGTGGATTCCGGCAAGTTGACCAACACCGCGACCTCGACCGGCGTCCCGCCGGGGACGACGACGCCGGTCACCTCGCCGCCCAGCCCGCCCGCCACGATCACCGGGACGCAGCGGCCGGGCATGACGCTGACCAAGGCCGCCGACAAGACGTCCGTGGTCCTCGGGGACGTGGTCACGTACACCTTCACGGTGACGAACACGGGCAACGTCACGCTGACGGACGTCGGGGTGAAGGAGGGGGACTTCAGCGGTACGGGGAGCATGTCGGCCCCGGTCTGCTCGGACGACGCGAAGTCGCTGGCGCCGGGTGCGTCGGTGACGTGTACGGCGACGTACACGGTGACCCAAGCCGACGTGGACGCCGGGAAGGTCACCAACTCGGCTACCTCTACGGGGGTACCTCCGCAGGGGGACACCCCGATCACCTCGCCGCCCGGGTCGACCACGGTGAACGTGGACCAGAAGCCCGGCCTCAAGCTGGAGAAGTCGACCGACCGCGCGGATCTGGTGGCCGGGCAGACGGTGACGTACTCCTTCAAGGTCACCAACACCGGGAACGTCACGATGACGGACGTCTCGGTGAAGGAGGGGGACTTCAGCGGTACGGGGACTATGTCCGCGATCACGTGCCCGAGTGGCCCCCTGGCGCCGGGTGCGGCGGTGACCTGCACGGCTACGTACGTCGTCACTCAGGCGGACGTGGACGCGGGCAAGCTGACCAACTCCGCGACCCCCACAGGTACGCCCCCTCATACCTCCACCCCGCAGGACTACCCCCCAGGTATGACAACCCTGACGGGTACGCAGAAGCCGGCCCTCACGCTGGTCAAGACGTCCGACCAGGACGATCTGGTGCTGGGCCAGACGATCACGTACTCGTTCAAGGCGACGAACACGGGCAACGTCACGCTGACCGACATCGCCGTCCAGGAGGGCGACTTCAGCGGTACGGGGACCATGTCCGCGATCACCTGCCCCGACACGGTACGGACCCTCGTCCCCGGCGCCTCGGTGACCTGCACGGCTACCTACACCGTCACGCAGGCGGACGTGGACGCGGGGACGATCTCCAACACCGCGACGGGCAGCGGGGTTCCGCCGAACACGACGACGCCGATCACCTCGACGCCGTCCACCGCCAAGGTGCCGGCGACGCAGACGCCGTCGCTGACGGTGGAGAAGGCGGCGGACCGCAGGGACCTGGTCGCCGGGCAGACGGTGACCTACTCGTTCAAGGTCACCAACACGGGCAACGTCACGCTGGCGAACATCGCTGTCGAGGAAGGGGACTTCAGCGGTACGGGGACGATCTCGGCGGTCACCTGCCCTGACGCGGCGAAGTCGCTGGCGCCGGGCGCGGCGGTGACGTGTACGGCTACGTACGTCGTCACTCAGGCGGACGTGGACGCGGGCAAGTTGACCAACTCCGCGACCGCGAACGGCGTTCCGCCGGGCACGACCACGCCGATCGGGTCGCCGCCGAGTTCGCCGAACACGATCACGGGGACGCAGACGCCGTCCCTGAAGGTCGAGAAGACGGCCGACAAGACGCTGGTGGTCCTCGGGGACGTGGTCACGTACACCTTCACGGTGACGAACACGGGGAACGTGACCGTCAAGAACGTCTCGGTGAAGGAGGGGGACTTCAGCGGTACGGGTACCCCCTCGGAGATCGTGTGCGCGGACGGGGCGAAATCGCTGGCTCCGGGTGCGTCGGTGACGTGTACGGCGACGTACACCGTCACGCAGGCGGACGTGGACGCCGGGAGGATCACCAATTCGGCTACCTCTACGGGGGTACCTCCGCAGGGGGACACCCCGATCACCTCGCCGCCCGGGTCGACCACGGTGAACGTGGACCAGAAGCCGGGTCTGAAGGTGGAGAAGACCGCCGACCGCGCGGATCTGGTGGCCGGGCAGACGGTGACGTACTCCTTCAAGGCCACGAACACCGGGAACGTCACGCTGAAGGACGTCACCATCGAGGAGGGCGACTTCAGCGGTACGGGGACGATGTCGGCCGTCACCTGCCCCGACGCGGCGAAGTCGCTGGCGCCGGGTGCGGTGGTGACGTGTACGGCGACGTACACGGTGACGCAGGCCGATGTGGACGCGGGTTCGCTGACCAACTCGGCTACGGGGACCGGCGTTCCGCCGGGCACGACGACGCCGATCGAGTCGCCGCCGGTCCCGCCCACCAAGGTCACCGGGACGCGGACGCCGGGTCTGAAGGTGGAGAAGTCGACCGACCGGACGGATCTGGTCGTCGGCCAGACGGTGACGTACTCGTTCAAGGTCACGAACACCGGGAACGTCACGATGAAGGACGTCGGGGTGAAGGAGGGGGACTTCAGCGGTACGGGGAAGCTCTCCGGCATCACCTGCCCGGACGCGGCGAGTTCGCTGGCACCGGCGGCCTCGGTGACCTGTACCGCGACGTACGTCGTCACCCAAGCGGACGTGGACGCGGGCAAGTTGACCAACTCCGCGACCCCCACAGGTACGCCCCCTCATACCTCCACCCCGCAGGACTACCCCCCAGGTACGACGACCCTGACCGGTACCCCCAAGCCGGGCCTGAAGGTGGAGAAGTCCGCCGACCGGACGGATCTGGTGGTCGGGCAGACGGTGACGTATTCGTTCAAGGCGACGAACACGGGGAATGTGACGCTGAAGGATGTGGCCGTCCAGGAAGGCGACTTCAGCGGTACCGGGAAGTTGTCCGAGATCGCCTGCCCGGCTGCGGCGAAGTCGCTCGCGCCCGGTGAGTCGGTGACCTGTACCGCTACCTACGTCGTCACCCAAGCCGATGTGGACGCGGGCAAGTTGACCAACACGGCGAAGGGGACCGGAGTTCCGCCGGGCACGACCACGCCGATCGGGTCGCCGCCGAGTTCGCCGAACACGGTCACCGGGACGCAGACGCCGGGTCTTGAGGTCCAGAAGACCGCTGACAAGCAGGAGTTGGTGGCGGGCGAGACCATCACCTTCTCCTTCGAGGCGACCAACACCGGGAACGTCACGCTCACCGACATCACTGTGCGAGAAGGGGACTTCAACGGGACGGGTGTCCTGTCGGTGCCCTCCTGCCCGGACGCGGCGAAGTCGTTGGCGCCGGGCGAGTCGGTGACCTGTACGGCGACGTACGTGGTGACTCAAGCCGACGTCGATGCAGGGCAGTTGGCCAACTCCGCGACCGTCACCGGGGAGCCGCCGCTCGGCGGGGACCCTGTCGAGTCGCCGCCGGGGACGACGAAGGTGCCGGCGGACTCCAAGCCAGGGCTGTCGGTGGTGAAGTCCGCCGACAAGAACGAGTTGGTGCTCGGTGAGACGATCACGTACTCGTTCGTCGTGACCAACACCGGGAACGTCACGATGAAAGAAGTCGGCGTCCAGGAAGGGGAGTTCACCGGGTCCGGCACGCTGTCCGAGGTGTTCTGCCCGGACGGGGCCAAGGCGCTCGCGCCGGGTGTCTCGGTGACGTGTACGGCGACGTACAAGGTCACCCAGGACGACGTGGACGCCGGGAAGATCTCCAACTCGGCCACCGCCACCGGGGTTCCGCCCCTCGGCCCCGACACGCCGGTCATCTCACCGCCGGGCAGGACCACGGTCCCCACGGACTCCAAGCCGGGCCTCAAGGTGACGAAGACCGCGTCGCCGAGCGGCAAGGTGAAGAAGGGCGAGACGATCACGTACTCGTTCCTGCTGGCGAACACGGGCAATGTCACGCTGACTGATGTGCGGCCTGTGGAGACCGAGTTCACCGGTACCGGCAAGGTGTCCGCGATCGACTGCCCCGACTCCGCAGCCAAGTTGATCCCCGGGCAGCGCGTCACCTGCACGGCCACGTACGTCGTGACCGAGGCCGACGCGAAGTCCGGCAAGGTCAGCAACGCGGCGACGGGTACGGCACGGGTGCCGGGTGGCGGCGAGCCGCCGGTGCCGCCGACCTCGACCGTCACGGTGACGACGGAGCCGCCGCCGACGCCGGAACTCCCGGACACCGGCGACGACTTCGACCCATTGCTGATCGGCCTCGCGGTGTCGCTGGCCGCAGCGGGTGGGGGCCTGCTGTTGGCCGTGCGGCGCCGACGCGGGGAGTAGTGACCGCTTGAGAAACGGGGCGTCCGCCGGGTGGCGGGCGCCCCGTTCGGCGTTAGGGGGTTCAGAGGAGGTGGTCGGCTTTTCCGGCTTTGATTTCGAGGATGAGGGCGCGGAGGGCGTTGTGGGTGTCGGTGAGGGGGGTGTCTTCCTGGCCAGCAACGGCGATGTAAGCGTTTCCTGAAGCGTCGGTGCCGAGCCTGAAGCAGTTATTGCCCTCGCCGCAGAAGGGGTCTTCCCAGGTGATATCGGTGCGCATGGTGTTCCTCAGAGTTCACGGGCGACGTTGCGGATGAGCTCGCGAGAGCCTTCCGGGGGCAAGGCTGCCGCGTCCATCCAGTCCAGATGCGCACGATACTTCGTGAGTTGGGCGTCGGCGTCGGTGAATACCGGCCCGTGTGCGGAGTCCAGCTGCACGGTGTCGAGTTGGGGGACAGGGCCGCTCGCGTACAGCATCGCGTGTCCGGCGCCAGGGAATTCACCGACGGTCACGGGGATGATCCGTACGTCAATGTTGTCGCGCTCGGATTGCTCGGCCAGATATGTCAGTTGGTCCCGGGTGGCTTTGATGCCCCCGTACTGCATACGCAAGGCCGCCTCATGGACGTACGCGGTGTAGGGGAGAGGGCCGGGGCGCTCGAAGACCTTCTGCCGGGCCATGCGTTGGGCGACACGCAACTCAACCTCCAACCTGCTGACGGGTGGCAGTACGGCGCTGAAGATGCCCCGCGCGTACTCCTCCGTCTGGAGCAGGCCGGGCAGGTGCATGAACTGGACCGTGTCCAGCCGCTTGGCGTGCCACTCCATCTCCGCGATGTCCAGCAGTCCGGCGGGCAGCGTGCCCCGGTACTCCTCCCACCAGCCGCGTTCCTTGTTCTCGGCGATGGCGACCAACGCGTTGACGTAATCCTCGTCCGTGCAGTCGTAGTTGCAGGCGAGCGTGCGGATGCGGTCGCCGGGGAAGGCGCGGATGCCCGACTCCATGTTGGACAGCCGGGTCCGGTCGAAGCCGAGAAGACCGGCGGCGTACTCCGTGGTGACTCCGGCCGCGTTCCGCATCTTCCGCAACTCCGCGCCCAGGCGCTTCTGTCGCTGCGTCGGCGTGCTCCTCGTGCCCATACCGCCCCTTATTACGCGTGTGGTCACACCAAGTCTGCCGATCGATCGTACCGGCCCACCACCCGTGGGTGTAATTGTTCCTCGAATCGGTAGACATCGTGGAACCAGGGTCCCTACAGTCAGTCGTGGCTCAGTTACAGAGCCACTCAATCCCCACGCGCCCCAAGGGAGTTGCCGTGCACCTCGACCAGCCCGGAGACGGAACCTGCCGGTCCCCCCGCCTCAACCCCGCCCAGCTCTCCTTCACCCCCTGCCTCCCCGCCGACCTCCGCTACAGCTTCACCCTCCCCGCCGGCCTCCAGACCCCCTCCGTCGCCCGCCATACCACCCGCGCCATCCTCGCCATCCACTCCCTCACCTCCATGGCCGACGCCGCCGTCCAGGCCGTCAGCGAACTCACCACCTGCGCCTGCGTCTTCACCCCCGGCCAGGAGATCTACCTCTCCCTCCGCTACCGCCAGGACGCCCTCTACTTCACCCTCTTCGACGACCACCCCCAGCACGCCAACCGCCACCTCAAGTCCGCCTGCGAAAACCACCGTTGCACCTCCCTCGACCTCCTCGACCGCGTCGTCAACGCCTGCGACGGCGACTGGGGCATCGGTGCCAGCAGCGCCTTCAGCGGCGGCACGAAGATGTGGGCCCTGCTGCCGAGGGAGGGCGCGGAGGGCTACCTCAAGTCGGCCTGACCCCTCACCTCCCCAGCACCACCGTCCCCGAAGAACAGAACCACCCGCCCGTCCCCGAAGCCACCCCCAACCGAGGCAAGTCCCCGTCCCGGGTGCGGACTTGTCTCCCCCCTGCCTCGCCGCGCAGCTGGCGGACCGCTTCGACGAGGAGGAACAGCCCCCGCATACCGGGGTGTTGGGCGGAGAGTCCGCCGCCGTCGGTGTTGACGGGCAACTCGCCGCTCTCGACGAGGAGTCGCCCCTTCTCGACGAAGGCCCCGCCCTCGCCCTTCGCGCAGAAGCCGAGGTCTTCGAGGGTCACGAGCGTCATGTAGGTGAACGCGTCGTAGATCTGGGCGAAGTCCATCTCGGCAGGGCGAACTCCGGCGCGTGAGAAGGCTGTTCGTCCGCTCACCGCAGCCGGTGACACCGTGAAGTCCGGCCACTCCGACATGCTCGCGTGCGAGACGTACTCCCCGCTCCCCAGCACCCACACCGGCGCCGAACGGCAGTCCCGTACGTACTCCTCGGCCGCCAGCAAGATCGCCGCGCCCCCGTCCGAGCGGATGCAGCAGTGCAGCTTCGTGAACGGGTCCGCGATCAACTCCCCGTCCAGCACGTCCGCTTCGGTGATCGGCGTGCGGAACATGGCGTCGGGATTCAGTGCCGCGTTCGCCCTCGCCTGCACTGCCACCGACGCCAACTGCTCGATGGTCGTGCCGAATTCGATCATGTGCCGCCGCGCGGCCATCGCGTACTTCGCGATCAGCGTGTGCCCGTACGGCACCTCGAACTGGCTCGGCCCCCGGCTCCCGAAGGCCAGCGTCCCGCCCCGCCGCCCCGCCCGCACATCCGCCCTAGCCGTCGAACCGTACGCCAGGAGTACGACGTTGGCGTGACCGGCGGCGATCGCGTCGGCGGCGTGGGACGCCATGACCTCCCACGTCGAGCCGCCCACGGACGTCGAGTCGACCCAAGTCGGGTGCAGGCCCAGGTAGTCGGCGACCTCGACCGGGGCCAGCGTGCCGAGGCCCGCTGAGGCGAAGCCGTCGATCACCCCCCGGTCGAGGCCGGAGTCCGCCAGTGCGCGGCGGGCCGCCTGGGCGTGGAGGGCGTACGGGGTCGTGTCGTCGAGGCGACCGCAGTCGGAGAGGGCCGCGCCCACCACAGCTACCTTGCGCGTCATGAGATCTGACGGTATATCAGATCCCTTCTCTTCTCTATGTGTCGGCGCTTTGGTATGACGGATCGTCAGATCTTGAGCCCTGGGGGACCTGTGGACGCCAGCCTCACCGCCGAACAGCACGAGATCCAGCGCACTCTGCGCGAACTCCTCGGCAAACGTTGTGGACCGGCCGAGCTGAGGGCGGCGGCCGACACCCCCGCCGGATACGACCCCGCCCTGTGGAACGCGCTCTCCGCCCAACTCGGGCTCCCTGGCCTCGCGTTGCCCGAGACGTACGGCGGAGTCGGCTGCGAGCCCCTCGAACTCGCGCTCGCGGGGGAGGAATTGGGACGCACCCTGGCGCCCTCGCCGCTCCTCGCGACCGCCGTCCTCGCCGGGCCGCTCATCAACGCCCTCGGCAGTCCGGAGCAGCGGTCCGCTCTCCTGCCCCGCATCGCCGCCGGCCACCTCACGGCCACCCTCGCCGCTCCACCCGCCGCCCTCGCCCTGACCTGCGAGAACAACGGCGACTGGGCCGGGGGCGGGCGCGCCGGTGGCGTACAGGCCCGGCCCCGCGACAACGGCTGGCGGCTCTATGGCGAGGTCGTGCGCGTCCTCGACGGGCACAGCGCCGGGCTGCTGATCGTCGCCGCGCACTGCGGCGGGTTCGCCCGGTCGCGGGTGCGGCTGTTCGTCGTACGCGGGGACGCGGTCGGGCTGACGCGGGTGCGGCATACCGCACTTGACGTCACCCGGCCACTCGGGCGCGTCCAACTGAGGGACGTTCCCGCCGAGTTGCTCGGCGAGGCAGAGGGCAAGGGCGAGGCTGACGGCGACAGTGGCGGCAACGACGTCGACGTACGGGCCGTGCTCGCCTCGACCGGCGCGGCGTTCGCCGCTCACCTCGCCTGCGAAGCCGTCGGTGCCGCCGAGCGCGTACTGGAGCTGACCGTCGAACACGTCAAGCACCGCGAGCAGTTCGGGCGGGCGATCGGATCGTTCCAGGCCGTGCAGCACCGGCTCGCGGACGTGTACGTGCAGGTGCAGGCCGCTCGTTCGGCCGCGTACTACGCCGCCTGGGCGGTGCGGCGGGAGTCGGCCGAGCCGGTCGGGGGGATCGCGCTCGCGCAGGCCCTGGACGCGCTGCGGCTCGCCGCCGGTGAGGGGATCCAACTGCACGGCGGGATCGGGTTCACGTGGGAGCACGACGCGCAGCTGTACTTCAAACGGGCAGTGGGGGACGCGTTGTTGTTCGGGCCGCCGCACCGGCTCCGCGCGCATGCGGCCGACGGGGCTGGAATCTTCGAGCGAGGTGGCGGCGAGCGGAACACTCGGCAGAATGCTCAACGGGACGACTCGCGCCCCGGCTCGACGCACGCCCCGTACCCCGACCAGAGCAACACCCGGCAACAGGAGGTCACCGCGTGATCACCATCGGCGTCCGGCTCGTCCAACGCGTGTCCTCCACACGGGCGTTCAGCAAGGTCGCCCCGCGCGTCCTGCCCGCGCTCGACCGCGCCGTACACCGTCTCAGCCGCGGCAAGGTGCTGCTGAGCGCGCAGATGCTGCCGGGTGTGATTCTCACCTCAACCGGCGCGCGCAGCGGGCTGGCCCGCAGGACGCCGCTCGCCTGCATGCCTGAGGGCGACAGGAGTTGGCTGCTCATCGGCTCCAACTTCGGCCGCCCGGGGCATCCTTCGTGGACCGCGAACCTCATCGCCCACCCGGAGGCGCGAATCAGCTGGAAGGGGCGTGAAGTCACCGTCACGGCACGGCTGTTGACCGGGGAGGAGAGGGCCTCGGCATGGAAGGCCGCGCTCGCCTTCTGGCCGCCGTACGCGACGTACCAGGCCCGGATCGAGCGCGAGATCCGCCTGTTCAGGATCACCGCCACGTGACACCCGCCGTCCGACGGCAACGGGCGATGGCCCACCCAGGTGAACCACCGCCCGCTGAGACAGGACGAGTCAGGTCTGCACGCCTACTTCGTCGGCTTCTTGCCGGTGATGCCGAGGTGCACCAACAGCGCGAGATTCGGCTTGAGTTCGGCCTGCTTCACACCCCAGGTGGTGAACCCCTTCTGGTGCGAGGCGACGGCCGCGAGCATGGCGACGAGCGAACCGGCCACGGCCGCCGGGTTCACGTCCTTGTCGACCTTGCCCTTGGACTGGAGCTCGGCGACCGCGTCCGCGAGGGAGTTGTTCACCGAGTTGAGGATCTTCATCCGGAGTTTGTAGAACCGCTTGTCGCCCTCGGCCGCGCCGAGGTCCACGACCCGCAGGATCGCCTCGTTCTTCCGCCAGAACTCCAGGAAACCGTCCACGAGTTCCTGCGCGGTCTGCCAGCCGGCCTTGCCGACCCACGAACGGCCTTCGAGGAGTTCGGTCAACCCCGCGCCCTCGGCGGCCATTTGCTCCGCGATCTCCAGGACGGCGCCTTCGACGTCCGGGAAGTACTGGTAGAAGGTCGCGGGCGAAGTGCCCGCCTTCCGGGCGACATCGATGACCTTGACGTCCCGGTAAGGAGAGGAGCTGAGCATCTC
Source organism: Streptomyces saintjeani (assembly GCF_055409605.1). Classification (NCBI taxonomy): domain Bacteria; kingdom Bacillati; phylum Actinomycetota; class Actinomycetes; order Kitasatosporales; family Streptomycetaceae; genus Streptomyces; species Streptomyces saintjeani. The sequence goes on along the minus strand of NZ_CP189624.1, from coordinate 4,050,947 downwards.
GCTGAGGCAGTCCAGCAGCTTCTGCCGCGTGGCCTGCCCACGCCGACCGGCTACGCGGCCGTCGACGGTACGCACTTGTCCTGTCATGCCGTCAGCTTACCGAGGGGTGATCGGAGCGCGATTCGGCCGATCCAAATGGGGTGCATTCCACTTCCCGGGGCGCATCCGCTGGTCTGCGCGGTGCGGGTCCCGCCGTTACTTTGGGCGCATGGCCGAAAACAGGGCATCGGGGTACGGAGAGGGCACCGCCGCGCACACGGGCGGTTACGGAGAGGGCGTTCCCTGCTGGGTCGACGCCCAGCTTCCCGACCTCGACGCGGGAAAGCGTTTCTACGGTGAGCTCTTCGGGTGGACCTTCGGCGTACCCGACGACCCCGGAATGGACCACGGCGGCTCGCTGTGGGCCAGCAAAGACGGGAAACCGGTTGCTGCCCTGGCTCCCAAGAGTGACGGTCGGATGCCGACCGTCTGGACGGTCTACTTCGCGACCCCCGACATCCGCCGTACCGCCGGGCGCATCGTCGCCGTCGGCGGCCAGGTCGTGATGGCCCCCTTCCCGGTCGGCAGGCTCGGCGCCGCCGCCCTGGTCGCCGACCCCGAGGGCGCCGTCTTCGGGCTCTGGCAGGGGGAGCGCCACCCTGGTTTCGGGGTACGTCATACCCCTGGCACTTTCGTATGGGCCGAGCTGTACGCCCGGGACATCGACGCCGTGAACTCGTTCTACGGCGGCCTCTTCCACGAGGCCCTCTTCGGCGAGGGTGCGCGCCCCGACTTCGGCCGGGCCCCCGTCTCCGACGTCTTCCCCGCCGAGATGCCCCCGCACTTCGTCGTCCACTTCGGCGTCGAGGACTGCGCCGTCGCCGTACGGACCGTCGTACGCCTCGGCGGGCGGGTCCAGGCCGGGCCGTTCCCGACGTCCTACGGGATCGCCGCCGTCGTATCGGACAATCAAGGGGCGTCGTTCGCGTTGTTGCAGCGGGAGAACCGCCGTTTCGGCGTCGAACCGGCGTGAATCGACATCGGTTCGAAGGCGATCCGGCGTTGATTTGGAAGAAATGTTCCGGTAGATGAAGTAGCGCCCTATTTTTCACCGGGTTCGCAACCAGCCGCCCGGCCAGGAACAATCGGGGGTGCGTGCCGCCATGGCGGTGCGGTGGTGAGACGCTGCACGGGGTCGCGTGAGGACGTGGCTTGCGCGGCCCGTACGGGGAGGTGGCAGGCAAGTGGTGGATCAGCTGACGCAGCACGATCCGCGGCGGATCGGGCCGTTCGAGGTGCTGGGACGGCTGGGAGCCGGCGGCATGGGGCTGGTCTATCTGGCGCGCTCCGCGTCGGGCCGGCGCGTGGCGATCAAGACGGTGCGGACGGAACTCGCCGAGGACCAGCTCTTCCGTGTGCGGTTCACGCGCGAGGTCGAGGCGGCGCGCGCAGTAAGCGGCTTCTACACGGCCGCTGTCGTGGACGCCGATCCGCGCGCGGCCGTGCCGTGGCTGGCGACCGCGTACGTCCCGGCGCCCTCCCTCGAAGAGATAGTGAACGACTGCGGGCCGCTGCCGGCCCAGGCGGTGCGATGGCTGGCGGCGGGGGTCGCTGAAGCGCTCCAGTCCATCCACGGCGCGGGTCTCGTGCACCGAGACCTGAAGCCGTCGAACGTCCTCGTCGTCGAGGACGGCCCCCGGGTGATCGACTTCGGTATCGCCTCCGGGGTGTCCAATACCCGCCTGACCATGACGAACGTCGCGGTCGGTACCCCCGCGTACATGTCGCCCGAGCAGGCGAAGGACTCGCGCAGCGTGACCGGGGCGAGCGACGTCTTCTCGCTCGGGTCGATGCTCGTCTTCGCGGCCACCGGGCATCCGCCGTTCCATGGCGCGAATCCGGTAGAAACCGTTTTCATGCTGTTGCGGGAAGGGCCCGACCTGGAGGGGCTGCCGGACGAACTCCGGCCGCTCATCGAGTCGTGCATGCAGATGGAGGCCACCGCCCGGCCCAACCCGGCCGACCTCCAGGCGCAGCTCGCGCCGCACCTCTTCGGGTCCGGGTCCGACGACAGCGGTACGGCCTCGGCGTGGCTGCCGGAGAAGGCCGTCACCATGATCGAGACCCGCCGGGGCGGGCGCCCGCCGAAACCCGCGGGGCCTTCCGGGCGGAGCGGGGGCGGGGTCAACCTGGGGGGCAGGCCCGCGCTGCCGCCTCCGCCGTCGCGCGACCCCGTCGTACCCGGCGGGGGTGTAGTACCCGTAGTACCTCCGAGGCCGTCCAGTCCCGCGCCGTTCCCCGCGCCGATGGGGGCGCCCGACGCCAGTCCGGTACGGCTCGCGGGCGCGCCCGTCCCGATCGGTCCCGGGCCGCGCATCTCCGACATCCGGGCTACCTCCGCGGTACGGGCCCCCGTACCCGACCCAGGTCTTACGGGGTCCTGGACGCGGGTGCGGCCCGGTGCCAACGGCGCCGACCCCGTCGTACCCGTAGTACCTGGGGGTGGGGTGACCGGTGTGCCCGCCCTGCCGAGCGCGTCCCCGGAAGCCCCGCCCGGCTGGCGGCCCTGGCGCTTCCGTATGTCGAACGACGTCTGGGGTACCCCCTCGGTCGACGGCGACCTCGTCTACGTCACCTCCTTCGAGGTGCACGCGCTGGACGTCGCGACCGGTCGGCGCCGGTTCAAGACGCGGGACGTCGCCTGGTCGATGGCGGTCGCCGACGGCCGGGTCCACGCCTCCGACGGGCCCACCCTCTTCGCCCTGGACGCCCGCGAGGGCGGCGACCTGTGGCGGCTGCCCGCCGACGCCTGGGTGTACTCCCTGCGGGCCGAGCGCGGCACGATCGTCACCGGCACGCGCGGCGGCGGCGCGCAGGGCTGGGAGGCGTCCAACGGGCAGAAGCTGTGGGAGATCGGCGGCTGCCAGACCGACTTCGAGTCCCCCGAGGCGGGGCCCGTGCTGCACGAGGGCACGGTGTACGTCTGGCAGGACGCGAGGCTGCGCGCGCTGGAGGCCCGTACGGGTGAGGAGCGATGGTCCTACCCCATCGGTGACGCCGCCTCCTGCGGGGGCGTACCCGTACGCGTAACTCCCTCGGGGGACGGGAACGTGTACGTCTCCGCGGGTACGCGGGTGCTGTCGGTCGACATCGCGACCGGGATGGTGCGCTGGCACTTCGAGGCACCGGCCGCGTTCCTGTCGCCGCCCACCTTCGTGCCGGGGCCCGCCGTCACGGGGGGCGGGGTCTACCTCGCGGACTACCTCGGTACGGTCTACGCCCTCGACGCCGCCGACGGGCGTGACCGGTGGCGGATCGCCACCGAGGCGCGGTCCTCCATCGATCCCGTGCTGGTCGCGGCGGGGCATGTCCATGTGGGCAGCGGGAAGGGGCTCTACACGCTCGACGCGGTCACCGGGACACCCAAGTGGCGGTTCCAGGCCGGCGGGGACATCGTGGGGGCGCCCGCCGTCGCCGAGGGGCGGATCCACTTCGGGTCGACCGACTGTCTGCTGTACACGCTCAAGGCCGATGACGGGCGGTTGCGGTGGAAGCTGGCGACCGGCGGGGAGATCACTGGCTCTCCGGTCGTACGGGACGGGGTCGTGTACGCGTGCAGCAAGGACCGGTGCGTGTACGCGCTGGACGCGGAGAAGGGGACGGGGACGGCTCGGCCGGCGTGAGGACCATGTCGTCGGCGGGCGGTGGCATGACCGTGACAGGCATTGCCTAGAGTGGGCGCATGCGATCACGGGGGTACGTCTTCAGGCTTACGGCTGTCTCGGCGCTGGTCGTGCTCGCGCTCACCGGGTTCTCCAGTGGGCGTGGGCACGGGAGCCACGGCGGGGGCGGTGGGGGAGGCGGGTGCAGCAGCTCCCGGCAGGATCACGACAGTTCGTCGTCGACGTCGGGGGGATCGTCCGGTGGGTCGCACTACCGGGACTACGACGACGACTCCAGCTCCTCCAGCGGGGGTTCGTCCGGCTCGTCCACGCACACGCCGGTCACCGTCGTCGAGGACGCCCGCGTCAGCCTCGTAGCGTGCGCGACGCGCAAGGCGCCGTACATGACCGTGAAGGTCACCAACCCCAACAAGTCGGTGCAGACCTTCGGGATCACCGTCAGGTTCCTGGACGCGCGGGGCGTGGTGATCGCCGCGCCCGTGACGGAGGAGATCGTCGGCGGGAAGAAGACGGAGGAGGTCCGGATTCCCGTCGGGGACGCCGGTCTCGCCGCGCAGGTGGACCGCTGCGAGGTCGAGCCCGCCGCCCCGACGACCTGAACTCTTCCTGCCGCCGCAGGAGTTACGCCTGCTCGTCCCGGAGGCCGGTCAGGAACTCCACCAGCAGCTCGTTCACCTCGGCGGGGCGTTCCTGCTGCGTCCAGTGGCCGCAGCCCGGCAGCACGACCGGCGGGCGGCGCAGGCCCGGGACCAACTCCGGGAGGCGGGCGACGAGTTCGGGGGTGCCCGGGAAGTAGGCGACGGGGTCGCGGTCGCCGTACACGAAGAGCGCGGGCGTGGTGATGGACGCGCCCGCGTAGGGGGCCGTCAGCTCCCAGTTGCGGTCGAGGTTGCGGTACCAGTTGAGGCCGCCGGTGAAGCCCTTGACGTAGTCCTCGGCCAGCTCGTCGAGGTCCGACTCGGTGAACCAGTCCGGGAGTTGCTCGGGGGCGGGCAGCTGGTCCAGCCAGGGGGTGCCGGGCTCGATCAGGGCCTGGTGGATGCCGGGCTCGCCCGGGGCGTCGCCGGAGAGCGCGTACACGAAACGCCGCAGCGCGGCCTTCGGGTCCCGGCCGAACTCCTCGTCGGCGAGGCCGACTTGGTTGAAGTACGTCCAGTAGAAGCGGCCGTCGTACGCCGCCTTCACCACCTCCAGCGGCGGGTTGGCGCCACGCGGCGCCGGGGCCACGCTGAGCCCCGCGACCCCGCGCACCACGTCCGGCCGCAGCAGCGCCGTGTGCCAGGCGACCGGCGCACCCCAGTCGTGGCCGACGACGAACGCGGTCTCCTCGCCGAGCGCGTGGATCAGGCCGACGACGTCGCCGACGAGGTGCAGGATGCTGTACGCGTTCACGTCGTCCGGGCGGTCCGAGGCGCCGTAGCCGCGCTGGTCCGGGGCGACGACGCGGAAACCGGCCGCGACGAGCGGGGCGAACTGGTGGCGCCAGGAGTGCCAGGACTCGGGGAAGCCGTGCAGCAGGACCACCAGCGGGCCTTCGGTGCCGGACTCGGCGATGTGCAGGGTGATGCCGTTCACTTCTATGGTGCGGTGCTGGATCATGCGGCTATTTTATGAGGGTGTTCCGGACGGGAATACGGCGCCCCGCGTATTCCGGGTCGCCTTTCCGGTAATCGCTCAGCGAATCCGGAAATTCTGCGTTCTTTTCGTGAAAAGTTGTGCCTGCCGGTCGTCCGGAAGATTTCCCAGCGAGATCAAATGCGGGGCCTGCGCGAATCCGTGAGCCTGCGCCGCCTCCCGGGCCGACCACAGCGCCCGGACCGTCCCCTGCACCCCCTCCGGCGGATACCCGGCGATGACCTGCGCCCTCTCCATCGCTACCGCCAACGCCCGCCCGGTTTCCGCGAGTTCGGAGACGAGCCCGACCTCGTACGCACGCCGCGCGGAGATCCGCTCCGCCGTCCCCATCAGCATCATCCGCGCGACCTCCCCGTACGGCATGCGCTGCGCCATCAGCACCGACTCGTACGCGCTGACCATTCCGTACGTCGTGTGCGGATCGAAGAACTCGGCGCCTTCCCCCGCCACGACGAACTCGCTCTCGCCCAGCAGGTAGAAAGCACCGCCGCACGCCATTCCCTCGACGGCGGCGATCACCGGTTTCCACAGGTCGTTGGACTTGGGGCCGATGCGCAGGAGCGGATCGTCCTGCATATAGGGGGAGTTGGGCTGCGGGACGACGGCGTCGCGGTCGAGGCCGGTGGAGAAGGCGCGGGTGCCGGAGCCGGTGAGGACGACCGCCCGCACGGTGTCGTCGAACCGCAACCGGCCCCAGATCCCGGCGAGTTGGCGGGCCGCCGGGACGTCGATCGCGTTGAGCCTCTCCGGCCGGTCGAGCGTGACGACCGCGACGCCGGTCTCCTTGTCCGTGTCGAGGCGGGGGGTCACGCCAGTACCCACTGCGGGAGGCCGCCGTCCGGGAACACGGCCTGCACGCGGGCGCCGATCCGGATCCGGTCAGGGGCAAGGGAGTTGAGGGGGGCGCCGGGGTGGGTGACGACGTTGCCGACCAGGCGGATGCGGGGGGCGTCGTCGAGTTCGACCAGGGCGACGTTGTAGGGGGCCTGCGCGGCGTAGTCGGGGAGGAGGGGCGGGTGGGGGATCACGTACGACCAGATGCGTCCCCTTCCCGACGTGAGCTGCCAAGTCGACCCGAACGACTGGCAGTTCGGGCAGCAGGGGCGGGGCGGGAAGCGGGGCTCGGCGCACTGGGCGCAGGTCTGGACGCGGAGTTCGCCCCGGGCCGCGTACTGCCAGAACGGGGCGCCGTCGGTGTCGTGCAGCGGGGTCAGCATGGCCGGACTCCTCAAGTCCTGGGTGGACGCGTGCGGTTGGCTTTTCAGGTCCTCGGCCGGTTCTTCACGTCCGGAGCAGCAGCGCGGAGGTGGGGACTCCCTCGCCCGCCGTGACGAGGCAGGTCGAGGCGTCGGGGACCTGTGCGGTGCTGGTTCCCCGGAGTTGTTTCACACCCTCGTTGATGAGGTTGAAGCCGTGCACGTACGCCTCCGAGAGGCCGCCGCCGCCCGTGTTGACCGGGAGCCGTCCGCCGAGTTCCAGCGCGCCGCCCTCGGTGAACGCGCCGCCCTCGCCGCGCCCGCAGAATCCGTAGCCCTCCAGGGAGAGGGGGACGAGCGGGGTGAACGCGTCGTAGATCTGGGCGACTTGGACGTCCGCCGGGGTGAAGTCGGCGTGTTTCCACAGGTGTCGGGCCGTCGCCCAGGAGGGGCCGGTGAGCGGGTCGTCGTTCCAGTAGTTGACCATGCCGTGGTGCTGGGCGGGCAGGCCCTGCGCGGCGGAGTGGATGTAGACCGGGGTGCGGCGGCAGTCGCGGGCGCGCTCCGCCGAGACGACGACACAGGCCAACGCCCCGTCGGTCTCAAGGCAGTTGTCGAACAGGCAGAGGGGTTCGCTGATCCAGCGCGAGGTCATGTACATCTCGCGGGTCAGCGGGCGGTCGTACATGATCGCGGCCGGGTTCTGGTTCGCGCGGTTGCGGCAGGCCAGGGCGACGTTGAAGAGGTGGTCGCGGGTCGTGCCGTACTCGTGCATGTGGCGGCGGGCCAGCATCGCGATCTCGTCGGCGGGGCGGAGCAGGCCGAAGGGGCGTGTCCACTGGGCGGGGGTGGGGAGTTGGGCCGTCGTGTTCGTCCAGGGGCGGGGGCCGCTGCCGCGTTTGCGGGAGCGCCAGGCGACACCGACGCTCGCCTGTCCCGCGGCTATCGCGGTGGCGAGGTGGGCGACCGTCGCGCACGAACCTCCGCCGCCGTACGGGGATTTGGCGAAGAACGTGAGGTCGCCGAAGCCGACCGCCTTCGCGAGTTCGACCTCGTCCGTCTCCTCCATAGTGAACGAGGCGACCGCGTCGACCTCGGCGGGGGTGATGCCCGCGTCGTCCAGGGCGGCGAGGACGGCCCGGCAGGCGAGGGTTCTCTCGTCCTCCGGGAGGTGCTTGGCGAACGGTGTCTGGCCTATGCCGACGATGGCTGTCGCGTCCTTGAGTCCGGCCATGTCCCCCTCCGATCAGACCTGCTGACAGGGCGTTAGGTTATCGCTAATCTGACGGGTCGTCAGCTACTGGCTCCCGGATCGTCGGGGGCCGTTCATGGAGCGGCAGGGCAGGGAGGGACGGGCATGGAGTGGCGCAGCATTCCCGAGCTGGTGCGCTGGTCGGCCGAGAAGTACGGGGAGGCCGAGGCGGTGGTGGACGGGCGGGTCCGGATCTCCTACCGGGAGTTGGGGGCCCGGGTGGAGCGGGCGGCGGCTGCCTGTGCCGCGTCCGGGGTACGGGTGGGGGACCGGGTGGGGATCTGGGCGCCGAACTCGCTGGAGTGGGTCGTCGCGGCGCTCGGGGCGGTGTCGGCGGGCGGGGTGCTGGTGCCGTTGAACACGCGTTTCAAGGGGGGTGAGGCGGCGGACGTGCTGCGCAGGAGCGGGGCGCGGCTGCTGTTCGTGACGGGGACGTTCCTGGGGACGTCGTACGTGGCTTCGCTGCGGAGGGCCGCGGGGGACGGGGTGGGGGAGGGGCCGTTGCCGGGGGTGCCGGAGCTACGGGAGGTCGTAGTACTGGCGGAGGACGCGCCGGAGGGGTTCCGGACGTGGAAGGACTTCCTGGCCGGTGGGGACGAGGCGCGGGAGGGGGCGGCCGTAGGTATTACGGGGGCTACAGGGACTGCGGGTATTACGGGTATTACGGGGTCCTCCCCCTCCGACATCATCTACACCTCAGGTACTACGGGTAGCCCCAAGGGCGCCGTGATCACCCACGAACAGACCCTGCGCGGCTACGACGCCTGGAGCGAGCTGGCGGGGCTGCGTGAGGGGGACCGGTATCTGATCGTGAACCCCTTCTTCCACACGTTCGGCTACAAGGCCGGGGTGATCGCCTGCCTGACGCGGGGCGCGACGATGATCCCGCAGCCGGTGTTCGACGTGACGACCGCGCTGGCGAACATCGCGGCGGAGCGCGTCACCGTCCTGCCCGGCCCGCCCACGCTCCACCAGTCGCTCCTGGACCACCCCGCGCGGGCGTCGTACGACCTGTCCTCGCTGCGGCTGGTGGTGACGGGCGCGGCCGTCGTACCCCTCAGGCTCGTCGAGCGGCTGCGGGACGAACTGGGCGTGGCGACCGTGCTGACCGCGTACGGGCTGTCCGAGGCGAGCGGCATCGTCACGATGTGCCGGCGCGGCGACGAGCCGGAGGTGATCGCGACGACGTCGGGGCGGGCGATCCCCGGGACCGAGGTCCGGGTGGTGGACGCGGCGGGGCGGGCGCTGCCGTCCGGGGAGCCGGGGGAGGTGCTGGTACGGGGGTTCAACGTCATGCTCGGGTACTACGGGGACGACGCGGCGACCCGGGAGGCGGTCACACCGGACGGCTGGCTGCGTACCGGAGACGTAGGGGTACTGGACGAGGCCGGGAACCTGCGGATCACCGACCGGATCAAGGACATGTTCATCGTCGGCGGTTTCAACGCGTACCCGGCCGAGATAGAGCAACTCCTGGGGCTGCATCCGGCCGTCGCGGACGTCGCCGTCGTCGGCATACCGGACGCCCGCCTTGGAGAGGTCGGCAAGGCGTACGTCGTCCGGCGGACCGGCGCCGTGGCGACCGGGGACGACCTGATCGCCTGGGCGCGGCGCGAGATGGCGAACTACAAGGTTCCCCGAGTGGTGGAATTCGTGGGCGAGTTGCCCCGGAATGCGAGCGGGAAAGTGGTCAAGGGGCAGCTGCGGAGCTGAAGTCGGGGTTGCTGAAAACGATTGCTGCCGTTTGCTCCACACCCTCCGGCATTGTGGGGAGTGTGTGAGGGAGTTGTGCATTCCCGTGTGCCGTCGTGTACTCGGTGTTTCCCGTTGCTGACGGGTCCCGTGCCAGCAAGGCAAACTGGGCAGGTCAACAGGGAGCGCCCAGGGAGACCTCGATGGACGACCGAGTACCGCGCGTGCCGGGACAGGAACGCCACGACCCCGCGCGGGCCGAGGACGTGGCGGGACTGAGGTTCGGTGTGCTCGGACCGGTACGGGCCTGGCGGGACGACGTTCCGCTGCCCACCGGGTCACCCCAACAGCGCGCCGTGCTCGCGACGTTGCTGCTGCGCGAGGGCCGCACGGTGACCGCCGCCGAGCTGATCGACGCGGTGTGGGGCGAGGACCCGCCCTCCCAGGCGCTGGCCGCGCTGCGGACGTACGTGTCGCGGCTGCGGAAGGTCCTGACCTCGCGGATGCTGGTCAGTGACGCCGGAGGCTACGCGCTGCGGGACCCCGGCGGCGCCGTCGGGCTCGACCTCACGGCGGCGCGGACCCTGTCCGAGGACGCGGAGAAAGCCTGGGCGGCGGGGGACGTACGCGCCGCGCGGGACCGCCTCGACCACGCGCTCGGCCTGTGGGAGGGCGAGACGCTCGCGGGCGTACCCGGGCCCTACGCGGACTCCCAGCGCGTCCGATTGGAGGAACTGCGCCTCCAACTCATCGAGAACCGGCTCGACTTGGACCTCGAACTCGGCCGGCACGCCGAAGCCGTCCCGGAGTTGACCTCCCTCACCGCCGAACACCCCCTCAGGGAACGCCTGCGCGAGCTGCTCATGCTCGCCCTGTACCGAAGTGGCCGCCAGGCGGAGGCACTTGCCGTGTACGCCGACACCCGCCGCCTGCTCGCGGAGGAACTCGGCGTCGACCCCCGACCCGGTCTGCGTGACCTCCAGGAAGGCATCCTGCGCGCCGACCCCGCGCTCGCCGAACCCGAGACACCGGCCGCCGAAACCCCCGTCGTCCGTATTCTGCCCGCTCAACTCCCCGCATCTGTAACGGATTTCACCGGACGGGAGACCCTCGCCCACGAACTGGGCGAAGCGCTCGTCGCGGAGAGCGGCGACGAGAACCGGGTGATGGCGGTCTCCGCCGTCGCCGGGATCGGCGGCGTCGGCAAGACGACGCTCGCCGTGCATGTCGCCCACCAGGCCCGATCCGCCTTCCCCGACGGCCAGTTGTACGTCGACCTCCAGGGCGCGAGCCCCCGCCCCGTCGAACCCCAGGCCGCCCTCGGCGCGTTCCTGCGCGCCCTCGGCACCGCCGACCCCGCGATCCCCGACTCCCTCCAGGAGCGCTCGGCGCTGTTCCGCTCGCTGCTCGACGGCCGCCGCGTCCTGGTCCTCCTCGACAACGCCCGGGACGCCGCCCAGGTACGGCCGTTGCTGCCCGGTACGGCCGGCTGCGCGGCCCTCGTCACCTCCCGCACGCGGATGGTGGACGTCGCGGGCGCGCACCTCGTCGACCTCGACGTGATGGCGCCGCACGAGGCGCTCGCGCTCTTCACGCGCATCGTCGGCGCCGAACGCGTCGCGTCCGAACGGGAGTCGGCGCTCGACGTCGTCGCCGCGTGCGGCTTCCTGCCGCTCGCGATCCGTATCGCCGCCTCCCGGCTCGCCGCCCGCCGCACCTGGACGGTGTCGGTCCTCGCGGACAAACTCGCCGACGAGAGACGGAGGTTGGACGAGCTCCAGGCCGGGGACCTTGCCGTGAAGGCAACATTCGAGCTGGGCTACGGGCAGTTGGAGCCCGCACAGGCCCGCGCCTTCCGCCTCCTCGGCCTCGCCGACGGACCGGACATCTCCCTCGCCGCCGCAGCCGCCGTCCTGGACCTGCCGCCCGACGGCACCGAGGACCTGCTGGAGTCCCTCGTCGACACCTCGCTCCTGGAGTCGGCGGCGCCCGGCCGCTACCGCTTCCACGACCTGGTCCGGCTCTACGCGCGCGCATGCGCGGAGCGTGACGAACTCCCCTCCTCCGAACGGGAGTCGGCGCTCACCCGGCTCCTCGACTTCTACCTCGCGACGGCCGCCGGGGTGTACGCGATCGAGCGGCCCGGCGACCGGCTCGTGGAGCAGCTGGAGGAAACCGCTTATCCCGGGCTCCACTTCGAGGACCGGCACGACGCGCAGGACTGGCTGTACGCCGAGGCGGGCGCGCTGCTGTCCTGCGTACGGCAGTCCATCGGGGACGGCCGACTGCGCCGCGCCGTCGACCTGTTGTGGGTCGCCAAGGACCTCGCCGAGTCCGGGGCCAACGCGCGCGAGTACGAGGTGGCCGCCAACGAGGCGCTCCAGCAGGCCCGTTCGGCCGGTGACCCGCACGCGCTCGGGCGGGCGCTGATCACCCTCACGGACGTCCACCTCGTCGCGGGGCGCTTCGACCGGGCCGACGCGGCGGCCGTCGAGGCGCTGCGGGTCACCGAGGACGCCGACGACCCCGTACCGCGCTGCTGGGCGCCCAACACCCGCGGAATCATCGCCCTTTACCAGGGGCGGCACGAGGAGGGCGAGCGGCATCTCACGGTCGCGTTCGACAACTTCCGCGCCAACCGGAACAGGGCGGGCGAGGCGAGCGTCCTGTGCAACCTCTCCCGCATCCACCTCGCGACCGGGCGGGTGGAGAGCGCGGTGACGCTGGCGCACCAGGGCATCGGCATCTACGACCGGACCGGCAACGCGCTGCGCGGCGCCAACGGGCGGTACGCGCTGGGGCTCGCGCTCACCGAGAGCGGGCTGCTCACCACGGCCGCGGACATCCTGCGGGACGCGCTCGACGTGTTCCGCGACAGTCGGCAGCGGCTGTGGGAGGGCATGACGCTCTTCCGGCTCGCCGAGGTCGACCTCGCCGCGTGCCGCCCCGCGCAGGCCGCCGCCAACGCCGACCTCGCGCTCACCGCGCTGCGCGGGATCGGCGGGGAGTGGCGCCGGGGGCTGGTCCTCACGGTTCTCGGGCGGGCGCTGAGCGGGCTGGGGCAGGCGGGGCGGGCACACGTGTGCTGGACCGAAGCGCTGGGGATCTACGAGGAGTTGAGGGCGCCGGAGGCGGAGGAGGTACGGGGGCTGCTGAAGCTGTCGGTGGCGGCGTAGGGGGTACTCAGGGGGTAGTACCCGCGATGTGGAAGCCGACGTTCATGGAACGTTTATCGGCCTCTGACATGCTCTTACCAACGAACGGCCGGACCGGGGGGAACGGCCGAAGTCGTTGAACCTGTCCGGCGACTCACGGGGGAGTAGCCGGACAGGTGTTCCACTCCACGGGGGAGTCGGAGGGGGGATCCGGGGGACGGCCGCGGTGGCACGGAGGGGGAGCCGCCGCGGCCGAGGCAACGCCCTTTGTCGCACCAGTAGCTGACGGCCCGTCAGATCGGCGCTACCGTGGCCGGCATGGAGAACACGACAGGGTTCCCGCTGATCATCTCCGTCGACGACCACACCGTCGAACCCGCGAGGGTCTGGCAGGACCGCCTCCCGAAGAAGTTCCTCGACACCGGCCCGCGAGTCGTCCGGGCGCCCCTGAAGGAAATGACCTTCCTGGGCGGGCGGTTCAAGCCCGTGATGGGCGAGAAGGGCGACGAAGGCCCGCTCGGCGACTGGTGGCTCTTCGAGAACCTCCAGCGCCCGCTCACCCGCCTCGACACGGCCGTCGGGTTCAGCCGCGACGAGATCCGGCTGGAGGTCATCACGTACGAGCAGATGCGGCCGGGGTCGTACGACGTACCCGCGCGCCTCGACGACATGGACGTCAACCACGTCCAGTCGGCGGTCTGTTTCCCCACGTTCCCGCGCTTCTGCGGGCAGACCTTCACCGAGGCGAGCGACCACGAACTCGGCCTGCTGTGCGTGCGGGCGTACAACGACTGGATGGTGGAGGAGTGGTGCGGCCCGCAGGCCCGCGGGCGGCTGATCCCGCTCACCCTGATCCCTTTGTGGGACGCCGAGTTGGCCGCCGCCGAGGTCCGCCGCAACGCCGCGCGCGGGGTGCGCGCCGTCGCGTTCTCCGAGATCCCGCCCCACCTCGGCCTGCCGTCCGTGCACTCCGACGCCTGGGACCCCTTCCTCGCCGCCTGCGACGAGACGGGCACCGTCATCGCCATGCACATCGGCTCCAGCAGCCGTATGCCGTCCACCTCCAAGGACGCGCCCCCGGCGGTCGGTTCGACCATCACCTTCGCCAACTGCTGTTTTTCCATGGTCGATTGGCTGATGAGCGGCAAGTTCGAACGCTTCCCGAACCTCAAAGTCATGTACGCCGAAGGGCAGATCGGCTGGATCCCCTACATCCTGGAGCGCGCAGACGTCGTCTGGGAGGAGAACCGGGGCTGGGGCGGCGTCGCCGACAAGGTCCACCGCCCGCCGTCCGAACTCTTCGCCGAGCACGTCTACGGCTGTTTCTTCGACGACGCGTTCGGCCTGCGCAACCTCGACGCCATCGGCGTCGGCAACGTCCTCTACGAGACCGACTACCCCCACTCCGACTCGACTTGGCCCAAGTCCAGGGAGGTCGGCGAGTCCCAGATGGGCCACCTCGACGCCGACGTCGTCGACCGCATCGTCCGCCGCAACGCCATCGACCTGCTCGGCCTGACCGCGGGCGGCCTCTGGCCGGGCCCGAGATGACCGGCCGCCTCGCCTACGGCATGCAGCTCCCCGTCCAGTCCCAGAGCCGCATCTACGTCGAACCCTGGGAACCCGACGCCGGGCCGACGGAGTTGGTGGCCGTCGCCCGCGCCGCCGACGAGGCGGGGTTCGCGTACGTCGCCTGCTGCGACCACGTCGCGATCCCGCGCCGCCTCGCGGACGCGATGGGCACGGTCTGGTACGACCCCGTCGCGACCCTCGCCCACCTCGCCGCCGTCACGACCCGCGTCCGGCTCCTCAGCCACGTCGCGATCGCCGGTCTGCGGCACCCCCTGCTCACCGCCAAGCAGTACGCCACCCTCGACCACCTCTCCGGCGGCCGGCTGATCCTCGGCGTCGGCGCGGGTCACGTCCAGGAGGAGTTCGAGGCGCTCGGCGTCGACTTCGCCCGCCGGGGCGCCGTGCTCGACGAGACCCTCGACGCCCTGCGGACAGCGCTCGGTCCGGACGAATTCGCCACCCACCACGGAAAGTTGTACGACTACGAGGACCTCGGCCAGCGACCCCGACCCGCCCAGCCGCACGTGCCGGTCTGGGTCGGCGGTTCCTCGCCCGCCGCGATCCGCCGGGCCGCCCTCAAGGGCGACGGCTGGCTGCCGCAGGGCGACCCGCGCGACCGGCTCCCCGCACAGATCGAGGCGATACGCCAACTCCGCCCCGACAGCGGCGAGTTCACCTTCGGAGCCATCGCCGAGCCGCTGTACGTCGGGACGCCGGACTGGGACGTCGGCCGTCGCACGCTCACCGGGAGCCCCGCGGCACTGGCCGACTCCCTGAACGCGTACGGGCAGTTGGGAGTGGACCAGATCCAAGTCAGGTTCAGAAGCCGGTCGGTTGGGGAACTCACCGATCAGATAAGGAAGTTCGGAGCCGAAGTGGCCCCTCTGCTGGGGTCTGTGAGGCACCTCTCTTGAATCTTTGAACATGCCTGCGCCGGACAGCGTATGTACGAACGTACGGACGTCGCTGTTCCGGCGGAAGGACCCCCCACAGTGAGATCCTCCGAAAGGCTCTCTGTCGCTCTGGCCTGTGCGGAAGGTGCCAGCTGGCCGCACGCCGACTGGCCCGCGCCGGACGACTCGTACGTGGGCCGGGTCTGGCAGGTGGCCCCGCCCTACCGGAAGCTGGCGGACACGCCGCTGGACGTCGTCCTGCTCAGCTGCGTCGAACCCGCCCACGCGCTCCCGGAGTTGACCGGTGCCCTCGCCGGACGCGGGGTGCCGGTGATCGTGGTCAGCGGGCGGCGGGACGTCGAGACGGTCGTCGAGGTCTTCCGGGGCGGCGCGGGCTACCTGGTCGACGGCGACTACTGCACCTGCATGCTCTCCTCGGCCGTGATGGCGGCCACCGTCGGCCACACCTACCTGTCTCCGGCGGCCTGCGCGGCGCTGCGCGAAGAGGTCCGAGAGGCGCCCGCCGGAGGAGATGCGGTGGAGCGCCTGCGGGCCCTTCTCTCGCCGCGCGAACGGCAGATCATGGAACTGCTCTCGACCGGGCTCGGCGCCCAGGAGATCGGACTGCGGCTGCGGCTCAGCGAGAAGACCGTGCGCAACAACCTCAGCAACATCTACGCGAAGCTCGACGCCCGAGGGGGCACGGACGCGGTCCTGCGCTGGCTGGGGGCCACGCCCGTGCTTCGCATATGAGAACGATCGACTCTATGACTGGCTGATCTCGGTCACCGGGATTTCCACGTCCGTCACATTGGTGCCGCCCTCGTCGAGCCCGGGCTCCACACGGATGCTGTTCTCGGAGTTCAGGATGCCGTTCGCCTGAGGCGTCCCGCACTTCACGTTCCGCAGCCACAGGCGGCCGTCCGGAGTTCCGTTCTTCAGGATCTGCGGATAGAAGACGTGCACGGACGTGGCGCCTTCGCTCGGGGAGAAGAAAACCTTCTGGCCGTCCTGGGCCTCTTTGTACGTGGCGCGCAGGAATCCGCTCACGTCCGTGCGCTTCGCCGACCACATGAAGAAGGCGATGCTGTCGGGCTGGACGGTGTCACTGCGCTCGAAACTCAGGCCCGTCGTCTTCTCGTCACGGGTGATGTTGATCTCCGAGGTGCTGAACTGGACACCGACCTCGAAGACGGAACTCGCGAGTTTCGTTCCGCCCTCCACGGTGAAGCCGTCCTCCAGTTCGATGCTGCGGGTCACCGAGGTGCTGACCGCGAACTCTTTCGACGCCGCCGTCGTGTTTCCGCAGTTGTCCGTCACGGGGGAGACCCGCTGATTCGGGCCGAGGCTGTTCGCCTTGAACTGCACGTTGACGAATTCGCAGTTCTCCAGCTTGTCGGAATCCGCCGCGCAGTCGGCCGACACCTCGTTCGGCGTCGCCGCGCCGGCGGAGTTCATCAGCGGGATCGCGACGGCGAGCGCGGCCACCGGGGCGAGGGCCAGGGTGATGCGCTTCTTGTGGCTGCGGTGCTTTCTGGTGCGGGTGCCCATGACAGTCTCCAGAGGGTGTAGTGGCTGGTGGGAAGGTTTCAGCAGTC
Source organism: Streptomyces saintjeani (assembly GCF_055409605.1). Classification (NCBI taxonomy): domain Bacteria; kingdom Bacillati; phylum Actinomycetota; class Actinomycetes; order Kitasatosporales; family Streptomycetaceae; genus Streptomyces; species Streptomyces saintjeani. The sequence continues at coordinate 4,034,292 of NZ_CP189624.1, read as the reverse complement.
TTCGAGGACGGCCTTGGACACACCGTCGACGACGCCCGGCGCACCGGCCGCGCCCGGCAGCATGTGCGGGCCCTCGACGACGTCCGGGGCGACGAAGTTCTTCTCGGGGGTGGCGTTCGTGACGGTCGTCGCCGAGCGGGCGTCGATACGGACGCGCCATTCTCCGGTCATGCGCTGCATCTTCGGCGTGAATTCCATGTGGAGGACCTTGCCGACCGGAACCTCACGCTCTTCCGTGTCACTGGCGGTCGCCGAATCAACGGTCATGTCCAGGGTGCCCTTGTGCTTCACCCACGAGCCGCTGATGGCGCCGAAAAGACCGCCACCGCCGCCCTGCTGGGTCACGGTGTACTTTCCTTCCCCCTGGGCCACCGTCGCCGACCAGCCGATCTTCACCTTGGCCGATTCCGTGGCGTCCGGCTCGCAGTTCGGGAAGTCGATCGACGCCTTCTCGGTGGGGCCGTCGAAGGTCTCGAATTTCGTCTCGACGAAATCACAGTTGTCCGCCGCGAAACCGTCACCGAAGCTTCCGTTGAAGTCGCTGACCGAGCGCTGCTTCCCATTGAGCACCGCCGAGCGCTCGCACATCGACATGATCTGCTCCGGCGTCTTCTGCTCATCGGCCGCGTTCGCCGAAGGGAGGAGGGTGATGATGGCACCTCCGGTCGCCAGCGCGGCACCTATCGCGACGTATCGGACCTTCTTGTTCCGGAGCTTTCTCTTGGCCATGCCTTGTCCCTTCCTTGGCGACTTCTTTGTCCGCAGCGCCAGGATTATTGAGGACTCAAGGAGGGGGCCGACAGGGTCAAATATCCCGACTCGCGGGTCTGTGACATTGCTCACGCAATGCTCGTACAGGTATCTGACGAGTCATCAGGTGCGGCGTTACGATGCTGACCTCCACCTATGCCGAGGAGGTCCCATGGACAGCACGGGCAAGCTGGACGGCCGGGTCGTCGTCGTCACCGGCGCGGCCCGAGGGCAGGGCGAGCAGGAGGCGCGGCTCTTCGCGGCCGAGGGCGCGCGGGTCGTCGTGGCCGACGTCCTCGATGAACAGGGCGAGGCCCTCGCCGCCGAACTCGACTGCCTGTACGTGCACTTGGACGTCCGCGAGGAGGACTCCTGGCGCGCGGCGGTCGACGCCGCCAAGGAGGCGTACGGCCGCCTCGACGGGCTCGTCAACAACGCCGGCATCCTGCGCTTCAACGCCCTCACGGACACGCCGCTCGACGAGTTCATGCAGGTCGTGCGGGTCAATCAGGTCGGCTGCTTCCTGGGGATCAAGACGGCCGCCCCCGACCTCGCGGACGGCGGCACGATCGTCAACACCGCCTCGTACACGGCGATCACGGGCATGGCGGCGGTCGGCGCGTACGCCGCGAGCAAGCACGCGATCCTCGGCCTGACCCGCGTCGCCGCCCTGGAGCTGGCGCCCCGGGGTATACGCGTCAACGCGATCTGCCCCGGCGCGATCGACACGGCCATGTCCAACCCCTCGCTGCTGGACCCGAGTTCGGACCCCGAGGAGACGTCCAAGGCGCTGGACGGCCTGTACCGCAAGCTCGTTCCGCTGGGGCGCATCGGACGGCCCGAGGAGGTCGCCCGCCTCGCGCTGTTCCTGACGTCGGCGGACTCGTCGTACATCACGGGGCAGCCGTTCGTGATCGACGGGGGGTGGCTGGCGGGGGTCTCGGTCATCTGACGACTCGTCAGGTATTGACGCTTACGGGGGGTGGTGCCAGAGTCGGCGGCAGTTCGTTGGCTGACGGTCCGTCAGAAACAGTCTTGGGGCGGTGAACCTCCTTGGAATTCGGGCTCTTTGTACAGGGATACGTCGGCAAGCGGGGCGAGGTCGACCCGCTCGCGGAGCACAAGGCGCTGATGGAGGAGACCGAGTACGTCATCGAGGCGGACCGGTCGGGGTTCAAGTACGCCTGGGCGTCGGAGCACCACTTCCTCGACGAGTACTCGCACCTGTCGGCCAACGAGGTGTTCCTCGGCTACCTCGCGCACGCCACCGAGCGCATCCACCTCGGCTCTGGCATCTTCAACCCCCTCGCGCCGGTCAACCACCCGGTGAAAGTCGCCGAGAAGGTCGCCATGCTCGACCATCTCACCGGCAACCGCTTCGAGTTCGGCAGCGGACGCGGCGCCGGGTCCCACGAGATCCTCGGGTTCATGCCGGGCATCACCGACATGAACCACACGAAGGAGCTGTGGGAGGAGACCATCGCGGAGTTCCCGAAGATGTGGCTCCAGGAGGAATACGTCGGATTCCAGGGCAAACACTGGCAGTTGCCGCCGAGGAAGGTGCTGCCGAAGCCGTACGGCAAGTCCCACCCGGCGATGTGGTACGCGGCCGGCTCGCCCCCGTCGTACGCGATGGCGGCCCGAAAGGGCCTGGGCGTCATCGGGTTCAGCATCCAGAAGGTCTCCGACATGGAGTGGGTGCTGGAGCAGTACAAGACGGAGATCGTGAACGCCGAACCGGTCGGGGACTTCGTCAACGACAACGTGATGGTGACGACCACGGCGATCTGCGCGCCCACCCACGACGAGGCGATCCAGGTCGCGGTGAGCGGCGGGCTGCACTACCTGCCCTCGCTCGTCTTCCGCTACCACGACACCTTCCCGCGCCCCGAGGGCTTCCCGGTCTGGCCCGAGACACTGCCCGAGTACACCCCCGAGTTCGTCGAACTCCTCATCGAGGAAGAGCTGTTGATCTGCGGCGACCCGGACGAGGTGCTGCGGCAGTGCAAGCGCTGGGAACAGGCCGGCGCCGACCAGCTGAGCTTCGGACTGCCGGTGGGCGTGCCGAAGGAACAGACCCTCCAGACCATCCAGTTGATCGGCGAGCACGTCATCCCGAAGATCGACACGGACCCCGTGCACCGGACGACGCGGTTCCGTCAGGGAGCGTGACCGCTGATGCTCGATCATGTCCTCAAGCGGGCCACGGTGGTTGACGGCTCCGGCGGGCCCGCGCGCGTCGCCGACGTCGGTATCCGGGACGGCCGTATCGCCGTCGTCGGTGAAGTCGCCCAGGAATCAAGGACAGTTGAGGACGCCACCGGCCTCGTCCTGTGCCCCGGCTTCGTCGACCCGCACACCCACTACGACGCCCAGCTCTTCTGGGACCCCTACGCCACCCCCTCCCTCAACCACGGCGTCACCACCGTCGCCGCCGGGAACTGCGGCTTCACCCTCGCCCCCCTCAACCCCACGCGGCCACAGGACGCCGACTACACGCGGCGGATGATGTCCAAGGTCGAGGGCATGTCGCTGGTCGCGCTGGAGGAGGGCGCGCCCTGGAGCTGGCACTCCTTCGGGGAGTACCTCGACGCCCTGGAGGGGCGGATCGCCGTCAACGCCGGTTTCATGGTGGGGCATTGCGCGCTGCGACGGCACGTGATGGGCGCCGACGCGGTGGGCGGACAGCCGTCCCCGGCTCAACTCGCCGAGATCGTCCTGCTGTTGCACGACGCGATGGACGCCGGGGCCTGGGGCTTCTCGACCACCCAGTCCACCACCCACTCCGACGGCGACGGCCGGCCGGTCGCCTCCCGGCACGCGTTGCCCGCCGAACTCATCGCCATGTCCAAGGCGGTCGGCGAACACGAGGGCACCCAGATCGAGGCCATCGTCGCCGGCTGCCTCGACCAGTTCAGCGACGCCGAGATCGACCTCCTCGTCGACATGTCCGCCGCCGCCGGACGCCCCCTGAACTGGAACGTCCTCACCGTCGACGCCGGGGTCCCCGAGCGCGTACCCCGGCAACTGCACGCAAGTGAGCGCGCCCGCAAGGCCGGTGGCCGTGTCGTGGCGCTGACCATGCCGATCCTCACGCCGATGAACATGTCGCTCGGCACGTTCTGCGCGCTCAACCTCATCCCCGGCTGGGGCCCGGTCCTCGGGCTGCCCGTCCCCGAACGCATCGAGAAACTCGCCGACCCCGACGTACGCACCGAGATGCTGCGGCGCGCCCAGTCGAAGGAGGCGGGCGTCTTCCGCAGGCTCGCCGACTTCGGGCGGTACGTCATCGGCGACACCTACAGCCCCGAGAACGAGGGCCTCACCGGGCGCGTCGTCCGCGACATCGCCGCCGAGCGCGGCCAGGACCCCTTCGCGACCCTCGTCGAGATCTGCTCCAACGACCTTCTGCGCACGGTGCTTTGGCCGATGCCGCGCGACAACGACCCCGCCTCCTGGGCGCTGCGCGCCGAGACCTGGCGGCACGAGGACGTTCTCCTCGGCGGCTCCGACGCCGGGGCGCACCTCGACCGGATGTGCGGGGCGCCGTACACGACCCGCTTCCTCGGGGACTGCCTGCGGGGACGCAGACTGGTCGAGCTGGAGCAGGCGGTGAAGATGCTCACCGACGACCCCGCCCAACTCTTCGGACTGCGCCAACGGGGGCGGGTGGAGGAAGGGTTCCACGCGGACCTCGTCCTCTTCGACCCCGAACGCATCGACGCCGGGAAGGCGACCCTCGTCCACGATCTGCCGGGCGACAGCCCACGGCTCGACTCCAAGGCCCTCGGCATAAAGGCCGTATGGGTCAACGGGGTTGAAGCCATCCGCGACGACGTCGTCACCGGCGCCGTACCCGGAAAGGTGCTGCGCTCCGGGACCGACACCCGGACGGTGAGCACCAAGTGACCGACGGGCAGCGGTTGTTCGTCGGCGGCGAATGGGTCGAGCCGGACGGCGGGCACTACGAGGTGATCGACCCCGCGACCGAGGACGTCGTCGGACTGGCCCCCGAAGCGTCCGCCGCGCAGGCCAACGACGCCTGTGCGGCGGCCAGTTCGGCGTTCGAGAGCTGGTCGCGGACGCGTCCCGAGGAACGGGCCGCCGTCCTGGCCCGCGCCGCCGACCTGATCCTGGCCCGGCGCGCGGAACTCACCGGTCTCGCCCGCGCCGAGACCGGGGCGACCACCGCGACCGTCCGCTCCATGCAACTCGGCGTCGCCGCCGCCCGGTTCAGACGGTACGCCCGCGTCGAACCCGCCGAGTGGGCCATCGCCCCGCAGATCAACGAGGCCGGGCCGATGGGGAAGGCCGCCGTGATGGGGGCGCTGGCGGTACGGCAACCCGTCGGGGTCGTCACCTGCATCACCTCCTACAACAACCCCTGGGCCAACCCCGCCGGGAAGATCGCGCCCGCGCTGGCCATGGGCAACACGGTCGTCGTGAAACCGGCGCCTCAGGATCCGCTGTCGGTGTACCGGATGGCGGAGGTGCTGGAAGCCGCCGGGGTGCCGCCCGGTGTCGTGAATGTGGTCTCCGGAGAGGCGGCCGAGGTCGGGGAGGCGACCGTCTCGTCCCCCGACGTCGACATGGTCAGCTTCACCGGGTCCACCGCCGTCGGGGTGCGGATCGCCGAGGTGTGCGGGCGCGGCATGAAGCGGCAGCTCATGGAACTCGGCGGCAAGGGCGCGGCGTTGGTCTTCGACGACGCGGATCTGGGCTCCGCGGTCGCGGGGATCGGGACGACGTTCTCCTTCTACAGCGGGCAGATCTGTACGGCGCCCACGCGGGTGCTGGTCCAGCGGGGCGTGTACGGCAGGCTGGTTGAGCAACTCGTCGCCTATGCCGGGCGGTTGACGCTGGGGGATCCCCGGGAGGCCGGGACCGTCATGGGGCCGGTGATCAGTGCGGCTCACCGTGAGCGGGTGCGGGCGCATGTCGAGTGGGCGGTTCGGGAAGGGGCAACGCCCCTGGTGGGCAAGGTTGTTGACCTTCCCGAGCGGGGCTTCTACCTCGGGCCGTCCGTCCTCGCCGACTGCACCAACGACATGCGGGCCGTCCGTGAGGAGATCTTCGGTCCTGTCGTCGCCGTCCTTCCCTTCGACGACGAGGAGGAAGCGATCGCCCTCGCCAACGACTCCGAGTACGGGCTCATCGACTACGTCTGGTCCGGCGACGTCGCCCGCGCGTTCCGCGTCGCGCGGCGGCTGCGGGCCGGGGGCGTGGGGGTCAACACCGTGGGGCGGAACATGGAGGCGCCGTTCGGGGGGTTCAAGAGGAGTGGGGTGGGGCGGGACGTGGGGTCGTACGCGTTGCATGCGTACAGCGAGGTGCAGGCGATCGTGTGGCCGGGGTGAAGGGGGGCGCTGGGGTGGGGGGCGATGAGGGGGGAGTGGCCTGCCGGCGGCGAGGTGGGTGGCGAGGCTGAGACGTGGGAGGCGGCGGGGCGGGGCGTGGTCGGTGACCAGGGGTGTGGTGTGTTCCTGAGAGCGGTTACTGTCCGTTTTCCGTCGGGCGCGATGCCGCCGTATGGGGCAGTATCGGGGCATGGGTGATGTAGCGGGCGTCATGATCGCCGTCGACGGCGGCGAGGTCTGGGCCGACGAGCGGGGCGACGGCGAGGGGCCGCCCCTGGTCCTGCTCCACCCCGGCGTCGGGTCCTCCGAGATCTGGGAGCCCGTGCTCGCCCCGCTGGCCGAGCGGCACCGGGTGATCCGGTACGACGTACGAGGGTACGGACGGTCTCCGGCGCCGGTCTCCTCGTACCGGCAGGACCTCGATCTCGCGCTCGTGCTCGGCCACTTCGGCGTGGAGCGTGCCGTACTGATCGGCAGCAGCATGGGCGGGTCCACCGCCATCGCGTACACGCTGGACCATCCCGAGCAGATCGCCGCGCTGGGGCTGCTCGTGCCCGGCGTACCCGGGTACCCCGAGCCCGATCCGCCCGAACTCGCCGCGCAGGTCGAGCCGTTGGCGCTCGCCGGTGACCTCGAAGGGCTGGCCGATCTGGGGATGTCGTGGTGGGGCGGGGCGGGGACGCCGCCCGACAGCGAGGCGCGGCGGTTGCTGCGGGGGGTGTTGGGCGGGTGGTTCACCTCGTACGCGCACGAGGAGCAACTCCCGTCCTGCTACGAGCGGTTGGGGGAGCTGGCCCTACCGTGCTCGCTGCTGCTGGGGGAGTTGGACCAACCGGTCGTCGTCAAGCGCAACGAGGTCATCGCCTCGCGGATTCCCGGGTGCCGGCTGGTGCGGGAGAGCCGGTGCGACCACTTTCCGACGCTGCGGGTGCCGGGGGCGGTCGTGGAGCTGGTGGAGGACTTGTACCGGAGGGTGGGCTGAGGGGGTACGGGTATGACGGGGGTCAATGCGTATCCAGGTCCACCCGTACCGTCAGCAGGTCGGTACCCAGTACCCGTACCGCCGTGCTGTTCAGTCTCGGCAGGCCGCGCAGACGGGTCACCGGGTCGTCGTCCCGCAGGATGTGCGCCGTACCGGTGTGCCAGCGGCCCCTGATGCGGACCCGGACCCTCGGGTCGGCCTTGATGTTCCGGACGTACTGCGAACGGTCGCCGAACTCCGACACCAGCCAGAAGGCGTCCCCGATCCGGCGGCCACCGAGCGGGGTGCGGCGGGGGAGTCCCGAGGTACGACCGGTGGTCTCCAGGACGGGCTGGAGCGGGAGTCTGCGCATGAGGGGGTTGAGGCGGCGCTGGACGGCGGTGGTGATCCGGAAGCGGCGGTCGGCGAGGGTGGGCATGGGGGGCCTGACTGGTCGGGGACGGTGGGCGGGGCGGACGGTGAGGGGCGGGGGTGCGGCGCCTGTAGTCCCGTACCCCTCAGGTCGTGCGTAGTCCTGTACCCCTCAGGTATCCCCACCGATTGTCCCCCCGAGGTCTTCGCACCGCGCGTCGCCCTCGGCCCGCCCCCCCCGTCAGTCCCGCCCGCGCCCCAGGAACACCGGGTTGCTCAGCGCCGCGAACGGTCCCGGGAGAGACGGTGTCGTCGCCGGGTGCCGGACCTCAGCCCGTACGTACGCCGCGTACGACGGTGTCGTCCGCCACTCGAAGACCCCCGAACCGGAGTCCCCCACGGGCGCCCCGGTGAACAGGACGCCCTGGTCGGTGACGAGGCGGACCGTGCAGCCCCTCACCCCTGAGACCTCCACGTGTACGACCACAGGGGTATCCGGGGCGACCGCGAGCCGCTCCCCGATGCCGGCGTGTTCGCCGCGCGGGCCGGTGGCGGTGAGGGCGAGCGAGACGTCCTTGGACTCCGCGACGTACGACCGCCCGGCGCGGATGCCGTCCTGGACCGCTGCCCGGGTCAGGTCGTCCGCGAGGACCACGGTCTGGGGCAGCCCCACCACGTCCGGGTCCCGGTGCGCGTCGCTGTTGCCCATCGCCGGGAGCCAGTCACGGCCCTCCCGTACGGCGGCGACCAGCGTCGCGTCCCAGGAGGCGAGCGCGATCTCGTCGTCCGGGGTGTAGGGGCCGTTCCACACCTCCACCGCGTCCGCCTCGCCGAACCCGAACTTCCAGGCGCAGCCGATGCAGGTGGCGTGCGGGTGCGCGGGGACGACGAGGCCGCCCGCGCGGCGGATCTGCCGGGCGAACCGAGCGAAACGGTTCTCGCGGGCCCGGTAGCGCCAGTCGACGAACGTGCCGGGGTCGGTGCCGAGCGCGACGACGTGGCCGTTGCGGGTGGTGACCTCCTCGCCGAGCAGGATCAGCAGGTCGTCACCGGCCTGGTCGGCCCAATGGGCGTGCCCCGCATGGGTGTTGTGCTCGGAGGTGTTGATGAAGTCCAGCCCGGCGGTGCGCGCGAGCGCCGCGATCTCGGCGGGGGTGCGGCGACCGTCGGAGTACCAGGAGTGCAGGTGGCAGTCGCCCCGGTACCAGGCGCGTCCCCGGCCCCGCGCGCGCTCCGGCGGGTAGACGGGGGTGGGGGTATGACCCGGTGACCCGTACGTGAGAGTGACGGTGATCTCGTACGTCAGCCCCTGGGGGGACACGGTGTACGGGCCCAGCGCGACGTACCAGGTACCCGCGCGGATCGGTCCCGGGACGTACCCGGGGGTCGCGTCGTCCGCCCGCACGAAGAACTCCGTACGGGCCCCGCCGGACCAGCCCCGGAAGCCCCGGCCGCCGAGCCCCGTACCGCGCTCGTCGAACAGGCCGATGTCCAGGGCGTTTCCGGCGGTGCCGGTCGGGACGGCCGGGCGGTCGTAGGTGTACGCCACCCTCAACTCGCTCACCCCCGCCGGGACTTCGACCGGCACATACACGAAGTCCGGCGCCCCGTTGGGCAACGTCCCCCGCAGGGTCTTCGCCGCCCGCCCCTGCTCTCGTCCCTCGGCGGAGGCGAAACTCATGCCCCCGACAGTCATCGCCGCAGCCGCACCCGTCACGAACAGGGCACGTCTGCCGATCTCGTGAGCGTCGTCGCACATGGGGTCAGTGTGGGGGAGGGGGGTGAACTCGGGGAGACCTGAAGGGAATCGGGATGTGAGGTCGTTCGAATGGGCGTGGGTTCCGGTCGGTTGAAGCTCGCGGGGGCGTCGGGCCGGAGGCTGCGTCGTGTAATTCCGACCGGTCGGTATGGACAGTTCGGATTGTTCCGGGTACAGATGAGGGCGGCACCCGCGCCTGTAGTCGTACCGCCGTACATCCGGAAAGGCCGTCGTATGCGTATCTCGGTCACGATTTTTCTCACCGATGAGACCATCACCCCTACGCGTCTCGCGAGGGAGTTGGAGGAGCGGGGGTTCGCCGGGCTGTATCTGCCGGAGCACACGCACATTCCGGTCGAGAGAGTTACGCCGTACCCCGCGGGTGGGGGGCTACCCAGGGAGTACGGGCGGACGCTGGACCCGTTCGTCGGGCTCGGGCAGGCCGCCGCGGTGACCGAGCGGCTGGGGCTGGGGACCGGGATCACGCTGGTCGCGCAGCACGATCCGATCGATCTCGCCAAGCAGGTCGCCACCGTCGATCATCTGTCCGGCGGGCGGCTCACGCTGGGGCTCGGGTACGGGTGGAACGTCGAGGAGGCCGCCGACCACGGCGTCGAGTGGCGGACCCGGCGGGAGCTGGTGCGGGACCGGATGGCGTTGATGCGGGCCCTGTGGTCCGGTGAACCGACCGGCTACGAAGGGGAGTTCGGGAGCGTACGGCCGTCCATCGCGTACCCCAAGCCGGTGCGGAAGCCGCGCGGGCCGGTTGTCGGGCCGCGCACCCTCATCGGCGGTGGCGCCGGGCCCAAGCTGTTCTCCCACATCTGCGAGTACGCCGACGGCTGGCTCCCGATCGGCGGACGCGGGCTCGGCGAGTCGCTGCCGGCCCTGCGGACCGCCTGGGCGGAGGCCGGGCGGGAACCGTCCGAGCTCGATGTGGTGCCGTACGCCGTAGTGCCTACCCGGGGAAAACTTGAGTACTACGAGGAGCTGGGGATCGAGGAGGCGGTCGTGCAGTTGCCTCCGGCGGGGGAGGCCGAGGTGCTGCGGGTGCTGGACGAGCTAGCGCCGTACGTGTGACGGGGACGGGGTGAGGGCCGGCGGCGACACGTCGTCGCCGGGTGACCCGTCCGGCATGTGCCAGCCGGGGTCCACGGCGCAGGGCATGGAAGCGCCGCCCCGGAAGTACCCGCTCCCGGCGGACCAGGTGAAGAACATCTCGCCGTCCGGGCGCGAGGCGCGTAGCCCCCAGGTATCCCCGGTACCCCCCTCCTCGTAGGACGCGATGTCCCACCCGTCGTCCTTGAGATACGTGCGCAGCCGACGCAGGGCGGGAACCGCCTCCCCGGCGGTGACGTGGTCGAGCGCCCAGCTGTGGTGCATGGCGTAGGCCCCGTCGACCGTCTCGTCCGTCAGCCCGCCCCGGTAGCACAGGTCGGCACTCAGGGTGTTCTCGGCGGAGATCCCGGGATCCCCGGAGCCGTAGGGGATCGTGCGCGTGAACCCCAGCACGCCGTAAGCCTCCTGGGAGTTCGCCACCGCCCGGTCCGCCATCTCCTGGGGCACGACCCGGGGGAAGTCCGACGCGTCCTTGGTGATCAGGGCGAGCCAGACGAGCAGGGCGAGGCCGAGGAACAGCGGTACGGCGACGAGCGCGGCGCAGCCGATCCCCACGGCCTGCCCCACCCGAGCGGCGGTGCCTCGGGCAGGAGCGGCGGCGGGCTCGGTCTCGGCGTCGGGCGTGATCTCCACAGGCATGCCAGGACCGTAGGCGGCAGCCGATACCCCGGACATCGGTACGACCACGTACACCCCCTGGGTACTAGTACTCAAGAGGGACAGGACCACAGGCGCACCCCCACCCCGCCTCCCCGCACGCGTAGCCGCCTCGTACCCCCACCCCCGTACCCACCCCGCACCCCCCACCTGGCGCCCCCGCACCTTCTATGACCTCGAACGTATGCTCAAAGGATGACGACTTCCGCGACCTCGGGAACCGGCCCCACCGAGAACTCCATGCGTCGCGCCCTCAAACGCGCCCGGGACGGCGTCGCCCTCGACGTGTCCGAGACGGCTGTGCTGCTCCAGGCGCGCGGCGAGGCTCTCGACGACCTCACGGCGACCGCCGCGCGCGTGCGTGACACGGGCCTGGCGGCGGCCGGCCGGCCCGGTGTCATCACGTACTCCAAGAGCGTCTTCATCCCCCTGACCCGCCTGTGCCGCGACAAGTGTCACTACTGCACCTTCGTCACGGTGCCGGGCAAGCTCCGCCGTGCCGGCCACGGCATGTTCATGTCCCCCGACGAGGTACTCGACGTAGCGCGCAAGGGTGCCTCCCTGGGGTGCAAGGAAGCCCTCATCACGCTGGGGGACAAGCCGGAGGACCGCTGGCCCGAGGCGCGCGAGTGGCTCGACGCGCACGGGTACGACGACACCATCGCCTACGTGAGAGCCATCTCCATCCGCATTCTGGAGGAGACCGGCCTGCTCCCCCACCTCAACCCCGGGGTGATGTCCTGGACCGACCTCCAGCGCCTCAAGCCGGTCGCGCCGAGCATGGGCATGATGCTGGAGACGACGGCCACCCGCCTGTGGTCCGAGCCCGGCGGCCCCCACTACGGCTCCCCGGACAAGGAACCGGCCGTCAGGCTACGGGTGTTGGAGGACGCGGGCCGCTCCTCGGTCCCCTTCACCTCGGGTCTGCTGATCGGCATCGGCGAGACGTACGAGGAGCGCGCCGAGTCGCTCTTCGCGCTGCGCAAGGTCTCCCGCGCGCACCACGGCATCCAGGAACTGATCATCCAGAACTTCCGCGCCAAGCCGGACACGGCGATGCGCGGCATGCCGGACGCCGAACTCGACGAACTGGTCGCGGCGGTCGCCGTATCGCGCCTGATCCTCGGCCCCTCGGCGAACATCCAGGCCCCGCCGAACCTGGTCGACGGCGAGTACGAGCGCCTCATCGGCGCCGGCATCGACGACTGGGGCGGCGTCTCCCCGCTCACCATCGACCACGTCAACCCCGAGCGCCCCTGGCCGCAGATCGAGGAACTCACCCGGCGCTCCGAGGCGGCCGGCTTCGACCTGCGCGAACGCCTGTGCGTCTACCCGGAGTTCGTGACGCGCGGCGAACCCTGGCTCGACCCCCGCCTCCTCCCGCACGTCCGCGCGCTCGCCGACCCGGAGACCGGCCTCGCGATCCCGGACGCCGTCGTCGAGGGTCACCCCTGGCAGGAGCCCGAGGAGGTCTTCGAGGCCACCGGCCGCACCGACCTGCACCGCACGATCGACACCGAGGGCCGTACGTCCGACCGCCGCGACGACTTCGACGAGGTGTACGGCGACTGGACCGAACTGCGCGAGGCCGCCGCCCCCGGCATGGTCCCCGAGCGCATCGACACCGACGTACGCCAGGCCCTGGCGACGGCGGCCGACGACCCGACGAAGCTGACCGACGCGGAGGCGCTCGCGCTCTTCCACGCGGACGGTCCGGCGCTGGACGCGCTGACCCACATCGCCGACGACGTAAGGAAGTCGGCGGTCGGCGACGACGTCACGTACATCGTCACGCGGAACATCAACTTCACCAACGTCTGCTACACCGGCTGCCGTTTCTGCGCGTTCGCGCAGCGCCGTACGGACGCCGACGCCTACACCCTCTCCCTGGACCAGGTCGCCGACCGCGCCCAACAGGCATGGGAGGTCGGGGCGGTCGAGGTCTGCATGCAGGGCGGCATCCACCCCGACCTGCCGGGCACCGCGTACTTCGACATCGCGAAGGCGGTCAAGGAACGCGTCCCGGGCATGCACGTGCACGCCTTCTCGCCGATGGAGGTCGTCAACGGCGCGACCCGCACGGGACTTTCGATCCGCGAGTGGCTGACTCGGGCGCGGGAGGCGGGACTTGACACGCTCCCCGGCACGGCCGCCGAGATCCTCGACGACGAGGTCCGCTGGATCCTCACCAAGGGCAAGCTGCCGGCCGCGACCTGGATCGAAGTCGTCACCACCGCCCACGAGTTGGGCATCCGCACGACCTCGACGATGATGTACGGCCACGTCGACCAGCCGCGCCACTGGCTCGGCCACCTCCGCACGCTCGCCGGGATCCAGCAACGCACCGGCGGATTCACGGAGTTCGTGACGCTGCCGTTCATCCACACCAACGCGCCCGTGTACCTGGCGGGCATCTCGCGGCCCGGCCCGACGATCCGGGACAACCGCGCGGTGACGGCGATGGCACGGCTCCTGCTGCACCCGTGGATCCCCAACATCCAGACCAGCTGGGTCAAGCTGGGCACCGAGGGCGCCGCCGAGATGCTGCGCTCCGGGGCCAACGACCTCGGCGGCACGCTGATGGAGGAGACCATCTCGCGGATGGCCGGGTCGTCGTACGGCTCGTACAAGTCGATCCGGGACCTCATCGCCGTCGCCGAGGCGGCGGGGCGTCCGGCGAAGCCGCGTACGACGCTGTACGGCGAGGTGCCGGCCGAGCGGCAGCGGGCGGCACAGGCGTCCGACGGGCACCTCCCGGAGCTGCTGCCGCTCCTCGACTGACCCTGGTGGAGCGCCGGTTGCGATCTTGGAACGGTACCTGAGGGGGACCGGTACGGGACCTGCGGACAGGCGCTCCACAGTAGGATGATCCGACCCCCGACATGCGGGGGCCGGAGACTGAGGAGTTGCGTGCCCGTGCCTGCCCTGCGGCTTCCCTCGTGGGTCTGGGTCACCGGTCTGACGGCCGGGGCGATCGTCGGCGTGGGCTTCCTGGCGCTCGAAGCGGACCACGGCGTGCACCCTCACCCGACGGCCGCGGCCAGCCCGAAGCCGGCCGCCACACCCCGGCAGTCGGCGGCTCCGGATGCGTCCACCCCTAGTACTCCGGGACTACCCGCCAAGTCGGGCACGGGCCGCCGTATCGTCTACTCGCTCTCCGAGGACCGGGTCTGGCTGGTCGACGCCGACGACCAGTCCCGCCGCACCTTCGACGTCTGGCCCGGCACGGTCGACCCCGCCCCGGGGACGTACACGATCTCCGTGCGCACGCCCGCGACCACCGGCTCCGACGGGGTCGCCGTCGAGCACGTCGTCTACTTCACGGTGAAGTCCGGCATCAACATCGCCTTCTCCAACGCCGTCGACGGCTCCTCCCCGCCGCCCGCCCCCGCCGGCACGCAGACCGGCGGCATCCGCCTCCACAAGGAGGACGGCACGGCGCTGTGGGCGTTCGGGGCGACGGAGACCAGGGTCAGGGTCGTCGAGTAGTACCCGGGTAGTACCTGAGGGGTACGGCTCCCGCTCCAGCGGTTCCCGGCCCCCTACCCCAGCTCTACCCCGCTGCTTCTCGGGTACCGGGCCAGCCACCCCGGCGCCGCCCCCGCCGGGTTGTGCAGCGCCGGCCCCTGCGTCATCTCCATCGAGAAGTCGTCGGCGAGTTCCAGCAGCGTCGGCCGCCCCTCCAGCTCCGCGAGCCACGCCGGGGGAAGGGCCGTCTCCCCGTGCAGCGCGCCGAGCAGGGACCCCGTGACGGAGGCGGTCGCGGCGGAGGGGGCGCCGTGGTTGACGGCGAGGCGCAGGCCGTGCCGTACGTCCTCGGCGACGAGCGCGCAGTACACGGCGGCGGACAACAGCTCGGGCGCGCTGCCGCCGCCGGCGAGTTCCTCGACCCGCGCGGGCGTCGGCAGGCCCTGTCTGACCGCGCCGAGCCCCCGTTGCAGCGCCTCCGACACCGGCTCGTGGCCGGGCCGCGCCGACAGGTGGGACAGCGCCCGCTGCACCGCGCTGTCGAGGCTGTCGCCCCTGGCCAGCGCGTGCACGACGACCGCGTACGCGCCCGACGCGAGGTACGCCGCCGGGTGGCCGTGGGTCTGCGCCGCGCACTCCACCGCGAGCTGCGCGACCAGCTGCGGCTCCCAGCCGACCAGCAGACCGAACGGCGCGGAGCGGCCGAGCGCCTCGGGGCCGTCCGCCGCCGGGTTCTTCGGCGTCTCCAGGGTGCCCATCCGCTCGTCCCCGAGGCCGAGGAGCAGCGGGCGCGTCGGGTCGCGGCGGGCGTACAGCCACTCCTCGCGGGCCAGCCAGCCGTCGTCCTTGCGGCGTAGGTCGGGACCCCAGTCCCGCTGCGTGGCCGCCCAGCGCAGATACGCGCGATGCAGGTCCGTGGGGGGATGCCAGGCGCCGGTGTCACGGCGTACCTGGGCGCGGATCAGGCCGTCGACCGTGAACAGGGTGAGCTGGGTGAGGTGGGTGATCGCGCCGCGCCTGCCGTACGCGGGGACCAGGTCGACGATGCCCTCCACCCCGTACGCCTGAAGTATGTCCTGCGCGGAGGACCGGTCCACCGGGGCGCCCAGCGCGTCGCCGAGGGCGCCGCCGAGCAGTGCGCCGCGCACCCGGCTGCGGAAGTCCTGCTGTTCCGTACGGCCCCAGATGGGCCCGGCCGCCGTACTCACACCCTGCCTCCCCGGGCCACCGTCCGTCGTCCGTGCGACACGATTCGCCACTGTAATCGAACGGGGACGGGGAGTTCAGGGGTCGGGCGGTATGCCCAGTGTGGCCGCAGGGGACGGGATTTGGGGTGGGGAGTGGTCGTTTCTGTGTGTTGGTGGTGTTGCTGTCGGGAATGTGGCCGGACGGGGGAGCATGTGGCAGCCTCCCCCGGTCTCAGCCGCTCTTCGTGACCCCGACGGTGCCGCGTCCGTCGTCCAGTTCCGCGCTCACCGCGACGGCCGCCGCGTCGTCGTCCGAGTTGATCTTCTCGATGATCGCGAGCCGGCCGGGGGTGTCCTCGGGACGGATGAAGCCGATCGCGATGTACAGGACGAGGGAGACCGCGAGGGGGATCGACACCTGATACTGGAGAGGTACGCCGCCGTCGACGTTCCAGTTGATCGGGTAGTTGACGAGCCAGAACGCCAGCAGCCCCATCGACCAGCTCGTCAGCGCCGCCGTCGGCCCGGAGCGGCGGAACGGCCGCAGCAGGCCCAGCATCATCGGGATGGCCATCGGGCCCATCAGACCGGCGACCCACTTGATGACGACGGTGATGATGTCCTTGAAAGCGGGGGAGTTGACCTGCGTCGCCGCCGCCATCGAGAGGCCGAGGAAGACGACGGTCGTGATGCGCGCGACCCGAAGTCCCTGTCCCCGGTCCCACGTTCGGGCCCGTTTCCAGATGACCGGCGCGCAGTCCCGGGTGAAGACGGCCGCGATCGCGTTGGCGTCGGAGGAGCACATCGCCATCGTGTGGGAGAAGAAGCCGACGATCACGAGCCCCAACAGGCCGTGCGGCAGGAGCTGTTCGGTCATCAGGCCGTAGGAGTCGGAGCCGTCCGGCTTCTTCGACTCGACCAGCAGCGGCGACATCCACATCGGGAAGAACAGCACGACCGGCCAGACCAGCCACAGCAGCGCCGACAGCCGCGCCGAGCGCTCGGCCTCCTTCGCGTTCCGCGTCGCCATGTACCGCTGCGCCTGGTTGAGCATGCCGCCGTTGTACTCGAACAGCTTGATGAACAGGAACGCGAGCAGGAACACCGTGCCGTACGGGCCGACGAGCGGCTTGCCGTGGCCCTGGAGCGCGGGTTCGTCCCAGGCGCCGAGGAACCCGATGTTCCTGTCGTCCAGTTCGACGATCACGGCGATGAACATCGCGACGCCCGCGAGGAGTTGGATGATGAACTGGCCCAACTCCGTGAGTGCGTCGGCCCACAGGCCGCCGATCGTGCAGTACACGGCCGTGATGGTGCCGGTGATGAGGATGCCCTGGTTCAGCGAGATGCCGGTGAACACGGACAGCAGGGTCGCGATCGCCGCCCACTTGGCGCCGACGTCCACGATCTTCAGCAGCATCCCCGACCAGGCGAGTGCTTGCTGGGTCTTCAGGTCGTACCGGTTCTTCAAGTACTCCAGCGGGGAGGCCACATGGAGCCGTGAACGCAGCCGGTTGATGCGCGGCGCGAAGAGCTTCGAGCCGATCGCGATGCCGAGCGCGATCGGGAAGGACCAGGTGACGAAGGAGGTCACCCCGTAGGTGTAGGCGATGCCGGCGTACCCGGTGAACATCACCGCGCTGTAGCCCGACATGTGGTGGGAGATACCGGAGAGCCACCACGGCATCTTGCCGCCCGCGGTGAAGAAGTCGCTGACGTCGTCGACCCGTTTGTGCGACCAGACGCCGATGGCGACCATCACGCCGAAGTAGCCGATGAGCACGGCCCAGTCGAGACCGTTCATGTGCCCCCTTCCAGGGTTCGCCGTCAACGTGGGAGTTCGCAGCAGACAGGCAGGGCAGGCATGTGAACTCTGGGTGTGATGGTGTGCTCACGGCAAGCGCAAGGAGGGTCAAGGGGAAGTAAAATCGTTCGGTGAGGTGACCTCAATTCCTGTACGTGAACGCCGAGTTGGCGGGAGAGGGCACCGCTCAGCGCATCAGTTCCCCCGCGTTCACCAGCAACGACTGCCCCGTGATCGCCCGCGCCCGGGGCGACGCGAGGAACACCGCCGCGTCCGCCACGTCCCCGTCCGTCGCCAGCTCCGGCAGCGCCATCCGCCCCGAGAGCCGCCCCAGCACCTCACTCTCGGGTACCCCCTCCGCCTGCGCCGTGAACCGCACGTACGCCTCCACCGGCGGCCCCCACATCCACCCCGGCAACACGGTGTTCACCCGGACCCGGTACGGCCCCAACTCCCTTGCCAGCGAGTACATCACGCTCGTCAGCGCCCCCTTGGACGCCGCGTACGCCGCCTGCTTCACCTGCGAGGGCGCCGCCACCGCCGACTGCGTCCCGATGAACACGACCGCGCCCCCGCCCCCCTCCTTCAGCGCGGGCAGACAGGCCCGCGTCATCCGCAGGGTCCCCAGCAGATTCACGTCCATGACGGACCGCCAGGTCTCGAAGTCGGCGTCCTGAACACCCCCGAAGTAGGAGTCCCAGGCGGCGACCTGGACGACGGCGTCGATCCCGCCGAACCGCGACACCGCCAACTCGGCCAGAGCGGCGCACTGTTGCTCGTCGGTGATGTCGGTGGACAGGAACGCGGTGCGCGCCCCGCCGGGGTCGATGTCCCGCGCGGACTTGGCCAGTTGAGCCTCGGTCCGAGCCCCCAGCACCGCGTTCCCCCCTTCCCGTACGACGGCCGCCGCGACCTGGTGACCCAGTCCCGCGCCGACTCCGGAGACGACGACGGTCTTGCCGGTGAGCAGAGACACGAACCCTCCCTGATGGCCGCTTCCTGACGCTGGCGCATTGTCTGACGGACCGTCAGAGTATGGGCGAGCGCGCAGGAAAGGGGAACGCACATGAACGAGACCGGCACCAGCGGGACCACTTCGGGTGAGGCCGAATCCAGCGCCCGTTACGCCGAGTTGGCGGCCACCGGCCCCTACGGCGTCCGCCCCGGCCACGCCCTGATCACCATGGTCGAACCGCACCCCGGCCACGAGTACGCCTACAACCGCTGGTACGAGGACGACCACTTCTACGCGGGCGCGATGGCGATGCCCTGGATGTACGCGGGCCGCCGCTGGGTCGCCACCCGCGACCTCCAGCTCCTGCGCTACCCCGAGAAGTCGGCGGTCGCCCAGCCCGTCACCCTGGGGTGCTACCTCTCCACCTACTGGATCACCGACGGCCGCTACGCCGACCACATGCGCTGGACCGTCGCCATCAACCGCCGCCTCAACCACGACGCCCGCGTCTACCAGGACCGCACCCACGTCTTCACGGCGTTCCAGGACCACGAGACGACGGTCTACCGCGACGGCGCGGCCGGTCCCCGCGACTTCCACGCCCTGGACCACCCCTACCAGGGGCTGATCCTGGAGGTGATCGACGCCGAGACCCCCGAGCGCCGCACCGACCTCCTCCACTGGCTCCGCACCCGCCACCTCCCGCGCGCCCTGAAGGGGTCCCCCGCCGCGCTGGTGACGATCTTCCGGCCCACCCCGCTGCCCGTCGACCGCATGGCGTACGTGAAGCAGGTGGAGGGCACCGATACCCGCCTGACCCTCCTGTGGTTCCTCGAACAGGACCCCCGGGACGTCTGGCAGGACCACTACGCCGGACTCGGCTCCCGGGTGGAGGAATCGGGCCTCGGCAGGGTGGAGCTGGTGGCCCCCTTCATCCCGACGGTGCCGGGGACCGACCGCTACGTCTCCGAGCTGCGCTAGCTCTCGGGTACGGGTACCGGACTACCTGAGTGCTACTTGAGTTCGTCCGGGCACGGCGTCCCCCGGGGCAGTTGGTAGGGCGCCGCCAGCCGGTAGATGCCCGCCGTGGGGGCGACCAGCATCGTCCACTTGTCGCCCTCCGTGTCCTCCTCCGTCTCGTAGAGGCAGCCGTGGAGGTTCTCGTAGACCTTCGGCTCGCCCTCCTCGCGGTGCTTGGACGCCTCGGTCTCCTGGGGGGCCTTGAGGCTCTTGCCCTGCGCGTCGACGACGCTCAGCCAGGGGGAGTAGGGGATCTTGACCAGGACCCGCCCGGCCCGCTTCACGTCGATCGTCATCTCGCCCTGTTCGGCGCGCTGGACCACCGCGTCGGGCTCGGCGAGCGGCGCCGGGTCGTTGACCCGGAAGAGCTGCCAGTTGGCGTCGCCCCAGATCTGCTTCAGGTAGGGGAGACCCCGCTGGACCAGTTCGCGCTCCCGCTCGGCACCGTCCCCGTCCGGGGCGTCCTTGGGTACGACGACGAAGTGCACGGCCCAGCGCTTGAGCCATTCGTGGTAGTTCGCGGAGTTGAGGGTGTCGTCGTAGAAGAGCGGGTTGCGCTTCATGTCGGCCTGCCGGTTCCACCCGCGCGCGAGGTTCACGTACGGCGCGAGCGCGGACGCCTCCCGGTGCGAGCGCGCGGGTACCACCTCCACCCGCCCCTTCCCGGCGCCGACCTGCTGGAGCTCGTTCACCAGCGGCGCCAGCTCGCGCGCCCAGGAGGCGGCCGGAGTGGTACGGACGACGTCGTCGACCGACTTGAAACCGACCCACACCACGAACCCGACCGTCGCGATCACCAGCGCGTACCACTTGCGGCTGCGCGGCACCGCGAACGGCAGCGCGCACGCCACCACGACCCCGCCGAACAGCATCGCGAGCCGGGTGATGTTGGAGCCGATCTGCGAGCTGACGATCCACACGCCGAGCACGAACAGCCCGTACACCGCCGCCGTGATCCGGACCGTCTTCCAGTCCTTCGGCACGGCGAGGAAGACGATCACCGAGTAGATGAACGGGAGCGACGCCGACCCGATCGACATCGGCTGCGTCCCGGAGAAGGGGAACAGCCACGCGGAGACGCCGACCACGATGGCCGGCGCGATGCCCAGCGCCCACGCGCCCGGGCGTCGCTTCTGCAAAAACAGGGCGACCGCCACGAGTCCTACGAAGAGTCCCGCGACCGGTGACGACATCGTCGCCAGCGCGGCCAGCGGCGCCGCGACCAGGGCTTTCGCCCAGCGCTTGTGGCGCCACTTGTGCGGCCAGCAGAAGACGGCGGCCACCGCGCCCAGCGCGAACATGTTGCCGAGGCCGAAGGTGACGCGTCCGCTCGCCGCGTTGCACAGGAACGCGACGACTCCTATCAGCGCAGGCCAGGCCGGGTTCTTCACCGGCCGCGAGCGCAGCAGGATCAACGTCAGCAGGCCCGCCGAGAGCGTCCCGGCGATCATCATCGTCGTCCGCACGCCGAGGACCGACATCAGGTACGGCGAGATGATGCTGTACGACACCGGGTGCATCCCGCCGTACCAGGCGAGGTTGTACGCGGAGTCGGGGTGGCGGCCGACGAACTCCGCCCACGCGTCCTGCGCCGCCAGGTCGCCGCCGCTGTTCGCGAACGTGAAGAACCAGAGCAGGTGCAGGCCGCCCGAGAGGACGGTCATGGAGAGCACCAGGTGGTTCGTCAGCCAGGCGCGCAGGAGGTCGAGGCGGGTGCCGAAGCGGGCGTCCAGGCGGGCCCGGAGACGGTCCTTGAGACGGGTGCTCACCTCGGGGTCCCGCGTCTTCCCGCCGCCCTGGCCGAGCCGGTCATGCGAGCCGGACTGCGGCGCGGGCAGCCGTATTCGCGGGCCGGGGCCTCGGCCCGGACCGGTGTCGTCGCGTGTCGGCTCCGCAGTGGCCACCTGTAGGCACTCCCCGTGTCCCGTCTTCTTCTTCTCGTCCCCCACCGGCTTCCCGTAAGACCGCAGGGTTACGACCACAGGGTGAGCGGCCGTCGAGTTGTGTCCGTTTCGTGACGCTAGCACGCAGCCCGCCGACCAGGACCGGGTGGTACTGGCCGGCGGGCTGCGGGGAGCGTGCCGGGTCAGCCGACGCGGGTCAGCTTCGCGCCGAAGCCGGGTTCCGCCAACTCACTCCGGAGAGCTACGGGTACCTTCACGGCGCTCGCCGAGCCGCCGTCGCCGACCGTCAGGGTGGCTACCTGGGTACCCGCCTTCGCGGTGTGCGGGAGATCACCCGCGACGAAGGAGAGCTTCACCTTCAGCCCGGACCAGCCGACCGCGGTGACGTCCCGCGTGACTACCACGGGGGTACGGCCGCCGAGGCCGTCGTCCACGTACCCGACGACCTCGCCCTTCTTCAGGATCGTCGCCGACGTCAGGACGTCCTGGGCCGCGCGGATCAGCTTGTCGCCGGAGTCCAGGGCCGCGCTGAGGATCGTGTTCTCCGGGCCGCCGGCGGGCTGCCGGACGACCGCGCCGATGATCGTCCGGGTCTCCCCGCCGACCTCCTTCTTCGCGGCGAACATCAGATTGCCCAGCGCCGAGGTCGTCGTACCCGTCTTGATGCCGACGACCTTGTTCCTGCCGACCAGGCCGTTCCAGTTCGAGTGGTACTCACCCTTGTAGTCCGTGTACGACATCATCGCCGCGACCTCGCGGAAGGCGGGCTGCTCCATCGCCGCCTTGCCGAGCTTCACCTGGTCGATCGCCGTCGAGACGGTCGTGTCGTTCAGGCCCGAGGGGTCCGTGTACGTCGTGTTCGTCATCCCCAGGTCCTTGGCGGCGGCGTTCATCTTCTCGACGAAGGCCGTCTCCGAGCCGGCGTCCCAACGGGCCAGCAGGCGGGCGACGTTGTTCGCCGACGCGATCAGGATGCTTTCCAGCGCCTCGCGTTGGGTGATCGCGTCGCCCTTCGTGACGTTCACGGTCGATTCCTGGCCCGCGTTCGACTGGTCCTGGGCGGCCTGGTCGATCGGGATCTTCGGGCCGTCCTCGCCGCTCTTCAGCGGGTGGTCCTTGAGTATGAGATACGCGGTCATCACTTTCGCGACGCTCGCGATCGGGACCGGCTTCTCCTGGCCCGACGAGCCGAACGTGCCCACGCCCTGTACGTCCAGCGCGGCCTGGCCCTGCGCGGGCCACGGGATACCGACCTTGCCGCCCCCGAAGGTGTAGACGCTCTTCGCCGTCAGGTCGAGCGACGGCTTCGGCAGCGGGCGGACCATCTGCGCGATCGCGAACACGACCGCCAGCAGGAGCACCAGCGGCGTCCAGATCTTCAGCCGCCGTACGAGGGCGCGCAGCGGGGTGGGCGGCGGCGGGGGCGTGTTCGTCAGCTCCGCCAGCAGGTCCAACGGCGGTTTCGGCGGGAGGGGTTGCTGGGTGGTCCGCTCCGGGCCGACCTGGGGTACGGCGGTGGTGGCGGTCGACTCTGCCCCTGTGGAGCTACGCGGTTTACGGCCGGCCGGGTCGTCCAGCGGCCTCAGCGCGACGAACCTGCTGGTCCGCTCGGCTTCGGCCTCACCGCCGGTTGCGGTACGGGCCTTGCCGGCTCCGGGCTTGCCGGCGGGGGTGGGCTTCCCGGCGTCGCCCGGCTTCGAGGCGGCGTCGGTGGACTCGGCGGCGCCGGTCTTCGCGGCTGCGCCGGTACCTGCGGTGGCGTTCGCGGTGCCGGTGGTGCCGGGCTTCTTCGACCCGCCCGCGATTCCGGAGCCTTCGGTCTTCCCGGCGGGGCCGGTCTTTCCGGTAGGGCCGGTCTCCTCGGAGGCGTCGGCCTTTCCGGCAGCATCCGTCTTCCCGGCCGCGCCCTTGGGGTCGCTCGCCGGCCCGGCGGTGCCGGCTTTGCCCGCGCCGCCAGGCTTCGGGGCGGTGTCCGTGGTCTCGGCGGTGCCGGGCTTCTCGGTCGCGTCCGTGCCTGCGGTGGCGTTCGCGGTGCCGGTGGTGCCGGGCTTCCCCCCGGTGTCCGGCTTCGTGGTGGCGGCCATCGTCCAGGCGGCGCCGGCGGCTTCGCCCGTGGTTCCCTCGGCGGCGTCCGGTTTTCCGGGGTTCGTGGTGGCGGGCTTGCCCACGTCGCCCAGCTTCAGCATCGTCGTCGGCTGGTCGACGTTCGGCTTCGGGCGTACGGCCTTGAAGATCGCGGTCGGTTGGTCGAGGGGGTCGGCGTCGTCGGAACGGGCCTTGGTGGAAGCCGAGTCGGTGTCGGCTTCGACGGGATCGGCCTTGTCGGCGGGGGAGTTGTCGCCGGAGGGTGACTCGTCGGGCTCGGTGTTCTTCGCGCTGCCCGAATCGGCGTCGCTCTTCGGGGACTTGGCCTCCGCGTCGCCGGGATCGGCCTTGCTGGCGGGCGAGTTGTCGCCGGAGTCCGTGTTGCCGGTGGGCGAGCTGTCGGCGGCGGGGGTTTCCTCGCCGGGCTCGGTGTCCTCGGCGGTGCGGGAACCGGCGTTCTCTGTCAGGGACTTGGACTCGGTGTCCACTGAACCGGCCTTGCGTGTCGGCGAGTCGACCGTCTCACCATCGGCTTTCGAGGTCGGCGCGCCATCGGCGTACGAATTCGTCGCGTCCTCGGGCGAGTTGTCCTGTTCGTCGGCCGAACCGGCGTTTCCCTGGCGGGAGTCGGCGTCGTCATCGTCGTACGCGTCCGCCGCCACGGCATCCGCAGCCGTACGACGCTCCCCGGACCCCCCGGAATCCGCCTCCCCCGCACCCTCACCCGCGCCGCGAGCCGAACCGCCCCGCCCCGAGCCCCCCTCGGCGCCCCCAGGCGCCCCCTGGGCGCCCTTCACGCCCCCGGACGTCCCGGACCCGCTCCCGGTCTCCCCGGAGCCCCCAGAACGGCCTCCAGTCCCGCCGTCACCCTCACGGACACTGGCCTGATCGGCATCGTCACCGGAAGCGTCGGCGTCACCACTCTCGGTGCCCGCCTCCTCGACCGCGCCGACACCCTCGGCGCGCACCTCGGCACCCGAAGCCCCCCGGTCCTGAGTACTCACCGCACCCTCTTCGACACCCTGCGCCTCCCCGGTACCCCGGGCCTGCTCGGCGCGCCCGGAACCCTCAGCGGCCTCGGCCGCTTCGGTCACCCCGGAGTCCTCGCCCTCCTCGGCCCCGCCGGAGTCCTCGCCCGCCTCGGCGGCCCCGGAACCCCCGGCCTCCCCGGCGCCCCCGTCCTTCGGCAACATCAGCACCCGCGTAGCCAGATCCACCCCCCCTTCGGCCCCGCCCCCCACCGAGACCCGGGGATCGGGAACCGGCGTACCGGAACCCTGCGTCGGTCGTGACGACTCGTGCTGCTTCGACCTGTCGGGGGACTCGCCCGCCACCGATGCCTCCTCATATGCCGTACGGGCTGACGTACGGCACGAAACGAACCGTGTACTGCGTACCTGGCCACCAACACCCCGTACCCGGACGGCGCCTCGGCACTGTCCGAACCGTGTACCAGTGTCCTGTGTGGAGCGCTTGGCCCCTGCGGTAGACGAGAACGACATACCTGCCGGTTCCCTTACAAACAGGTCACGCACCCTCGACAGATGAATGTGAGAGGGGTCACCCTGTCTGTCATCCACGCGGGGAGGCATGGATGGGCAGGAGCCGCAGAACTCTTCCGGAAGAGCTTCTGTTGCTGGCGTTGGACCCGACCACGGGTACCACCGCACAGCCGCAGTCGCTCGACCTCGGTCTGGCCGGAGCACAGCTAGTGGAGCTGGCGCTGGCCGGACGGATAGCCCCTGACGGGGATCGTATCGCCGTGGTGGCACCACGGCCGACAGGTGATCCGACACTGGACCACGCACTGGAGTTGCTGCGCCGTCGTGGCGCTCCGGTCCGCGCGGTCCACTGGATCGGCGGGCCCCGCCTGGGGCTCCGCCAGACGTACCTCTCTCATCTGGAGCGGTGCGGCATGGTGCATGCCGTGGCCGGCCAGATGTGCGGGGTGCTGCCGACGACTCGCTATCAGGCGACGGACAACGCGATCAGCCGGGAGATCAGGTCCCGGCTGGACTCCGCGATCCGCACCGGCGTACCGCCGGACCCGCGGACCGCGGCACTCGCGGCGCTCGCGCACGCGGTCGGCCTCGGCAAGCACCTGTACCCGGGCAACGAGGGTCGTTCCTCGCGCTCCCGGCTACGGGACCTGATCAGGCACGACCCGATGGGCGGCCTCGTGGCGCACGCCGTGATGGACGTCCAGAACGGCGTGGCCGTCCAGCCGCGCCGGCCCGCCCCGGCACCGGCCGGCCGCCAGGCCGCGCCACCCGCCAGGGCGAGCGCGGAAGCAGCGGCCCATGGAGTCCCGGCGCAGCCACGCCGGACCACCATGGCGCGCGTCGTGGCCCACTGAGCCGCAGTCCTACGACGCAGCCGCAGACGCGTACGGCTACCACCATGGCCGTAACTCTCGGGTAGTAGCTCCGGGGTCCTACCCCGGAGGTGGTAACCCCGGAGTCGTAACTCCGCGCCCCACCGACCCGTTCGGGAGCCGCGCGCACGCGCGGGGTGGTGTGTCCGTTTCGACCGTCAAGGCGAAACGGTACGCCGCCCCGCGCGGACGCATGTCCGAAAACAGGTGCCCCGGCGTGGAGTTGAAGCGGTGTTGAACACGCGCAATCCACCAGTATCCCCGAACTTGCGGGCCTGGCTGGCATATCCGTGGTTTCCCAGCGGTAATAAGCCTGTTGGTGGCAGTCTGCTCAGCAGCAGATACGCAAAGTATCAACAGGCATCCAGCCGGAGGTGCACGTCTCATGCCGTCCAACACCAATCCCACCGTGCGTCGTCGGCGTCTCGGTCTGGAACTGCGCAGGCTCCGCGAGTCGAAGAACATGACGGCCGAGCAGGTGGCCAAACGCCTGCTGGTCTCGCAGTCGAAGATCAGCCGACTGGAGAACGGCCGGCGCAGCATCAGCCCCCGGGACGTCCGCGACCTGTGCGGGGTCTACGAGATCGAGGACGAGCGCGTCGTCGAGTCGCTCATGCAGATGGCGCGCGAATCCCGCCAGCAGGGCTGGTGGTACGCGTTCAAGGACGTCCCGTACAGCGTGTACATCGGCCTGGAGGACGACGCGTCCAGCCTGCGCACGTACTCGCCCCAGGTCATCCCCGGGCTGCTCCAGACGCCGGAGTACGCGGCGGCCGTCATCAAGGGCGCGCTGCCCGAGAGTTCGGCGGAGGACATCGAGAAGCGGGTGGAGGTCAGGCTGCGCCGGCAGGGGCGGCTCGGCGAGCAGATCCACCCCGTCACGGGGGAGGTCAAGGAGCCGGTACGGCTGTGGGTCGTCATCGACGAGGCCGTCCTGCGCCGGACCGTCGGGAGCCGCCGGGTGATGCGCGAACAGCTGGAGCACCTGCTGGAGTTGGGCAAGCTGCCGCACGTGACCATCCAGCTGCTGCCCTTCGACGCCGGCGCGCACCCCGGGCTCAACGGGGGTTACTCGATCCTGGAGTTCGCCGAACTCGCCGACTCCAGCGTGGTCTACATCGAGGGCGTCACCAGCGACCTGTACCTGGAGAAGCACCACGACGTGCAGATCTACGCCCTGATGTACGAGCACCTGCGGGCGCAGGCCATGAACGTCGAGGTGTCCGGCCAGACCATCGAGTCCATCGCGAAGGAGTACGCGCGCTGAGGCGAAAGGCCGCACTGTACAGGGCTGTTGCGCTCCAGCGTGAGGTTTTCCCGGAATATGCCACCAGGTCGGGTGAATGACTGGCCCCCGGGGTGGGGTCTCCCAGTAGCGTCG
The DNA here is from genome assembly GCF_055409605.1 of Streptomyces saintjeani. NCBI lineage: Bacteria > Bacillati > Actinomycetota > Actinomycetes > Kitasatosporales > Streptomycetaceae > Streptomyces > Streptomyces saintjeani. The sequence continues at coordinate 4,007,139 of NZ_CP189624.1, read as the reverse complement.
AATTGCGCCAGCGATCAACGGTGTTGGCGCGAAGACAACCAGCCACTGGAGCAGAGATGGCAATTCGTCAGAGCGCCACGCACGTGTGGACGAAGTCCTCGTACTCGGTCGGGAACGGCGAGTGCGTGGAGGTCAGGTCGCCCGCCGCGGCGCTGGCCGTCCGCGACTCGAAGCGCCCCGAGGGCGCCGCCCTGGCGTTCCCCGCCACGGCCTGGACCGTCTTCGTGGAGTCGGTCAAGTAGCAGAACCCGTCAGGCAGTTGAGTCGGCCGAGTAACTGAACAAGCACCACCGAGAGCCCTCTCGACGAGTATCGCCGTCCTTGCCGAGGGGGCTCGGCTTGTGCCCGTTCGTCCGGTGCCCGGGCCTGGTGGGCCCAGCCCTAGGGCGCTGTCGTCTCCCGCCGCACCGGGAACGCCACGTCACACACCGGATCCTGTGCCCCCGCCGCGTCCCAGTCCGTGAAGTACACCTCCCGGCACGGGCCGTCGTACTCCCACCCCTCCCGCCGCATCCACGCCTCCACGGCCTCGTACGCCGCGAGTATCTGGGGGTGAGCCACCTGCGCCTTGGTGACCCGCGTGACGGCCAGCCGCCGCGCCGGCTCCAGACGGGTACGGGTATGACGGGTACGGGGTTGTCCCGCGACCCACGTCCGCGCCGCTCCGGCGTCCGCCACGGGTACGCACGCCTCGGCGGGACCGTCGCTCTCCATCGACGACTCCGCGTGGTACGCGACGAAGGGGTGCCCGGCGATGCCGCCGCAGCCGGCCGCCGCCTCCTCCAGCCGGCCCAGCGCCGCCGGGATCCACACGGGCAGCTCGTCCGCGAGGATGTGCCGGGTCTCGGTGATCAGCAACTGCTCGGGGACTTCCACGAGTTCGACCGTGAACGCGTCGTACAGGTCAGCCATCTCCTGGCCCTTTCCGGTCATACGACGACGGAGGTAGCCGGCGAGCGCGCGCCGTTCGGCGTGGCGGGTCTCGGCCTCGGACCAGTACGCGTCCAGGAGCCCGGCACCTTGCGTGCCGTCCGCCTCGACGATCCCGGCGATCCGCGCGAGCGGCATGTCCAGGCGGCGCAGCAGGGCGACCAGGCGGGCGCGTTCGATCTGGTCCGCGCGGTAGTAGCGGTAGCCGCTCGCCGGGTCGATGCGCGCCGGGGGCAGCAGGCCCAGCCGGTCGTACAGCCGCAGCGCCTTCGCGGACAGGCGAGAGCGTGCCGCGAAGGCGCCGATGCCGATGAGTCCCTCGTCCATCCCGCCATCCTCCGTCACCGGACGGGGTCGTCCGGTGGGAGGAGGCTCGGGTCTGACCTTGGGGGAAGGTCAAGGGGGGTAGTACCGAGGTACGTCATACCGAGGTACGTCATACCCGGGTACGTCATACCGGGGTACTTGAGAGGGACGCGCCTGGCTCAGCCCGCGAGCTGTGCCTCGACCGCCGTGACGACGTCCGTCGACTCCGGCTCGGTCTGCGGGGAGAAGCGGGCGACGACGGAGCCGTCCCGGCCGATGAGGAACTTCTCGAAGTTCCAGCGGATGTCGCCGGTGTGACCCTCCGCGTCGGCGAACCCGACGAGCCGCTCGTACAGCGGGTGCCGGCTCTCCCCGTTGACCTCGACCTTCTCGGTCATCGGGAACGTCACGCCGTACGTCGCGGAACAGAACTCCGCGATCTCCTCGGAGCTGCCGGGCTCCTGGCCCATGAACTGGTTGCAGGGGACGCCGAGCACGGTGAAGCCCTGCGCCGCGTACTGCTCCTGGAGCTTCTCCAGACCCGAGTACTGCGGGGTGAGCCCGCACTTGGAGGCGACGTTCACGACGAGGACGACCTGACCGGCGTACTGGGAGAGGTCCGCGGAGCCGCCCTTGAGGGAGTCGATCTCTACCTGGAGGGGGGAGGTGGCGTTGTTAGTCATGCTTCGGATGCTAACTCCGCGGGGTTGGTCCTCCGGGGTGAGGGCGGCTGCCCGCCGGATGGAGTGCCGGTGGGCGGCGGCGGGGTCGTAGACGTCTACGCCCCAGGTACCCCCTCCACGACCGCGTCCCCGACCCCCGTCCGCACGTACAGCACCGACCTCCCCACCCGCCGCCGCTCCACCAGCCCCGCGTCCCACAGCACCCGCAGATGCCTCCCGACCGACCCGAGCCCCTGCCCGGTGACGGCGACGAGCTGGGTCGTACTCATGGGACGCCCCAGCAGCACCAGGACCCGCGCCCGCCCGGCCCCCAGCAACGCGTCCAGCGCCCCGGCCCGCCCGGCCCCGCGCTCCTCCGTGAGCACCCCCACGCAGGGGTAGACGACCGCGTACCGCGAGGACTCCTCCCACGCGACCCACCCCGTCTGCGGAGTCACGGGGACGAAGACCAACTCGGCGCCGGAGATCTCGCGGGGCGGATACTCGTGCCGGTTCACCTGGAACGTGCTCTCGCCGAGCCAACGGGTCCCCGGCCGCAGGGAGTCGAGCACGGCGGCCCACCCGCCCCGGCTCACCTGGTCCAGCCGTACGGCGATGTCCGCTTCGAGGACGTGCCGCCGCCGCTCCCAGTAGGGCCGGACAGCCTCCGCCCACACCCACTCCATGAGGTCGGCGGCGCGGTCGGGCAGGTCGTCCCGCACCAGTACCTGAGGCAGATCCCCGGCGAGGGCCGTCCGCAGATGGGCATGGGACTCGGCGACCCCGGCGGACCGTACCCGTAGTACTTCGGTGGCGAAGTCCTCTCCACCCCGGGGTGTAGGCGTCAGGAAGTCGGCGATCCAGTCCCGGCCGAGCCCCGCCTGCACGAGCAGCGCGGTGACGGGGTCGGCGGCGAGCCGGGCGCGGTACGCGGGCAGGTGCGCGGCGAGCCACCGGCTCTCCCCGGGATGCCGCCCCACCCCGGCGTGCAGCAGCTTCAGCGCGGCGAAGGTCTCGGCGAGGGGCGACAGCACGAACCGGCTCCGGGCGAGCGTGTCGGCGTTGACCTGCCACAGGCCCACGGCTTCCTCCTTGCCGGCCGGGACTTCCCGCGAGGCCGCCGGAGCCCCGCGCGACCTCGCCGGTCAGGGGCTCGCACGACCTTTCGCGTACCCGCGAAACAATAACCACCCCGCCCGGACCACCCCGAGACTCCGTCCATGACCGGCGCACCCACCACAACCGCTTCCACAACCCCGTACAGATCCCTCTTCGCGACCCCCGAATTCACCCCCCTCTTCCTCTCCTCAGCGACCCACGTCGCCGCCCAGACCCTCGCGGGCCTGGCCCTCGGCACGCACGTCTACCGCGAGACGAACTCCCCCCTCCTCTCCGCGCTGAGCATGTTCGGCCCGTCGCTGGCCCAGGTCCTCGGCGCGACCTTCCTCCTCTCGGGAGCCGACCGCCTCCGCCCCCGCGCCACGCTCACGGCCCTCTCCCTGGCGTTCGCGACGACCACGGCCCTGGTCGCGGTCCCCGGCCTCCCGCTGGGCGCCGTGTTCACGGTGCTGCTCCTCCAGGGCCTGGTCTCGGCGCTGGGCGGCGGGGTCCGCTGGGGCCTGCTGAACGAGATCCTCCCCAACGGGGCCTACCTGACCGGCCGTTCCCTGTTCAACATGATGAACGGCCTGATGCAGATCGGGGGTTACGCGGCAGCCGGCCTGCTCCTCACGATCGTCAGCCCGCCCCAAGTCCTCGCGCTGGCCGCCCTGTTGTACGTCACCTCCGCCGCGACCACCCGCGCGGCCCTCGCCGAACGCCCACCCCGCACCACCGGCCGCCCCACCCCGGCGGAAACCTGGCGCACGAACGCCGAGCTGTGGTCCTCCCGGCCCCGCCGCCTCACCTACCTCGGCCTGTGGATCCCCAACGGCCTTGTCGTGGGCTGCGAATCGCTCTTCGTCTCCTACGACCCCGGCGCGGCGGGCACCCTGTTCGCGTGCGCGGCGCTGGGCATGCTGGTCGGCGACGTGACCGTGGGCCGCGTCCTTAGGCCCGCCGTACGGCGCAGGGCGGTCACCCCTCTTCTCCTGCTCCTGGCGGCCCCGTACGCCGTGTTCGCGTTCCACCCTCCGCTCCCGGTCACCGCGACGGCGGCGGTGCTCGCGTCGATCGGATTCGGCGCGAGTCTGGCCCAGCAGGAACGGCTGATGGAGCTGACGCCACCTCGACTCAGCGGCCACGCACTGGGATTGCACTCCTCGGGGATGCTCGCCCTCCAGGGCCTCTCGGCGGCGGCAGCGGGCTCGCTGGCCCAACTCGCCGGTCCCGCACGGGCGATGGCGGTGATGGCGGCGGTCTCCGTGGCTGTCACCCTCGCCCTGCACCTGGCCGACAACGGGCGTCGAATCCGGCCGTGAGGGGGAGGAACCAGGAGCCCACGCCGAACGGACGGAGCCTCCTGGATGAGCGGCGCGCTGCAAGACCTCCTGGTGAACCTCTCCTCCGCGTCGCTCGCGTTCGTGGCGGGCTGGTCGTTCGGCAGGGTCCGTGACCTGTGGCGCTTCCGGGACACCCGGGGCTTCTGGAAGCCGTTCACCGCGCACGACCTGAAGATGGTGACGTCGATCTTCATCCAGGAGGAGCACTACATCTGGGAGCGCTCGGGCCTGGTCGGCGTGGGGGACGTCCTGGCCATCCACGAACTACGGCAACAACTCCAGCGCACCGGCGTGAAACACCTCCCCCTCACCCCGAGCCACCACCTCACGGGCCTCGAACGCCGGGCCAACCTCATCCTCGTCGGCGGCCCCCACTCCAACCGCGTCACCGCCGAGGTGGTCCAACGCCTGCCGCTCACCTACACGTTCGGTCCGGTGGAGGAACACGACGCGAGAATCACCGACGCGCGCACGGGCGAGGTCCTCTCCCCGGACATCACCCCGGACAACCAACTGGCGGTGGACCTGGGCATCCTGGTCCGAGCCCCCAACCCCTTCCAGCCGGACCGCCACATAGTCATCCTCGCCGGCAGCTTCGGCTTCGGCACCAGCGCCGCCGCCCGCCTCCTCGCGGACCCGGAATTCCTCAACCACCCGCTGGTGTCCGGAGGTTCCCCCTTCGAGGCGGCCTTCTCGGTGGAGGTGGTCGGCGGTGAACCCCAACGCATCGACCTCAAGGGACTGAGAGAACTGGACACGGGGGTGCGGAGACGGACAGGGGCGTAAAAGGGGGCCGGTAACGCAGGTTGCGGCAACCACCGGTCCACTCACCGCTCCTCCGGCACGCCGCCCTCCAGCAGCCGTTCCCCGATGTCGTCGGCCCACAGCTGAGCCCACCGCCGCAGCCGCCCCACGTCCGCGCACCCCGTGAACTCCGTGTCGTCGAGCCACTCGGTGCGTACCAACCTCCCCTGGAGATCGGCGAGTTCGAGGCCGTCGGAGCTGTGGCGGCGGCCCAGTTCCTCCAGCTCCGGCCAGCTCCAGGTGTCGGCGCCGGCGGCGATACGGGCGAGGTCGCGGGCGTAACCGCACCGGACGAAGTCGCGGACCTTCACGCCCAGGGCGTCGGGGAGGGAGAGGGCGAGGCCGGCGGGGGTTTCGACGGGAGGGCGGTGGAAGATCTCCTTGCGGAGGGAGACGGAGACCGGGCCTTCCGGGAAGCCGACGGCCAGCCGGGCGAACAGCGGGCCCTTCTCGGCGACCTGGGCCGCCCACCCCAACTCGGCCAAACCCACCGCGACTTGGGAGGCGATCCACTCCAGCCGCGACGGATGCTCGGTGGCCACCCCGACCCCGCGCGACCACCCCACCACCCCGTGCGCACGCAGCGCGCAGCCACCCGTCAGCGCGAGGGGATACGGCGACCCGACGGCGAGGACATCGGCCGCCAGGGACCGCTCGGTGAACATGGCTGGATTATGCCGGGGATACATGCCCGCCCGGGGGCGCGCGACCAGCGAAACGCTCCTCACCGGCACCATCGGTCGTTCCACGGGCACTTGACGCACTCGACACCCGCCCTGACCATGAGCCCATGAACGCGATGTCCGACGAGATCGCAGTCATGCTGTCCGCCGACCGGCAGGAGGAGGCGTACCGCCACCACCGAGAGCTCTTCACCCAGCCCCTGTTCGCACAGGACTGGCGGGCGAGGCCGACGGACCCGGGGCGGCGCGCGTACGAACGGTACCTGCGCCTGCTGCCGAAGCTGCGACCCATGGAAGCGGCCTTCGACGTCCGCGAGTTGGTCACTCTGACCGAGTGGGCGACGACGGTGGATCCGCACCTGGCGCTGCTGCTGAGCATCCAGGTGAACCTGGCGCTGGGCACGTTGACGGAGTACTCACCGCTGTCCGGCGAACCCGAGCGCACCCGCCGCCGCATGCTGGAAGGCCGCGCGGTCGGCTCGTACGTCGTCACCGAACTCGGCCACGGCAGCGACCTCAACAACGTCGAGACGATCGCCGAATTCGACTCGGACACCAGGGAGTTCGTGCTGACCACCCCGTCCTCGACGGCGGTCAAGTTCATGTCCAGCACCGCCCCGCCCCCGCTCGCCGGAGTGTCCCGCTTCGGCGTCGTCCTGGCCCGCCTGAGGCTCTGGGGCGAGGACCGGGGGCCGTACGCCTTCCTGGTCCACCTCACGGCCTCCGACGGCACGGTCCTGCCCGGCGTCACGATCCGCCGCCTCCCCGACAAACCTGTCCTCGGCATCGACAACGCGCTGACCCGCTTCGACGGCGTCCGCGTCGGCCTGGACTGCCTCCTCTCGCCGGAGGGCACGCACGTCACGCCCGAGGGCGAACTGGTGGAACCGCTCTCCGAGACCAACCGCACCTGGCGCGCGATCAGCAGAGTCCGTACGGGCCGTATCGCGGCGGCGGCGATGGCGGCAGCGGCGGCGCGGGCCTCCCTCTCCATCGCCGTACGGCACGCCGCGCAGCGCGAGATCGAGAGCAAGGCGGGCGGCCGTATCCCCCTCGCGCACGTCCGCTCGCACCACGGCCGCCTGCTGGACGTACTGGCGGAGACGTACGTCGCGACGCTCGCCGTCCGTGAGGCGTCGTCCGCGTTCGCCGGTATCCCCGACGAGTACGCCTCAGGGGTGACGGACGAGATAGCTCTCACGAAGTACTTCGTCACGACCGTCGCCGCCCGCGCCTGCGACGAGGCCCGCGAACGGCTGGGCGCGCAGGGCGCGTTCGCGCACAACAGGATCGTCGAGTACCGCGCGCTGCGGGACGCGGTGACGACGGCCGACGGCGACAGTCAGGTGGGCGCCCTGCACGCGGCGTACCGGCGGCTGGCTCTCGCGGAGGAGAAGGGTACGACCCGCTGGGACCCCGCCAAGACCTGCGGCGCGGACACCCCCGACCGGTGGCTCAGCTGGCTGGCCGTACGTGAGGAGTACCTCCACCGCAGGGCCCGGCGCCTGCACGCGACGTCCGGCGGCGACGCCCAGGTCCGCTGGGACCGCACCTCGCACGCGGCGCTGGCGGCGGCGGAGGCGCACGCGGCCCACCGGGCGGCCGACGCCCTGGCCCGCCGTACGGACGCCGTCTCCGACGCGACCCGCCGCGTCCTGCACGACCTCCTGACCCTCTTCGCGGTCCGCCAATGCCAGTCCCACGGCGCCGACTTGCTCCCGGACGGCCCCTTCCCGGCCCTGACGGAACCCCTCCCGGCGATGGCGGACCGCCTGCACGACCGCCTCGCGCCTCACCTGCGCACGCTCACGGAGGCGTTCGAGCTGCCCACGGGGCTGCTGGGCACGCCGTTCGAGGCGCCGGAGGGGTTCGTGTCGCACTACGCGCGGGCGCTGGACCCCGCCGGGGAGTGAGTGCGGGGGAGCGCGGGAGGGGCAGTGCGTGCCAGGCACTCAGTGACACCGGGAAGCGGGGTTCGGAAGGGCTCGCGGTGGGCATGCCGACGGGCACGAAGCATGCCGGCGGGCACAGGAGCAGGCATGCCGGCGGGCACAGGAAAAGGCCGCGCGAGGCTTCGGCCGAACCAGCGAGCGCGCGGGGCGCTTAGGCCGATGATCCGACTTGCCGCGCGCGCCGTTTCCGCGCGCCCCCGTGCACCCGAGATGGAGACCCGGCCCTTGGATTAGGTCGGCGCGGGTTGTTGCATGGGTGCCTTCCAGCACCCCTACGACCTCGGAGTTTTCCCGATGACTACCGCCACACTCGCGCCCCTCTCCCCCGTCCTCGCGTCGGACAGCCCGTTCGTTCGGCGCCTCCGTCGTATGAGCGGTCTGAAGGCGATCCAGGAGTCCGCGGCGCACGGCACCGGGTTCTTCCCGTTCAGTGACGGGCTCGGTGTCCGGGTCCAGATGGCTGAGCGCGGCCGGGTGATCCTGAGTGCCACCCCGACGGACGGCCACAGCAGCTGGCCCGGCTTCACGCACGGCGGATTCACCGCGACCCTGTGCGACACGGCGTGCGCGCTGGCCGCGCTGTCGACCGTACGGCGCGGCACCAAGGCCGTGACCGGCAACTTCAGCATGAACCTGCTCCAGCCGGTGCCGGCGGGCAGCTTCCGCATCACCTGCGTGGGCAGGGCGACCCAGACCCAGGGCCCGCGCATCCTCGCCCACGCCGACGTCACCACCCCCGACGGCACGCTCCTGGCCCACTCCACGGCCCTGTTCCTCACGAAGGACCTGATGGCCTGAGCCGTAGTACCTCAGGCGTAGTACCCCCCACCCCGCAGTACCCCCACCCGCAGCACCCCCGCCCCGCAGTACCCCCTGACACGTTCTCGTAGCCTCCCGCAGCCGCAGGCACGCCGCACCCGGCGTCCTGCGGCTTTCGCATGCCCATACCCACCTCCCCGCCACCCTCATCTCCGGCGAAAATAGCGCTCGTTACGCGAATCAACGACACGAGCCACGCCAACGGCACTGAGTGCACACCGATTTGGGCGCGGTCCTTCCGGTGGAATGTCACCGAGTGCCCGGACGCCACGACTGCCCATATGGCGGTAGGCAGTTGCGCCAACTCGGGGGGCACGGGTGCGGACGAAATTTCCAACGTTCGGCGGAAGGCCCCACCGCGCCCCGACCCGTCCCGCTCAGCCGTTCCTGCGCGCGGCCTTGTTGAGATGGCTCTTCAGCGTCGTCGTCAGCGGCACGGTGTCGAGCGCGGTGAAGAAGCGCGGTACGGCATGGCCGGGCAGCCGGTTCGTGCACCAGGACACCAACTCCCCTTCGGACGCGTCCGATACGACCTCCGCGGCCACCACGGACCCGACGAACGGCGCGGTCCGCGCGAACACCCGCGCCCAGTGCACGTCCGGGTGGGCGAGCAGCACGTCCCGCACCTGCCCGGCGGAGAGCCTCAACCCCCCTACGTTCAGCTGGTCCTGGCCGAGCCGCCCGCTCAACACCACACGTCCGCCCACGAATTCGGCCCGGTCACTGGTCGCGATCCACTCCGGCACCCCGTCCGCGCCGTGCACGGGACGGACGTACAACTGCCCGTCCCGCACGCGCAGTCCGGGCTTCGTACTGTCCGTGCGCTCCAGCCACTCGACGGGGAACCCGGCCTTCCCGTCGTGCACGACGACGCAGGTGCCCGCCTCGGTGGAGGCGTAGATCCAGGTGATCCGCGCGGCGGGGAACACGCCCCGCAGCCGGTCCAGGAGCGGCTGGTCCACCGGCTCGCCGCCCAGCGTGATCTGCCGGGGCCGCAGCTCCGCGAGCCCCGGATCGGCGGAGGCCAGCGCGAGCCGCCAGAACGAGGGCGTCGCCGACACCGCGTCCACGCCCTCCGCGAGCGCCACCGGCAGCCACTGGTCGGGGCGCGGCCCCGGCGCCGTCACGAGGTCCTGACCGGGGAACGCGAGGCTGAGCGCGACGAGTTGCCACCAGGCGTACGTACCGGGGGAGTAGGGGAGCAGCCAGCGGTGCGGCGCCGGGGGAGCGGCGAGCGTCGTCAGCGAGGACAGCGTGTGCGCGAGCAGCCGGGGCCGGCCCGCGCTCCCGCTGGTCGTCAGCCAGATCCGGCCGGGCCGCGCTGGCCGCCCCTCGGAGAACCGCCGCAACTCCTTGTACAGCGTCTCGTCGACCCGCTCGCGCGCGACGACCAGCAGCTCACCGGGGTTGCCGAGATGGGCGCGGGCGGCCGTCAGCGCGTCGAGCTGGCCGTCCGCGAGGACGACCGTGCGCCGCTCCAGCGGGGGCGGGTCCAGCCGCCACCAGGTCCCCCGGAACCCCTCGCAGACGATCCGGTTCTCCAGCGGGTCCCCCGACCTGCGGCCTCGGCGTTCCCCCGGAGTGATGCGTCTGTGCGGCATCCCACGACTCCTTTTGGCCACGCCGGTTCGGGGCACTGGGCGTGCGCCGGTTTCGGGGCGCTGGACGTCCCCCACCACACCTATCCCGTCAACCCCCTCCCCCGGGAGGCGTACGGCAGGCGCTCAAGTGGCAACCGGGCCCCGGCCGCCACCTGAGATGCCCCCGCCTCACTCTTCCGCCGGATTGCCGGGCCCGGCCCTGACGGGCGTTCCGGGCACGATGACGGCGCGGCGGCCGGCAGCCGCCGCGCCGGGAAACCGCTACGGCGCCACCGCGCGCCCGGTCGACGGCGAGATCGCCCCCGAACACAGGCCGCGCGACGCGAGGTTCTGCGCGATCCGGGGGATCGCGGCGCGCGTGTTGGACGGCCAGTCGTGCATCAGGATGATCTGGCCGTTGGTGAGCCGCCCGACGGCGGCCACGATCGCGTCGGTGCTCGCGTTGTTCCAGTCCTGCGAGTCGACGTCCCAAATGATCTGCCGCAGCCCGTACTTGGCCGCCACCGCCTGCACGGTCGCGTTGGTCTCGCCGTACGGCGGCCGGAACAGCCGGGGAGTGCCGCCGCCCGCGTTCGCGATGGCCTGCTGCGTGCGGGACAGCTCCGAGTCGACCTGGGCCTGCGGGAGTTGGGTGAGGTGGGGGTGGGTGTAGCTGTGGTTGGCGACCCACATCCCCGCCGACACCTGGGCCCGCACCTGCGCCGGGTAACTCGCCGCGTTCTGGCCGGTGTTGAACATCGTGGCCCGAAGGCGGTTCGAGGTGAGGGCGCCCAGCAGGGCCTGGGTGTTCCCGCCGGGGCCGTCGTCGAAGGTGAGGCCGACGTACCCGGAACAGGCGGCGGCTCGCGCGGGAGCGGCATCGACCGCGAACCCGGTCAGCGCGGCGACCGCCGTCACGGCTGCGAGGGATCGTACGGAGTACATGCTGTCAACTCCCTCAGTTCACCGTGATGTTGGAGCTGCCGCTGCTCTGGTATCCCTCCGTCGCCAGGATCATGTAGTAGTTGAACGAGCCCATCCGCATCCCGGCCCGCGCCCACGCGTCGAAGTGGTTGCCGGTCGTGATGGTCCCGCCGGTGCGCTTCTGCTGGCGCACGCTCCAGTACTGGTTGAAGGTCCTGGTGCCTTCCACTGACGGGGCGTTGTACCGCGTCGTCTGGTAGATGTCGTACGTGCCGCCGTCGCTGGTCACGGTGCCCTTGTAGGTGCCCGTCGGGCGGTACGTCCCCCAGTTGTCGACGATGTAGTACTCGACCAGCGGGTTCGACGTCCAGCCGTACAGCGCCAGGTAGGCGTTCCCGGACGGGTTGAAGCTGCCCGAGTAGTTCACGTTCCTGCGGCTGCCGTTGCTCCAGCCCTTGCCGGCCACGAAGTTGCCGGTGTTGCGCCACGAAGTGCTGTAGTTCCCGCCGTTGTTGAGGGTCATCGAGACGGTGCCCTGCGAGTCCGTCCAGAACGAGTAGTAGTACCCGGAGTTGGTGCCGGTCTGGTTGGTGGTGACGACCGTCGCGGCGTGCGCGGTGCCCGGCATGACGAGGGCGATCAGCGCGACCAGAGCTGTTGTGCAAACGGTTGCTGCGAAGATCCTGAAGCGGCTGAGAGGGCCGCTGAGTGCGGGTGCGGCGTGCATGGCGTGCTTCCTCCTGGTCCTGCAGAGGTAAGGGTGCCTGACGGGGGACAGTGTTGGTATGACCCCGACAACTGTCAACAGTTTCGGCAGCCGGTCCGAAACATTCGCGCACATCATTCCTGATCAGCGCGCGTAGCGCGTAGGCAATGCGGTCACTTGCCCCAGGTTGCGGACCGTGAATCCCGAATGTTTCGCCCGCCTTCCGGTCAGTTTTTACCCTCGGGGAATCCCCGCCCGCGCTCCAGGACCGCCTGGACGATCTCCGCGATGTCGTCCCGCCCGATCGGGGTGTCGTCGAAGAAGTTGTGCAACGTGAACCCCTCGACCAGCGCGTCCAGCGCGCGGGCCGTCAACGGGTCGAAGTGCCTGGCCAGCGCGGACCGGCTGGCCCGCATCCAGCTGTTCAGCACCGTCCGCAGCTCCGGGGCGCGCGCGGCGAACGCGTACAGCTCGAACGTCAGCAGCGGATCGCGGTCGCTCGTCCACAGCGTCCCGCTCATGATGTCGACGACCGCGTCCCGCGCCTCCTCCGGCGTCCGCGCCGCCTCCAACTGGGCCCGGTAGTGCGCCGACACGGTCTTGGCGAGCCGCGTGAACGCCTCGGTGAGCAACTGGTTCAGGTCGTCGAAGTAGTACGTCACCGACCCGAGCGGGACGCCCGCGGCGGCGGCGATCCGACGGTACGTGACGCGGATGGCACCCTCCTCGGCGACGACGTCGAGGGCGGCGGCGAGGATGAGGTCGCGGCGGGAGGTGGTCCCTGGTGAGGTCATTCTTGAAAACGCTTTCTGCCGCCGTGAACTGGAATGTACATTTGTCCAACCCGGTGGACGAGGAGGTCCGGCCGGACAGCCGACCCCGCACCCACGAAAGACGCATTCTGATGGATCAGGCCGTGCGCAGGCGCCGCCGGGCGCTGTTCGTCTTCTTCCTGCTCGCCGGGACCTCGATGTCGTCGTGGGTGACCCGCACCCCCGCGATCCGCGACCAGCTCGGCCTGTCCACCGGCGGGATGGGGCTCGTCCTCTTCGGTCTCTCGCTCGGCTCGATGCTGGGCATCCTCTGCTCCGGCCGCCTCGTCTCCCGCTTCGGCACCCGCCCGGTGATCCTCTGGGGTACGTCGGTACTGGTGGCCGGCCTCGCGACCGTCGCCGTCGGCGTCCTCGCCTCGTCCACGCCCCTCGTCACGGCCGGCCTGTTCCTCTTCGGCTCCGGCATCGGCGGCGGCGAGGTCGGCATGAACATCGACGCGACCGACGTCGAACGTCTCACCGGCGTCACGACGATGCCGACCCTGCACGGCTGCTTCAGCCTCGGTACGGTGCTCGGCGCGGGCATCGGCATCGGGGCAACTGCCCTGGACGTACCGGTGCAATGGCATCTCGCCGGGGCAACCGCCGTAGCCGTAGGGCTCCTTGCGTACGCGTTCCCGGCGATTCCCGCTGGTACCGGCCGAGTCGAGAAGGCGCCGGCCGCCGAAACCGACCGTCCCCGTACGGCCCTGTGGAAGGACCGCAGGCTCGTCCTGATCGGCACGATCGTCCTCGCCATGGCCCTCGCCGAGGGCTCCGCCAACGACTGGCTCCCCCTGATCATGGTCGACGGCCACGGCATGGACGAGGCCGCCGGGTCCCTGGTGTACGCCGGTTTCGCCGCCGCGATGACGCTGGGCCGGTTCAGCGGAACGTACTTCCTGGACCGCTTCGGCCGCGTGAACGTCGTCCGCGCGAGCGCCCTCTCCGGCGCCCTCGGCCTCCTCCTGGTCATCGTCGCGGACAACGCGGTGATCGCCGGAATAGCCGTACTCCTGTGGGGACTTGGCGCCTCCCTCGGCTTCCCCCTCGCCCTCTCCGCCGCCGGCGAATCCGGCCCCGACGAAACGGCCCGCGTCAGCCTGGTCGCGATCATCGGCTACCTCGCCTTCCTCGTCGGCCCCCCGACGCTCGGCTTCCTCGGCGAACACGTGGGCCTGCGGCCGGCGATGCTGGTGGTCCTGGCGTGCGTGGCGTGCGCGACGTTCGCCGCGCCGGCGGTGGATACGCGGCAGCGGGAGGCGCTGGCGGAGGGGGCGTGACCTGCGGCGCGGCAGACCTTCTCGACGCGCACGGGGTCCCGCGAGGAGCCGCAGCAGGCCGTCGGCGTCCGAGGCGAAGACGGGCGCCCGGGCTCCCCTCAGCGCGAAGACGCGCTGTCGCGGCCGGTACGGTTCCGCTCGGGCGGCGCGGCTCACACGGCAGTCCCCGGACGTGACCGCCGCCCGTCGTACCGGCCGTCGATGGCACCGCAGCCCGCGACTGGTCGCCCGTCACCGGCCCGCGCCCCTCCCCACGACGGCCGGCCAACTCACCGAGCCGGTCCCTGGCGCCGGCTCGTTCCCGACTCGGCACGGGTCCCGGCCGCGGGCCATGTTCCCCGTGCAGGGGGCAGCCACCGCATCGGCCGGCCGCAGGACACCGTGCCGGGCCCCGTCCGCGCCGATGAGCGCGCTCGCGGTCAGTGGCGGGCCGTCGTAGCCGGACGCGGCAGCCGTCAGCCGGGCCGCCGACATGACGTGCACCCGTCTCCGGGCCGCCCGCGACGGCCGCCTAGAGCTGGAGCAGCCGCTGAGTGATCTCCCGGTACTGCCTCAGCGCGTGCCGGAGTTCGTCGGACTGTGTTCCGGGGGCCTGGTCCTGCCACCCGGCGCGCAGGAGACGCCGCCGTTCCGCGAGGGCGTTCACGAGCTGGGCGGTGGCTTCGTCGTAGGCGCTCTCGGCCTCTTCCAGCGCCTCTCGCGGAGTGTCGGCGAAGGTGTTGAGGGCGTGCCGGAGGCGCAGGAGGATCCGGTCCCTTTCGGCCGACGGGAGCAGCGGCTCCGGGCCCGGGGTGCGGCGTTCGGCGGGGGCCCGGGTTTGGCCCGCGGGCTGCTGGGCGCGTGTCTGGTCGTACATCATCGGGTGCCGCTTCCGTTCCGCCCGAAGGCCGCCCCGGCCCTCTCGACGGCGTGTTTCAGGCTTCCGGAGACCCGGTCGCCCCTGCTCTTCGCCGTCCGCGCCTGGTTCCTGATGGTCCGTGCAACGGTCATGGCCGACCTCGCTGTTGTCCGGTGGCCAGTCAACGTCCGGCAGCGGTCCGTGTCAACGCGTGGCCACGCGATCCGGCCCGCCTCGCTTCGGAGCGTGCGGGAGTACGGTGGAGGAAGCGAGGGCTCTTCGTACGCCGATGTCCGAACCGGCCCCGTCCTCGCGATTCCCCTCACACGGGCAGCCCGAGACCCCGGCCGCGCATTCGCATCAGGCCGAGGAGCCAGGTATGGCACACAGTCCGACCACGTCCAGGACGGTCACACCGCCCCAGGGCTACGACGGGACGTCTCCCTTCCCGCCGGACGGCCCGGCGCCCGCGCGCGTCGGCGGTGAGCGGCTGTCCGTCGCGGTGACGGCGCTGATCGTCGTCCTGCCGTTCGTGGCGATCGGCCTCGCCGGCCGGCTGCTGTGGGGGAGTCTCATCCATCCCGCCGACATCGTCCTCGCGCTCGTCCTCTACACGGTCACGGGTCTCGGCGTCACGGTCGGCTTCCACCGCGGCCTCACCCACGGCGGCTACCGTGCCGTCCGTCCCGTACGGATCGCGCTCGCGGTGGCCGGTTCGATGAGCTTCCAGGGCGACGTCATCGGCTGGGTCGCCACCCACCGCCGCCATCACGCCTTCACCGACCGGCCCGGCGATCCGCACTCCCCGTACCGCTACGGCACGCACCTGCGCGGCCAGTTGCGCGGGCTGCTGCACGCACACGTCGGCTGGCTGTTCCGCAACGACCGCACACCCGCCGACCGGTACGCCCCCGACCTGCTGGCCGACCGCGACATCCGGGCCGTCTCCCGCGCCTTCCCGGCGTTGTGCGTTCTCACGCTCGCCCTGCCGTTCGCGGTGGGCTGGGCCATCGGCGGTACCTGGCTGTACGGCGTAACCGCCCTGCTGTGGGCGGGACTTGTGCGCATCGCGCTGCTCCACCACGTCACCTGGAGCGTGAACTCCCTCTGCCACATGATCGGTGAGCGCCCGTTCCGCACCCGGCGCCACGACCGGGCCACCAACCTGTGGCCCCTCGCCCTGCTCTCGTTCGGCGAGAGCTGGCACAACCTCCACCACGCCGACCCCACCAGCGCCCGCCACGGCGTCGACCGAGGCCAGCTCGACCCCTCCGCCGCCGTCATCCGCCTCCTCGAACGCCTCGGCTGGGTGCACGACGTGCGCTGGCCCACCCCGGACCGCGTGGCCGCCCGCCGCGCCTGACGCCGGCTGCTCGCCGGGTTGCCGCGCACGTGGGGCCACATCACCGGCGTCACCGTCAACGGGGCGCGCTGCCCGGCCGGATGCCCGTCTTCGACCAGGTCGTACGCCTGCGCAGGACCGTGGCGGCATCCGCCCCGCACACGGTCGTCCTGCTCGCCCCCGGCCGGGGCCGCTGGTCGTCCCTCCGGACACGACCGAGGAGACAGCGGAACCGCTCATGGCGGCCACGGCGGATGGTCACGCCTGATCCGGCCCACCACCCACGGCCCCGCGAAGGGCGGTGACGACGACGGTCACACCCCCACCACCGGCCGACCGGTGTTCGCGCTCGCGGCGGCCATCAGCCGGGCGGCGGAGGAGGCACTGGTCTCCGGGGGTATCACCAGGAGGGCCCAGCGGCCCGTCGTGTGGGACAGCAGCAGAATATGGTGCGGATCCTGCCCCGACGGGAACCAACTGGCCTTCACCGTATGGCCGTTGACGAGAATCCTGCGAGAACGGATCGACCAGTGGCGTGGGTTGACGGCGACATGGGTGAGCCGTCCCCCCAGCGGATCCAGTACGTCCGCCAGAGCGGAGAGTTCGTGCGGCAGGTCACGTGAACGGGGCCACCAGGCGCCGTCCAGTTCGGCGCGTCCTGGTGAAGGGCTCACGGGTTTCAGCGCGAGGCGCGCGGTCGGTGCCCTGAAGGGAACGGCCCGTAGCGGGGGATGGGAGATGGTCGCGGACATCGCGCGAACCCGTCTCCGGACCTCTGCGCGAGGGCAGTTGCCCGGTGTCGATCACTCACCGGGAACGAAACCGGCATCGGAGCCGGTGTGCGAAGTGCTCCCGATGAGTTCACGCTACTCCTCGAAGCGGCCGAACGGACCGCTCCTGGACGTCGGTTCACTTCCGGCGCCGGTCGTCCTGCGGGGAGCGGCTGGTCTCCAGCCAGGACCGTGCCGGTCCGGCCGGGCGGGTGGTGTCCACGGTGAGCTGGAGGCGGGTCCCTTCCGGGCCGTCCGCGGGATAGCTGCGCTGCTCGTCGGCGGCGAAGCACTGGCGGAGAACCTCCGCGACACGACGGGCGACCTCGGGCGAGGCCGCGACGATACGGACCTCGGCGTGCCCGTCCGGGGGTGTTTCCGTGGGCTGCATGGCGACCTCATTGCTCGGACACGAATCAGCGGACCGATCTTTCATGCTACTCCGGCACACCCTGCCGCCCTTGGACATGACCGGCGAGCTTCCGGGCCGACAGACGGACCCCGAACAGCCGAAGGGCCTCCAGCTCGAACGAACAGGAGGCCCGTTTACCGCACTGGCCAGTTGGTCAACCTGCTCTGGGCCGACGCCCACCCCGAACTCGTCGACAACCCGGGCGCCGAGACGGCGGGTCTGTCCGTGCCCGCGCTCCACCGCCAGATCACCGGCCACCTCAGGTGGCAGGGCTTCGCGATGGCCGTCGCGTATGCGGGCGGCGAGGCGGTGGGATTCGGCTACGGGTTCCCGTGCGACGCGACGTACTGGTTCGGCGAGCAACTCGTCGACCAGGTCCCCGAAGGTGCCCGCACCGAGCGCCTGATGGGTCTGTGCGAACTCGCGGTCCGCCCGCCCTGGCAAGGCCACGGCATCGGCACCCGCCTCCACACGGCGCTGCTCCAGGCGATCACCCCGCAGTGGTCCTCCTTGCTCGTGCAGCCGGAGAACTCCCAAGGGCGCAACCTGTACGAACGCCTCGGCTACCGCTACGCCGGCCCCTACCGGAACACTCCGACGGGGCCGGTGTACGACTTGCTGCTCCTGCGCGTCCTGAGCCTTTCGGCCGTCACGGAGAGAGTCCCGGAGCATCCCTGAAACGAGAGATCCGGGGCCTCGTCCTGATCGGCCATGTGCCCCCGGGCAGATTCGAACTGCCGACACCCGCTTCAGGAGAGCGGCTGCTCGACCGATGGTGCGCTGGACGGGACGTGTTCGCCGTAGGGCATCCTCGCCCAGCAAGGACTCCTGTGGGCCGTCCAAGGGCGTAGCGTCGAACTACCAGGACGGCAGCGCCTGTTCCCCGGCCGCAACCGACGCCTGCGAGCCCTCGTCGTCGGTGACCATGGACGAAGTGCCGCCGAACGCCCGGGAGTTGTCATCCGCGCCGACATCGTACGGAGCCCGGCCAGGATCACCGTACGCCGCGAAGTCCCGTCAGACGGCGGTGAGTTCGTCCCGTACCGTGCGATGCTCCGGGGTGTCCGCGCCGGCCGGCGACAAGCAGGTCGCCGACACCCGGACACCGCGTCGCGGAGGAACTCGGCACGCAGGTCGGCCAGTTCGGCCGTACCCGTCCGCGCGCGGTACGCCGTGCGGACAGGAAGAGGCGATGCTCCCCTTCCAGCAGGCGGCGTTCCTGCTTCCGGCGCACGAAGTCCGGCAGCGGGACAGGTATCAGCCCCGAACCCGGCGGGCACCGGTCGACAGGCCACCTCGCCCGGCGCGCCGTGACTCAGTAGCCCCAGCCCCAGCGGACCTGGGCGACGCCGGAGGAGTTGGTGTTCGACAGTCCGCTGCCGTTGTGGGCCTGGAGCGAGTAGGTGTCACCGGTCCGCAGCGCGGGCCAGTAGACGCTGCCCATCCCGGTCGAGCGGGCCGTGTCGGTGACCGCGGCGAGGTACGACTGGAACTGGCCGTTGTCGTGGTTCGACAGGTAGTCGGTGCCCGTGGTCATCGGGGCCCCGAACTCGTCGACGATCGTCCGGTCGGTGTAGCCGCCGATGCGGTTCTTGAAGTCCGTCACCCAGGACGATTCCTTGGTGTACGTGTTCCAGTAGCCGTAGTAGTGGAGCGACAGCAGGGTGCCGCTGAGGGCGGACGAGGCCCCGACGCCGGTCACGTTGTCGTTGTAGCCGGTGCCGCTGATGACGACCCGGCCCCTCGGGACGCCGGGGAACTGGGCGAGCCAGGAGGAGCAGACCGAGACCCACTGGCTCAGCGAGTAGCCGTACGGCTCGTTCAGCGGCTCGAAGTACACGTTGCCGTTGTTGCCGTAGGCGCTCACCACGGTGGCCCACATGGCCTGCCAGGCGGCCATGTCGGTGACCGTGCCGACGCTGGTCTTCTCGGTCCAGGCGCTGATGACCACCTTCATGCCGTCGGCGAGCGCCGCGTCGATCGCGCCCCGGTAGGCGCTCCACCAGGACTCGTTGACGCTGGGCGGATTGATCGGCAGACGTACGGTGTTGGCGCCGAGGTTGGACTGGAACGCCTTCACATAGTTGTCGGCGACCGAATAGACCTGCGAGTAGCTGTCCGACGCGGTCAGACCGTCCGGGATCACCCACCCGGTGTTGTAGTTGTCGCGGGCGTCGGCCCAGTTGACCCCCTTGAACTGGTTGGTGGCGGCTGCGGCCGGCTGTGCGGGGGCGAGGACCAGCTGGGAAGCGCAGATCAAGGCGGCCACCGAGAGGAGGTGGGCCAGCGTCTTCCGGGTGAACGTGCGAGTGGACATGGCTGCTCCGTGCGTGCGAGGGCCCACCTTGGTGGAAAGTGTGAAGGAATGTTGTTGCTGGCTGTTTGACTCTGTCGGAACATTGCGACCTTCCTCGTCGCGCCGTCAACCCTCCGAAGGGGAACCGGTTGGCAAAGTCGTCGCCCGCCGACGGGGAGCACGAAGGCGCTGGACGAGACCGTCGCGCCGGGCGGAAACGCGCTGCAACCGCGTCACCGGACCCTTCGCCCCCGATCCCGGCAACCCGCGCCCGCCCGCATCGGCTACCCTGTCCTTGGCTGGTGGTCGGTTCGCCATGTCGCCTGTGCGAGCACCGAAGCAGGGGACATGCCACCGCGACTGGCCGCTGGGTCTGTGCCCTTGCCGAGAATCCGCGATCCGGGTTTTCCGACAGGGTTTTCACAAACCCCGCCTTCGTAGCTCAGGGGATAGAGCACCGCTCTCCTAAAGCGGGTGTCGGCAGTTCGAATCTGCCCGGGGGCACGTAACCGATCAGGGCGAGGGCCCCGGATCTCCCACTTAAGGGACGGTCCGGGGCCCTCTTCTGTGGCAACGTGACCGGGCCGCGTCGATGCCCACTCCCTGAAAGGCGGAATTCCGGCCGGACCGGATCGCCCCCGACCGCCTTTTCCCCGATGCTGGAAAACGAATCCAGCGAAGGGGAATTCCATGGCGCGCACCGGACGGCGTACGCGGATCGTGCTCGCGATGACGATTCTCGCCGCTTTTCTCACGGGCGCGGCGGGAGCGGCGGGGGAGAGCGAACGGGTGCCGGTCTGCCTGGTTCCGTCCGGGAATCCGGACGCGGAACGCACGGTGAGTGTCCCGGCGGAAAGCCTCCCCGCGCTGCTGCGGACGACCGCTTCGTACGCCGGTCCCTGCGCCGCGTACGGCAGGGCCGTGCCCCTCGGGGGCGGGGTCCTCAGGGCATACGTCCAGCAGGTCGGCGCACGTCCGGTGGCCGTCGGGGTCGCGTTCCCGGCGTCGGCACTGCGCGGACTCCCGACGGCCGTCAGCGACGGGAAGCACTGTTTCGACAAGGACGGAAACGGCGGCACCGACCTGCACACGGAATGCTCGGTGGGCCATGAGAAGGTGCTGGAGCTGCCCGCCGGGGCGGGCCCGTTCGCGTGGGAGCTGGTGAACTGGAACCCCGAAGGCCATATTCCCCAGGGGGTTTACGACATCCCCCACTTCGATTTCCACTTCTATATCCAGCCGTTGGCCGAACGGAACGCGATCAGACCCGGACCGTGCCCGGCGCTGACGGACTGCGCGGATTACGCAAGGGCGAAGAAACCCGTACCGAGCCGCTACCTCGCCCCGGATTTCGTGGACGTCGACGCGGTGGAACCGGCGATGGGCAACCACCTCCTCGACGCGAGGGCGCCGGAGCTGAACGGCGGCCCGTTCACACGCACGTGGATCTACGGGACGTACGACGGGGAGATCACCTTCTACGAGGCGATGATCGCGAAGTCGTGGCTGGAGGGCCTGCGAGACGCTCGCGCTGCAAGGGACGCCCGCGCCGACGACACCTGCACGCCGTTCCGGCAGCCGGAGGCGTGGCGCGAGAGCGGCTGGTACCCGACCAAGTACTGCGCGGAGTACCGGGAGAACCGCAAGGAGTACGCGGTCTCACTGGCCGACTTCGTTTACCGCAAAGGGAGTTGACGCCCCCCTGGCGACGCCTCCTGACGGCACCCCCTCACAACTCCCGCTCCACCGCCTCCGCGAACCGCACCAACAACCGCGAAAACTCCCGCACATCCCCCTCCGGCCACCCCGCCACCAACCCGTCGAACACCCCCTGCTGAAACTCCCGCGACCGCGCCAGCAGCTCCACCCCACCCGGCGTCAACTCCAGCACCCGCCGCCGACTGTCCCGCACGGACGCCCCCTGCGTGACATACCCGCTCTTCACCGCATCGGACACCATCCGGCTGGCGGTGGACGGATCCAGCTTCAGCCGCTCGGCGACGGACCCGACCGTCACCTCGGGATCGTCGGACGCGGCGGCGGCATCCCCGACCGCCTGGACGACGAGGATATGGATGAGCCGGTCCGGCTCGACGGACCCCGGCCTGCGCCCCAGGACGCGGACGACGCGGAAGAGGGCCGGGCCGGACTCGGAGCTGCTCATGCAGGGGACCGTAACAGATATGTTCGCCACACATATATCCCTGTACGGGTCGGCACCCTCGCTCTAGCATGTGTGTGTCACACATATATAGGAGCCCCCGTGCCCGAACCGAAGCCAGACCCGACGCCCACCCCCCTGCTCCCCCTCACCGGCGTCCTCCTGGCCCAACTCCTCGCCATGCTGGACACGAACGTCACCGCCACCGCGATGCCCGTGATCATCGACGAGTTCGGCGCGCTGGACTCGTTCTTCTGGGTCGCCACCGCCTACACCCTCGCCGCGACGGTCACCACACCCCTGTACGGCAAGTTCGGCGACCTCCTCGGCCGCAAACCGGTCCTCGTGTTCGCGATGGCCGCCTTCCTCACCGGCTCGGTGCTCAGCGGCATCGCCCAGTCGATGCCCCAACTCGCCCTGTTCCGAGCGGTCCAGGGCATCGGCGCGGGCGGCTTCATCGTCTCCGCGATGGCCCTGTACACCGAACTGCTCACCCCCGAGCAGCGCACCCGCTTCCAGGGCTGGTTCTCCACCGCCCTGACCGGCTTCGCCGCGCTCGGCCCGCTCGTCGGCGGATACGTCACCGACGGCTGGGGCTGGCGCTGGATCTTCTACCTCAACCTCCCGATCGGCGCGGTGTCGCTGCTGCTCATCCTGACGACGCTGAAGCCGGCCCGCAGAGTCACCCGCCCCACGGTCGACTACGCCGGCGCGGTCCTCGTCGGCGGCGTCGCCACCGGCCTCGTCCTCATCTCCGCCTGGGCGGGTACGGAGCACCGCTGGGCCTCGCCGCCGATCCTCGCTCGCAGAGCCTGTGTCACATCCCCGGCCGGGCGCCCGCCGCCTGGCACGCACGCTCGCGGCGTTGCCGAACCGCCCACGTGACTCCGCCACGCGGGCGCTCCGGCGCCTTGCGATCGCACGCACCAGACGACGTGCGCTGATCCGACCGGGGATGTGACACAGGCTC
Organism: Streptomyces saintjeani; assembly: GCF_055409605.1. NCBI lineage: Bacteria > Bacillati > Actinomycetota > Actinomycetes > Kitasatosporales > Streptomycetaceae > Streptomyces > Streptomyces saintjeani. The sequence continues at coordinate 3,984,448 of NZ_CP189624.1, read as the reverse complement.
TGATCGGCGGGACGATCCTCCTCGCCGCCGCCCTCGGTGTGGTCGAACGCCGGGTCCGCGAACCCGTCGTCCCGCTCCACCTGCTGCGCCGGCCGATCCTCGCCATCTCCAACGCCCAGGCGTTCGCGTCCGGGGCCGCGATGTTCGGGGCGCTGATGTTCCTGCCGGTCTTCCTCCAGGTCGGCACCGGCGGCTCCGCCACCGACTCGGGGCTCCTGCTGCTGCCGCTGACCGTCGGCATCGTCCTCGCCGCGCTCTCCGCGAGCCCGCTGATGGTGAGGTGCGGGCACGAGAAGTGGTTCGGCGCGGCCGGGGTCGCGGTCACCGGACTCGGTCTGGGCCTGCTGATCACCCTCACACCCGACACCGGCCGGGCCCTCTCCGCCGTCTACACGGTCCTCATCGGCGTCGGGCTCGGACTGATGACCCAGGTGTACGCGCTCGCCGTCATGAACGACTCCCCGATGACGGACCTCGGCGCGGCGGTCTCCCTCCAGACCCTCGCCCGCCAGCTCGGCGGCTCCCTCGGACTCGCCGCGTTCAACGCCGTCTTCCACGCGAAACTCGTCTCCGAACTCTCCGGGCTCGACGCCGAGCAGAGGAAAGCCGCTCAACAGCCGGAAAGCGTCCACCAGTTGACCGGAGCCCTCCGGGAAACGGTGCTGCGCGCGTACGACGCCGCCGTGGACCGCGTCTTCCTCGTCGCCGCCTGCGTCCTCGCCGTCGCGCTCGCTCTCGCGCTGCTCCTGAAACTCCCGAACCGGCCTGCCGGGCCCGCGCGAGAGCCCGCGAGAACCACCCTCACCGCACCCGAATGAACCGCGACACCACCCCGACCTCGTCCGTGATCCGCCCAGCGGCGTCGAGCAGTTCGGGCAGGATCACGGTCAGACACTCGTCGACCGACCGCCGCGCCACATGAGTTGCCACGCTCACCGCCCCCAGGACCCGCCCGTCCCGCCCCCGCACCGGCACGGCGACGGACCGCAACCCGTCCTCCAACTCCTCGTCGACGAGGGCGAATCCACGCGCCCGCACCTCGTCGAGCACCCCCCGCAACACCCCCGCGTCCGTGACCGTCCGCGAGGTGAACGCCCGCAGCGCCCCCGGCTCCCGCAGCGCCCCCGGCTCCCGCAACGACCCCAACTCCCGCTCACCAGAAGGCAGATCGGCGAGCAACACCCGCCCCAACGACGTCACCCAGGCGGGCAACCGAGCCCCCACCCCCAACTCCACGCTCATCACATGCCGAGCGGCGACCCGGGCGGTGTACTGCACCTCACCCCCCTCGACCAACACCCCCAGCGACACAGGCTCGTGTACCCGCGAGGCCAGCTCCTCCAGATGCGGCTGGGCGATCCGCGCGAGGGTCGTCCGGGACAAGGGCGGGAACCCCAGGCCCAGTACGCGCGGAGTGAGCGCGAAGTGCCGGGGATCTGAACCGAGTCGCACCAACCCCAGATGCCGAAAGGTGATCAACGCCCGCCGGGCGGACGCCCGCGACAACCCGGTAGCCCGCGCCACCTCCGACAACGTCAACGCGTCCCGCCCCTCCCCGAACGCGGTCAGCACACTCAGCCCCCGCGCGAGCGACTCCACGAACCCCCGCCCCAACTCCTGCTTCGACGCCCCGGTCCACCCCGCGAGCCCGGCGGGCGCGGGCCCGGCGACCGCCTCGGACGCGGTACGGAGCACCTCCTCCATCCCGGCCACGGCCTCCCGCAGCCGGGGCAGCAACGCGTCCCGCAACCCCTCGGCCGTATGCCGGCTGGTGTGGCTCACGACGCTGGCGACACAGGCGATACGCCCGTCAACTCCCCGCACGGGTACGGAGACCGCCACGAGCCCGGGTTCGATGAGCTGGTCGTCCAGGGCGAACCCGTCCCGCCCGGCGCCGTCAGCCCGGCGTACGAAGTCGTCACCGCCGAACCCTGAGCCGCCGGACTCCGAGCCGCCGAACCCCCCGCCCATCAAGCCGAGTTCACGATCCGGCACCGCCACGAACCCGGCGTCCGTCGGATCGGCCTCCCGGCGGGCCCGCCAGACAGCCCACCCCTCCTCGTCCCACTCACTCGCGAACAACGGCCCGGGCGCGGTCCGTTCGGCCGGCAGCAGATCCCCGATCCGGAAAGAAAGGGACAGCGTCCGCCGCCGCGTCGCCTGATGGATGAACCGGATCCCGTCCCGGTCCCCGACCGCCAGCGACACCGACTCGTCGAGTTCGTCGGCGAGTTGATCCGCCCACGCCCCCAGCAACGACGGCAGCCGCAGCGCGGACAGATACGCGTTCCCCAGCTCCGCGACGCGCGGCGCGAGCGACGCGTCCCGCCCGTCCAGCCGTACGTACCCCACCCGCGCCAGCGTCCCCACCACCCGGTCGACCGTGGCCCGCGCAAGCCCCGTCTCCCGCTCCAGCGCGCTGAGGCTGAGCGTCCCCCCGGCCCCGGTGAGCCGCTCCAGCACGCCCACCCCCCGCATCAACGGGGTCACGGCCTCGGTCGGAACGGCATCGGACGACGTCATGGGCGCTGCACTCCCGGGTGAGATCTCGGGAAGACACCGTACGGGACATACCGGGAGCGGGTCAGGCGGAAGACTTCCCCCGGACGACCGTCACCAGGTAGTTCCCGTCCGTGTCGATCCCCCCGACGGCGATGCTGATCCCGTGCCTGCGGTCCACGAACCGCTGCCCCGGCCGGAACGTCGCGTCGGACAGCTCGGCGTGGACGTTGGGGCTGCGCGTGCACCCGCCGCTGTCCCGCCGCGAGTCGTGCACGCTCACCGGCCCGAGCCCCGTGTCGACCCCGGCGTCGACCTTGTAGATCAGCACCCCCGGCCGGCACACCGCCTCGTCGTTGCCGCCCTTGGTGCGCAGCTCGACCGCGTACCCGCTGCGCCCGCCGACCGGCACGAACAGCAGCTTGCGCCCGCCGGGGGAGGAGAGCGGCGTCAGCATGTACTCCGAAGTCCCCTTCAGGGACGCGCAGTTGACCTGGTCCGGCGTCAGCCACCCCAGCTTCCACTTGTGCCAGCCGAGGAAGTCGTTGTTGGCGCCCCAGTCCTCGCTCATGATGTCCCAGTGCCCGACGGCGCCCCCGCCCTCCTGCGTGTAGAGGTCGGGCAGCCCGAAGACGTGCCCGTTCTCGTGCGGCAGCACGCGGTAGCCGGTCTCGCCGTACGTCCCGGACCCGTCGTCCTGCCGCGAGTACACGAAGGACGCGTTGGCGACGGGCACCCCGTCGGCCATCGGCGCCTCGGTGTTCCCGGCGAAGGTCACCGACAGGACCGTGTCCAGCGCGGAGGGCCCGGCGTTCGGGGTGATCAGCACGTTCAGCAGGTCGTAGTCCCGGAAGTCGACGCGGGGATCGGCGGCGGCGACGATGTCCTCGACCAGCTCCCGGTACCCGGGGTCGAAGGGGGCGCCGCGTTCGAGCCCGTAGGCATCGAACGGCTTCGGCATCCGCAGCCAGTGGGGCACGGGGGCCTCGGCGCGGTAGTCGAGACGGCCGTACGAGGAGGTCCGGAACCACTCGGAGGTCTGCGGGAAGAACTCCCCGAACCGGTCCATCGCGTTGCCGGGACCCTTGGCGTCCGGGAAGTCGACCATCAGCGTCAGCGCCCGCACCGTACCCGTGGACCTGGAGTACCCCCCGGGCGTCGGCATACCCTCGGACATCTGCACCGCCGTCGCGCCCCGGATCATGCACGGCCCGAGCGCGGAGGCCCGCGCGAGGGTCATCGGGTTCGCGCCGGCCGCGACCGCCCCCGGCTCCCGCAGCCGCTCGGCCGGTCCGGCCGAGGTGCCGACCGCCAGTGTCAGCGCGGTCACCGACACCAGCGCGGCCCTGCGGTGCGGGCGTATCCGTCGGCGCGGCGAGTGCGGCTGCATGCGGGGGCCCTTCGGTCCAGGCAGCCACCGGTCACCGGCTGCACCCTCCCGTTCACCCTCTGCCGGGGCGCGAGGGGGCGCGCGCTGGAGGCGTCCGATCGGGGACCCACCCCTCGTACGGAAATATGCCTGCGACAGAGGCGTGTGACACAGGTCACATTCAGGTGGGGAAATAACCGGGGACGTCATCCCCGTTTAACCCAGCGTCCGAGTGAAACGGGGATGCTCTCCCCGGATCGTCCCTCCCAAGACCGGATCGAAACCGAAGGAGCCCGCCGTGGAGTCCCCCACGCTTCCCGCGCAGCGCAAGACGACCCGGCCGCGTGCCGACGCCCTGCGCAACCGGGAGCGGATCGTCACCGCCGCCCGCGAGATGCTCACCGAGTTCGGCCCGGAAGTGCCGCTCGACGAGATCGCCCGCCGGGCCGGTGTCGGGAACGCCACGGTGTACCGGCACTTCCCGGACCGCCAGGCCCTCGTCCGCGAGGTCGTCTGCTCGGTCCTGGACCGTACGGCACGGGCCGGGCAGGAGGCGCTCGCCGAGGGCGGCGACCCGTTCGCCGCGCTGGAGCGCTTCGTGCACGTCACCGCCGATGAACGCGTCAGCGCCCTGTGCCCGATGCTGTCGGAGAGCTTCGACGAGGACCACCCCGACCTCGCCGCCGCGAGCGGCCGGGTCGAGGACATCGTCACGGAGCTCATGGACCGGGCGAAGGCGGCCGGTCAGCTCCGTGGGGACATCGGCCCCGGCGACGTGATGATCGTCATGGCCCAGCTGAGCCGGCCCCCGGCGGGCACGGAATGCGTGTTCTCCGACCGGTTCGTCCACCGCCACCTGCAACTCTTCCTCGACGGCCTGCGCGCGTCCGCAGCCTCCACGCTGCCGGGGAGTCCGATGACCGTCGAGGAGCTCCGCCGGCCCTGACCCGGCGCCTACCTGGCATTGACCGATTAGTTCCGCATCCTTCACCAGTCCGATCGCTCAGTAGCGGTCACTTTTCATCGCCGCCGGTCCGCGATCGACGACGCCGTTTTTCTCAACGAAGTCCCGGAGTGGGTTCACCCATGTCTCAAGCAGTCCCCCAGGCGCCCGACGCCAATCGCTGGAAGGCCCTGGCGTTCATCGCCATAGCCCAGCTGATGGTCGTCCTCGACGCCACCATCGTGAACATCGCGATGCCCGCCGCGCAGTCGGACCTGGGCATCTCCGAGGGCAACAAGCAGTGGATCGTCACCGCCTACGCCCTCGCCTTCGGCGGTCTCCTCCTCTTCGGCGGCCGGATCGCCGACCTGTGGGGCCGCAAGCGCACCTTCGTCGTCGGCCTCGGCGGCTTCGCGTTCGCCTCCGCGCTCGGCGGCGCCGCCACCAACCAGGCCATGATGTTCGGCGCCCGCGGCCTCCAGGGACTCTTCGGCGCCCTGCTCGCCCCCGCCGCGCTCTCCCTGCTCGCCGTGACGTTCACGGACGCGAAGGAGCGCGCCAAGGCGTTCGGCATCTACGGAGCCATCGCCGGTGGTGGCGGCGCGGTCGGCCTGATCCTCGGCGGCTTCCTCACCGAGTACCTGAACTGGCGCTGGACGTTCTTCGTCAACATCCCGTTCGCGATCATCGCGGCGGCCGGTGCCTACTTCGTCATCCGTGAGCCCGAGGGCGGTCGCAACCGCAACCCCCTCGACATCCCGGGCGTGCTGCTCTCCACGCTGGGCCTGGTCGCCCTGGTCTACGGCTTCACCCGCGCCGAGACGGCCGGCTGGTCCGACAGCCTGACGATCGCCATGTTCGTCGGCTCCGTCGTCCTGCTCGCCTCGTTCGTCGCCGTCGAGCTGAAGGTCAAGGCCCCGCTGCTGCCCCTGCGCGTCGTCACCGAGCGCAACCGCGGCGGTATCTACCTCTCGCTGGGCCTCGCCATCATCGGCATGTTCGGCCTGTTCCTCTTCCTGACCTACTACCTCCAGATCGTCAAGGGGTACTCCCCGGTCAAGACCGGTTTCGCGTTCCTGCCGATGGTCGTGGGCATGATCACGGGTTCCACCCAGATCGGTACGCGCCTGATGACCCGCGTCGCCCCGCGCCTGCTCATGGGCCCCGGCTTCCTGGTCGCCGCGCTCGGCATGTTCCTGCTGACCCAGATGAAGGTCGACTCGTCGTACGCCGCGCTGCTGCTCCCCGCGATGGTGCTGCTCGGCCTCGGCATGGGTACGGCGTTCATGCCGGCCATGTCGATGGCGACCCAGGGCGTGGAGCCCCGGGACGCCGGTGTCGCCTCCGCGATGGTCAACACGTCGCAGCAGGTGGGCGGCGCCATCGGCACCGCCCTCCTGAACACGATCGCCGCGTCCGCGACGACTTCGTACGTCAAGGACCACATCGCCGGTGCCGCCGCCAAGCCGCAGCAGCAGCTGGTTCAGCTGGAGGGCATGGTCCACGGCTACACCAGTGCGATCTGGTTCGCCGTGGGGATCCTGGTCGCCGCCTCGGCGATCGCCTTCACCCTGATCAACGCCGGCCGTCCGAATCTCGGCCGCGGTGCGGAGGAAGGTGCCGATGACGAGGTCAAGATCCCGGTGGTAGCCCACTGAGCCACCGCTCTGACCAGCGCCGGCCCTGGGGACGAGGTCAGCGCAGCCAGGGCAGGTCGGCACCCGCTTCGTTGGGCTGAAGGCCCTCGGCGACGATCGTCAGGATCTCGCCGAGGGCCTTCGTCTGTTCCGGGGTGAGCCGTTCGAACAACGAGGTCCGTACGGCCTCGACGTGGCCGGGGGCCACCCGTTGCAGTACGTCGCGCCCCGCGTCGGTCAGGACCGCGAACTGTCCCCGCTTGTCGGAGGGGCAGTCCTCTCTGCGGACCCAGCCGTTCTTCTCCAGCCGCGCGATGGCGTGCGAGAGACGAGAGCGGGTGATCTTGGACTTCATCGCGAGCTGGGTCATCCGCAGCCGGTGGCCGGGGGCCTCACCGAGGCCCACCAGCAGTCCGTAGTACATGTGCGGCATGCCGGCGTCGCGTTGGAGCTGCCGGTCGAGGTAGTCGTCGAGGAGCGTCGACGCGTGCACGTAGGCACGCCAGACAAACTGCTCCTCTTCGGTGAGCCACTGCGGCTCCGGGGTAGGGGAGGGGGATGCCTTCATGTACTCCACAGTAACGCTCCCATCATTGAATTTTAAACAAACAGGTCGTAGGGTATGTAGGAAGATGTTGCAGTTTTGAAGCAAGGCTCGAAACGGGGCCGATCGAGACAAGGTCGGCCGAAAACGAGGTCGGCCGAAACAAGGGAGAGTCGCCGCCATGTCCGCCGCCAGTCAGCGCATGCCCGCCCTGTACCTCAGTCACGGGGCGCCGCCGCTCGCCGACGATCCCCTCTGGCCCGGCCAGCTCGCCGCGTGGTCGGCGGAGCTGCCGCGACCCAGGGCGATCCTCATCGTCTCGGCGCACTGGGAGGAGGCCCCCCTCGCCCTCGGTGCCGTCAACCCCGTCCCCCTTGTCTACGACTTCTGGGGCTTCCCTGAGCACTACTACCGGGTCACGTACGACGCCCCGGGCGCACCGGGGCTCGCGGAGAGCGTGCGCAAGCTGCTGCGCGCCCCCGGTATTCCCGTGCAGGACATCCCGGACCGGGGTCTGGACCACGGCGCCTACGTCCCGCTGGTGGAGATGTTCCCGGACGCGGACGTCCCTGTCCTCCAGATCTCGATGCCCACCCTCGATCCGGTGAGACTCATGGACATCGGCCGCAAGCTCGCGCCCCTGCGCGACGAGGGCGTGCTGATCGTCGGCTCCGGCTTCTTCACCCACAACCTCGCGGCCCTGCGGGGGTCCGGGGTGCCGTCCTGGTCCGTCGAGTTCGACGAGTGGGGGCGGCGGGCGCTGGAGTCCCACGACTGGGACGGGCTGCTGGACTTCCTGGAGAAGGCGCCGGCCGGGCGGTACGCGCACCCGCGTACGGAGCACTTCGCGCCGTTGTTCGTGACGATGGGGGTCGCGGACGCGGTGGGGGAGCTGGACTCGCAGCGGTCGGTGATCGACGGGTTCTGGCTGGGGCTGGCGAAGAGGTCGGTGCAGTTCGGGTGAGGGAGTTCCGGGCGGGCGGGGCCTAGAGGCCGGCCTAGAGGGCCTTCTCGTACCAGGCGACGTCCCAGTAGCGGCCGAACTTCCGTCCCACCTCGCGGTACGTCCCGAGGTGCTGGAACCCGAAGCGCTCGTGGAGCCGGGTCGATGCCTCGTTGGGCTGTGCGATACCCGCGTACGCGCGGTGGAGGTCCTCTTTGCCCAGGGCGGCGAAGAGGGCCTCGTACAGGAGCGTGCCCACGCCTCGGCCGCCCGCGCCCGGCGCGACGTACACCGTGACCTCCACGGACGTGGAGTACGCCGCCTTCGGACGGTAAGGGCTGGATGTGGCGTACCCCAGAATCTCCTGAGAGTCCGTGTCCGTGGCAACCATCAGCCGGTACGGGCCGTCTTCAGGGTGGGAGAGCAGCCAAGGACGGCGTTCTTCCACCGTGAAAACCGCGGTGTCGAATGTGATGGGCGTCTCACGGACGTAGTGGTTGTACAGCTCGGTGAGCGCGGCGAGATCCGCCTCGACTCCTGGCCTGACCTGCACCTCTGTGGGTTCCGACACCATTCGCCTCCTCCGCGTGGCCGGGCAGGATACTGCAAGATCAGAAAATTGGGGGCATGGGTTGGGAATTCTGTCCTGATTCCAGTCGTTGTTTCCATCGAGCGGATCTGAGGGACCCGGGGCAGGAGACCGGATCCGGCGGACCCGGTCAGGACCACCCGACAGCCCACCATCGCAAGGGAGCTCGCATGGCAACCCGTGCCGTCGCCCGTCGTCAGTCCGCCAGCGGCGAGACAGGCGCCGCGGCCCGCAGCGTTCGCGCCACCGGCGGGGAGATCGCCGACCGCGATCTGGTCGGCATGTACCTCGACGAGATCGCGCGTACCCCCCTGCTCGACGCCGCCAAGGAAGTCGAGCTGTCGCAGATCATCGAGGCGGGTGTGTTCGCCCAGCAGCTTCTCGACGGCTTCGAGGAGTCCCCCTCCGGCGCCACGCGCGAGGAGCTGGAGGCCCTGGTCGCCGCGAGCGAGCGCGCGAAGGACGTCTTCATCCGCTCCAACCTCCGCCTCGTCGTCGCCGTCGCGCGCCGCTACCCGCGCAGTGGCCTGCCCCTGCTCGACCTGATCCAGGAGGGCAACGCGGGCCTGGTGCGCGCGGTCGAGAAGTTCGACTACCGCAAGGGCTTCAAGTTCTCGACGTACGCGACGTGGTGGATCCGCCAGGCCATCACGCGCTCCATAGCCGACCAGTCCCGTACGATCCGGCTCCCTGTCCACCTGGTCGAGGAGCTGGGCCGTATCCGCCGGGTCCAGCGCGAGTTCAACCGCGAGCACGGGCGCGATCCCGAGCCCGCCGAGATCGCGAAGGAGCTGGGCTCCAACCCCGCGCGCGTCGTCGACGTCCTCGACTGGGCCCGTGACCCGGTCTCGCTCAACATGGCCGTGGACGACGAGGGGGAGACGCAGTTCGGCGACCTCCTGGAGGACACGTCGGCGGTGAGCCCCGAGCAGTCCGTCCTGACCCTGCTGCGCAGCGAGGAGCTGGACGGCCTCATCGACCGCCTCGACCCCCGCACCGCCTCCATCATCAAGATGCGGTACGGCATCGAGGACGGCCGCGAGCGCACGCTGACCGAGGTCGGCAAGGAGCACGGGCTCACGCGCGAGCGCATCCGGCAGATCGAGAAGCACGCGCTGCTCGAACTGAAGAAGCTCGCGCGGGACACGGGGTTCGAGGCGGCGGCTTAGTGAACACCCGTGCGTGAAGCCGGAGTTGGGTTTCAGGCCACACCTTGCTCGCCCCTGGCGAACATGGCCCCTCCCCGGCTTCAACCACCGATTCCAAGGGAACAAGTCTCCAGGGAACGGGAGTTCACCCCTACGTACGAGAAACCTCGCACCCCCCGAACCCGTTGACCCCCCAACAGAGACCACGTCCCGACGCACTCCCCCCGGCGCCGGGACCACCCCAGCCGGGCTTCGGCACCCTCCCCCCCCGGGCGCCGAAGCCCGGCTCTTCCCACCCAGGGCGGCCACACGAAGAAGGGCGAGCCACCCCGAACCTGAACCCCGGGGTGGCCCACCCAAACCCCAGATTGTGCCACACCCCCTCCTCCAAAAACCGCCCACACCCGCAGCACACACGGGCCACAGCCGGGGGCGCCCGCGCCGCACCACGAGCCGCCCCGCACCCGCCCACCCGGCTCGCGCAGCTACGGCAGGCCGCGCAGCACCACGAGGTGCCTCGTACCCGCTCGCTTGGCTTGCGTAGCTGTGGCCGGCTGCGCCGCACCACGAGCTGCCCCGCACCCGCTCACCCGGCTCGCGCAGCTACGGCAGACCGCGCCGCACCCCCCACACCCGCCCTCCGCCGCCCACCCAGCTGCGGGCAGTCGTGCCTCCCCCAGTGCCCGAAGGGCCTGGGAGGTACCCCCATGGGGCGGCACGGGTGGGCGCAGCGGCACCCCGCCAGCGCGGGCAAGCGCCAACGCCCCCACCCCAGCCCCCACCGAACCCGCACTCACCCCGCACCCCCAGCCACACCAACCCCCCCCCGCCTCAGCCCCCCACCCCACCAGCCCTCCCCAACCGCTCCCCCAACTCCCGTACGCACCGCCCCAGTTCCTCCGGTCCCTCCACCGCGAACTCCACCCCCACCAGCGCCAGATGCACGGCCAGCCACTCCACAGGCCCCCCGATCGCCCCCCGCACCCTGCACCCCCCGTCCACTTCTTCCGCCACGGCCCCCAGCCACCCCGGCACCCGAGCCCCCACCTCCTCCGCGCTCCCGGCGAAGACGACCGAGAACGCGTACGTGTCCCGCCGCCCGGAGAGCGCCCGCCGTACCAACTCCACCGCACCCCCTTCCGGCAGCTCCCGCGGAGCGAACCGCGCGCCGGTGGCGAACGGCTCGCTCACCCGGTCGACGCGGAACGTCCGCCAGTCCCCCCGGTCGAGGTCGTACGCGACGAGATACCACCGCTGCCCGGTGGACACGAGCCGATACGGCTCGACGAGCCGCCGGCTGGCCACCCCGTCCCGCGCGCTGTACGCGAACCGCAGCCGCTCGGTCCCGGCGACGGCGGAGGCGATGGCGGTCAGGGTCTCCGGCGGAATCCGATTCCCGTCCCCACCGGTGAGCGGCGCGGTGGCGGCCTGCAACGTGGCCACCCGCCGCCGCAACCGCGCCGGCAGCACCTGCTCCAGCTTCGCCAGCGCCCGCACGGACGCCTCGTCGACCCCGGCGACCGCGTGCCCGGCCCCCGCCCGCAGCCCCACGGCGATGGCGACGGCCTCCTCGTCGTCGAGCACGAGCGGCGGCATCGCCTTCCCGGCGACCAGCCGGTACCCCCCGTCGGCCCCCATGGTCGCCTGCACGGGATACCCCAGCTCCCGCAGCCGGTCGATGTCCCGCCGAACGGTCCGCCGGGACACCCTGAGCCGCCCGGCCAGCTCACCCCCGGGCCACTCCCGGGGCGTCTGGAGCAACGACAACAGCTGAAGCAGCCGCGCAGGCGTGTCAGTGGTCATGCCCGGAAGGATGCCGCACGTCTAGGCCAGGACCTGACCTAGACGGGAACCGAGCGGAAGGCCCCGGCGCCCCTGACCTGCCCGAAAGTCCGATCATGCCCGATTGAAGTCCGAACCTGTTTACTTTCCGGAAATCTGGGCGTAGCCTCCCACCGAAACCACAAGTTCGGGCATCAGGCGGACATGACCGGACGTGGACCGGACCCCTCGGAGGCGAAGCGATGTACGCACCGGAACGGCAGCAGGAGATCCTGCGCCTCGCCCGCGACGGCGGCCGTGTGGACGTCGTCTCGCTCGCCGAGGAGTTCCAGGTCACGGCGGAGACGATCCGCAGGGACCTGAAGTCCCTGGACCGCGCGGGCCTCGTCCGCAGGGTGCACGGCGGCGCGATACCGGTGGGCCGCCTGGACTTCGAACCGGACCTGGCGGAGCGCGAGTACACGTCCGCCGACGAGAAGGACCGCATCGCGAAGGCGGCCCTCGCGGAACTCCCCACGGACGGCACGCTGATCCTGGACGCCGGTACGACGGTCGCCCGCCTCGCCGCCGCGATCCCCCTCGACGCCACGCTCACGGTCGTCACCCACAGCCTCCCCATCGCCGCGCGCCTCGCGGACCACCCCGGCATCCAGCTCCACCTGGTCGGCGGCCGGGTCCGCCACCGCACGCGGGCGGCCGTCGACGCGTGGGCCCTGCGGGCGTACGGCGAGATCCGCGCCGACGTCCTCTTCGTCGCCGCGAACGGCTTCTCCCCGGCCCACGGCCTCACCACCCCCGACCTCGCGGAGTCCGCGGTCAAGCGCGCGGCCATCGCCGCCGCCCGCCGCGTCGTCCTCCTCGCCGACTCCGCCAAACACGCCCAGGAACACTTCGCCCGCTTCGGCGACCTCACGGACGTGGACCTCCTGATCACGGACCAGGGCCTGGGCGACGAGGAGACGGCGCAGATCGAGGGCGCGGGGACGGAGGTGGTGAGGGCATGAACGCCAGGCACGAGAGGGACGGCGCGGGCACCACGTACGGCGCGGACACCACGTACGACTCAGGCGCCACGTACGCCGTGAGAGCCACGCCCGCCCTCCACCCCACCCGAGACACCGTCCGTACGACCGGTAAGAGCGGCATGATCCTCACCGTCACCCCCAACCCGTCCCTCGACCGCACCTACGAGGTCCCCTCCCTCGACCGGGGCGAGGTCATCCGCGCCACCGGCGAACGCATGGACCCCGGCGGCAAGGGCGTCAACGTGTCGCGCGCGGTCGCGGCGGCGGGACGCCGTACGGTCGCGGTCCTGCCCCTCGGCGGCGCCCCCGGCGCCCTCGTCGCGAACCTCCTCGACGCGCAGGGCATCGAGGTCGCGCCCGTCCCCGTGGCCGGCGCGACCCGTTCCAACATCGCGCTCGCGGAGTCGGACGGCGTCCTCACGAAGATCAACGCGCCCGGCCCCGAACTCTCGCCCGCCGAACAGGAACTCCTCCTGGAGACGGTCCGCGAGCACTCGGCCCACGCGGACTGGATCGCCTGCTGCGGCAGCCTCCCGAGGGGCCTGTCCCCGTCCTGGTACGCCGAGTTGGTCACCCGGGCCCACGAGGCGGGCGCCCGCATCGCCCTGGACACCTCGGGCCCGGCGCTCCTGGAGGCGCTCCGCGCGGGCCCGGACGTGGTCAAGCCGAACGCGGAGGAACTGTCGGAGGCGGTGGGCCGCCCCCTGCGGACGATCGGCGACGCCCTCAAGGCGGCGGAACAACTCCGCGACATGGGCGCCCGAGCGGTCCTGGCCAGCCTGGGCGCCGACGGCCAGCTCCTCCTGGACGCGACGGGCACGTACCACGCGACGGCCCAGGTCACGTCGGTCCGCAGCAACGTAGGGGCGGGCGACTCCTCCCTGGCCGGCTTCCTGATCGCCGGCGGCACCGGCCCGGCCGCCCTCGCCTCGGCGGTGGCCCACGGCGCGGCAGCCGTCCAGCTCCCGGGCAGCGTCATGCCGACGCCCGCCGACCTGGACCCGTCCTCGGTGACCTTGACGTCGACGGTCCCGGTGGACCGCGAACTGAGAGAGCCGACGTCATGAGCCCACGCGTACGCGTCGCGGACCCGCACCTGCTTCACGGCCTGCACCTGCTTCACGGCCTGCACCCGCTCCACGACCCGCACCCGCTCCACCGCCCGCGCACGGCTGCGGCCCGCCGCGCCGCCCGCTCCGGCCCGCACTCGCCCGCCTCCCCGCTCGAAGAGCCCGGGGGAGGCACCCCGCGAGCGCGGGCGAGCGCCGGTGCTCCCGCGACGGCACCCCTCGACGCCGGACCCCACACCCCTCGGCCACCCCACCTCGCCCCCACGCGGCAGAGCCCGTCGTTAACCGCGGCCCTCGCCACCCCCGTCCCCGACTCCACCCCCGCCCCACTGGCGATACGCGTGCGAAGGAGCCCGCGATGAGCGACATGATCACCGCGGACCTGGTCGACCTCGACCTGTCCGCCGAGAGCAAGGAAGCGGCGGCGCGATCTCTCGCCGTCCGCATGGTGACCCAGGGCCGCGTGACCGACCTGGACGGCTTCCTCGCGGACGTCGCCGCGCGGGAGGCGCAGATGCCGACCGGCCTGGACGGCGGCATCGGCATCCCGCACTGCCGCAGCGCCCACGTCACGGAGCCGACGCTGGCCTTCGGCCGGGCCACCCCCGGCATCGACTTCGGCGCCCCGGACGGCCCCGCCGACCTGATCTTCCTGATCGCCGCCCCGGCGGGCGCGGACGACGCCCACCTCACGATCCTCTCCGCGCTGGCCCGCCAGCTGATGAACACGGAGTTCACGGACGCGCTGCGCGCGGTCGGGAACCCGGAGACGGCGGCGGCCCTGATCCGCGGCGACCGGTCCCCGCAGGACCTGGCCGCCGACGAAGACTCCGCTGCGGCACCGGTGGCGGCCTCCACCGGTGCCGCAGCGGCAGAACCCGCCGCGCCGGATGCCCCCTTCCGCATCGTCGCCGTCACCTCCTGCCCCACCGGCATCGCCCACACGTACATGGCCGCCGAGTCCCTGGAGAACGCGGGCCGCGAGGCGGGCGTACAGCTCACCGTCGAGACGCAGGGCTCCGCCGGCTTCACCCGCCTCGACCCGCAGCTCATCGCGGACGCGGACGGCGTGATCTTCGCGCACGACGTCCCGGTCCGCGACAAGGACCGCTTCGCCGGCAAGCCGACGGTCGACGTCGGCGTGAAGGCCGGCATCAACCGCCCGTCGGAGCTGATCGCCGAGGTCAGGGACAAGGCGGCCAGGGGAGTGGTGACGACGGGTTCGGCGCCGACCCCGGTGGAGCGCGCGGGCGACTCCACGGAGGGATACGGCACGAAGCTGCGCAAGTGGCTGATGTCCGGCGTGAGTTACATGGTCCCCTTCGTCGCGGCGGGCGGTCTCCTGATCGCCCTCGGCTTCGCGATCGGCGGCTACAAGATCAACAAGGCGCCGTCGGTGATGGACCACTTCCTGTGGACCCAGGCCGACAGCTGGGCGGCGCTGCTGTTCCAGGTCGGCGCCGTCTCCTTCGGCTTCCTGGTACCGGTCCTCGCGGGGTACATCGCGTACGGCATGGCGGACCGCCCCGGCCTCGTCCCCGGCTTCGTCGGCGGCATGATCGCCTCCACCATCAACGCCGGCTTCCTCGGCGGCCTCGCGGCGGGCCTCCTCGCGGGCGGCGTGGTGATCGGCATCCAGAAGGTGCAGATCCCTGCGGCGCTGCGCGGCATCATGCCGGTGGTGGTGATCCCGCTGATCTCCACGGCGATCGTCGGGTTCCTGATGTTCGTGGTGATCGGCAAGCCGATCGCGTCCGCGCAGAAGGGCATGACCGACTGGCTGAACGGCCTCACCGGCTCCAACGCGATCCTGCTGGGCGCGCTCCTCGGCCTGATGATGTGCTTCGACCTCGGCGGGCCGGTCAACAAGGTCGCGTACACCTTCGCCACGGCCGGCATCGCCGTCACCGACCCCAGTGACTCGGCGATGAAGGTCATGGCCGCGGTGATGGCCGCCGGCATGGTCCCGCCGCTGGCGATGGCCCTCGCGACGACGCTCCGCGCGAAGCTCTTCACGGAGACGGAACGCGAGAACGGCAAAGCGGCGTGGGTACTGGGCGCGTCGTTCATCTCGGAGGGCGCGATCCCGTTCGCCGCGGCCGACCCCCTGCGCGTCATCCCCGCCTCGATGGTGGGCGGCGCGGCCACGGGCGCCCTGTCGATGGCCTTCGACGCGACACTCCGCGCCCCGCACGGAGGCATCTTCGTGGTCCCGCTGATCGGCAACCCCTTCCTCTACCTGATCGCCCTGGCGGCGGGCGTGGCCATCACCACCGCCCTGGTGATCCTCCTGAAGGGCCTGCGCAAAGCGACCCCGGCGGCCCCTCAGCCCGAGGAACCCCTCACCCGGCCCACCGACCGCAAGCACCCGATAGCGGCGTAGCCCCCCCACCCCACTCCTCGGCCGCGGCCCCCCGAATCGGGCCGCGGCCGAGGCTTTTCCCCGCTCGGACGCTCCGCCGAACACCCCCTCGCACGCCCCCCGACCGCCCCACGCGCCCTTCACAACTCCCAAGCCCCACACGCGCATTCAATACCCCCCGCGAGCCCTGCGAGATCCGTCACGATCCGCCACAAAGGTAACGATTCGTGGTGTCTACTGGTTCCCATGCCCGCGAACCTCACCCTCCCCCAACTGGCAGCCCTGACCACCCTCACCCTCGCGGCCCTGGCCTGGTTGACCGTCCTGACCCGCACCCTCCGCCGCCCCCGCCCGCACCAGCCGTACGGCCCCCTCCTGCGCACCACCCCGCTGGTCCGCCGCCCCGACGGCCTCCCCGCGCTCCCACGCCAACGCCGCACGGGCCCCGCAGCGGAATCGGCCCCCCTCACGCCGGCGGAGGAGCATGCCTTCGCGACGTTGGTCCGCCGCTTGGCGGACGACCGCTGAAGAGCCAACCCCCGACACAGCTACGACAGTTGCGCGGCCCGCCGCTCCATGCCCGCCCGCGCCTCCTCCTCCGTCGCGTACACCTCACACATGTGCCGCCCGTCCGGCGTCACCGTGTGCTCCACCTCCCACAGCGACACCTCCTCCCCGTCGGCCAGCAGGAACGCGTGCTCGTACAGCGCGAACCCGATCCCCGCCCGCCCCGCCCGGCAGGGCCGCCCGAACGCCTGGGTGATCTCGTACGCCGACGCCGCGGACACCCGCTCCACCAACTCCCGCCCCGGCCGGTCGGAGTTCTCCGCCCGCCGCAGCAACCGCCGTACGTGATCGGCGGAATCCCCCCGCACGTA
Source organism: Streptomyces saintjeani (assembly GCF_055409605.1). NCBI lineage: Bacteria > Bacillati > Actinomycetota > Actinomycetes > Kitasatosporales > Streptomycetaceae > Streptomyces > Streptomyces saintjeani. The sequence goes on along the minus strand of NZ_CP189624.1, from coordinate 3,967,659 downwards.
CATGTGCCGAGGCACCGGCATGGCCGCCAGTTGCACGGACACCGGCAGCTCGAACTCCGGCGAGTCCAGGGGTAACGGCAGCCGCGAGGTCGCCTCCCGCAACTCCTCCGGCTCGGCGTACACCTCGTGCTGCGACTCCCCGCCGGCCGTGATGTTGTGCACCAGCTCCCACAGCGTGAGCGCCGTACCGTCCGCGAGCAGCCACGTGTGCCGGTACGTCTCCCGGTGCAGCCCCGCGCTGTGGTGCGCGGAGTGCAGCGAACTGTCGTGCGCCAGCGCGCAGTCGAGCTGCCTCAGCACCTCGTCGGCGAGCTCGAAGGAGTTCAGGGCCCGCCCGAGGAGCCGCGCGAGGTGCTCCTCCGGGGACTCCGGCGACTCAAATGGTTCGTACGCCGCCATCTCGTACGGAACGCTCAAGGTTTCTCCCGGCGTTGCTGCATGTCACCTTGTGGGTGCATACGGTAGCCCCTCACCCGGACACCGCGCCCGGCGAACGGCAAAACGTATGCCCGATAAAACGCAGCCTCACCCCAAGAAGTTCCCCCCACCCAGACAAACCACGAAAACCCCACCCCACACCCATACGCCCCTACGGGCCCGCCCAGACCTAGCCGACTACGGTCCGCCACACCGCACCCCACCGACCCGCACACCCGGCGGACGGCCGCGCCGCACCCGCCCTCCGTTGCCCGCAGCGGCACCCCGCCAGCACGGGCAAGCGCCAACGCCCCCACCCCCTTCCCGCGCCCCGCACCTACGCCCGCACCCCTCACCCGTACAACTCCCGATACGAAGGCCACACACCCCCCACCCCCTCCACCGACTCCGCCGCCCGCGCAGCCCTCACGATCGCCCGAGTCACAGCATCCGCCCCCGCCTCCAGCACCTCGTTCAACGCCAACGGATCCCCCTCGTCCAGCGCCCGAGCCCCCGTGGCCAGCGCGAACACCGTGTCCCCGTCGTTCAGCAGATGCACAGGACGAACGGCCCGGGCGATCCCGTCATGGGAAACCCCCGCCAACTTCTGGGCCTGTGCCTTGGACAGGGCGAGGTCCGTGGCGACGACGGCCAGCGTCGTGTTGAGCGGCGGAGGGGCGTACGCGGCAGCACACTCGGCCATCCGGGCCCGCGCAGCCTCATGCACCCGAGCTTCGGGCAACTCCCCCCGCCCCAGCACCAGTTCCCCGTACAACGCCCCGGTCCCAGGCTCCACCACGGACCCCGCCGCGTTGAGCACGACCAGCGCCCCCACCGTGCCCCCGGACGGCAACCGCACCCCGGCGGTCCCGACACCCCCCTTCAACACCCCGGCAACAGCCCCCGTACCCGCCCCGACACACCCCTCGACGACCGGCGCCCCGACCCCGCTCGCCGCGGCGGCCTCGACCGCAGCCCGCCCCATCCCCGCATCGGGCCGGGCCCGAAAATCCCCACCCCGCCCCAGATCGAACACACACGCGGCAGGCACGACCGGCACCACATGCCCCACCTCGGGCCCCACCCGAACCCCCCGCCCCCGCTCCTCCAGCCAGCCCATCACCCCGGACGCGGAGTCGAGCCCGTACGCGCTCCCCCCGGTGAGCACGACCGCCTCAACCCGCCGCACCACGTTCCGAGGATCCAGCGCGTCGGTCTCCTTCGTCCCCGGCCCACCCCCACGCACATCGACGGCCCCCACCGCACCCCCCTCCGGCGCAAGCACGACGGTCGTCCCGGTCAACCACCCACCCCCGACCCGAGTGGCATGCCCAACCCGAATCCCGGCAACGTCAGTCAAAGCGTCAACTGTCATACGGCCAGTCTCCCTTCACCCAACACCCACCCCGCACACCACAACCGCCCCTCTTCCCCCCTGCACCTGCCCCCACCGGCACCCCCGACCCACCCCCAAACCTCCCGCGCCCCCGCCGCAGCCGCCCCGCACGCACAACCCCCTCATCCCACAGCCCCCTCCCGAGCCACCATCCGCGCGGTCAGCATCGTCCCCGTCACCACCGTGAGCCCCGCCACCACCCCAGCCGCAAGCACCCCCCACCGCCCCAGAAACGTGCAGCACAGCACCAGCACCGCAGCCCCCGGCAACACCGCCTGCTGCGCGAGCCCCACCTTGAAGTGCCGGGAGTGCAACGCCCACACGGTCACCAGATACAGCGCCGTCGGCACGGTCACGGCCGCCGCTGCCGCCACAGCGGAGATGTGCGCCTTCCCGACCGCCTCCTCCACCCCCACTTCGAGCCCCGCCCCGATCGCGGCGGCCGACGCGAAGACGAGGTAGTGGCCGTACCCCCACAGGAACGCCTGCCGGTTGGAGCGCAGATGCCCGTGGACGGGCACCACGAAGTAGATCCACCACGCGGCGAACACGATCAGCAGCCCACCGGCGGCGATCGGCACCAACTCGCCCAGCGCGTCGTGCTCGTCGACCGCCGACTTCACCGCGACCGTCGCCGCCGCGATCGTCTCGCCCAGCACGATGATCGTGAACAGCCCGTACCGCTCGGCGATGTGATGCGGATGCCACGCGGTCTGGAAGTCCCGCTCCGCGAACACCGGCACGCTCAGCTCGGCGACCACCATCACGAGGAACACCCACGCCCGCGCGTCCTCGGGGAACACGAGCAGCCCCAGCCACCCCACCTGGCACGCCAGCACCCCCAGGGCGTACCGCAGCGCCACGGCCCGCTCCGCGCCGGCCGTCGACACCGCCGCTCTCAGCCACTGCGCGACCATCGCCAGCCGCATGATCAGGTACCCGAGCCACACGACCAGGAAGTCCCGCCCGTCGAAGGCCCGTGACACCCCGGCCGCCAGCACCAGCACGCCCGCGATCTGGACGAGCGTCACGACCCGGTACGGCACGTCGTCGTTGTCGTACGCGGAGGCGAACCACGAGAAGTTCATCCAGGCCCACCACACGGAGAAGAACACCATCGCGTAGTGCATGACCCCCTGCCCCGCGTGCCCCTCCGCCACGGCGTGCACCAGCCCGACGCCCGCCTGCGCGACCGCCACCACGAAGCACAGGTCGAAGAACAGCTCCAGCGGCGACGCCACCCGGTGCGCCTCGTCGCGCCCGCGCGCGGTGAGCCGCCGTACGGGCCGCCCCGGACGAGGCGAGCCGGGGGCACCGGAGGAAGTACCCGAAGGAACCGAACTGGTCGTCATGCCCACCAGCACAGCAGACCCCGCTTTCCCCCGCACGACGGACCCGCCCCGTTCCCTCCGGGACCCGTACCCTGGAGGGATGAGCACCCCCTCCGCCGCCGAACCCCGTGACCCGAAGGCCGCGCTGGTCTTCGACGACCCTCTGGACCGCCAGTCCTCGGACGACACGGACCGCGGCTGGGGCGAGTCCGCCACGACGACCGGCGACGCGGCGGCCGACCTCAAGCGCTTCTTCGACGAGAAGCCGCCCCACCACATCTGAGGCCCCCCGGAAAAGCCGGACGGCCCCGCGGGCACGGCCGGACGCCGCCCGCAGGGCCGAGGGGAACGCGCCTACCGCCCGTCGTGCCCCGAACCGCGCTGGGCGACCAGAGCGTCCCGGATCTCCTTGAGGACCTCCAGCTCGGAGACCTCGATGACCTCCTGCGCGCCCTCCTTGGCCTTCTGCCGGGCGGTCTGCCGCGCCAGGTACTTCGACATCGGCAGCACCATCAGGAAGTACACGACCGCGGCCGTGATCACGAAGCTCAGCGTCGCCCCGAGCACCGACCCCCACTGGATGAGGACGCCGCTCTCCAGCGAGCCGTCGGCCGCCAGCTTGCACGGCTCCTTCAGGCACGTGCTGTAGCTGTCCAGGTTCTTCGTGCCGATCGCACCCACCAGCGGGTTGATGACGCCCTTCACCACCGAGTTGACGATGTTCGTGAAGGCGGCGCCGATGACCACCGCGACTGCCAGATCGACGACGTTGCCACGCGTCAGGAAGGCCTTGAAGCCGTCCCAGACACCGGCCCCCTTCTTCTCGCTCACCTCGGTGACACTCCTCACTTGCTCCGACTGCGGAACGAACAGCTCCGCAACTTACGTCAGAGCGAGGCGTACATGTCCAATTCGGTAGCTCGAACGAGGGACTTGACGGCGGCGAACCGTACACATATCGGACGAAGCCCCTCACCACAGCGTCACCGCCAGCCGCTGCGTGACCCCCGCGCCGGCCAGTCGCGCGGCGGCCTCGCGAGGAACGGAGAGGACGACCAGGGCCCCGCTGTCCGCGCCCGCGCCCAGCGGCTCGGGCACCTTCGACACCAGCGCCCCGCGCGCCACGACCCGGGCCTCGCCCCCGTCCGTCGCGGTCTGCGCGGAGGCGATCACGTCGACCCGGTCGCCGGGCCGCAGCAGCCGTACCGTCTCCGCGTCGGCGATCCGCACCGGCGCCGACACGGTCCCGACGGCGACCGGCCTGCCAGGCGGGGCGGCGGTGCGAGGAGGGGCGGCGTGAGGGCGGCCACGGGCCCGCTCGGCGGCGTCCTGGCCGCCGCCCCGGGCCCCCGCCGCCACGAGCGCCGCGGCGGTGACCGCGAGCCCCAGCGCCAGTGCCCGCCGGCGCTGCCGCCCGAGCCGCCGCAGCAGATGCCCCGCACCCCGCACCCGCACGGGCGAGAAGTGCGGCACCTCGCAGGTGGCCGGAGTGTCCGCACCGGCCGGGCAGACGTCGGACGAGGAAGGAGAGGGCGGAACGGTCATGGGGATCACCACCGGCGACGAAGGGACGGCCGCCCGGCACCCCGGCGGACCGCACAGGCCGCACATCCGGCCTGCGAGATCCACGATGACCTGCCCCGCAACCCTCCGCAGCGGCCTGTGGACAACGCCGGCCCTGTGGAAAACCCCGTCACCCGAACGTGGCGACGGCCTGGGGAAAACCACGGCCGCCGCCACCGGAGTGCTAAGGCAGCACGAACCCCGGATCCATCCCGCCCAGCGCGTTCACGCACAGACACTCCCGCCCGTCCGCCGTCGGCAACCCCGCCACCACGTCGAACAGCACGTCCCGCAGCCGCTCCACATTCGCCGAGAACACGGCGAGCACCTCCTCGTGGGACACCCCCTCACCCGTCTCCGCCCCCGCGTCCAGATCCGTGACGAGCGTCAACGACGTGTAGCAGAGCTCCAGTTCACGGGCGAGCGCCGCCTCCGGATGCCCGGTCATCCCCACGACCGACCACCCCTGGGCCCGATGCCACAACGACTCGGCACGCGTCGAGAAGCGCGGCCCCTCGATCACGGCCAGCGTCCCGCCGTCCACGGCCTCCCAGTCCCGCCCCCGGGCGGCCTTCAGCGCGACCGCGCGCCCGGCCGGGCAGTACGGGTCGGCCAGCGAGACGTGCACGACGTTCGGCACGGTCCCGTCGGGCAGCGGCAGTCCGTCGAAGTACGTGTTCGCCCGGGACTTCGTACGGTCCACCAACTGGTCGGGGACCAGCAGCGTCCCGGGCCCGTACTCGGGCCGCAGCCCGCCCACCGCGCACGGCCCGAGCACCTGCCGCGCCCCGACGGACCGCAACGCCCAGAGGTTGGCCCGGTAGTTGATCCGGTGGGGCGGCAGATGGTGCCCGCGCCCGTGCCGGGGCAGGAACGCGACCCGCCGTCCGGCGACCTCGCCGAGGAAGAGGGAGTCACTGGGCGCCCCGTACGGAGTGTCGACCTGTATCTCGGTGACGTCGTCGAGGAAGGAGTAGAAGCCGGAGCCGCCGATCACGCCGATCTCTGCGTTCGTCATGCACGGAACAGTAGCGGCTACGACGAAAGCCCCGCCGTCGAGAGGACGGTGGGGCCTTCGGAAGCGAGGTGCGTCAGGCGGCGGTGGTGCCGGCGGACGGCTTGGAGTCCGAGGCGGGCTTCGCGTCGGACGACGGCTTCGCGTCCGTGGTGGACGAGGAGGACGACGACTTGGCCGACGCGGGCGAGCTGCTCGACGACGAGCCGCGGCTGTCGTTGCGGTAGAAGCCGGAGCCCTTGAAGACGATGCCGACGGCGGAGAACACCTTCTTCAGGCGGCCACCGCAGCTGGGGCACTCGGTCAGGGCGTCGTCGGTGAACTTCTGCACCGCCTCAAGGCCCTCGCCGCACTCGGTGCACTGGTACTGGTAGGTCGGCACTGTCTTCCTCCTGGCACTCTCACTCGATGAGTGCTAACGATGGTCCATAGTGACGTATTCCCGAGGATCAGTCCACTGCCACCGGCACGCGGTGACCGACGCCACGTGCCACCGTGCGCCCGCGCGAGGGCGACGCCAGCCGTGAACGCAGCGCCAGGACGGTCACCAGGGCCAGCAGCGTGCCGCCCAGGGGCACCAGGAACCCGGAGCCGCCCCAGAAGCGGTCCTCCAGCTGCCCGGCGACCGTGACGGCCGCCGCCTGCCCCAGCGCGACCGCACCGGTCATCCACGTGAACGCCTCCGTGCGCGCGCCCGCCGGGACCAGCTCCTCGACCAGGGTGTAACCGGTGATCAGCGCGGGCGCGATGCACACGCCGACCAGCAGCCCGAGCCCGGCGAGCAGGAACACCGAGTGCGCGGCCCACAGCCCGGAGGCGACCAGCGCGAGCGCGCCGTACGCGACGAGCAGCCGGCGCCTCGGGGCGACCTTCCAGACGATCGCGCCGCAGACGACGCCCGACAGCATGTTGCCGGCGGCGAACGTGCCGTACAGGACGCCGTTCAGCCCGGGTTCGCCGATCGACTCGCTGAACGCGGCCAGCGACACCTGCATCCCGCCGAAGACGGAACCGATGCCGAGGAACGCGACGATCAGCACGCGCACGCCGGGGATCCGCAGCGCGGAGGCGTGCTCCACGCGCGCGTGCCCGGCGACGGAGACCGGCGGCTGGGTGCTCTTCTGCGCGGCGAACAGCAGCCCGCCGACCAGCGTCAGGGCGGCTTCCGTGACGAGCCCGGCGGCCGGGTGGACGGCGGTGCACAGGGCGGTCGCCAGCAGCGGGCCGACGACGAACGTCAGCTCGTCGGTGACGGACTCGAAGGCCGCCGCCGTCGGCATCAGGGGCGAGTCCTTCAGCGTCACGCCCCACCGCGCGCGCACCATGGGCCCGACCTGCGGCACCGAGGCGCCCGTGGGGACGGCCGCCGCGAACAGCGCCCACAGGGGGGCGTCGGCCAGCGCGAGGGCGGTGAACGTGAGGCCCGCCAACGCGTGCACGACGACGCCGGGCAGCAGAACCGCCCGCTGCCCGTACCGGTCGGCGAGACGGCCGCTGAGGGGCGAGAACAGGGCCAGGGAGACACCGGTGACGGCCGCCGCGGCACCCGCCGCGCCGTACGAGCCGGTGGTGTGCTGGACGAGGAGCACGATGGAAATGGTGAGCATCGCGAACGGCTGGCGTGCCGCGAAGCCCGGCAGCAGGAAGGTCCACGCCCCGCGCGTGCGCAGGAGCTGTCCGTATCCGGAACGGCCTTCGGCCGACTTCTTGGTGACCGTGGATGCCACGGCCCGTGCCTTTCTGCCGCCTGGTAGCGCGACCCTCGCGGGGACGCCGAGAGCTGTCCTCTTGCGCGCTGCGGTAGATACCGTCGCCCTCTTTCAGGAGGGCGTTCCGGCCGCCATACGGTCGCGCCAGCTCTGCTTCAGACAGAGTTGGTTCGATCTAGGTGCGCGCTCATCGTACAGGCGTACAGCCCTTCGTGGCCTGTGAGAATGAGCACCGCGAAACCTGTCGTTAACGCTTCGCCCGCGGTGGGAGTCTCCCGTCCGTCCCCAGCCAGCCGGCGAGTTTGCCGCCGTGGCCCACCGCGCGCAGGCGCTTCTCGGCGGCGTCCCGCACGGGGTCGGTGGCGACGACGAGCAGCTCGTCGCCGTACCGCAGGACGGTCGTCGGGGACGGCACGAAGGAGGCGTCGTCGCGGACGACGAGGGTGACCGCCGCGCCCGCGGGCAGGCGCAGTTCGCCGACCTCGACGCCGTGCATCTTCGACCCCTCCGGGATCGCGACGGACAGAAGATGACCGCGCAGCCGCTCCAGGGGCGCCGATTCGATCCCCAGGTCGGTCGCCTCGCTGTTGTCGCCCAGGCGCAGGGTGCGGGCGAGCCAGGGGAGTGTGGGGCCCTGGACGAGCGTGTAGACGACGACCAGCACGAAGACGATGTTGAAGATCCGCTGGCTGCCGTCGACGCCGTTCACCATCGGGATCGTCGCCAGGATGATGGGCACCGCGCCGCGCAGCCCCGCCCAGGACATCAGCGTCTGCTCCTGCCAGGGCACCCGGAACGGCAGCAGGCACAGCAGGACGCTCAGCGGGCGCGCGACCATGGTCAGGACCAGCCCGATGATCAGCGCGGGCGCGAAGTCGTCGCCCAGTTCGTGCGGCGTGACCAGCAGGCCGAGCAGCACGAACATGCCGATCTGGGCGATCCAGCCGAGCCCTTCGGCGAACCCGCGCGTGGCGGGCCAGTGCGGCAGCTTCGCGTTGCCGAGCACCATCGAGGCCAGGTAGACGCCGAGGAAGCCGCTGCCGTGCGCGAGCGCGCCGCCCGCGTACGCGGTGACGGCGATGGCCATGACGGCGATCGGGTAGAGGCCGGAGGCGGGCAGCGCGATGTGCCGAAGGCCCCACGCGCCCGCGAAGCCGACCGCCAGGCCGATCGCCGCGCCGATGGCCAGCTCCAGGGCTATCTCGCCGAGCAGCACGTACCAGTGCTCGACGGGACCCGCTGTCGAGAACGCGACCACCAGGATGACGACCGGGGCGTCGTTGAACCCCGACTCGGCCTCCAGCGTGCCCGTCACGCGCGCGGGCAGCGGGATGCGCCGCAGGACGGAGAAGACCGCCGCCGCGTCCGTCGACGACACCACCGCGCCGATGATCAGCGCCTGCCGCCACTCCAGGCCCACCAGGTAGTGCGCGGCCGTCGCCGTCACCCCGACGCTCACCGCGACCCCGCCGAGCGCCAGCGCGGAGGCCGAGGGCAGCGCGGGCCCGACCTCCTTCCACTTCGTCCCCAGACCGCCCTCGGCGAGGATCACGACCAGGGCCGCGTACCCGATGACCTGGGTCATCTCGGCGTTGCTGAAGTGGATGTCGCCGATGCCGTCCTGGCCCATGAGGACGCCGATCCCCAGGTACACGAGCAGGCTGGGGAGCCCGCTGCGCGAGGAGATCCGTACGGCCGCGACGGCGACGAGCAGGACGAGCGAGCAGACGAGCAGGAGCTGGTTGAGGTGGTGGACGGTCAGCGGCGGATTCCTTGTCTGGCGAGGTGGCTGGCGGAAGGGTGCACGAACACATCGGACAGGAAGGACGGTGCCGTACAGCCAATTACTTCGTTACCTTACCTAACTCTTGACGATTTCTTGACGCTCGCCGAGGTGTGGACCGGCGCTCACGCGTCCGCGTTCCCGACTCCGAGTCAAGTGGCGCCAGACCCTGCGCCTATGGTTGCTCCAGCGTTCATTCAAAGTCACAGCCCGACCTGCCGCTCGCGTTAGGACAGCAAGGACAGCGATGCCCCCGAATACCACCGCCACAACGGGTGACAAGCCCGGCAAGTCCGGCAGGAAAAAGGGGCGCAAAGCCCGCCTGATCGTGATCGTCCTGGTCCTGGCGGTGATCGGGGGAATCGCCTACGGCGGGTACTGGTCCGTCAGCACGGTCCGGGCCTCGTTCCCGCAGACGTCGGGCGAGATCAAGCTGGACGGGCTGTCCGGTCCGGTCGAGGTGAAGCGCGACGGCTACGGCATCCCGCAGATCTACGCCTCCTCCGACGCGGACCTGTTCATGGCGCAGGGCTACGTCCAGGCGCAGGATCGGTTCTACGAGATGGACGTACGCCGCCACATGACCTCCGGCCGCCTGTCGGAGATGTTCGGCAAGGGCCAGGTCGAGAACGACGAATTCCTGCGCACCCTGGGCTGGGACCGCGTCGCCAAGGAGGAGTACGACAAGGTCCTGTCGGCCGCCACGAAGAAGTACCTCCAGGCGTACGCCAAGGGGGTCAACGCGTACCTGAAGGGCAAGTCCGGCGAGGACATCTCCCTCGAATACGCGGCCCTCGGCTTCACCAACGACTACAAGCCGACCGAGTGGACCCCCGTCGACTCGGTGTCCTGGCTCAAGGCGATGGCCTGGGACCTGCGCGGCAACATGAAGGACGAGATCGACCGTGCCCTCATGACCAGCCGCCTCGGCCCGCAGCAGATCGCCGACCTGTACCCCGCGTACCCGTACAGCCGCAACAAGGCGATCGTCCAGGAAGGCCAGTACGACGAACTGACCGGAGAGTTCGGGCCGAAGGGCGACTCCGGCTCTTCCTCCGGAAGCTCCAGCGGCTCCTCCACGGGCTCGGGAACCGGCTCGGGCTCCGGAACCTCGACCCAGGGCTCCTCGGCCCTCCAGGGCCAGCTGGCGGGCCTCAACGGGGTCCTCGACGACCTTCCGGCGGCCGTCGGCGTGAACGGCAACGGCATCGGCTCCAACTCGTGGGTCGTCGCCGGGAAGCACACGATCACCGGCAAGCCGCTCCTGGCCAACGACCCGCACCTGACGGCCTCGCTGCCCTCCGTCTGGTACCAGATGGGCCTGCACTGCCGCAGCGTCTCCGCGACCTGCCAGTACGACGTCACCGGCTACACCTTCGCGGGCATGCCGGGCGTCGTCATCGGCCACAACCAGAACATCGCCTGGGGCATGACCAACTCCGGCGTCGACGTCACCGACCTCTACCTGGAGAAGATCACCGGCGACGGCTACGAGTACGACGGCAAGGTCCGCCCGTTCACCACGCGCGAGGAGACCATCAAGGTCGCCGGCTCCGACGCCAAGAAGATCGTCGTACGGCAGACCGAGGACGGCATGCCCCTGCTGTCCGACCGCAACGACGAACTCGTCGAGGTCGGCAAGAAGGCCGGCGTCACCTCCTCGGCGCCGGACCGCGGCGACGGCTACGGCGTCGCCCTGAAGTGGACCGCCCTCGAACCCGGCACCACCATGGACGCCGTCTTCGCGATGAACAGGGCGACCGGCTGGGAGAGCTTCCGCGACGCCGCCAAGCTCTTCGACGTCCCCTCGCAGAACCTGATCTACGCCGACACCAAGAACAACATCGGCTACCAGCTGCCGGGGAAGATCCCCACGCGCGGGAAGAACCACGACGGCTCCATCCCCGCCCCCGGCTGGGACTCCAAGTACGCGTGGACGGGCTACCTGAAGTTCGACCAGCTGCCCAACGAGTACAACCCCGAGCGCGGCTACATCGTCACCGCCAACCAGGCCGTCGTCGACCCCGACGACTACCCGTACACGCTCACCACCGACTGGGGCTACGGCACTCGCAGCCAGCGCATCACCGACCTGATCAAGCAGAAGATCGAGGGCGGCGGCAAGATCTCCACCGACGACATGCGTCAGATGCAGCTCGACAGCAGCAGCGAGATCGCCAAGCTGCTCGTGCCGAGGCTCCTGAAGATCGACCTCGACGACCCGGACGTCCGCGAGGCCCAGAAGCTCCTCCAGGGCTGGGACTACACCCAGGACGCCGACTCCGCCGCAGCCGCGTACTTCAACGCCGTGTGGCGCAACATCCTCAAGCTCGCCTTCGGCAACAAGCTCCCCAAGGAACTGCGCGTCGAGGGACAGTGCCTGTGGGTCGATCCGGTCAACTCCACCGGCCCTGTCGACGACACGCAGAAGGTCCGCGAGTGCGGCATGCGCGACGCCGACCAGGCACAGCCCGACGGCGGCGACCGCTGGTTCGAGGTCGTGCGCGACCTGATGGACAAGCCCAAGAGCGCCTGGTGGACGACGCCCCGCTCCGGCACGCGCCCGGGAGCCGTCGACCGCGACGGCCTCTTCAAGCGCGCGCTGATCGACGCCCGCTGGGAGCTGACGGCCAAGCTCGGCAAGGACATGGACACCTGGAGCTGGGGCCGCCTGCACCGGCTGTTCCTGAAGAACCAGACCCTCGGCACCGAAGGCCCCGACTTCCTGCGGTACATCCTCAACCGCGGCCCCTGGAAGCTCAGCGGCGGCGAGGCCGCGGTCAACGCGACCGGCTGGAACGCGGCCGGCGGCTACGGCGTCGTCTGGGTCCCCTCGATGCGGATGGTCGTCAACCTCGACGACTTCGACAAGTCGAGGTGGATCAACCTCTCCGGCGCCTCCGGACACGCCTTCAGCGCCCACTACACCGACCAGACCGGCAAGTGGGCCGACGGCGAACTCCTCGACTGGTCCTTCACGTCGAAGTCCGTCGACGACAGCACGAGCGACACCCTCACGCTGAAGCCGTGACGCGCACGCGCGACTGACGACGCGAAGGGGCCCTCCGCGCGGAGGGCCCCTTCGCGTTCCCCCGCTCCCGGCGAGCGGGACGACGGAACGGGACCGTAGCGACGCCTCGGATGCGTTACGTCGGATCGAGTGCGTTACGACGAAACAGTGCCGTACCGACGTACACCCGACGGCGTCACCACCGCGTGCACCGGCCGGTCGTGCCCCTCCGCCGGCACCCGCTCGACCACCTCACCGTCGTACAGGAGCACCACCAGAGCCGCACCCGACCCCGCCCGCTCCAGCCGCGCCAGCACCCGGTCGTACGACCCCCCTCCGCGCCCCAGCCGCATCCCGCGCGCGTCGACCGCGAGGCCGGGCAGCAGGACGACGTCGGCGCCCGTCACGGCGTCCGGGCCGAGCCGCTCGCCGACAGGCTCCAGGAGGGCCATCCGCCCCCCGTGCCGGACGCTCGCCAGGGAGCCCTCGCCGTCGTACGGGCCCCAGTCCAGGTCGTTGTCCGGCAGCAGCGCGGGCAGCAGGACGCGCACGCCCCGCGCGCGCAGCGCGTCCAGGAGCGCGAGCGTGCCCGGCTCGCTCCCTACGGAGACGTACGCCGCCACCGCGCGCGCGTGCGCCAACTCCGGCAGCTCCAGCGCGCGTTCGGCCAGGGCGTCGGCCGATCCCCGCAGGTCGTCGGGGGTCAACCCGGCGCGTACGGCGAGGAGTTGCCGTCGCAGCTCCCGCTTCCCGGACGCCGCCGGGCCGTCGGTCAGGCTCATGCACCACTCCGCACTGTCTCGAATGCGCTCATATGAGCATCCATGATCCGGTGTCACGGATTCCGCTCAAGAGCACCGGATAGGGTGACCGCCATGACTCAGTCCCACCCCAGGATCAGCAAGGCTGTCATCCCCGCGGCCGGCCTCGGAACCCGGTTCCTGCCGGCGACGAAGGCGACGCCCAAGGAGATGCTGCCGGTCGTGGACAAGCCCGCGATCCAGTACGTGGTCGAGGAGGCCGTGTCCGCCGGTCTCGACGACGTCCTCATGGTCACCGGCCGCAACAAGCGGCCCCTTGAGGACCACTTCGACCGCAACTACGAACTCGAGTCAGCGCTCCAGAAGAAGGGCGACGCCGCCCGGCTCTCCAAGGTCCAGGAGTCCAGCGACCTCGCGACCATGCACTACGTGCGCCAGGGCGACCCCAAGGGCCTCGGCCACGCGGTGCTGTGCGCGGCCCCGCACGTCGGCCAGGAGCCCTTCGCGGTCCTCCTGGGCGACGACCTGATCGACCCGCGCGACCCCCTGCTCCAGCGCATGATCGAGGTCCAGGAGCGGCACGGCGGCAGCGTCGTCGCCCTCATGGAGGTCGCGCCCGAGCAGATCCACCTCTACGGGTGCGCGGCCGTGCGGCCCACCGCCGACGCCGACGTCGTCGAGGTGACCGGCCTCGTCGAGAAGCCGGAGCCCGCGGACGCCCCGTCCGCCTACGCGATCATCGGCCGCTACGTCCTCGACCCGGCCGTCTTCGGCATCCTGCGCACCACCGCACCCGGGCGCGGGGGCGAGATCCAGCTCACCGACGCCCTCCAGCAGCTCGCCCAGGACGAGTCGGCCGGCGGCCCCGTGCACGGCGTCGTCTTCAAGGGCCGCCGCTATGACACCGGCGACCGCGGCGACTACCTGCGTGCCATTGTCAGACTCGCGTGCGAACGTGAAGACCTGGGACCGGACTTCCGGACCTGGCTCCACCGTTACGTCACCGAGGAGTTGCAGCCGCGTTGAGCACCGCCGCACCGCGCCCCGCCGCCCCGGACCGCACCTGGTCCGTGGACGAGCACCTTGAGGACGTCCTCGCGACCGTCCGCCCCCTCGAACCCATCGAGCTGCAACTCCTCGACGCCCAGGGCTGCGTCCTCGTCGAGGACGTCACGGTCGCGGTCTCCCTGCCGCCGTTCGATAACAGCTCCATGGACGGGTACGCGGTACGGGTCGCGGACATCGCGGGCGCGAGCGAGGAGTTCCCGGCCGCCCTGGAGGTCGTCGGGGACGTCGCGGCGGGACAGCAGGCGGCCCTCCTGCACGTGGGCCCCGGCCAGGCCGCCCGCATCATGACCGGCGCCCCCCTGCCGCCCGGCGCCGAGACCGTCGTACCCGTCGAGTGGACCGACGGCGGGCTCGGTGAGGGCCCGGTCGGCTCCATGCGCGCGCACAGCCTCGCCCCGGAGGGCGCCTTCGGGCACGTCCGCGTGTACCGGCCCGCCGAGGCCCGTGCGCACGTACGCGCGCAGGGCAGCGACGTCCGCGCGGGCGACCGCGCGCTGAGCGCCGGTACGGTCCTCGGGCCGCCGCAGATCGCCCTGCTCGCCGCGATCGGCCGGGGCACCGTCCGCGTACGCCCGCGCCCGCGCGTGGTCGTCCTGTCCACCGGCAGCGAACTGATCCAGCCCGGCGAGGAACTGGCCGACGGGCAGATCTTCGACTCCAACAGCTTCGCCCTCACCGCCGCCGCCCGCGACGCCGGAGCGATCGCCTACCGCGTGGGCGCGGTCGCCGACGACCCCGAGACGCTGCGCTCCACCATCGAGGACCAACTGGTCCGCGCCGACCTGATGGTGACCACCGGCGGCGTCAGCGTCGGCGCGTACGACGTCGTCAAGGAGGCGCTGTCGTCCGTCGCCGACGAGGACGAGGCGGGCGCGGGCGTCGACTTCCGCACGCTCGCCATGCAGCCCGGCAAACCCCAGGGCTTCGGCACGGTCGGCCCCGACCACACGCCCCTGCTGGCCTTGCCCGGCAACCCGGTCTCGTCGTACGTCTCCTTCGAGCTGTTCGTCCGGCCCGCCATCCGCGCCCTGATGGGCCTCACGGACCTCCACCGGCCCACCACGCGCGCGCGGCTCACCGCCGACAGACCCCTCAAGTCCCCGGCGGGCCGTCGCCAGTACCTGCGCGCCACCTGCGCCGACGGCACCGTCAGCCCGGTCGGCGGCGCCGGTTCCCACCTGGTCGCCGCCCTCGCGCACGCGGACGCGCTGATCGTCGTCCCCGAGGACGTCGACCACGTCGAGCCGGGCACCGACGTCGAGGTCGTCCTCCTCGGCTGAGGCGCCCGCGCGGGTGCGCCCGCCCGCAGGACGGTCCCGTTCCGTCGTCCCCGCCGACCGGGGAGTACCGTGTCGCGCACAACAGGCCCGGACCGGGAGCGCCACACAGCATGAGCACGCAGGACCGACTGACGCATATCGACGAGGCGGGCGCCGCCCGGATGGTCGACGTGACCGGCAAGGACGTGACGGCCCGCACCGCCCGCGCGTCCGGCCGCGTCCTCGTCTCCCCGCGCGTGGTCGAGCTGTTGCGCGGAGAGGGCGTCCCCAAGGGCGACGCGCTCGCCGTGGCGCGCATCGCGGGCATCATGGGCGCCAAACGCACCCCGGACCTGATCCCGCTGTGCCACCCGCTGTCGCTGTCCGGTGTGACACTGGACCTGTCGGTCGCGGACGACGCCGTGGAGATCCTCGCCACGGTCCGCACGGCGGACCGCACGGGCGTCGAGATGGAGGCCCTCACCGCGGTCTCCGTCGCCGCGCTCACCGTGATCGACATGGTCAAGGCGGTCGACAAGGGAGCGGTCATCACGGACGTGCGCGTGGAGCAGAAGACGGGCGGCAAGTCGGGCGACTGGAGCAGGACATGACACTCGCCCCGTCCGCCGGCGGCGCGTTGCTCGCGCCGTACTCCGCACTGGTCGTGACGGCCTCCAACCGGGCCTCCGCGGGCGTCTACGAGGACAAGGGCGGCCCGCTGGTCGCCGAGGGCCTGCGCGCCCTCGGATTCGCCGTGGACGGCCCTCAGATCGTCCCCGACGGCGACCCCGTGGAGACGGCCCTGCGCGCGGGCGTGGACGCCGGGTACGACGTCATCGTCACCACCGGCGGCACCGGCGTCTCGCCCACCGACCGCACCCCCGAGGCGACCCGCGCGGTCCTCGACCGCGAGGTCCCCGGCATCGCCGAGGCCATCCGCGCCTACGGCCGCGACAAGGTCCCCACCGCCGCGCTCTCCCGCGGACTCGCCGGCCTCGCGCGCGGGACGCTCGTCGTCAACCTGCCGGGCTCCACCGGCGGGGTGAAGGACGGACTGGCCGTCCTGGAACCCCTCCTGGTCCACGCCGTCGACCAGATCCGCGGCGGCGACCACCCCAGAGCCGGGGGTGCGAGCTGAACAGCCCAACCTGGCCCGCACGGCTGGTGGACGGCGACATCGTCCTGCGGCCGATAAAGGTCCGCGACCAGAACGCCTGGCGCGAGGTCAACCGGCGCAACCGCGACTGGCTGCGCCCCTGGGAGGCGACGATCCCGCCGCCCGCGCCGAACGGCCCTCTCGCGCACCGGCCGACCTACCGCCAGATGGTCCGCCACCTGCGCTCCGAGGCGAACGCGGGCCGCATGCTGCCGTTCGTCATCGAGTACCAGGGGCGCCTGGTCGGCCAGTTGACGGTCGCCGGCATCACCTGGGGCTCCATGTGCTCCGGGCACGTCGGGTACTGGGTCGACGAGTCCGTGGCCGGGCGCGGGGTCATGCCGACGTCCGTCGCGCTCGTCGTCGACCACTGTTTCCGCACCGTGGGACTGCACCGCATCGAGGTCTGCATTCGCCCCGAGAACGGCCCGAGCCGCCGCGTGGTGGAGAAACTCGGATTCCGGGAGGAGGGCCTCAGACCTCGTTATCTGCACATCGACGGCGCCTGGCGCGACCACCTCGTGTTCGCACTCACCTCCGAAGAAGTACCCGAAGGGCTCCTGAACCGCTGGCGCCGCTCGTACGACCGGCATCGCGCGCCGGGACATCACACCGGACCGGGAAATTGAATACGTGTTCGAAAATGATCGGACGATGACCGCCTCGAAACGCTGAAGTTCCGGTCCGATGTGGTCCGCTGATCGCATCGGTCACAAAAAAAGCTCGAAATATCAGCCGGATCGTGCGACACACCGGCCCAATTGGCGGATGGCCTCAACCAAATCCCTCTACGGTGTGAAGCGTGAGCAGCAGCGGCCTCATCTACGCAGTCATTGTCGGGGCCTGGGCCGCCTACTTGGTGCCGATGTGGCTCCGTAGGCAGGACGAGCTGAACGAGGCCCGTCCGACGGAACGCTTCAGCACAGCCATCCGGTTGCTGTCCGGCCGGGCGGGGATGGAGCGCCGGTACGCCCGGGACCTGAGGACCCGCTCCGCCGAGGCGGGGGAGCCCGACGACGACGCCCTGGACGTCGCCACCGAACCGGTGGACGTCCGGGCCTTCGCCATGCCTCCGGGGCGCCCGCAGGGGCACTCCGCGCAGGACGCCGACGGCGCGCACGCGCGCGAGGCGTACCACGGGCGGGAGAATCCGGCGCGGGACGCGGGCGCCGCACGGGAGGCGCATCCCGCGCGCGAGGTGAACGTTTCGCGGGATTCCCGGGATGCGCGGGACTCCCGTGAGGGGCACTCCGCCCCCGCCCAGCAGCGCGTACCCGGCGCCCGGCGCACGCCCTCCGAGCGCGCCACCGGCCGGACGACCGAGCGCGCGCAGCGCTCGAAGGCCCTCGCGCGCCGCCGCCGCACCACGGTCCTGCTCTTCCTCGCCTTCACCTTCGGCGCGGTCATCGCCGCCGTGGGGGGACTCGCGTTCCTCTGGGCGCCGGGTGTGCCCGCCGTGCTGCTCAGCGCGTACATCGCCTACCTGCGCTCCCAGGAGCACCGCCGCTTCGCCGTCCAGATGGACCGCCAGCGCGCGGAGGTCGCCGCACAGCGCCTCAAGGAGCGCGTCCGCCAGCCGCACCGCCGCGCGTCCGCCTCGGTGTCCACGGAGGCGTTCGACGTCCCCGCAGAGGAGCCCGAACCGGTGGCCGAGCCCGAGGACCCCGGTCTGCTCGCCCTGGCCGCCGACCGCCGCGCGCTCGTCGAGCAGACCGACCACGCCGAGTGGGTCGACCAGCAGCGCGAGCGCCAGCGCCGTCCCGACCACGGCGACAGCTGGGACCCCGTACCCGTGCCCCTGCCGACGTACGTCACCGCTCCCGTCGCCCCGCGCGCGACGTCCGACGTCGACCTCGGCGCCCCGGACACCTGGAGCTCCGCCCGCTCCAGCGCGGTCGCCCCGGACCACGAAGCGGAGGACGGGACGGCTCCCTCCGAGTCCACGGCCGACGACGATCCCGCGCGCGCGGACGACGGCGAACGCTCCGACGCCCGCCGTGCCGCCTCGGCCCGCCGCTCCCGCGAACGCGGGCGCACGCCCCTGTTCGACCAGTACGAGGACGGCGACCGCCCGCGCGCGGCCAACGAATGACCGTCCACCCCGTGACCTGCGACCGGGCCCCGGCTCCCCCTGGGGGACGGATTTCCGAGCAGGGCGATGAGGGTGCTAGAGTTTCACTCGTTGCAAGGGCCTGTGGCGCAGTCTGGTAGCGCACCTCGTTCGCATCGAGGGGGTCTGGGGTTCAAATCCCCACAGGTCCACCCGCAACAACTGCTCGCTACGCGAGAGCGGTTGAGAAGACCCCATCCAGTTGGATGGGGTCTTCTGTTTTACCCGGACGGTCCCGGCTGACGGGGCGTCGGAGTCCGGATGGGGCGGGAGTTGGGCGTCCGGGGCGCGTCGAGGGCTTCAGGGCGCCGTAGTTGGTCATCGGGCCGGCTCTCTATCACCCGCGCAGGAAGTACAGGACCGTCATGGCCGCCGCTGTGGTCAGGACGACGCCCTGGAGCAGCCGGGACGGCATACGGCGGCCCAGATGCGCACCGGCGAAGCCGCCGATCACCGCGCCCGCGAGGAGTGCCGTCAGATGGCGCGGGGCGCTCAGCGCGTCGGAGGCGGTGAGGAACAGGACCGTCGCGCTCAGATAGACGGCCGTCACCTGCGCCGTACGCATCGGATTGCCGGTCGCCGCGTCGAGACCCGCACCGACGCTCCACAGGGCCATCATCATGATGCCTACGGCTCCGCCGAAGTATCCGCCGTACACACCGAGCAGGAACTGGCCCGTCAGCAGGGCGGGCGGGGACAGCAGGGCCGTGCGCCCGCGCGAGGCGGCGAGTGCGCGGGAGAGGCGGGGGCCGCAGGCCAGGGTCACCGTCGCGAAGGCCAGCAGCCAGGGCACCGCCGCGTCGAAGGACGAGGCAGGGAGCGCCAGCAGGAGACCCGCGCCGACCAGGCCGCCGACGACGCTGATCGCCGTCAGCGTCCGCGTGGCGACCCCTTTGACCTGCTCGATCTCCCGCCGGTACACCCACGCGCTCGCCACCGAGCCGGGGACGAGCGCGACCCGGGACACCGCGTTCGCGGTGACCGGCGGCACGCCGAGGGCGACGAGGGCGGGCAGCGCGACGAACGTACCGCCGCCCCCTATGGCGTTCAGGGCGCCGGAGGCGACACCGGCCAGCAGGACGAGCAGCAACTCGGACATTCGACGAGCATCCCCGTACGACCGGCGCGCCCACAATGCGTGATCGACTCATCCTGCCTCAGGCACGGCCATAGGCTCAGAGCCGTGCGCTACGACCTGGACGACCTGCGGCTCTTCCTCCACACCGTGACGGAGGGGTCGATCACGGCAGGCGCCCGGCGGATGCACCTGAGCCTCCCGTCGGCCAGCGCGCGCGTACGCGCGTTGGAGCGGCAGGCCGGCGTGCCGCTCCTGGTGCGCGGACGGCGCGGCGTACGGCCCACCCCGGCGGGCACGACGCTCGCCCGGCACGCGCGCGACGTCCTCGACCGGACCGCGCGTCTGGAGAGCGCCGTCGCCAGCTACAGCCGCTCGCCCACGGCCCCGCTGGTCCTGCTGGGCGGCGGCTCGGCCATGCACCGGCTCGTGCCGCGCGCCCTGGTGACGTTCCTGCGCGCGCACCCGGACGTCGACGTCACGGTCCGCGAGAGCTCCACCCCGGGGACCGTGCGCGGGCTCGCCGACGGACAGGCGGACCTGGGGGTCGTCCTGGATGCCGAGGCCCGGGACTGCGGGCTGCGGACCGAGCCGCTGGGCGACGACTCCCTCGTCGTGATCGGCCAGGCCGGAGGAATCCTCTCCGGGCGTACGGCCCTGTCGTACGGCGAGGTCGCTGAGCACCCGCTCGTCGGGCTCGACGAGAGTTCGTCGCTGCGCCGCTGGATCGAACGGCGCCTCGGGGAGCGCGCGCCGGTGGTGCGGTACCGGACGACCGTCGCGAGCCTGAACGTCCAGGTCGCGCTCGCCGCCGGTGGTGTCGGCCTCGCGGTCGTCCCGCGCCGGGCTCTCGATCCGGGTCGGCCGCTGGACGTGTGCGAACTCCAGGACCCCTGGGCCCGTCGGCACCATCTGCTGGCCTGGGGCGTCAAGGACGGGCCGCAGGCGGCCGTCACGGCCCTTGCGGATCATTTGAGGCGTGCGGCCCTGGCAGAGCCGTCAGCGGGGGCTCAGACGGCCGCTGAGGGCGTCTGAAGGACCCGTACGGCTCCGGGCTCGGCTCGGCCGGCGCTGTACGGGTTCCGGCCCGACCTGTGAGGGCATCCGCCCAGGCCCGGCACGGCTTCCGGCTCGGGCTGTCGCGGTTCCTGTTTCAGCCCGTCACGGCTTCTGGTCCGACCGTGCGGCCAGTGCCGTCGTCGACGCGGCGACCGCGAGCAGCGCGCAGACGGCGGTGGCCGCACCGAGTGCCGCCCAGGGCGGGGACAGGGTCGGCGGGGCGGAGAGCAGGCCGAGCGCGGCGCTCATCCCGGAGAGGTCGACGAGTGTCACCAGGAGGCCCAGGAACGCCCCCGCGATGACGACGATCAGGGCCTCCAGGGCGGTGAGGCGCAGGAGTTGGGCGCGCGTCGCGCCGGTCAGCCGCAGGGACTCCAACTCGCGGCCCCGGCCGGAGGCGGCCATCAACAGGGTGTTGACCAGAGCGACGGCCGTGTAGAGCACGGCGATCCCCAGGACGAGGAAGACCCCCACGCGCGCGGCACGGTTCGAGGCCGGGCGACCGGCCGTCACCCACTGGTCCTTCGTGAGCAGCCGTACGCCGTCCACCGCGCGCAGCGCCGACTCCACCGCCGTACGGTCGGCCCCCGCGCGCACGCGTACGTCGACGCGGTCGACCCTCGCCCCGGGGGCGTTCGCCGGTGTGACGTACGCGCCGCCCGCGCCCGTGCCGACGGCCAGGACGGCGGCGATCCGCAGGGTCCGGGGCGTGCCGTCCGCCAGCCATACGCGGACCTTGTCGCCGACCCTGTGGCGGGCCCACTCCTCGGTGACGACGATCGAGCGGTCGTCGAGGTCGGTGATCCGCCCGGCGGTCACCGGCAGGCGCGCGGTGGCGGACAGCAGGGCCGGATCGACCGCGTGGGCCTCGGACTTCACCAGGGCGACGCCGTCCTCCAGGGTGTGCAGGACCGTGGGGGAGGAGGCGGACACGTCGGCTCCCGGGACGTCCCTCAGGCGCGCGACGGAGGCCGGGTCCGAGGGCAGGGCCACGAAGTCGGCGGCCGTCTGCTGGCGCGCCTCACGCGCGCGGGCCTCCGCGAGGGTCGCGGGCGCGCCCAGGAGGGAGCCCGACAGGGCGACGGTGACCAGGACGGGCGCCGCGAGGGAGGCGGTGCGGCGCAGCGCGGTGGACGCGTTCTCGCGCGCGAGGAGGCCCACAGCGCCCCGGAAGCGGGTCACCGGCCAGGAGAGCAGCCGGACCAGGGGGCGGATCAGCGCGGGGGACAGCAGGGCCACCGCCGTGATCAGGAGCATGGGGCGGCTGATGTACGTCTTGCGGTGCAGCAGGTCGCCCGGATCGGTCAGCAGCGCGTACGCGAGGGTCGCGACCGCCGTCAGCAGCAGAGCCGCCCCGCAGAGCCGGCGTCCCCGGGGCAGGGTGTCCGTGTCGACGGACGCCTCGCGCAGGGCCTGCGACGGGGCGGTGCGGCCCGCGCGCCAGGACGCGGCGACGGCACCGCTCAGAGCGACCGCCAGGCCCGTCCAGAACGCCACGTGGTACGGCCAGGTCCGGCCTCCCACGGCGAACCACGCGGGGGCGAGACCGGCGTCGACCACCAAGGCGCCCGCGTACGGTGCCGCGTACGCGCCGAGCGCGCAGCCCGCCGCCGACGCCAGGACGCCGATCAGCAGGGCCTCCGCGAGGACCGTCCGCCGGACCTGGCCCGGCGTCGCGCCCGCCATGCGCAACAGGCCGAACTCGCGGCGCCGCCCGGCGACCGTGAAGGCGAACGTGGAGGCCACGACGAAGACCGACACGAACGCCGTGACCCCGCCCGCCGTCCCGAACAGGGCGTTCAGACCCGTCAGTCGCTCCGCCTGCCGGCCGGTGTCCGGGTCGGCTTCGGCCCGCGCGGCGCCGGTCAGCACTTGGACGTCCGTACCCGTGAGCGCGGCGCGTACGGCTGTCGCGTCGGCCTCGACGGCCGCTTGGACGGTCTGTGGGGCGAGGGCGGCTGCCTGGGGGTCCGTGAAGAAGATTGCGCGCTCGAAACCGAGGGCTTCCGCGATCCCGACGACCCTGAACGAGCCGTGGGGCGTGCGGAGTCGGGAGCCCAGGGCGGCCCAGCCGCCGGTTGCCACGACTTCGTGGGAACTTTGCGGCGGATGCCCCTCGTTGAGGTAGTACGAGGCGAAACGTGCTGTCGACCAGGGGTGGCCGACGAGGTCGGTGGGGCCGCCGGTGACGGGGACCGGGAAGGAGCGGTCCTCGGTGACGGGGCCGACGGTGCGCAGGGCGGTGAGGGTTTCGGCGGAGAGGGGGTGCGGGATGGCGAGCTCGGCGGTGCGGACACCGGTCGGCGTGGGGACGCGCAGGGTGTCCTGGGCGCGGACCACCACGGGCGCGGACGCGAAGCGCTCGGGGACGGGCGCGGGCGCCTGGAGGGTGGCGGCCAGCGCCTGTCCCATGACGACGAGGAGGGCCACGGCGGGGGTGAGGGCGACGAAGGCGCCGAGGAAGGTCACCCAGCGCGTGCGCAGGCCGGAGAGGGTGAGGCTCAGCACGGGAGGGCCTCCTGGCGGGCTCCGGGGGCGTCTTGAGAGCTTGGGCGCGTCCCCGCCGTCAGCCCCGCCATCCGCGCCGCGATCGTCTCCGCCCCCGCGCCCGCCAGCTCGCCGTGCACACGACCGTCGACCAGGAACAGCACCCGGTCCGCGTACGACGCGGCCAGCGGATCGTGGGTCACCATGACGACCGTCTGGCCCTCGGCGTCGACCATCCCGCGCAGCAGGCGCAGCACCTCGCGGCCGGTCGTCGAGTCCAGGGCGCCGGTCGGTTCGTCGCCGAACAGCACGCGCGGGCGGGTGATCAACGCCCGCGCAAGGGCGACGCGTTGCTGCTGGCCGCCCGACAGTTCGCCGGGGCGGTGGCCCGCGCGGTCGGCGAGGCCGACCCGGGCGAGCGCCTCGCGCACCCGCGCGGACGACGGACGCCGCCCGGCCAGCCGCAGCGGCAGGGCCACGTTCTGCGCGGCCGTCAGGGACGGCAGCAGGTTGAACGACTGGAACACGAAGCCGATGTGCGCGCGCCGCAGCAGCGTGAGCCGCCGCTCGCCGAGGCCGGTCAGCTCGGTGCCGTCGATCCGCACCGAACCCGATGTCGGCCGGTCCAGCCCCGCCGCGCACTGGAGCAGCGTCGACTTGCCCGAGCCGGACGGCCCCATGACGGCCGTGAAGGACCCGGCGGGAAGCGTGAGGGAGAGGTCGTCGAGGGCCGTCACGCCGGCGCCGTACCGCCTGGTCACGGAGGTCAGCTGGACGGCGGGGCGGGGCACGGCGCCGTCCGGATGCGGAGTCGTCGAGGTCATGGCTCCACGAAACCGCCGCGACCCGCGCGCGGTCGCTGGGGCAGGGGCGAGACCTGGGGTAGGGCCAGGCATACCCCCGGAGGTCGGTTCCGCCGTATGGCCGGGGTGGCGCGGCGCTTCTACGGTGATCCGCATGGGGCGGGACGAGCGTGCGCGCGATGTGTGGGAGGGCCTGGCCGGACGGGGGTACCTGCTGTCCCCGTGGCCGTGGCGGGCGGTGCTGTACCTGCTGACGGGCGCGGTGACCGGCGCCTTCGTGCTGGTGGGGCTGGCCCTGCTGGCGGTGGCGGGGAGCGTCCTCGCCGTCGTCCTGGTCGGGCTGCCGCTGCTCGGCTGCCTCGCCTTCGCGGGACTGCCCGTCGCCGCACTGGAGCGGCGCCGGCTGCGGCTCGTCGACCGGGAGGAGGCGCCCGGGGCGCACGCCGAGCCCGCCGTGCCGGGGCTGCGGGGGTGGCTGGCCGTACGCGCGCGGGAGCGGGCCACCTGGCGGGAGCTGGGGCACGCCCTGCTGACGGCCTGCCTGTGGTGGCCGGCCGAAGCGGTGCTGCTCGCCCTCGCGCTCGGCGGACCCCTGACGATGATCGCCGCGCCGGTGCTGTTCGGCACGGTCGGGGGTGGGCGCGAGACCAAGGTGCTCAAGGTGTGGACGGTCACCGGCTGGCCCGCCGCGTTCGCCGCCTGCCTGGGCGGCGTCGTGCTGCTGGCCGCCGGGCTCTACGTCGTCGGCGTCGCCGCGGGCGCGCGCGGGGCGCTGACCCGGCTGCTCGTCACCCCGCGCGCGGGTGACCTCGGCGCACGGGTCGTCGAACTCACCCGCTCCCGGGCCCGCTTGGTCGACGCCTTCGAGGCCGAGCGCCGGCGCATCGAACGCGACCTGCACGACGGCGCCCAGCAGCGGCTCGTCGCCCTCTCCATGGCCCTCGGACTCGCTCGCCTCGACGCACCGCCCGGCAGCCCTCTCGCCGCACAGCTCGCGCGGGCGCACGAGGAGGCGGGCGCGGCCCTCGCCGAACTGCGCGAGCTGATCCAGGGCATCCACCCCCGGGTCCTCGCCGACCACGGGCTGCCGGCGGCCGTCGCCGACGTCGCCGACCGCTCGCCCGTCCCCGTCGACACGCACTGCGCGCTCCCCGGGCGCCTTCCCGACGCCGTCGAGGCCACCGCGTACTTCGTCGTCCGGGAGGCGCTCGCCAACGTCGCCAAGCACAGTGGCGCCGGGCGGGCCTGGATACGGGTCGAACAGCGGGGCGGGCGGCTCGTGGTGGAGGTCGGCGACGACGGGCGCGGCGGGGCGGACAGTGCCGGCGGGACCGGGATCACCGGGCTCGCCGACCGGGTGTCGGTGGTCGGTGGGAGACTGGCGCTCACCAGCCCGGCGGGCGGGCCGACCGTGCTGCGGGCCGAGATGCCCTGCGCCGCCGGGCGTTGACGGGGGAGGGGACACGCCGGTGGGGCTGAGGGTCGTCCTGGCCGAGGACAGCGTCCTGCTGCGCGACGGGCTGGGCGCCCTGCTCGCGCGGTTCGGGCACGAGGTCGTCGCGGCCGTCGGGGACGCGGACGGACTGCTCGCGGCGGTGCGGGAACACGCGCCCGACGTCGTCGTCACCGACGTACGGATGCCGCCCGGCTTCCAGGACGAGGGGCTGCGCGCCGCCGTCCTGCTGCGCGCGGAGCGGGCCGGGCTGCCGGTGCTCGTGCTCAGCCAGTACGTCCAGCACGCCTACGCCGCCGACCTCCTCGACTCCGGGGACGGCATCGGCGTCGGCTACCTCCTCAAGGACCGCGTCGGACAGGTCGAGGAGTTCGTCGCCGCGCTCACCGAGGTCGCGGGTGGCGGGACGGTCGTCGATCCCGAAGTCGTCCGGCAGTTGCTGCGCCGCCGCCGGGATCCGCTCGCGCGCCTGACCGCGCGGGAGAAGGAGGTGCTGGCGCTGGTCGCCGAGGGGCGGTCCAACGCGGCGGTCGCCCGGGAGCTGGTGGTCTCCGAGGCGGCTGTGGGGAAGCACATCGGGTCCATCCTCGCGAAGCTGGATCTGCCGCCGGCGGAGGACGGGCATCGGAGGGTGCTGGCGGTGCTGGCGTTCTTGCGGGGATGAAGGGGTGAGGGGGTGCGCGGAAAAAAAGTTCGGGGGAATCCGCGGATCCGTGAACCGGACGGCGGGGTCGGAACGATGAAGGGGTACAGGCCGGAAACCGGGAGCGGAAAAGGGAGCAGAAGGGAAGAGGAGGAGCCGGTGAGGGAGACGCGGGAAGCGGTGAGGCCGGGATGAGAGCGAGAGCGGCAGCGGACCGCCGGATGGGGCGGCGGTCCGGTCGGGTCGGCGCCGTCGGCGGCAGTCTGAGCGTCGGCTACAGAGTCTTCGCGTAGCAGCGGCTCGAATCGAAGTCGCGGTAGTAGCCGAACTTCCGGCAGGGCTCGTAGCCGCTGGAGACGTAGAGGGCGATGGCCTCGGGCTGCTCGGTGCCGGTCTCCAGGACCATGCGGGTACGGCCGGCGGCGCGGGCGTCGTCCTCCAGGGTGGCGAGGATGCGGCGGGCGAGGCCGAGTCCGCGCATCTCGCGGATGACGAACATGCGCTTCAGCTCGGCGTCGCCGTCCGAGTACCCCTCGTCGTTCTGGTCCTGGCTGCGCCAGCCGCCGGTGGCGACGGGACGGTCGGAGTCGTCGTAGGCGATGAGGTAGAGGCCCCGGGGCGGCTGGAAGTCGGCGGGGTCCAGGTGGGTGGCGTCGCCGCCGTCGCCGTAGCGCTCGTGGTACTCGGCCTGGACCTCGTCGTTGAGCTTGACGGCGTCGGGGTGGTCGAAGGAGAGGCGACGTATGTTCATGCGGATCACTGTACTTCTATGCAGAAAGGGAGGTGGATGGTTATCCGGGCTTGGTCCAGTGTGCCGGTATCGTTCCCGCGGGCCGACGGTGACCAGGGTGAAGGTGTCACGGGGCCGCGACGCGAGAGGCGAGTGTTGTGTTCACCGTGACCACCGTGAACGTGAACGGGCTGCGGGCCGCCGCGAAGAAGGGCTTCGTGGAGTGGCTCGCGGAGACCTCCGCCGACGTGCTGTGCCTCCAGGAGGTGCGGGCCGAGGAGAAGCAGCTCCCGGAGGAGGTGCGGGCGCCGGAGGGGTGGTTCGTCGTGCACGCGCCGGCCGCCGCGAAGGGGCGGGCCGGGGTCTCCCTCTACACGCGGCGTGAGCCCGACGCGGTGCGGGTCGGGTTCGGGTCGGAGGAGTTCGACGGCAGCGGGCGGTACGTCGAGGCCGACCTTCCCGGTGTGACCGTCGTCTCCCTCTACCTGCCCTCCGGCGAGGTCGGGACGGAGCGGCAGGACGAGAAGGTCCGGTTCATGGACGAGTTCCTCGCACACCTCAAGGAGCTGCGGGTGCGGGCCGCCGCCGAGGGGCGTGAGGTCCTCGTCTGCGGCGACTGGAACATCGCCCACCAGCAGGCCGACCTCAAGAACTGGCGCGGCAACACCAAGAACTCCGGCTTCCTCCCGGAGGAGCGGGAGTGGCTGGGCGAGGTCTTCGGCGAGGGGAACGGGGGGTACGTCGACGTCATGCGGACCCTGCACCCCGACGTCGAGGGGCCGTACACCTGGTGGTCCTACCGGGGGCGCGCCTTCGACAACGACACGGGCTGGCGCATCGATTACCACGTCGCGACGCCGGGGCTCGCCGGCAAGGCGGTGAAGGGGTACGTCGAGCGGGCGGCGACGCACGCGGAGCGGTGGTCGGACCATGCGCCGGTGACGGTGGTGTACGAGCTGTGAGGGACGGCCGGGACGCCGTGAGGGGGTAACGCCGCCACCCCGGCCCTCACTCCGCCTCGCGCAGCCGGCGGTCCAGGGACAGGGACAGTTCCGCGTCGAAGATCGCCTTGGCCAGGGGGCGCAGGCGGGGGAGGTGTTCGGGGGGGAGGTGCTGGAGGAGGGTTGTGGTGAAGAGGTCGGCCAGGGCGTCCGTGTGGGCGCGGACCTCGTGGGCCGCCGCGAGGATGTCCGCGAGGGGGATGCCCTCGCGGACGAGGGTGGAGGAGACGTCCAGGAGGCGGCGGCTGATGTGGACGATCTCGTCGCCGTCGGTGCCGAGGTAGCCGAGGGAGAGGGCGGCGGCGAGGTTCTCCGGGGTGGTCTGGCCCTCGAAGCGGGCCGCGAGTTCCTCGGGGGTGAGGCGGACCGGTTCCTCCTCCGTGGGGGCGAGTCCCAGGACGTCGGTGATGTCGCGGCCGTGGTCGAGGGCCTCGGCGAGTTCGGCGATGCCGGTGAGGGTGTGGCCGCGTTCGAGGAGCGCCGCGATCGTGCGCAGGCGGGCGAGGTGGTGGTCGTCGTACCAGGCGATGCGGCCCTCGCGGCGGGGCGGCGCGAGGAGCTTGCGTTCGCGGTAGAAACGCAGGGTCCGCACGGTGATGCCGGCCAGGGACGCCAGCTCCTCCATGCGGTATTCACGCTTCGCCGAGTTCTCGTCCTGCCTGTCCGCCACGCCCAGACCCTATGTCGTACCGTCGGTAACTTTCCTCCGTACGACCCCTACCCATCGGTATGGAGCTGCTCTACAGTCCGACTGTGCCAGTGATTACTGGCGCGGTCGCGCGAAGGAGGGCGTCCCCATGGCCGGACGCGAGCATGTGCGGGTGGCGGTCGTCGGGTCCGGGTTCGGCGGGCTCGGGGCCGCGGTGCGGTTGCGGCGGGAGGGGATCACGGACTTCGTGGTCCTGGAGCGGGCGGACAGTGTGGGCGGCACCTGGCGGGACAACACCTATCCGGGATGCGCCTGCGACGTTCCGTCGCACCTGTACTCCTTCTCCTTCGCGCCCAACGCCGAGTGGCCGCGCACCTTTTCGGGCCAGGGCCACATCCGCGCCTACCTGGAGAAGGTCGCGGACGTCTTCGGAATCCGGCCGCACCTGCGGTTCGGCTCCGAGGTCAAGCGGATGGCGTGGAACACGGAGCGCCTGTGCTGGGACATCGAGACCGCGTCCGGTGAACTCTCCGCCGACATGGTCGTCTCGGCGACCGGCCCGCTCTCCGACCCGAAGATGCCGGACGTCCCCGGACTGGAGACGTTCCCGGGCGAGGTCTTCCACTCCGCGCGCTGGAACCACGGCTACGACCTGCGCGGCAAGCGCGTCGCGGTGATCGGCACGGGCGCGTCGGCGATCCAGATCGTCCCGGCGATCCAACCCCTGGTCTCCGAACTGACGTTGTTCCAGCGGACCCCGGCCTGGGTCATGCCGCGCGTCGACCGCGCGATCACCGGCGCCGAACGTGCCCTGCACCGCACCCTCCCCTTCACGACGAAGGCGCGACGCGGACTCCTGTGGGGCATGAGGGAGTTGCAGGTCCAGGCGTTCACCAAACACCCCAACGAACTAGGTTTCGTCGAGCAGTTGGCCAAGCGGAACATCGCCAGGGCCGTCAAGGACCCGGAACTACGCGCCAAGTTGACGCCCGACTACCGCATCGGCTGCAAGCGCATCCTGCTGTCCAGCGCCTACTACCCGGCGCTCGCGCAGCCCAACGTGGACGTCGTCGCGAGCGGCCTCGCCGAGATCCGCGGCAACACGCTGGTCGCCGCCGACGGCAGTACGGCGGAGGTCGACGCGATCGTCTTCAGCACCGGCTTCCACGTCACCGACATGCCGATCGCCGACCGCGTCGTGGGTGCCGACGGCCTTACGCTCGGGGAGAGTTGGGGACACGGCGGCATGGAGGCGCTGCGCGGCGCGTCGGTCGCCGGGTTCCCGAACTGGATGACGGTCATCGGACCCAACACCGGCCTCGGCAACTCCTCGATGATCCTGATGATCGAGTCGCAGCTCAACTACATGGCCGACTATCTGCGCCAACTCGACGTCCTGGGCGGGGAGGTGGCGCTCGACGCCCGCCCCAGCGCCGTGCACCGCTGGAACCGGCGCGTGCAGGACCGCATGGAGCGGACCGTCTGGAACACCGGCGGCTGCGTGAGCTGGTACCTGGACGCGCAGGGCCGCAACACGACCGTGTGGCCGGGCACGACGAGCGAGTTCCGCCGCGCGACCCGCCGCGTCGACCTGGCCGAGTACGAGGTGCTCAGGCGGCCCAAGAAGCCGAAGGAACCCAACTCGGCCAAGGACGGCGGCAGTTACGACGCCGTAGAGGTGACCGCATGAAGACCATCACGGCCACCTCGCAGGACGGCTCACCCCTGCACGTCGAGATCCACGGCCCCGACATCGCGCCCGCCGTCGTCCTCGTGCACGGCTGGACCTGCTCAACAGCCTTCTGGCAAGCGCAAATCGACGACCTCTCCCGCGACCACCGCGTCATCGCCTACGACCTGCGCGGCCACGGCAGCACCCCCGCGAGCCCGGCGGTCAGTACGACAGCCCTGGCCGACGACCTCGAAGCGGTGTTGCTCGCCACCCTCGCGCCCGGCGAGAAGACGGTGGTCGCCGGTCACTCGATGGGCGGCATGACGGTGATGGCCGCCGCGACACGACCGGCGTTCAGGGAGTACGTCGCCGCAAGTCTCCTGTGCAGTACGGGGAGTTCGCGGCTGGTCGCCGAGTCGACGGTCGTCCCCCTCAAGGCCGGGCGCGCGCGGACCTGGCTCACCGGGAAGCTCATCGGGTCGAAGGCGCCGCTCGGCCCGGTCACCCCCGCCGGCAAGAAGGTCCTCAAGTACGCGACGATGGGACCCGGTTCGGACCCCGAGGCGGTCGAGAAGTGCGCGCGGATCGTGCACGCGTGCCCCCGGAAGGTGCGGTACGCCTGGGCGCGGGTCCTCGAATCACTCGAACTCGACGACCAAGTCGGCCAGTTGGCCATCCCCACCGCCATCGTCACCGGCACCGCCGACCGCCTCACCCCACCCGTCCACGCCCGGGCCCTCGCCGCCGCGCTCCCCAACTGCCTCGGCCTCACCGAGCTGTACGGCATCGGCCACATGACCCCCGTCGAGGCGCCGGACCTCGTGAGCGCGCGGATACGCGAACTGACCACCGCCTACAGCCAGTTGAAGGAGGGCGCATGAGCAAGGTGAGCCTCGACGGACAGGTCGCCGTCATCACCGGGGCCGCGCGCGGCGTCGGTGAGCTGCTCGCGCGCAAGCTCTCCGCGCGCGGCGCGACCGTCGCACTCGTCGGCCTCGAACCCGAGGCACTCAAGGAGGTCTCCGAACGACTGCACGGCGAGAGCGGCCACTGGTACGCCGACGTCACCGACCAGGACGCCATGAACCGGGTCGCCGAAGAGGTGAAGGAACGGTTCGGGAAGGTCGACATCGTCGTCGCGAACGCCGGGGTCGCCGCCGGGGGCACCTTCCTGGACTCCGACCCCGACGCGTGGCGGCGCGTCATCGAGGTCAACCTCATCGGCTCCGCCGTCACCGCCCGCGCCTTCCTGCCGGTCCTCATCGAGAGCCGCGGCTACCTCCTCCAGATCGCCTCCCTCGCCGCGCTCACCCCGGCGCCGATGATGAGCGCGTACTGCGCCTCCAAGTCGGGCGTCGAGGCGTACGCGCACAGCCTGCGCGCCGAGGTCGGCTACCGGGGGGTCCGCGTCGGCGTCGGCTACCTCTCCTGGACCGACACCGACATGGTGCGCGGCGCCGACCAGGACGACGTCATGCGCGAGCTGCGCCAGCGCCTGCCGTGGCCCGCCAGTAAGACGTACCCCCTTGGCCCCGCCGTCGAGCGCATAGCCGACGGGATAGAGCGCCGGTCCAGCCACGTCTACGGGCAGTGGTGGCTGCGCGGTATGCAGGGTGTACGCGGGTACCTCCCCGGAGTGATCGGCTCGGTCGGCGCGCGCGAGATGCGCCGCGTCGCACCTCGACTGTCCGGGATGAGTACGGGGCTGGTCGGGGCGGGCGGGACCGCCGACGAGACGGCCAGAGCGGGGGCGCGGAAGGGGTGAACGCCGGGGGAGGCCCTCAGAGGTAGCCCAGCGGTACCTGGGAGGTAGCCCGGAGGTAGCTCAGAGGTATGAGGAAGGGCGGTCCCCCGGAGGTCTTACGGGGGGCACGTACGCTGCGGACCATGCAGCGCACCGACACCGACGAAGCCTTCGTCCGCAGTCTCCTCCGCGACCAGCAGCCCGACCTCGCCGACCTCCCGATCCGTCCCGTCGCGTCCGGCTGGGACAACCAACTCTGGCGGGTCGGCGAGGACTTGGCGGTACGGCTGCCGATGACGGACCGCGCCCCCACGCTCCTCGCCCAGGAGTTCCGCTGGCTCCCGGAGCTGGCCGAGCGGCTGCCGCTGCCCGTGCCGACGCCCCGCCGGTTGAGCGAGCCGAGTGAGCTGTTCCCCCGGCCGTGGGCGGTCGTGGACTGGGTACCGGGACAGCCCGCCGACGGCGTCGAGATGACCGACGGACCGCGCTCGGCGGAAGCCCTCGCTGGTTTCCTCCGCGCCCTGCACCAGCCGGCGCCCCAGGACGCCCCCACGAACCCCAGCCGCTGCGGTGAACTCGCCCCGCTCAAGGACGGGTTCGAGGCGGGGCTCGAAAGGCTGGCGGACATCGTCGACGTCCCCCGGATCCGCGAGGTGTGGAACAGGGCTGTCACCGCGCCGAGTTGGGACGGCCCGCCGGTCTGGGTGCACGTGGACCTCCACCCCGCCAACGCCGTTGTCACGGACGGCGTCCTCGCCGGGATCATCGACTTCGGCGACATGGGCGCCGGCGACCCGGCCGCCGACATCGCCGCCGCGTGGAAGCTGCTCCCCGAGGGCGCGGCGGACCCCTTCCTGCGCGCCTACGGCGTCACCGACGAGGCGCTCGTCCACCGCGCCCAGGGCTGGGCCGTCCTCTCGGCGTTCGGCCTGCTCAGCGTCGGCCAGGCATGGGAGAAGGGCCTGCCGGGCGGCCAGCCGACGTGGGGGAGGGCGGGCCGCCGGACCCTGGAGCGGGTGCTGGCGCACGGGGCGTAGGGGTACCCCGGTACTACGGGGGGACCGGCGTCACCCTTCCCGGGGCGGCAGCTTCGGTCGGGACCGGTCCGGTACCCCCCGATGATCCGGCGGACTCGCCACCGTCCCCCGCTCCAGCAGCTCCAGCGCCAGCCCCACCGCGTCGTCCAACTGCGCGTGCCGTCCCTCGGCCCAGTCCAGCGGCGTGCGCAGGGCCTCCATGTCGGGATCGACGCCCCGGTTCTCCACCGACCACCCGTACGCGTCGAACCAGGCCGCGTTCATCGGCACGGTGATGACCGTGCCGTCCCCCAGCTCGTGCCGCCCGGTCATCCCCACCACACCGCCCCACGTCCGCTGCCCCACCACCGGCCCGATCCCGAGGAGCTTGAACGCGGCGGTGATCATGTCGCCGTCGGAGGAGGTCGCCTCGTCGGCGAGGGCAACCACCGGTCCCCGAGGGGCATTCGACGCGTACGACACCGGCTGGGCGTTGCGCGTGAGGTCCCACCCGAGGATCGTGCGGGACAGTTTCTCGACGACCAACTCGCTGATGTGGCCACCCGCGTTGCCCCGGACGTCGACGATGAGCGCCGGCCGCGACACCTCCATCCGCAGGTCCCGGTTGAACTGCGCCCACCCCGACCCGCCCATGTCCGGGATGTGCAGGTACCCGCACCGCCCCCCGCTCAACTCCCGTACGACGTCACGTCGTTTGGCCACCCAGTCCTGGTAGCGCAGGGGCCGCTCGTCGACCAACGGCACGACAGCGACCCGGCGGGGAGGCCGCTCGCCCTCCACGAACGTCAGCTCCACCGTCGTACCGCCCGCCCCCGCGAGCAGCGGAAAGGGCCCGGTCACCGGGTCGACCACCCGTCCGTCCACGTGCGTCAGCACCGCCCCCTCCCGAATTCCCGTACCGGCGAGGGGAGAACGCGCCCTGGAGTCGGACGAGTCGCCGGGGAGGATGCGGGACAGCACCCAACTGCTGTCTCTGCGTACGAAGTTGGCGCCCAGGAGGCCCTGGAGCCGCTGATAGTGCGGTGGTCCCTCGTTGCGGCGCGCGGAGGCGACGTACGCGTGGGAGGTCCCCAGCTCGCCGAGGACCTCGCGCAGGAGGTCCGCGAACTCGTCGGGGGAGGCGACCCGTTGGACCAGGGGACGGTACTGGTCCAGCACCGAGTTCCAGTCGATACCGCACATGCCGGGGTCCCAGAAGTAGGAGCGGATCAGCCGGCCGGCCTCCTCGTACGACTGCTGCCACTCCGCGCCGGGGTCGACCTCGTGGAGGATGCGGCGGAGGTCGATCCAGACGGTCGTGTCGCTGTCGCCGGGCTCCGCCGAGGGGACGGCCCGTAGCTCGCCCTCGTCGACGACGACCAGGCGGGTACCGTCGCCGCTGAGCACGAACCAGTCGAGGTGTCCGACGAGTTCGGACTTCTTGGCCTTGGTGATGGTGAAGTGTTCGAGGGTCGGGCGCTCGCTGGTGTCGTCCGGGTTCGCGAAGGTCTCGCCCAGCGCGCCGGAGATCGGCCACCGCAGCCACACCACCCCGCCCCCGGCGACCGGGTACAGCGCGGAGTACTTCGAGGCGGGTACGGGGAACGGCGTGACCCTGCTCTCCAGCCCCTCCACCTCGACGGTCACCGCGCCGCCGGCCCCGGTCTCCACGGGGTCGAGTCCGCCCGCCGCCGGGCGCCCGTCGGGGCTCAGCGCGAACGGGGAGGGGGTCGCCGAGGAGAGGGGGACCAGGTAGGGGCGGCAGCCCAGCGGGAAGGAGAGGTCGCCGGTGTGGACGTCGTAGACCGGGTCGAAGCCGCGCCAGGACAGGAACGCGAGGTAGCGGCCGTCGCGGGTGAAGACCGGATTCTCGTCGGCGAAGCGGCCGTTGGTGACGTCCACGATCAGCCGGTCCTTCATCCGGGCCAGCTTGATCTGCCGCAGCGAGCGCCCGATCCCGGGGTGCGACCAGGCGAGCCAGGCCCCGTCCGGGGAGAACGCGAGATCCCGCACGGGACCGTTCACGGACCGGATCAGCTCGACAAGACCCCCACCTCCACCCTCAGAGCTACCCCCGCTACCCCCGGAGTCGTCCCCGGCTACCACCTCGGAGGTATCCAGCAGCAGCACCCGCCCGTCGTGCGAAGCGATCGCCAGCCGCTTCCCCTCCGGGTCGGACACCAGCTCCAGCACCCGCCCCACCTCCCCGGACGCGAGCCTGCGAGGGGGACGTTCCCCACTGGCTCTGGGGAGGTACGCGATCTCGACCGCGTCCTCCCCCTCCGCATCGGTGACGTACGCGATCCGGCCCCCGGAACCCAGCATCTCCGGGAGTCGTACCCGTACCCCTGGGGTATCGGCGATCGTCCGCGCGGGCCCGTCCCGGTGGGTCAGCCAGTAGAGACTGCCGCGCACCACCACGGCGCTGGCCCGCCCGGTCTCGTCCACCGAGACGCCGTCCACGTGCTGCGCGGCGGGGATCTGATGCGGCCGTCGCCCCGCGCGAGGACCTTCGAGCCGTACGTCGAGGCGGCGTGGCCGCGAGCCGGCGTCCAGATCCTCGACGAGCCACAGGTCACCCGCGCACTGGTAGACCACCCGGGTGCCGTCGGTCGAGGCGTTGCGGGCGTAGAACGCGTCGTGGTCGGTGTGCCGGCGCAGGTCGGAGCCGTCGTACGCGCAGGAGTAGAGGTTGCCGACGCCCTCGTGGTCGGAGAGGAACGCGATGCGCCCGGCGACGAAGAGGGGGGTGGAGAGGTGGCCCTCCACCTCGGGGAGGAGACGGCGGCCATGGAGCCAGAGGCGGCCCGTCGCGCCGCCCCGGTACCGCTTCCAGGCGGCCGGCTCGTGCGGCGGCGTACCGGTGAGCAGGAGGGTCTTCCGTTCCCCGTCGAGGTCGGCGACCTGGAGGTCGCTCACCGGCCCCCAGGGGAGGGGGCCGCCGGGGTCACCACTGAGAGGTACGTCGTAGGCCCACGTGAAGTACGAGAAGGGCTGGCTGTGGGAGGTGACGGCGAGGATGCGGCCCTCGGGGGTCCAGCCGCAGACGCGGGTGTCGGCGCTGCCCCAGTAGGTGAGCTGCCTGGTCCTTCCGCCGTACACGGGTACTAC
Organism: Streptomyces saintjeani; assembly: GCF_055409605.1. Taxonomy (NCBI): domain Bacteria; kingdom Bacillati; phylum Actinomycetota; class Actinomycetes; order Kitasatosporales; family Streptomycetaceae; genus Streptomyces; species Streptomyces saintjeani. The sequence continues at coordinate 3,931,638 of NZ_CP189624.1, read as the reverse complement.
GTGGATCTCGGGGACGAGGCTGCGCCAGGTCGTGCAGGCGATGACCGAGCCGTCCGGGGAGAAGCGGGGGTGGCCGGTCTTCGTACGGTCGACGGTCAGGCGCCAGGCGCGGCCGGGCCCGTCGAGGGGGGCCAGCCAGAGGTCGTCCTCGGCAACGAAGCACAGCAGGTCACCGCTGAGATGCGGAAGGCGCAGGTAGCTCACGGTTTCTATGCTTTTCCGGCGCCGGGGAGCCAGCAACTCAGGCGCCGGGGAGCAAGCGATTCAGGCGATCACTTACACGTTTCACACACACGTGACTCAGGACACGTACGAAACCGTTTCGTTTCGCTTGCTGCTCAGGGTATCTTCATGGACGTAGGAAGAAACGCGGAGAGCATGGAGGGGCGTCATGGCTGAGGTCGCAACGGCGCGTCGCAGTCGGATCACTCCCGAACGCGAGGCGGAGCTGTACGACGCCGTCCTCGACCTGCTCCGCGAGGTCGGCTACGACGCTCTCACCATGGACGCCATCGCCGCCCGCACCCGCTCCAGCAAGGCCACGCTCTACCGCCAGTGGGGCGGCAAGGCCGAACTCGTCGTCAAGGCCATCCGGTACAGCAAGCCGGCCCCTCCGGACGACATCGACACCGGCACCCTGCGGGGCGACCTGCACGCGGTGATCATGCTGGAGGACGACTGCGTCCACGAGCGGAACTCGGCGCTGATGCGCGGCATCGCCATGGCGATGCACAACAACGAGGACCTGCGCGCGGCGTTCAAGGCGCAGTTGGTCGACCCCGAACTCTCCGATTTCAAAAAGGTGATCCAGCGGGCCGTCGACCGGGGCGAGGTCCAAGCCGACTGCCCCGCACTGGAGTTCATGGTGCACATGATGGTCGGCGGATTCGCCACCCGGATGCTGCTCGACGACCAGCCGCCCACCCAGGCATTCCTCATCTCGTACCTGGACGCCGTGGTGCTCCCCGCACTCGGCATCGATCCCAGAGTCTGAGCTGAATCCCAACTCCAGGTTCCCGCCTCGGAGTTGACCTTCCCCGCAGTACGCCCACACCCCAACTGACGTCACCGCTCACGTCGTCGGGCCGATCGACGCTGCCCTCGCGCATCCCACCGCGCGCTCCCCGCCCCGCGGTCGATCACCCCTGCCCATGAAAACCCCACGACTGACCGGGAGTACGCCTCCGTGGCCACGTTCCTCTACAAGCTGGGCCGGCTCGCCTTCCGGCGACGGCATTTCGTCGCCCTGCTCTGGATAGCCCTGCTGACGCTCGCGGGCGTCGGCGCCGCCAGTGCCCCCGCTGCGGGCACGACCTCCTTCTCGATCCCCGGCACCGAGGCCCAGAGGGCCTTCGACCTGCTGGAACAGCGCTTCCCCGGGATGAGCGCCGACGGCGCCACCGCCCGCGTCGTCTTCAAGGCGCCCGCCGGACAGACGATGAACGACGCCGCGAACAAGGCGACCGTCGAGAAGACCGTCGCCGAGCTGAAGTCCGGCTCCGAGGTCGTCTCCGTCGCCGACCCGTACACCGGCAAGGCCGTCAGCAAGGACGGTACGGTCGCCTACGCGTCGGTCAAGTACAAGGTCTCCGGCATGGAGTTGAAGGACTCCTCGCGCGACGCCCTCGAAGAGGCCGGCGACCACGCCAAGAGCGCGGGCCTGACCGTCGAGATCGGCGGCGACGCCCTCCAGGCCACCCCGCACACCGGCGCCGGCGAGATCATCGGCATCGGCATCGCGGCCGTCGTCCTCGTCATCACCTTCGGCTCGCTGATCGCCGCCGGGCTCCCGCTGCTCACCGCGATCATCGGCGTCGGCATCGGCGTCGCCTCGATCACCGCCCTGGCCAGCACACTTGACCTCGGCTCGACGACGTCCACCCTCGCGCTGATGATCGGTCTCGCGGTCGGCATCGACTACGCGCTGTTCATCGTCTCCCGCTACCGCGCCGAACTCGCCGAGGGACGCGACCGCGAGGAGGCCGCCGGACGCGCGACCGGTACCGCGGGGTCGGCGGTCGTCTTCGCCGGACTCACCGTCGTCATCGCGCTCGCGGGCCTCGCCGTCGTCAACATCCCGATGCTGACGAAGATGGGCATCGCCGCCGCCGGTACGGTCGCCATCGCCGTACTCATCGCGCTGACCATGATCCCCGCGCTCCTCGGGTACGCCGGGAAGCGGATTCTGCCGGCCGGGGCGAAGAGCAGGATGCTCGGCGGCAACAAGCCGGAGAAAGCCGGCAAGCCCAACATGGGTACGCGGTGGGCGCAGTTCGTCGTCCGGCGGCCGATTGCCGTACTGGTGCTGGGAGTTGTCGGCCTCGGAGCCGTCGCCGTACCGGCCGCCTCGCTCGAACTCGGGCTGCCCGACGACGGATCGCAGCCGACGTCCACCACGCAGCGCCGCGCCTACGACACGCTCTCCGACGGGTTCGGGCCCGGGTTCAACGGGCCGCTGATGATCGTCGTCGACGCCAAGGGGAGCAAGGACGCCGACGCCGCGTTCCGCCAAGTCGGCGACGAGATCAAGAAGTTGAAGGACGTCACGACCGTCACGCCGGCCGCGCCCAACAAGGCGGGCGACACCGCGACGATCACCGTCATCCCGGGCTCCAAGCCGTCGTCCGTGAAGACCGAGGACCTCGTCCACGCGATCCGCGACAAGGGCACGGAGATCAAGGCCGACACCGACGCGACCGTGCTGGTGACCGGGGTGACGGCGATGAACATCGACGTCTCGCAGAAGCTGAACGACGCGCTGATCCCGTACCTGGTGCTCGTCGTCGGACTCGCGTTCCTCCTCCTGATCGTCGTCTTCCGCTCGATCCTCGTGCCGCTCAAGGCCGCCCTCGGCTTCCTCCTGTCCGTCATGGCGGCGCTCGGCGCGGTCGTCGCCGTCTTCCAATGGGGTTGGCTGGCAGGGCTGTTGGGCGTCGAGGAGACCGGGCCCGTCATGTCGATGATGCCGATCTTCATGGTCGGCGTGGTCTTCGGACTCGCCATGGACTACGAGGTCTTCCTCGTGACCCGGATGCGCGAGGCGTACGTCCACGGCGAGGCGCCCTCGCAAGCGGTAGTAACCGGTTTCAAGCACGGGGCCCGTGTCGTCTCCGCCGCCGCCGTCATCATGATGGCCGTCTTCGCCGGGTTCATCGGGTCCTCCGAGTCCATGATCAAGATGATCGGGTTCGGGCTCGCGATCGCCGTCTTCTTCGACGCGTTCGTCGTCCGCATGGCGATCGTGCCGGCCGTCCTCGCGCTGCTCGGCAAGCGGGCCTGGTGGCTGCCGAAGTGGCTCGACCGCGCCCTTCCCAACGTCGACGTCGAGGGCGAGGGGCTGCGCACCGACGCCGACCGGCAAGGCGACAAGGAGCTCGTCCGCGCCTGATCCCTGAGCCGCCGGTGAGGGTCCGTGGGGACGGGGAGCCCTCACCGGCACCAACTTCGCCCGCGTCGCTGCGATCATCTGTCCATGCGGTTACAGATGATCACGGTCGGCGCGGGCGAAGTCGTACTCAACGACCGGCGTACGGCGCGGAGTTGGACGGTCAAGGTGGATTCCTACGCGTTGTCGGCGTGTCCGGTGACCCAGGCGGACTACGCGGAGGTGACCGGCGAGGCGCTCACCGACCCCGGCCTCCCGGTGGTGGACGTCTCCTGGGTCGACGCCGTCCGGTACTGCAACACCCTTTCCCTGGCGGAGGGTTCACGCCCGGCCTACCGCTTCCGCGAGGACGGCGACATCGAACTCCTCGCGGCCTCCACCGGCTACCGCCTTCCCACCGAGGCGGAGTGGGAGTTCGCGTGCCGGGCCGGTACGTCGGGTCCTCGCTACGGCTTGCTGGACGATATCGCCTGGCATCGCGCCAACTCCGGTGAGCGGATACGGGAAGTGGGCACCCGGGCGCCCAACTCCTGGGGTTTCCATGACCTGTTGGGGAACGTCTGGGAGTGGTGCTGGGATCTGTACGACCCCGAGGTCTACGGGACGTACCGCGTCCTGCGGGGCGGGGGGTGGTTCGACGAACACTGGAGCTGCCGGGCGTCCGTGCGGCGGCGGAGCCATCCGACGTACGCGGTGGACGACGTGGGGTTCCGGGTCGCCCGGTCGGTCTGAGTACGAGCGCTCATGCGTACGAGGCCGAATGCGGCGAAGATCGGCAGCGACACGAACACCGGTCCGACCCGCAGGAGTTGCCGTGCGCCCGGAGACCTACGCGAGGCTCTACGGGCCCTGGCGTCCGTCCCACCCCAAGCCGGAGTACTCCGCCACGGCCCTGATGGCGTCCGTGGTGTGGATGCCCACCTTGATCTCGATGACCTGGATGGCGTTCGTGATGGGCCTGGGGGTGCTCCTGGGAGTGGCGGACGGATTTGCGTCCGTGGCGTACCTCGTCGGTGGTGCCGCAGCTCTGGCGGGCCTTGCCCTCACCCCGCCGCTTCGTCGACTCGCCCTCCCCGCACGGCTGTTGGTGCTGGGGCTGTTCGCTCTTCCGGTGCCGGTCGGGGTGGCGATGTGGACGGCGGCGATGATCGGCTGAGGCTTCTGCGGCCTCACAGGTCCACCTCCGCCCACACCGTCTTGCCCGGCGACGGGCCCTCCCGCCAACCCCACCTGGTCGCGAGCGAGTCGACGAGCGGGAGGCCCCGGCCCGAGTCCTCGGTTCCGGCCGTGCGTCGCCGCGTTCGTCGCCAGTTCCGCGACGATCTGGTCCGCCGGGGTCAACGGGGTTCCCCGGCGGCGGAGTTGCTCCGCCGTGAGCTGCCGCGTCCTGTTGGCGCCCCTCGGGGTGGGGGAGAGGAGCGTGGTGAACGTGAGGGCCGGGGTGTCTGTTTGCCGGTTCATGGCACTCACGGTGACGTCTGCTCCTACCTTGAACCATGGCATTCGGTGATCAGTCCGTGACCGTCCGGATTTTGTCTCGTGCTGTCTCGGCTGTCCGCGATGTTGCTTGGGTAATCGTGCGCGTTGGAGGTAGGCATGAGCGAGAACATCTATGAGGACGTGGACGACACCGGCTGGGATGTCGAGCCCGGCGACGAGATCGAACCGGTGATCCAGGCGATCGGGGCGCTGCTGAAGTTCTGGCGCGAGAAGGCGGGGTTGAGCGTCGTCGAGTTCGCCGTGCGGATGAAGTTCGGCGAGGACATGATCCGCAAGATGGAGAACGGACGGCGGATTCCCCGCCCGGAGTTCCTGGAGAAGGCGGATCGCGAGCTGCGGGCCGAGGGCTGTCTCCGGAACTTCATGGAGACGGTGAGGAAGGCCCGGTACCCCAAGACGCAGGGGGGACTGAAGGAGAAGGAGGGGCGGGCGGTCGAGTTCCTGCTCTACAGCAACCACAACATCCACGGGTTGTTGCAGACGCCGGAGTACTCGCGGGCGGCGTTCGAGATGAGGCAACCCCCGCTCACCGAGGACGTTTTGGAGCGAGAGCTTGCTGAACGCATGGCCCGGCAGGCGGTCTTGGGGAAGGAGATCGCACCTACGTTCAGCTTCATTCAGGAACAGGTGACCCTCGAACGCCCAATCGGAGGAAAGGAGGTGCTCCGCCGACAACTTGAGCACGTACTGGAGGTGTCGGAGATGCGGCATGTGACGTTCCAGATCATGCCGACCGACCGTGAGGAGCACGCGGGCATGGCTGGCCGCATCCAGGTGCTGAAGTTCGCTGATGGAACAGCTGTCGGGCGCTCGGACGGAGCCTTCAACGGACGTCCGGTCTCAAACCCCCGTGAACTCCGTATCCTTGAGCTGCGCTATGGGATGATCCGGTCGCAGGCTCTCTCACCGAGGGAGACGCAGACCCACATCAAGCAACTGCTGGGGAGACTATGAGCACCGCCGAACTCCACTGGTTCAAGAGCAGCTACAGCGACTCCAACGAGCCCGGCGACTGCGTCGAGATCGCCACCACCCCCGCCACCATCCACATCCGCGACTCCAAGACCCCCGACACCGCCTGCCTCACCGTCACCCCCACCACCTGGGCCGACTTCCTTACGTACGCCGCGAACTGACTTCCCGCGTCGGCCGGCCTGTAGATCCTTTCGAACTCCGCGATCAACTCGTCGAGTCCGCCCCGCGCGGCCTGCCGTCGTGTGGTGGCGTCCCGACGCGCCCCCGTCTCAATCCCTTCGCCCGGCCCTAGCACCTGCCGCTAACGTGCCATTCATGACGACGACAGACGCGCATCCCCTGTTCGCCCAGGCCCTCCAAGAGATGGGGCTCGACGAGGTGTTGGGGCAAGTGCGGACGTATCCGGAGGGGGCGCGGACGGCTGCCGAGGCGGCGGACGCCGTGGGGTGCGAACTGGGGCAGATCTGCAAGTCGTTGATCTTCGCTGCCGATGGAGTACCGGTGCTGGTGCTCATGGACGGGGCGTCCAGGGTCGATGTCGCCGCGGTGAGCGAGGTGTTGGGCGTCAAGAAGGTCACGCGGGCCGATGCCAAGGTCGTGCGGGACGTCACCGGGTACGCCATCGGAGGGGTGCCGCCGTTCGGACACCGCACCCGTACCCGGGTGTTGGCGGATCGCGGGCTGCTCGCGCACGACGAGGTGTGGGCCGCCGCCGGGAATCCGCATGCCGTATTCCCCATGCCGCCGAAGGAGTTGGTGCGGCACGCGCAGGCAACGCTTGTCGACGTAAGGGAGTTGACGCCGTGACGCCTGCCGTCACGGGGGCTGTGCTGCTCGCCGCAGTGACGCATGCCTGCTGGAACGCGCTCGCGCACAAGATCCCCGACAAGCTCGTGGGGCTCGCGCTGATCTCCGGTGGGGGAGCGGTACTCGGGCTGCTCGCGGCGCCGTTCGTGGGGTTTCCGGACGGGGGTGCCTGGCCGTATCTCATCGCCTCTGCCGTCATCCACATCGCCTACTTCGCGCTGCTCATGCGGTCGTTCAGGATCGGCGACTTCGGGCAGGCGTACCCCATCGCGCGGGGCAGCGCGCCGCTGATCGTGACGTTGCTGGCCGCGCTGTTCGCGCACGAGGTGCCGGACGGGTGGGGGGCCGCCGGAATCGCCTTGTCCTGTGCGGGACTTGGCGGGGTCGCTCTGTGGGGGCTGCGGGGCAGGCGGCCCAACTGGGCTGCTATTTGGGCCGCGTTGGGGACCGGGTTCACCATCGCCGTGTACACCGTCGTCGACGGCCTCGGTGTCCGCGCCTCCGGCTCCTCGCTCGGGTACATCGCCTGGCTGATGGGCGTACAGGGGCTCGTGCTGCCCGTGTACGCCTGGTCGCGCTGGCGCGGCGAGACCCTCGCCCGGCTCAAGCCGTACGCGGGAGTCGGCGCGATCGGCGCCGTACTCTCCTGCACCGCCTACGGGTTGGTGCTGTGGGCCCAGACGCGGGCAGAGCTCGCGCCGATCGCCGCGCTGCGGGAGTCGTCGATCATCGTGGGGGCGGCGATCGGGGCGGTGTTCTTCAAGGAGCGGTTCGGGGCGCCGAGGATCGTGGCGGCTGGAGTGCTCGTCGTGGGGATCGGGCTGATGCTGCACGGCAGTTGATGCCGCCCGGCGGCAGCTCACCCGATCGGCAACGCGTCCTGGTAGCCGTTCGAGGGGCGGTCGATCTTCCGCAACGTCCGCCCGTCCAGGGCGACTTCGGCCGTCGGCGTGCCAAGTGCGCCCGCCGCGTGCCACGTTCCCGTCACCGACACCCACGTGTCCGCCTTGGGCGGCTCGACCCCGTACACCTTCACCTTCACCGACTGCGCGTCCGCCGCACAGCAACTCAGGAGCAGCCGGGTGAGGTACCAGTGGTCCGGCGACGAGGTCGGGGTGACGAACCCCGTCATGGTGACCGGGCGCCCCGCGATCACCCTCGTGCGGTCCTGCTGGACCCGCGACGTGAAGTCCCCCAGCGTGATCGGCAGCGGCGAGGTCGCGGGCAGCGGGTCGAAGCCGTCGTCCGGCGCCACGGCGACCGCCTTGACCGGCTCCCGGGACGCTGTGTACGACCCCAGCTCCGGCGGCGCGTACACCAGCAGGCTCAGCGCCGGGAGGAACAACAGCCAGGCCACCGGCGGGACATGGGCGCCGTGCGAGTCCCGGTGACGGTACGCCGACCACGCCTCCGCGAGCCCGAGCAGCAGCAGGACGACGCCGGAGAGGATCAGCAGCGGGCGCATCCCCTCCTTCACGTACCGCATGAACACCTCGGTGAACAGGGCGACTTGGAGGAGCCCCGCACCGGTCAGCGCCAACAGGGCTGCCTGGAGTACGCGTTTCATAGCAAGGTCTCTCCGATCAGGGCCGCGCACAGCACCGCCACCACCGTCGTCGCCGCCGAGAAGCGCCAGGCGAACGCGCGGCCGAACGTGCCGGCCTGGAGCGCGATGAGCTTCAGGTCGACCATCGGGCCGACGACCATGAACGTGAGGCGCGCGGTGGGGGAGAAGCCGGTCAGGGAGGCCGCGACGAAGGCGTCCGCCTCCGAGCAGACGGCGATGACGATGGCCAGGACCGCGAGGAACAGCACAGACAGCCAAGGGGAGCCCGCGAACGTGTCGACCCACGTGCGCGGGACGGCGACGTTGAAGGTGGCCGCCGCCATCGCGCCGATCACCAGGAACCCGCCCGCATGCAGGAAGTCGTGCTGGAAGCCTTCCCTGAACTCCGCCCAGCGGCTGCGCCCTTGCTCGTGACCGGTGTGCCGTACGGCCGGCTTCAGCCACTCCGCGCGGCCGAACCGCAGCCACAGCCAGCCCATCACCGAGGCCGCCGCGAGCGAGGCGACCAGACGGGCGACGACCATCATGGGGGCGCCGGGGAACGCGACTGCCGTCGCCGTCAGGACGATCGGGTTCACCGCCGGGGCCGAGAGCAGGAACGCGAACGCCGCCGCCGGAGCAACTCCCCTGCCGATCAGGCTGTTTGCCACCGGGACCGAGGCGCACTCACAGCCCGGGAGCACAACTCCCGCCATTCCGGCGACCGGTACGGCCAGCGCCGGACGCTTGGGGAGGGCCTTGCGGAACACCGACGCCGGGACGAACGCGTTGATCGCGCCCGACAGAGCCGTACCCAGCAGCAGGAACGGCAGCGCCTGCACGGTGACCGAGAGGGCTACCGTGCGCCACGCCTCCATCGCCGGGGAGTCGCCCCAGCGGCCGAGGACCACGAGGAGGGTGCCGGGGACGAGCGCAGCCGCGATCAGGAGGAGAGGTCCGTGGCGCGGCCACGAAGGCGGTTCGGTCGCAGGCAGTTCGTCGACTGCGCGTTCCTCTGTCGTCGTCGGCCCCACGCCCGCCCCTGCCGGTCCTCACATGTCCTCCACATGTTCCGACCAACATACCGGGACCGGCCCAGGGTTCTCACTCACCCCGCGAGCGACTCACGTACCGCTCTTACCAGCGCCTGCGGCCTCGGGTCGGCGGTCACCGTCCGGCGGAAACCGTTGGTGACGTACCCGAACGCGATGCCCGACTCCGGGTCCGCGAACGCCAGCGGGCCACCCCGGCCGGGGTGGCCGAAGGACGTGGGGGCGAGGAACGGGGACGCCGGGCTGTGCAGCATGTACCCCAGTGCGAAACGGGAGTTGACGACCAGGACGCGGTCCGGGCCGGACGACTCCTGCGCGCGGGCCAGTTCGACCGTCTCCGGGGTGAACAGGCGTGGTACGCCGTCCAGTTCACCGGTCAGTGAGGCGTAGATCCGGGCCAGGCCGTCCGCCGTCGCGAACCCCGTCGAACCGGGCAACTGCGCCGCGCGGTACGCCTGTTCGTTCTCGTCGGTGTCCACGATCGCGCCGAACGCCCGCCGGGTGAGGGAGCCGGGGTCCGCGTACGCCTCGGTGATCGCCGGCTTCGGGCGCGACTTCAGCGTGCCCGCCGCCTCCGTCGTCGTCTCCACCATCGCCGTACGGCCCACCCGCCACGCCTGCTCCGGCGGGAGGCCCAGCCAGAAGTCCGCGCGCGCCCGCCCCGCGATCTCCGTCGCGATGAACTCGGCGATCGGGCGGCCCGTGACGCGGCGGACCAGCTCGGCGATCGTCCAGCTGAACGTGTGCGGGTGGTAGCCGTGGGCGGTGCCCGGCGTCCACGCGGGGGTCTGCGCCGCCACCGCCGCCGCGCCGAGGTCCTGGTCCGCCGCCTGGGCCGCCGTGAGGGGGTGGTCCAGCGCGGGTACGCCCGCCTGGTGCGAGAGGAGGTGGCGGACCAGGGTGTGGTCCTTGCCCGCCGCCTTGTACTCCGGCCAGTACGTGCCCACCGGGGCGTCCAGGTCCAGGGCGCCGCGCTGGTGGAGCAGGAGGACGGCCGCCGCCGCCACGCCCTTCGTCGCCGAGCGGACGATCTGAGCCGTGCCCTCCCCCCAGGGGGTTACGCCGTCCACGTCCTGGGTGCCGTACCAGAGGTGTACGACTCTACGACCGTGGTGGTACACCGCTACCGACGCGCCCTTGTCGTCCAGCGTCTCGAAGTTCCGCGCGAACGCGGCCCTCACGGGTTCGTAGCCCTCGGCAACTGTGCCGTTCACCACTGTGCCGTTCACCGCGGTCCTCTCGGGTTGGCCTTTGACGCCTGGTGCAACGTCTGGGGCCAGCCTGCGATTCCTTGGTTGTGCAAGCGGTTACTTCGTGTTGCCGTGGGGTGTCAGCCCAGGAGAATCGTTACGTCGATGTTCCCGCGCGTCGCGTTCGAGTACGGGCAGACCTGGTGCGCGGCGTCCACCAGCTGCGCCGCGATCTCCGCGTCCAGGATGGGGAGGGAGACGCTGAGGGCGACCGCGAGGCCGTAGCCCTTGGTCCTGTTCGGGCCGATGCCGACCTTCGCGGCGACCGTGGAACCCGTCAGGTCGTAGCCCGCCCTGTTCCCCACGAGGATCAGCGCGTTGTGGAAACACGAGCTGTACCCCGCCGCGAACAGCTGCTCCGGGTTCGTGCCGTTGCCGTCGCCGCCCAGCTCCGGGGGCATCGCCACCCTCAGCTCTATCTGGCCGTCCTGGCTGGTCACGTACCCGTCCCGACCGCCGTGCGCCGTCGCCTCCGCGACGTACATGATCTTCGTCGGGCGCGTGTCTACGGCAGTGGCGCCTTCTGTCATGGCGGGACCTCCCCCGGGTTGGCCAGTTACCTTGTGCACAAGGTACTGGCCGGTAGGTAGGTGGGGTGGGGCGGGGGTGGTAACCGGAGGTAACGCCAGGTGGGAGGTGTGGAGGTGGTGGGGAGGGGTGGTGCCGTCCACCGGGTGTATGGCTGCCGTGGCGACTGGGCGTGCGGACGCGGCCGTTGTCGCCGGGCCCGCCATGGGGTACGAGGACGTCGCCACCATGCCGGTCATCGTGACGGAGGCCGGTGGGCGGATCAGTGATCTGCGGGGTGCGGATGTTCTGGCGGGGGACATGTCCGTGCTGGTGTCCAACGGGGCTCTGCACGATGCGTTGTTGGAGGTGGTGGGGGAGGGGGCGCACAGCCGGGATCTGGGGGAGCTGCTCGGCGGGGGGTGAGCGGCGTTCGCCAAGCCGCGTTCGCCGAGCCGGGTTCGGGAAGCCGCGTTCGCGCCGAGCCGGGTTCGCGCCGAGCCGGGTTCGCGCTAAGCCCCGTCCGCACTGAGCGTTCGCGCCGGGCCGCCTTCGCGCTGAACTGCGTTCACCCTGAACCGCGTTCCCCAACTTGCCCTCCCCGTACGCCCCTTCACCTCGCCCTTTCCGCCGCCCCCTCCGCCCTCTGCGTCAGCCCCCACAACTCCGCCCGCAGATGCTCCACTTCCGCCCCGTCCAACCCCGTCGCCGACAGCAGCGCACCCGGTACCTTCGCCGCCCTGCCCCGCAGCTCCTCGCCCCGGCCCGTGCAGGACACCAGCACCGACCGCTCGTCCCGCGTCGACCGTTCGCGGTGGATCAGGCCGGCCCCTTCCATGCGCTTGAGGAGGGGCGACATGGTGCCGTAGTCCAGATGGAGGGTGGACGACAGGTGCTTGACCGTGATCTCGCCCTGCTCCCAGAGGGTGAGGAGGACGAGGTACTGGGTGTACGTGAGCCCCAGCTCCTCCAGGAGGGGCCGGTACGCGGCCGTCACGGCGCGCTGGGCGGCGTACAGGGCGAAACAGAGCTGGTCGTCGAGCCGCAGCGAACCCTGGGGTGCCGGGGCGCTCTCGGCATCCCGGGCCCCCTCACCGCTCCCGGCCTCTTGAACCACCGCCGCCCCCTCGCCCCCGGCCCAGCTCTCCTCGTTCGTCACGCCCCCATTGTCGCGGAGCGCGGATCGAAGCCGAACGGCAGCTCCAGTCGATGCGCTCGCATCAGGTCGGCGTTCGAGAGGACCTCCGGTGTGCGGCCGTCCGCCGCGATCACTCCCTCGCTGAGGATCAGGGAGCGGGGGCACAGCTCAAGCGCGTAGGGGAGGTCGTGCGTGACCATCAGTACCGTCACGTCCAACGACCGCAGGATGTCTGCGAGTTCGCGCCGCGACGCCGGGTCCAGGTTCGAGGACGGCTCGTCCAGGACCAGGATCTCCGGGGACATGGCCAGGACCGTCGCCACCGCGACCCTGCGGCGCTGGCCGAACGACAGGTGGTGCGGCGGGCGTTCCTTGAAGGCCGCCATGCCGACCTGCTCCAGCGCCTCGTCCACCACCTTCTCCAGCTCCGCGCCCTTGAGACCCGACGCCGCGGGGCCGAACGCGACGTCCTCGCGCACCGTCGGCATGAAGAGCTGGTCGTCGGGGTCCTGGAAGACGATGCCGACCTTCCGGCGGATCTCGGCCATGTGCCGTTTCCCGACGGGGAGTCCGGCGACCGTCACCGTCCCCGCACCCCCGGTGAGGATGCCGTTCAGATGCAGGACGAGGGTCGTCTTGCCCGCCCCGTTCGGGCCCAGCAGCGCGACCCGTTCGCCCCGCGCGATGCTGAAGTCGACGCCGAACAGGGCCTGATGGCCGTCCGGGTAGGCGAACGCGAGGCCGGAGACTTCGAGAGATGCGGTCACAGGACTCCTCCGAGGCCGTTCCGGTCTTCAGGACGATTCGGCGTTCGCCATGGCTGCGTCACGCTCGACCTCCAAGCGGTAGACGATTTCGGAGTTGAGGGACCTGCGGGCGGACTTGGCCTGCGCGACCAGCCACCCGTGCAGGTCGGCGGGCAGGCGAAGGGTGATGCGCTTCTCTTCATCCATGACTCCAGATTAGAGGGTCATAGACACTGGTTGAGCAGTAGAGTGACACCATGGCGACGCGAAAGAAGGTTTCGGAGGATACCGGGCGTGCCCGGTACACCTACCGGCTTCGCGTGTCGTCGACCGCCCGCACGGCTCTGCTCGCCGAGTGGGACCGGTGCCGGTGGGTGTGGAACGAGTGCGTGGCCAAGTCCCGTGCTGTGCACGCCCATAACCGGGCGCACCCCGCGAGCGGGCTGACGTGCGGCCAGGCCCAGCTGGACAAGATGCTGACCGAGGCCCGTGCCTGCACGTCGTGGCTGCGTGAGGGTGCTTCGGTGCCGCAGCAGCAGATCATCCGGGACTTCGCGAAGTCCCGTGCGAAGGCGCTGAAGGACGTCGAGAAGCGTCTGCCCATGCATCGTCGGGCAGGGATGCCGAGGCCGAAGAAGAAGCGTGAAGCGTTGCCCACGCTCAACTACACGCAGCGTGGGTTCCGCCTGAAGGACGGCCGCCTGCGCCTCGCGGGTGGCATCGTCCTGGCGGTGGTGTGGTCGCGTGACCTTCCGGCCGTGCCTTCGTCGGTGCGGGTGTACCGGGACGCGGTGGGGCACTGGTACGCCTCGTTCGTCGTCACCATCGAAGCTCAGCCGTTGCCTGGCACGGGCCGCGTGCTCGGCGTGGACTGGGGAGTCAGGGAGACCGCCACCACCACGTCCGACGCCCACGACCTTCCTCATCCACAGCACGGACGGAAGGCTCAGGCGAAGCTGACCCGGTACGACCGGATGATGGCCCGCCGCAAACCGGCGAGGGGGCAGGCGTCGTCGAGGGGGTACCGCGAGGCGAAGAAGGGGCGGGCCAAGGCGTACGCGAAGATCGCCCGGCAGCGGCAGGACAGGGCACGCAAGTGGGCGAAGAAAGTTGTGCGTGACCATGACGTGATCGCTGTAGAGGACTTTCGGCCGAAGTTCCTCGCGAAGACCACCATGGCCCGCAAAGCTGCTGACGCGGCGATCGGTGCCACGAAGAAGGCCCTGGTCGAGATGGGCCGCAAACACGGGCGGGACATCCGTCTCGTGCATCCCGCGCACACCACCATGGACTGCGCATCGTGCGGAGCGAGAACCAAGCACGCACTGCCACTGTCCGAACGTACCTACACCTGCACCGCGTGCGGAGCCTCGTCCCCCAGGGACAAGAACTCCGCCCGCGTGATGCTCGTCCGGGCTGGTCTCAACCCGGCTGGTGCTGATGGCGGAAGACCTCCGGGAGCGCCGCTCCCGGAGGCGGCCTGAGCCAGAAATCCCCTCCTTTCGGGGAGGCGAGGATGTCAAAAGGTCCATCCCAGCAGACATACCGCGAGCGCCGCGACCGGCAGGGCCAACGCGTACGACCATTGCGCGCGCGACGCGTCGACCTCGTCGATGACCGGCATCGACCCGGCGTACCCCCGGCTGATCATCGCGAGGTGCACCCGCTCACCCCGCTCGTAGGACCGGATGAACAACGCCCCCGCCGACTTCGCGAGCACCCCCCACTGCCGGACTCCCCGCGCCTCGAACCCCCTCGACTCCCGCGCGATCCGCATCCGCCGCATCTCGTCGGTGATGAGATCCCCGTACCGGATCATGAACGAGGCGATCTGTACGAGGAGTTGAGGCAGCCGGAGCCGCTGCAACCCGAGGAGCAGCTCGCGCAACTCGGTTGTGGCCGCGAGCAGTACGGACGCGGCGACCCCCAACGTCCCCTTGGCGAGGACGTTCCACGCACCCCAGAGCCCGTTGACGCTGAGCGACATGCCGAGGACGTCGACGCGTGCCCCCTCCGCCACGAACGGCATCAGCACGGCGAACGCGACGAACGGCACCTCGATGAGCAGCCTCCGCAGCAGGAACCCGGCGGACACGCGCGCGCGGTACGCGACGACCCCCAGCAGCACCCCGTACACCGCGAACGCCCACATCGCCTCGCGCGGCGTCGACACGACGACCACGACGAACGCGAAGACGGCGGCGAGCTTGGTGTGCGGAGGAAGCGCGTGCACCGGCGTGTGCCGCTTCAGATAGAGCCGGTGCGCATGGCCGGCGCCCATGTCACGAACTCCCCGTACTCGAAACGGAGTTCACGCCCTCGGTACGCCGCCTGCGCACCACCCAGAACACCCCGCTCCCGGCGACGACGGTCGCCGTCACCCCGATCACCCCCGCGAGCCCGCCCGAAAGCCGCGCGTTCTCCACGTCCTTGACCCCGTAGTCCGCCAACGGCGAGTCGGCGGCGGCGTGTTCCTCGACCTGGGCGTCAAGTCCCTTGTCGGCGGCGACCTTTTCGAGGCCGTCGGGGTTCGCGGAGGCGTAGAAGCTCACAACTCCCGCCAGCAGCAAGGAGGCTGCCAGTCCGCCGAGCCACAGCTTCTTCCGGGACACGGGCCCGACCGGCGAGGGCGATGGAGCGACCGCGTCCACCAGTTCCCCGCCCACCCGCAGCTTCAACGGCGCCTGGAGCCCCCGCGCCCCGTACACCAGATCCGGCCGCACGGCGACGACCGAGCCGACCGTCAGCGCCGTGATCGCCGCCTCCCCGATCCCGATCAGCACGTGCACGCCGATCATCGCGCCCGCGACCTTGCCGATCGAGACGTCGGTGGTCCCGCCGATCGCGTACAGCAGCGTGAAGGCGGCGGCAGCGGCCGGTACGGACAGGAGCGCGGCGACGAAGGACGCGGCGGTGACGGTACGACGTCCCCGGGGCAGCACCTTCACCAGGCCCCGGAAGACGGCGTACGCGACGACCGTCGTCACGACCGCCATGTCCGTGATGTTGACGCCGAGCGCGGTGAGGCCGCCGTCCGCGAAGAGGATGCCCTGCATCAGGAGGACCACGGAGACGCAGAGCACCCCGGTATAGGGGCCGACGAGTATCGCCGCGAGCGCGCCTCCCAGGAGGTGGCCGCTCGTCCCCGCCGCGACCGGGAAGTTCAGCATCTGCACCGCGAAGATGAACGCCGCGACCAGGCCCGCCAGGGGAGCCGTCCGCTCGTCCAGTTCCCGGCGTGCGCCGCGCAGCGACACGGCGACCGCGCCTGCCGCGACGGCGCCGGTCACGGCGGAGGTCGGGGCGTCGATGAATCCGTCAGGTACATGCACCGTCCGATGATGTGGCCTGTTGCGAACCTCTTGCAAGAGCGGTCGGTGGGCAAAGTTTCAATACCGCTAATCGGAAAATATGCGACATTGGTAAGTGAAGCGGTCGCCCAGCTTCCGCACAGGTCACGCACCGTAAGGGGCCGTCCGATGTCGGTAGTCGAACAGTACGCACGCGCTCATATCGTCACCGACGAGGACCTGGTCGAAGAAGAGCGCGCGGCCGTACCCGTGGTCCTCAGGTACGACCCCGACGACGACCCCCGCGCCGTACGCGTCGACCTCCCCGGCGCCCACCGGATGACCGTTTCCCGGACCCTCCTGGAACAGGGCCTGCGCGCCCCGGCCGGTACCGGAGAGGTACGGGTATGGCCCTGCGGCCGGGTCCAGGCGGTGGTGGAGTTCCACTCCGCGCAGGGGGTGTCGGTCGTGCAGTTCGAGTCGAAGACGCTGGCGAGGTTCCTGCGGAAGACGTACGCCTAGGGAGCTACCCCGCAAGAGCTACCCCGCAAGAGCTACCTCGCGAGACGTACGCCTCGCGAGCTACCCCGCAAGACGTACCCCCACCGAGCTACCCCATCTTCAGCAGCGCCGCCACGATCGGCCCCGCCGTATCCCCACCGTGCCCACCCGCCTGCACAACCCCCGCCGCCGCCAGATCCCCGGCGTACGCGGTGAACCAGCCGTTCGCCTTCTCCTGGCTGTCCACCTCCGCCGACCCCGTCTTCGCCCCGAAGTCCCCGCTCATCCCGGACATCGCCTCGGCGGCCGTCCCGTACTGAGCCGTGTACTTCATCAGCTCGCGCAGCTGGCCGAGCGTCGACGCGGACATCGTGCGCGACGCCGTCGCGAGCTTCCGGTTGTCGAAGGACGGCGGGACCAGGTACGGCTGGTGGAAGCTGCCGTCCCTGACTGTCGCCGACACCGACGCCATGTTCAGCGGGTTCATCCGGACCCCGCCCTGCCCGATCAGCGACGCCCCCATCTGCGCGGCCTTCTGCACCGGCACCGACCCGTCGAAGGTCGGCACGCCCACCGACCAGTTGTCCATGGACAGCCCGAAGACCTGCTGCGCCTGCTCGGTCAGGCTGTCGTCGTCCAGCTCCGGCGCCTGGCTGATGAAGGCCGTGTTGCAGGACCGCGCGAAACTCGCCTTGAACGTGCCCTTCTTGATCTCGAACTCGTCGTCGTTCTGGAACTTCCAGCCGCCGTACGTGAAGTACTTCGGGCAGGGGTGCTCCTTGTCGGCGGACGCGAGCCCCTTCTCGATCAGCAGCGACGACGTGATCACCTTCATCGTCGACCCCGGCGCGAGCGAGCCGAGGAAGCCGACGTTGAAGCCCTTGCCGTTGTTCGCGACGGCGAGGATCTCGCCGGTCGACGCCTTCATGACGACGACGGACGCGCGCGGCTTCGCGGCGACCTGCTTCTCGGCGGCGGCCTGCATCGCCGGGCTGATCGTCGTCTTGACCGAACCCGGCGTGCCCTTGCTCAGCTCCAGCACCGTCTTGTCCGACAGGTCGAGCTTCTTCGACGCGGTGCCGCGCACGACGCGCAGCTCCACGCCCGCCTTGCCGCCCGCCTTCTTGCCGTACTTCTCGCGCAGCCCGTCCAGCACCGACGCCAGCGACGGGTACGCCTTCGCCGTCAGCTCCTGCCCGTCCCGGTCCAGCGCCTTCACCGGCGGCGTCCCGGACTCGCCGGTCACCAGCGAGTCGCCGTCCGCGAGGTCCGGGTGGACGACCGACGCGTGCCAGTCGACCTCCGGCTCGCCCGTCGTCGTACTGCGCACGACCGTCAGCGCGCTCGCGTACGCCAGCGGCTTGCTCACGCCCTCGAACGACACCATGCCCTTCACGGCGAACGGCACCTTCGCACCGGCCGCCGGGCCCGGGGTGAGGGTCACGCCGGTGATCCGCGCGTCCTTCGCGTACGCCGTGAGCAGCGCCGTCGCCGCCTTCGCGTCGTCCGTCGCCGCTGCCGCCCGCGGCACCTTGCCCTGCTGCCAGGACGTCAGGAACGCCGTCGACGCGGCGGTCACCTCGGCGGGCGTCAGGGGGCCCGTCTTGATCTTGGGCTTGCTGTCGGCCGAGGACGCCGCCGTACCGCTCTCCGCCGCCGCGCCGCCGCCGTACAGCGCGTACACGCCGAAGGCGGCGCCGCCGAGCACCACGGCCGCCATGCCGCCGACCACGGCCGGCCGCCGCTTGCTCCCGCGCGTCTCGTCGACACGCCTTCTCTTGCCCACGTACCTGACCTCCGCGCTCCCCGGGGACCCCACTGCCCTCACTCACCCCAACGACGGCGACCAGCCTAGGGTCCCCTTCTGCCCGGGTGACGTGCTTGTGACCTCAGCCACCCGTCCGTAGCGGGGTTGTGACAACAGGGCCGGGTGAGGCGGGTGTTGCGGGGTACGGCATGCGTTCACGGTAGGCGGCGGGGTGCGGAGGGGGTGAGCGTTTCCGGGAACGCGTCCTTAAGGGGAGGGTTTCTGATACTGCGGTCACCCCGCCTTCAGCACGCTCACCACGATCGGCCCCGCCGCGTCCACCCCGTGCCCCCCGCTCTGCACCATCGCCGCCGCCGCGACATCGTTCCGGTACGCCGTGAACCAGCTGTCCGACGTGGCGTTCCCGTCCGTCTCCGCCGAGCCGGTCTTCGCGCCGATGTTGCCGCCCGCGAGGCCGGCCATGACGTCGGCGGCGGTCCCGCTGACGGCCGTCCGGCGCATCATCGTGCGCAGTTGCTGCGAGGTGGAGGCGGACAGGCCCTGCGCGGTGGCCAGCGTGCGCCGGTCGAAGGAGAGCGGGACCAGGACCGGCTGGCGGAAGGTGCCCGTCTTCGCGGTGGCCGTGATGGACGCCATGTTCAGCGGGTTGAGCTGCACCCGGCCCTGGCCGATGAGGTTCGCGGCCTTGTCGGGGCCGGAGACCGCCGGGACCTCGCCGTCGACGGACGCGATGCCGATCTTCCAGTCGCCCCGCCCGATCCCGAACCTCTCCTGCGCCTCCTTCGTGAGCGAGTCGTCCGCGAGATCGTCCGTGTACTTGATGAAGGCGGTGTTGCAGGACCGCGCGAAACTGCTCGCCAGCGTCGCGCTCTCGTCCGGTTTCATGTCCGTGATGTTGCGGAAGGTCTGCCCCTCCCACATCGCCGTGTCCGTGCAGGGCGCGGGGCCGTTCGCCGTGGTCAGCCCGTTGTCGATGAGCGTGGCCGCCGTGACGATCTTCATCGTGGACCCCGGCGGACGCGCCCCGGACACGGCCGAGTTGAACCCGTTCGCCGTGTTGTTGGCGATGGCCAGGATGTCCCCCGTACTCGGCTGGATCGCGACCACCGACGACTCCGGGTACCTCTTCACCGCCGTCTCCGCCGCCGCCTGCACGCTCGCGCTGAGCGTCGTCCGCACCTTGCCCGCCTTGCCCTCGGCGAGCGTCACGAGCGTCTTGTCGGGCTGATCCGCCTGCGCGTGCCTGACGACCAGTTCGACCCCCGGCGTGCCGCCCGCCTGAACCCCGTACTTCTTGCGCAGCGCGTCCAGCGTGGCCCCCAGCGACGGGTACTTCTCCGCCGTCAGCACGGTCCCGTCCCGGCCCACCGCCTCGATCGCGGGCGCCCCCGAATCCCCCGTCACCAGCGTGTCCGTACCGCTCGTCAACGCCGGATGCACGACCGCCGGCTTCCAGTCCACCAGCGCCTTCCCGGTCGTGACACCGCGTACGACGGTGAGGCTGGTGCTGTACGAGAGCGGCTTCGACACGCTGCCGTACGACACCGTCGCGTCGACCCGGTACGGCACGGTGGCCCCGGTGATCGCTCCCGGCGTGATCTTCACACCGCCGATGTGCGCCTCGGTGCCGTACGCGGTGAAGAGCGGTCCGGCGACGCCCGCGTTGTTGGTCAGCCCCGCCGCGACACTCGCCTCGCCCTTCTCCCACGCGGCGAAGAACGCCGTGGCGGTGTCCTTGACCTCGCCGGAACTGGGCGGCCCGGTCTTCACGGGCGCGGGTCCCTTCGCGCTCGACCCGCCGTCCACCGCCGACAGCAGGTTGTACGCCCCGTACCCGGCGCCGCCCACCATCACGGCGAACACCGTCCCGACGACGGCGACCTTGACCCCCTTGGCCATGCCTTCTTCCTCCCCGTGTCCCCCATGGGCTCTTCTGAACATGTTCAAAAGAGCCCCTCTGTCTCGCACTGTATGCGGACGGAGGGGCCTGTGGGACCGGCGTATACGGAAAGTTGTCCGAATGGAGATGAGTCAGCAGGCTGAATCGAACAGGAACGATCAGCCACATCCGTGAACGGGGGACGTCAATATGCGAACGCCCTGGCCGTGTTCACCCCCAGCGCGCCCTCGTCAGTCGTACTCACGCAGAACAGCGACCAGTTGACGCCCCTCGACTGCCTTGTGGCGCAGCAGCACGGCGGCTGTGGTGTGGAGTTCGTTCCAGGAGCGACGGCCGACGCGTCGGGGACGGATGCCGTGGCGACGGCCAGGGACTGGGACGCCTCTCCGGCTGCGGCGAGGGCATGGGCGAGGCAGGTCCGGTACCAGGTTCTGGCCGTCGCCCACCTCATCGTGCTCGCGACCTTGACCGTGGCCTTGATCTGGGGCATCTCCGCTGCCGGAGGTGCTGCGTGAGGATCTGGAACGGCTTCCTCCAGGCCGTGACCCGAACGCTCGACAGGAATGACACCACCGGCATGTCGCCCATCCGCCGCTCCTAGGCTGGCTCGTCCCCACCCGACCGGAAGAAGGAACCTATGCGACCCGCGCGCTTCCAGGACTGGCTGATCGACGTCGTCAAGAACACGCCGGGAGTCGGTCGCGTCCAGTCCCTCGCCGACAGCGGTGACAGCAAGCATCCCTTCGGTATCGCGCTGACGCGGGACGGCAAGGAAGAGCTCTGGCAGATCACCGGCCAACTGGCCGACGGCGAGAAGCACGACCACGAGGAACGCTCGGTCGAGGACACCCCGTTCACCGCGCCGTTTCCGGAGGCCGACGCGGCGGCGGACGTCTGGCTCGTCGGCGCGATCGGAGCGTCCGAGTCCCCGGAGATCGCCCGTGTCGAGCGCTGGCAGGACCGCTCCGAAGGAGCATCGCAGTTCGGCTTCACGGTGTTCTTCCACGCGGGCTCCCGCGCCTTCGTCCGCCCTCTGTAGGGCCTCCGTGACGCGCTGGACCATGGCACGTCGGGGAGTGCACAGCACCGTCCGATCGACACCAGGAGTTCGACATGGAACCTGTGCCATGCACCCACGCCCGCTCGGGTGCGCGTTTCGACCCCGGCCTCATGGAAGGCAACTGCCCGGTCCGCGGAGCCGGGGTGGGCGCCGAGAAAGGCCAGCCGGTAGCCATGCACCAGAGGGCCGGTACCCGGGAAACGTGCCCCGGGTCGGGATCCCCCGCACTGTGACGTTCTGACACAGGCCCGCTCCTCCGTCTCACCGGGGCAGAGAGGCGGGCCCTGTCTGTTCAGCGGCTGCCAGCACTTCGCCGCCAGGATTCGCGAGAACTCACCGCAGGTGCTGACCAGCTCCGCCTGCTCAGGACAGACGGAACCTGCTTCACACCCACGTATCCATCCACATCCGAGCCCGCCAGTCATCCAGCGGCATAGCCGTCCCCGTATAGATCGGCCAGAAGTAGATGAAGTTCCACGCGATGAGCAGCACCAGCACCCCCGCCCCCGTCGCCCCGATCACCCGTCGGTTGTCGGAGGACCCCGGTGGACCCGCGAGGGCGCCGATCATCATCGCGAGCGCCAGGCACAGGAAGGGCAGGAAGACGTCGGCGTAGAAGAAGAAGATCGTGCGCTCCTGGTACATGAACCAGGGGAGGTAGCCGGCGGCGATGGCGCCCGCGATTGCGCCCGCCCGCCAGTCGCGGCGGAAGAACCAGCGCCACAGGACGTACAGGACGGCGAAGCAGGCGGCCCACCACAGGAGGGGCGTGCCGAGGGCGAGGACCTCGCGGGGGCACTTCTCGGCGACGCCGGAGGGGCAGCCGTCGACGCCGGGGGACGGGGTCTCGTAGAAGAAGGAGACGGGCCGGCCGAGGACGAGCCAGCTCCACGGGTTGGACTGGTACGAGTGCGGCGAGGTGAGGTGCGTATGGAACTTGTACACCTCGTGCTCGTAGTGCCACAGGCTCCGCAGCCAGTCGGGGAAGAGCCAGGTCCAGGAGCCGCCCTTGCCGTCGGTGGCGGCCCAGTTGCGGTAGTACCCGCCGGTGCCGTCGGACGGCGAGAGGATCCAGCCGGCCCAGGAGACGAGGTAGGTCAGGAGAACTACGGGTACGGTCGCGAGGAAGGCGTAACCCGTGTCATACCTGAGGACTGCCTGGTACGGGCTACGGGCGCCCGCGACCTTGCGCGTCCCGGCGTCCCACAGCAGCGCCATGACGATGAACGCGGCCATGAAGTACAGGCCGCTCCACTTCGTCCCGGTGGCGAGCCCGAGCATGAGACCGGCGGCCCAGCGCCAGGGGCGCCAGCCGAAGCGGAAGTGGTCGCCGAGGGAGGCGTCGGGGCGGTACCGCCCGTCCGCGTCCGGCGTCAGCGCCGCCGCCAGCTTCTCGCGCGCCTTGTCCCGGTCGATCACCAGGCACCCGAACGCCGCGAGGACGAAGAACATCAGCACGCCGTCGAGCAGCGCCGTACGGCTCATCACGAAGTGCAGGCCGTCCACGGCCATCAGCCCGCCCGCGAGGCAGCCGAGGAACGTCGAGCGAAACAGCCGCCGCCCGATGCGGCACAGGAGGAGCACCGACAGCGTCCCGAGCAGCGCCGTCATGAAGCGCCAGCCGAAGGGGTCGAAGCCGAACATCAGCTCGCCGAGGCCGATGACGTACTTGCCGACCGGCGGGTGGACGACGTACGCGGCGCCCGTGGGCACCGGCACGTTGCCGTTCGAGTTGAGGATGAGCTGGTTGACGTTCTTGTCCCAGCCGACCTCGAAGCCGCGGTGGACGAGGGCCCACGCGTCCTTCGCGTAGTACGTCTCGTCGAATATCACCGCCTTCGGACCGCCCAGGTTCCAGAACCGCAGCAGCCCCGCGAGCAGCGTCACCAGCAGCGGCCCGATCCACGCGGACCAGCGCGTCAGCCAGGCGGAGAGCCGGTAGGAGACGCCGAGCGACTGCCACAGCCGGGGGCTGGGCTCGGCGTACGCGGGGACCAGCCGCTCCCGTACGTCCGCGACCGGCCGTCCCTGGTACCCGAACCGGCGCAGCCGCTGCGGCCACGACATACGGTCGGCCCGCTCGGAGTCGTCGTCGGCGGGCCGGTGTTCCGTGGAGTCCGTGGAGGACGCGGTACTGGTCACCGCGCCATCGTAGGGAACAGGTCTGTGTGAGTCCCGTGCTTGGGCCGACCCGAGCAACTGGGAGGATGGAATCGTGACACCTACTCCCGCCACCCTCGTCCTCGCCGGAACGCCCATTGGGGACATCACGGACGCACCACCCCGGCTCGCGCGGGAGTTGGCCGAAGCCGACGTCATCGCCGCCGAGGACACGCGCAGGCTGCGGCGGCTGACGCAGGCTCTCGGCGTGACTCCCAGGGGGCGGGTCGTCTCGTACTTCGAGGGGAACGAGTCCGCGCGGACGCCGGAGCTGGTGGAGGCGCTGGTGGGGGGCGCGCGGGTGCTGCTCGTCACCGACGCGGGGATGCCGTCCGTGTCCGACCCCGGGTACCGGCTCGTCGCCGCCGCCGTCGAGCGGGACATCCGCGTCACGGCCGTACCGGGGCCGTCCGCCGTCCTCACCGCGCTCGCGCTGTCCGGGCTGCCCGTCGACCGGTTCTGCTTCGAGGGGTTCCTGCCGCGCAAGGCCGGCGAGCGGCTCTCGCGGCTGCGGGACGTGGCCGGGGAACGCCGTACGCTCGTCTATTTCGAGGCCCCGCACCGGCTCGACGACACCCTCGCCGCGATGGCCGAGGTGTTCGGTGCGGAGCGCCGGGCGGCCGTGTGCCGGGAGCTGACCAAGACGTACGAGGAGGTACGGCGCGGGGGGCTCGGGGAGCTGGCGGAGTGGGCCGCCGAAGGGGTACGCGGTGAGATCACCGTCGTCGTGTCGGGGGCGCCGGAGCGGGGGCCCGAGGAGCTGGACGCCGGTGAACTCGTGCGGCGCGTGCAGGTGCGGGAGGCTGCCGGGGAGCGGCGTAAGGAGGCCATCGCGGCGGTCGCCGTGGAGGCCGGGATCGCCAAGCGGGTCGTGTTCGACGCGGTCGTCGCCGCCAAGAACAACACCTGACGGCCGGAGTCCGTTTTATGCCGTCCTGGGCTTCATGTCTTAGCAAAGCGGTTTCTCCGAAGGCAAAGCCCAGACGCCCCTGCCGACTCCTTTGGTAAGGAAACGCCAAATCGCGCCCAACAAAGAACAGGGCGGCTACCGGGCGGGGTCTCCCGGGCGTCCACTGAGGTGGAGGGACAGACAGGACGTCCCCCGGTCAGCGGACCTAAGGAGCTGGCATGAGCGAGATTTCAGGGCGTACCGGCCTGCGCGACGGAGCGACGGCCGTGGTCAACGAGTCCTACTCCTTCGCCTGCATGCGCTGCGGGCACGGCTGGGAGCAGTCGTACGAGATCGAGCACCACACGGACGCGGACGGCCACCAGTTCGTGATGTACGTCGCGGAGGGCAAGGTCGTCCCGTCCCCGCTCTCCCGCCCCACCTGCCAGAACTGTGACGCGCACGTGGTGCGGATCATGCGGGCGGGGCAGGTGTCGTCGGTACGGGAGGCCGCGCGGCGGCCGTACAAGGTGCCGGTGGCACGGGCCGAGGCGGTCACGGACGGGGCGGCGACGGAGCCGGGCGAGCCGCACCACTGGCATCTGTCGGACCTGCTGCACCCGTTCCGCAAGGCGAGCTGACGCGGAGGCGACCGGCGCCGGCGAGGGGGGCTCGCCGGCGCCGGGCCGCTGCGGAAATCGCCGCGATACGGCGGCACCCGCTTCCGTAGGATCAGGACATGCCTGCGAACGCCTCCGACAAGAACGCCGCCCCGCCCCTCCCGGAACCCCTCCGCGTCCCGGTCGCCGACTCCCACACGCACCTCGACATGCAGTCGGGGACGGTGGAGGAGGCGTTGGCCAAGGCGGCGGCCGTCGGGGTGACGACGGTCGTGCAGGTCGGGTGCGACGTACGCGGCTCGCGGTGGGCGGCCGAGACGGCCCAGGCGTACGACGCCGTCCACGCGGCCGTCGCCCTGCACCCCAACGAAGCGCCCCGCATCGTGCACGGCGACCCCGATGGCTGGTCCCGCCAGGGCGCGCGTCGGCCGGGCGGCCGGGCGGCTCTGGACGAGGCCCTCGCCGAGATCGACCGCCTCGCCGCGCTCCTCCACGTCAAGGGCGTCGGTGAGACGGGGCTCGACTACTTCCGTACGGGCCCCGAGGGCAAGGAGTCCCAGGAAGCGTCCTTCCGCGCGCACATCGAGATCGCCAAGCGGCACGGGAAAACCCTGGTGATCCACGACCGGGACGCCCACGACGACGTCCTGCGCGTCCTGAAGGAAGAGGGCGCCCCCGACCGCACGGTCTTCCACTGCTACTCCGGCGACGCGGAGATGGCCCGGATCTGCGCCCGAGCCGGCTACTTCATGTCCTTCGCGGGCAACGTCACGTTCAAGAACGCCCAGCCCCTGCGGGACGCGGTGTCGGTGTCCCCGCTCGAACTCCTCCTCGTCGAGACGGACGCCCCCTTCCTGACCCCGGCGCCCTACAGGGGCCGCCCCAACGCGCCGTACCTGATCCCGGTCACGGTGCGGGCGATGGCGGAGGTCAGGGGGGTCGACGAGGACACGCTCGCGGAGGCGCTGGGGGGGAACACGGGCAGGGCGTTCGGGTACTGAGGAACCGATGGACGCGAAGAACTGGCACGACCGCCGCCGCTGTGGTGGACCGTGCCGGGTCATCGGCGGGACGGGGCGGGGGTCCTCGTGCTGCTCATCGCGTGGAACTTCATCTACTTCTGGCCGATCTATACGGGGACGGCGATGCCGCTGGATGGGCGTCTGACACCCGAATCCCTGGGCAGACGAGGTGTTACACCTTGACAGCGGCCGTTACGGCGGGCCTGACACCTGCCGTAACGCCTCCCACTCCGCCCCCTGACCTGCAAGGTAGCGGAATCAGCGGCCTTACAGGTGGGGGTCCGCCGTCGGGAGTGCGGCGGCACCGATCTGCGACAGAAGCACTGCCGACACGGTCAGAACTCGTACTGCAATTCGTAGAGATGCCCTGCCTTGGCCATGACCGTGACCTCGATCGGGCGTTCGTCGTCGCTGTAGACCACCCGGAAGGTACGGAGGACAGGAAGGTCACTCGGGAGTCGCAGGGCTTCGAACTGTTCCTGGGTGGGGACGCGTGCGGAGACCCGGTCCACGGTGCGGCGCGGCGGGTACCCCATCTCTGCGAGCAGTGTGGGGGTGCCGCCCCGGATCTTCCGGCGTTCGGCCATGGCTGTGCCGCGAGCCAGTTCAACCGGGTAGTAGGACTTCACCAACTCGACCGGCGATCCGTCGTACGAGAGGACTTGGCGCCGCAGCACGGCCATGCCGTTCTTGTCGAGCCTCAGTGCTGCCGCAACGTCCACTGGCGGACGCACCTCTGCAACCTCCAACAGTTCGATGCTTCCGCGTCTGCCCTTGCTGGTTGCCGCTGTGAGCCATGAGTACTGCTCACCGGGCGGCGCCGGTTGACCAGTGTCCGCAGGCCGGATGGTCTCCTGTTGGTGCGGCCGGACCGTCACCGCCGAACCGGGGCGGCCGACGGCAAGACGTTCGTCTTTCAGTACCTGGAGAGCCTTCTGAACAGTCGCGTTGGCCACCTCGAACCGGTCCCTGAGCTGCTGGGTCGAGGGGAGGTTGGCGCCGGGCTGAAGGTCTCCCGACATGATTTCGTCGCGGAGATCGGCCGCGATGCGTTCGTGAAGCGGGCGTCGGTCGTGAGCGTCCAGTTCCGCCTTGGGCACGTCAGTCAGATCCTCGGTTCGAGTTCGTAGCAGAGTCGTTGGCCGGTCGCCGGGTAAACGGATTCGTCGACCTGGAAGCGCCGGCCGTCGGAGTCCATCGTCAGCCGGGTCATGCAGAGGACGGGTTCGACGTCGCTGAGGTCGAGTACTTGTCGCTCGGCATCGGTGGGCATACGTGCGGAGACTTCCTCCCGGACGCGGTGCGCGGAGTAGCCCAGTTCGGCAAGGAGGGTGACCGCGCCGCCCCGGATCTTCCGGGTTCCTTCCAGACGGGTGCCGCGCGCGACTTCCGTCGGGTAGTAGGTGTCGGTCAGCTCAACGGGATGGTCATCGAGGTAGATGATGCGTTGGCGCACCACCACGGTGGCACCCTCGTCGACCATGAGTAGTGCCGCCACACCCGGGGGTGCGGGAACCTCCCCTGCCCGAACGACCCGCTGACTGCCCACGCCTCCCCTGGCTGCGGCTTCCTCCTGCCACGCATCGCCCTGCCCGTTCTCCCGGGGTGCCACGTACGGCACTGAGCTGCTGACCCAATCACTGCTGCTCACGTCCGCACTCCCTTCCCATCGATGTGGTGGACGACCTCACCGCTTTACACGATAAGCGATACGATCGCGACGATAACCTTGCCACCTTTCGCGTATAGCGATACGATCCTCGTGTTGTGCCGCACCAGCGGAAGCGGCACAGAGGACTGTGTTCGCGCTGTTCATAGGCCCGAGGGGAAGCCTGTAGAGGCGAGTGCGGACGGCACGAGAAAGAACCCCGGCGAGGTGTCCGGTGTTGGTGCACCGGCCCGCCAGGGCTCAAGCGCAGGAGCGGCGCTCGCGGCCGGCGAAGCCGCCGTGGACGCCGGGCGCCGAGCCGGTCTGACGCGCTCCCACTCCGCCACGCACATCCTGCACGCCGTCGTCATGGCCACCCCCGGCGAGGAACTCGCCAGCGGCGGGGACGGCGATGCCGGTCGACGACTGGCGGGCCAGGATGTGGCTGGGCACGTAGGTGTGAAGCAGGTTCCGTCTGCCCTGAGCAGGCGGAGCCGGTCAGAACCTGCGGTGAGTTCTCGCGAATCTTGGCGGCGAAGTGCTGGCAGCCGCTGAACAGACAGGGCCCGCTCCTCTGCCCCGGTGAGACGGAGGAGCGGGCCTGTGTCAGAACGTCACAGTGCGGGGGAGCCTGAACCGGGGCACGTCTCCCGGGTGCCGGCCCTCTGGTGCATGGCTACCGGCTGGCCCTTCTCAGCACCCACCCCGGCTCCGCAGACCGGGCAGTTGCCTTCCATGAGGCCGGGGTCGAAACGCGCACCTGGGCGGGTGCAGGGCACAGATTCCATGTCGAACTCCTTGTATCGAGCGGACGGATGGTGCTGTGCACTCCCCGACGTGCCATGGTTCAGCGCGTCGCGGAGGGTCTACAGAGGGCGGACGAAGGCGCGTGAGCCCGCATGGAAGAACACCGTGAAGCCGAACTGCGACGCCCCTTCGGGACGGTCCTGCCAGCGCTCGACACGGGCGATCTCCGGGGACTCGGACGCTCCGATCGCGCCGACGAGCCAGACGTCCGCCGCCGCGTCGGCCTCCGGAAACGGCGCGGTGAACGGGGTGTCCTCGACCGAGCGTTCCTCGTGGTCGTGCTTCTCGCCGTCGGCCAGTTGGCCGGTGATCTGCCAGCGCTCTTCCTTGCCGTCCCGCGTCAGCGCGATACCGAAGGGATGCTTGCTGTCACCGCTGTCGGCGAGGGACTGGACGCGGCCGGCTCCCGGCGTGTTCTTGACGACGTCGATCAGCCAGTCCTGGAAGCGCGCGGGTCGCATAGGTTCCTTCTTCCGGTCGGGTGGGGACGAGCCAGTTTAGGAGTGGCGGACGTGCGACATGCCGGTGACGGCCAACCCGCCGAGCGTTCGGGCCCCGGCGTGGAAGAAACCTCAGCAGCGCCTCCGGCAGAGGAGATTCCCCAGATCAAGGCCACGATCAAGGTCGCGAGCACGGTGAGGTAGGCGATGGCCAGGACGTGCCTGTTCATGTCAGCGTCCTCGTCGCGAGCATGTCGTAGCGCTCTCCCAGAGCCACCAGACACCGAGCCAACTCCCGGACATGTCCCACGTCGTGGCGTCCGGCGAGGCCGAGGAGGAAACGGGCTTCACCGACAGCGTCCTGAGCGGCTCTCGCCAGTTCATGTTCCCCTGCGGCCCGCTCGACCTGAGGGATCAACCGCGCCAGAGCGGAGGCGAAGTCCCGGCCGAACCCGGCCACCGTCCGGTGGCGGGGCGGTGTTTCCTGGGCGAGGAACCAACCGGCCTCGGCGCGTGCCGCGTTGACCGTCGGTGCCTGGTGGTCGTCGGCCTGGGGTTCCAGGTGGTGAAACGGACATGCGCACCCGGGGAACCGCAGTGGCAGCGTTTCCCGCACCGGGTTCGGCCCGACGGACACCGTACGGATGCCGTGGTCGCGGGTGACCCGGCCGTACCGGTCGACGGTGAACACATGCATCGTCATCCGGGGTTCGGGAGGACGCCGTGTCTCCCCGAACGGGGTTGTACTGTCGGGCATGTTGACGCTCCTCAGCAGCGTTGGCCACGCCCCGGGGCCCTGCAAGGCCGCCGGGGTCTTCGGACCAAGACCTTCGCGCCCGCCACCGCACAATCCCATCCCACGGCCCTATAGCCCCGTCCTATATTGGGAGTTATGGGGAACTCCCAACCCGACCTGTGGTCTCACCCGGCACTTATCGCCGCAGCCGCCGAGGAGGACTGGGGCGCGGTCTTCCGCATCTACCGCAAGCTCACCGGCCTGAGCCAGACGAAGTTGGGGGAACGGGTCGGTCTCGCCCAGCCCGATGTGTCGGACATCGAGCGAGGGCGACGTCATGTCACCTCGACCGAGGTACGGCAGCGCATTGTCGCGGGCCTGGGGACACCCGCGAGCACGGCGTCCCCATCAGCAGCACCGGTTCCTGCACTGGTGCTGGACGACATGGCACCCGACGCGGACTTGCTCACCCGCGTCACCCGCGTCGTCGACGACGGACACCGAGTGGACGCGCCCACCCTCGACTGGCTCGACCGGCTGCTGGCCGAGCACCGCCGGGCCGAGGACGAGATCGGCTCCCGCCCGCTGGCCGGCGTGATGCGCCAGCAGCTTCGTACGGTCGTCGGTCTCTATACGGGAGCGCGCGGCCCCCTGGCCGACCGCGTGGTCCGGCTCGCCGCCGAACACGCCCAGTTCCTGGCCTGGATGGCACAGGACCAGGGCCGGTCGGCCGCCGCGCTGGCCTGGTACGACCGCAGCCATGAATGGGCGTTGGAGGCCGGGGACGCCGACATGGCCGCGACAACGCTGAGCATGAAGGCCCACATGGCGTGGTCCGGCGGACGGGGAACGCGGTGCGTACGGCTCGCCGAAGCCGCACAGTGGTCGGTCTCCGGCGCATCCCTCGGCGTACGGGGCATGGCCGCACAGATGGCCGCCCGTGGCCACGCCCTCAACGGCGACGCGGACGACGCCATGCGGCTCCTGGACAACGCGCAAGCCCTGATCGGCCGGGCCGCCGAACGCCCGGAGGACGAGCCGCCGTGGATGTACTTCTACGGCGAGACCTGGTTCACCCTGCAACGCGGCATGGCCGCCATGCACGTACGGGACTGGCGCACAGCCGTCGACCGCCTCACCGTCGGCCTCGCTGCCCTGCCCGACACCTACCGGCGCGACAGAACCTGGTACCGGACGTGCCTCGCTCACGCCCTCGCCGCAGCCGGAGAGGCGCCCCAGTCCTTGGCCGTTGCCACGGCATCCGTCCCCGACGCGTCGGCCCTCGGACGCCCCCACTCGTGGAACGAACTCCACACCACCGCTGCGGTACTGCTGCGCCGCAAGGCAGCCGAGGGGCGTCAACTGGTCGCTGTTCTGCGTGAGTACGACTGACGAGGGCGCGAAGAACTGGCGCCGATCGGCAAGGACGTTGACGGAGGCCCCGGGCGGCGGCATCATGGTCGACCGCGTGGCCTACGCCGAACCTCCCGTGACCGTCCCCAGCGCGGTCTTCCATCGGAGGCAAAGGGACCAGCGTCTCAGGTCGTTGTCGCAGCCCGATCGTCTTGTGCGAGGTTGCTGGGGAGCTGTCGCTCAGGGCGTGGAAGGCCGCGATGACAGCCCACAGGAACTTCAAGCGCCAGGTGCGTGCCCGCGCCGCGAAGACCGGTGAGTCCTACACGTCCGCTCTGCGGCACTTCCGTCCGACTCCATCAGGAGACGTCATGTCGGAAGCGGGGAATCCCCAAAGCGTGCGGCTCGCCGTGGCGCAGACCCCCGTGCGGGAAGACCCCCGGGACGCCGAGGCGCTGCGTGAGAGCGGGCGTGAGGTCCGGGAGCTGATGCGCGAGGCCGGGGCCGGGGGAGCCCGGGTCGTGCACTTCCCGGAGGGGGCGATCTGCTTTCCCAGCAAGTTCGCCCTGTCCGTCGATGGTCCGGACACGGTCGGGCCGGCGGACTGGGAGCGGTGTCAATGGACCGTGCTCCAGGCCGAGTTGGCCGCCATCGCCGAGCTGGCCCGTGAGCTGCGGCTGTGGACCGTGATCCCGTCGGTGCACCGCCTGACCGGCCCGAACCGTCCGCACAACAGCCTGTACGTCGTCTCCGACGCCGGCGAGGTCGTCACGCGGTACGACGAGCGTTTGTTGTCGAGGACGAAGGTCTCGTACATGTACGCGCCGGGCGTCTCCCCGGTGACCTTCGAGGTCGACGGTGTCCGCTTCGGCTGCCTGCTCGGCATGGAGATCCACTACCCGGAGCTGTTCGCGGAGTACGAGGAACTGGACGTCGACTGCGTCCTGTTCTCCACGAGCGGCACGCCGGGGAACACCGCCGCCCAGGCCCAGGGCTACGCCACGGCCAACAGCTACTGGGTCAGCTTCGCCGTGCCCGCGCGGTACAGGGCGCCGTCCGGGATCGTCGCGCCCGACGGCGACTGGCTCGCCCGGTGCCGCGTGGACGGTTCGCCGTCGGTGGCCGTCGCGGACCTCGACGACAGCTCCGAGGCCGCCGCCGGGGCGGTGACCTACGGGCGTCCGTGGCGTCGCGAGGCGCGGTCGTGCATCTACGCGGAGCATCAGGTGAGCGATCCGCGCAGCGCGGACCGGACGGCGGCTTTCTAGCGCACGGCCCATTCGAACGCCACCCTGAGTAGCCGAGTCGCTTTGGAGAGTCACGTAGGACCCGCTAGGTTCTGTGGGCCCGATGGACCCCCGTCTTCTGGAGCGTGTCGGCGTGAGCAGTTCGCAGTACACGTACGCACCGCAGTACGAGCCGCCTGTCGTGGAGGGGGAATATCCGGGTGAGCGGCCTTTTTCGGCGGCTCCCCAGGCGGAGGCCCTGCAACCGGCGGCCCCGCACCCGGAGGCCCTGCACCCGGCGGCCCCCCAGCCCCTCGTCCCCCGCCAGGGCGGCGCCCGGCGTCGGGCCGCCAAGCGGCGGAGGACCAAGGGGGCCGGCGAGTCGGGCGTGCGCAGGCTCCTCCCGCAGGCCCTCGTCGTCGCGTTCCTCGCCGGCGGCACCAGCGCGTTCGTCGCCCAGGACAAGGCCGTCGAGCTGACCGTCGACGGCGCGCCCCGGACGCTGCACACCTTCGCCGACGACGTCACCGAACTGCTCGCCGAGGAGGGGGTCCACCTCGGCGAGCACGACCTCGTCGTCCCGGCCCCCGGCGAGGAACTCGCCAGCGGCGACGAGGTCACCGTCCACTACGGCCGCCCCGTACGCCTCACCCTCGACGGCACCCGGCGCGAAGTGTGGACGACCGCCCGCACCGTCGCCGGCGCGCTCAGGCAGCTCGGCGTCCGGGCCGAGGGCGCGTACGTCTCCACGTCCCGCTCCCAGCGGATCGGCCGCGCCGGGCTCGTGCTGGACGTCCGTACGGAGCGGTCCGTCACTGTCATGGCCGACGGGCGGGCCCGCACGATCCGGACGAACGCCGGGACCGTCCGCGAGGCCGTCGAGGCCGCCGGGATCACCCTCTCCGGGCAGGACACGACCTCCGTACCGCCCGGCAGCTTCCCCCGCGACGGCCAGACCGTCACCGTCCTGCGCATCACCGGCACCCGCGAGGTCCGCGAGGAGCCGGTCGACTTCGAGGTCCGCCACACCGAGGACCCCTCGCTGTTCAAGGGGACGGAGGTGGTGGAACAGCAGGGCGTGCCGGGGCTGCGGAGGGTGACGTACACGCTCAGGACGGTGAACGGGGTCCGCCAGAAGCCGAAGAGGCTCCGGGTGGAGGTCGTACGCGAACCCCGCGACCAGCTCGTCCGGGTGGGTACGAAGCCCCTGCCGACGTCGGTGGCGGGCGCGGACGGCCTGAACTGGGGCGGCCTGGCGGCGTGCGAGTCGGGTGGCCGCCCGAACGCGGTCGACCCGTCGGGGACGTACGGCGGCCTCTACCAGTTCGACACCCACACCTGGCAGAGCCTCGGCGGCAGCGGACGCCCCCAGGACGCGTCGGCGTCGGAACAGACGTACCGGGCGAAGAAGTTGTACGTCCGCCGGGGGGCGAGCCCCTGGCCGCACTGCGGGGCGCGGTTGCAGGGGTGAGGGGGCTGCCCTCGGGCGTGCTCTCGCCGCGCCCGCTTCGCGCCGCCACTCCACCGGGCTCACGCCGCGCCGCCCGTCGGGTGACCGGCCGCGCCGCCGCCCCGCTCGGGCCCAGGCCGCTGCCCTGCCCGGGGCCGCCGTCCACCGTCCGCCGGGCGAGCGACTGCCCCGCCCCCCCCACACACCTGCACACGCGCCCTCCCGACCCCCCGTAACCTTGTCCCGTGACCAGCCCCACCCCCGATGCCCTTCTCGGACCCGCCGACATCCGTGAGCTCGCCGCCGTTCTCGGCGTGCGGCCCACCAAGCAGCGTGGCCAGAACTTCGTCATCGACGCGAACACCGTCCGCCGGATCGTCCGGACCGCAGATGTCCGGGCGGACGATGTGGTCGTGGAGGTGGGACCGGGGCTCGGGTCGCTGACGCTCGCGCTCCTTGAGGCCGCCGACCGGGTGACCGTCGTGGAGATCGACGACGTCCTCGCGAGCGCGCTGCCCGCGACGATCGCCGCGCGGATGCCGGCCCGCGCGGAGCGGTTCGCGCTGGTGCACTCCGACGCGATGAAGGTGACCGAGCTGCCGGGCCCCGCCCCGACCGCGCTGGTCGCGAACCTCCCGTACAACGTCGCCGTACCGGTCCTGCTGCACATGCTGGAGATGTTCCCGACCATCGAGCGCACGCTCGTGATGGTCCAGTCGGAGGTCGCCGACCGGCTCGCCGCCGCGCCGGGTTCGAAGGTGTACGGCGTTCCCTCCGTCAAGGCGAACTGGTACGCCGAGGTCAAGCGGGCCGGCGCGATCGGCCGCAACGTGTTCTGGCCGGCGCCGAACGTGGACAGCGGGCTGGTGTCCTTGGTCCGCCGCGCCGACCCGGTCAGGACCACGGCGTCGCGGCAGGAGGTCTTCGCGGTGGTGGACGCGGCGTTCGCCCAGCGCCGCAAGACCCTGCGGGCGGCGCTCGCGGGGTGGGCGGGGTCGGCGGCTGCGGCGGAGACGGCGATCGTGGCGGCGGGAGTCTCGCCGCAGGCGCGGGGAGAGTCGCTGACGGTGGAGGAGTTCGCGAGGATCGCGGAGAACAAGGGGGTCGGTGACGCGGAGGGCGCTGCCGGGAACACCGCCGAGGACACGCCTTCCGGCGACGCCGGGAGCGCGACCGGAACGCCGTAGGCGTCCTGACCGAGGGCGCGAGGCCGTGAAGAACCCCGCGAGCAACATCCCTACCCCGCCGACCCAAGGAGCCCGCGTGAGCGTCACCGTCCGCGTCCCCGCCAAGGTGAACGTCCAGCTCGCCGTCGCCTCGCCCCGTCCCGACGGCTTTCACGACCTCGCCAACGTCTTCCTCGCCGTCGGTCTCTACGACGAGGTCACCGTCACCCCCGCCGACGAACTCCGCGTCACCTGCGAGGGCCCCGACGCCGGTCAGGTCCCCCTGGACCGGACGAACCTGGCAGCCAGGGCGGCGATCGCGCTGGGGGAGCGGTACGGGCGCGGTCCCGACGTACACATCCACATCGCGAAGGACATCCCGGTGGCCGGCGGGATGGCCGGGGGGAGTGCGGACGGCGCCGGTGCGCTGGTGGCGTGCGACGCGCTGTGGGGGACCGGGGCGTCTCGCGAGGAACTGCTCGATATCTGCGCCGAGTTGGGGAGCGACGTCCCCTTCAGTCTCGTCGGTGGTGCGGCGCTCGGCGTCGGGCGGGGGGAGCAGCTGACCCCGCTGGAGGTCGGCGGCGTTTTCCACTGGGTGTTCGCCACGGCCGTACGGGGGCTGTCGACCCCGGCGGTGTACAGGGAGTTCGACCGGCTGACGGCGGACGTCGTCGTACCCGAGCCCGTCGCGTCCCAACCCCTGCTCGAAGCTCTCGCGAAGGGGGATGTCGACGGTCTCGCGGCGACCCTCTCGAACGACCTCCAGCCCGCCGCCCTCTCCCTCTTCCCGGAGCTGAGCGCGACGCTGGACGCGGGCCGTGCGGCGGGCGCGCTCGCGGCGCTCGTCTCGGGGTCGGGCCCGACGACCGCGTACCTCGCCCGGGACGAGGCGGCGGCGGCACGTATCGCGGAACGGCTCGCGGCGTCGGGGACGTGCCGCAGCGTGCGGACGGCCGTCGCACCCGCGCCCGGCGCGACCGTCGTGGCGTGAACTGACCTGTTAGCCAAGGGCTTGTGAAGGGCTCGGGTGGATCTCGCACGTAAGGCGCTGAGCAGCGTAAACATCTTCCCGAATGTTATCCACGCCACAGTAATTTAATGTTCAGCAATGCGGTTCATGGTCCATTTCGCGCCAGTCTGACCGGCCGGAACCGGATGGCAGGATCGGCCACCCCGGCCGAGAGGAAGTCCCGATGGGGCACATGGACCACTTCAGCGCGGGATGGGTCACACCCGTCCTGTCGTATGTGATGGCCTGCGTCGGCTCGGCGCTCGGACTGCGCTGCACGGTCCGCGCGCTGGAGTCCGAGGGCGCGTCGAAGCGCAACTGGCTCGTCCTCGCGTCCGTCGCGATCGGCTCGGGGATCTGGACGATGCACTTCGTCGCGATGCTGGGCTTCGCGGTCGACGGGACACCGATCCGGTACGACGTGCCGCTGACCGTGCTCAGCCTGCTGATGTCGGTGGGCGTGGTCGCGGCGGGCGTCTTCACCGCCGGGTACGGGCGCTCCCGCGTCACGTCGGTGGCGCTGGGCGGGCTCGGTACGGGGCTCGGGGTCGCGGCGATGCACTACACCGGCATGGCCGCGCTGAACCTGCACGGCGAGGTGAGCTACAACCCGGCGCTGGTCATAGCGTCCGTCGCGATCGCGGTCGTCGCGGCCACGGCGGCGCTGACGCTGACGCTGGTCGTGCGGGGGCCGGTGCTGGCGGCTCTCGCCGCGCTGGTGATGGGGCTCGCGGTGAGTTCCATGCACTACACGGCGATGTTCGCGGTCGATATCTCGCTGGCGCCGAGCAGTGCGGCGCTGGCGGGGGTGACGGCGACGCAGTTCATCTTCCCGCTGGCCGTGGTGCTGGGGTCGTTCCTGTTCCTGGCGTCCGCGTACGTCGCGCTGTCGCCGACCGGGGCCGGGCGAAACGATTCGGCAGTGGCGGCGGAGCTGTTGCGCGAGGTCGAGCTGATCACGGCGTGAGCGTTGCCGACATGGCTCGATGAGCCTTTGTGGACCGGGTGCGGTGCCGTATCGGGGGTCGGCGCCGCACCCCTCTTCCTGAGTTTCCCTGAGAGGTCTCCATGCGTATCCCCCGAGCGACCGACCGCCTGCGGCCCAGATCCGTCCGCGCGAAGATCGTCGCCCTCCTGATGCTGCCCGTCGTCTCCCTGATGGCCCTGTGGGGCTTCGCCGCCGTGACGACCGCCTCCAGCATCGGCGACGCCGAACGCGGCAAGGACGTCAACGCCGAACTCCTCGCACCCGTCGGGGAGTTCGTCACCGCCGTACAGGGCGAGCGGACGGCCGCGCTGCGCGGGGACCCCGACGGTTACAAGAAGGCGCAGACGGCCACCGACAGGGCCGCCGCCGTCGTCCTGAAGGGCGTCGACTCCGCCGGCTCCGACGCCGGGCTCCTCGACGCGGCGCTGCCCGCGCGGCTCGGCGCGCTCAAGGGGGACACCGGGGCGCTCACCGCCCTGCGTACGCGTCCCACGTTCGACGGCTACTCGGCGATCGTCCGGCACGGGTTCGCCGTCACCAGCGCGCTCGCCGGCGCCGTACACAGCGCCGACGCCTCCGACGCGCGGGTGCTGCTGGAGCTGGGGCGGGCCCGGGAGGCCGTCGCGCAGGAGCAGGCGCTGCTGGCGGACGGGGAGTTGACGCGCGCCGAGTACGTCCCGTTCGTCGGCGCCGTCGCGAACCAGCGGGAGCTGCTCGAACCGGCCGTCGCCGATCTGAAGGCCGGGCACCGGGCGGAGTACCGGCGGGTGCTCGACGGGGACCGGTACGCGGCCGTGCGCGCCGTCGAGGACCAGGTGCGCGGGACCGGTGCCGTCGCCTCGCTCGGCGGGTGGGACACGGCGGTCGGGCAGGTGCTCAACGGGCTGGCCGACGCCGAGGCGGACGCCGGGATCGCCGCGACCGCCAAGGCGAACCCCTTCGGGTGGGACACGCTCGGGGCGTCCGGGGTGGCCGTGGTGCTCGGGCTCGTCGGTGTGCTGCTGTCGCTGCTCGTGTCCGTGCTGGTCGGGCGGGGGCTGATCGTCGAGCTGCTGGACCTGCGCAACTCGGCCCTTGAGGTCGCCGGGCGGCGGTTGCCGCAGGCGATGCGGCGCCTGCACGCCGGGCAAGGGGTGGACATCGACGCGGAGGCTCCCCTGCGGCGCCTCGTCGGGGACGAACTCGCCCAGGTCGGTACGGCGTTGACGGCCGTACAGCGCGCCGCCCTGAAAGCCGCCTCCGAGCGCGCCGAGCTGCTGAGCGGCATCTCCGGCGTCTACGTCAGCCTCGCCCGCCGCAGCCAGGTTCTCCTCCACCGCCAGCTCGACCTTCTCGCGGCGATGCAACACCGCGAGCAGCATCCGGCCGACCTGCACGACCTGTACCGCGTCGACTACCTCGCGACCCGGATGCGCCGCCACTCGGAGAGCCTCCTGATCCTCTCCGGCATCGCCCCCGGCCGGGGCTGGCGCGACCCCATCCCCCTGACGGACGTCCTGCGCGCGGCCGTCTCGGAGATCGAGAACGCGGACCGGGTCCAGATCTGGGCGACCCCTCGCGTGTCCCTCGCGGGCGGCTCGGTGGCGGACGTGGTGCACCTGCTGGCGGAACTGGTGGAGAACGCCACGTCCTTCTCCCCGCCCTCGACCCAGGTCCACCTCCGCGCGGCCCGCCTGCGGGAAGGTGTCCTCATCGAGATCGAGGACAGCGGGTTCGGCATGAACGAGGACGCACTGACCGAGGCGAACCGCAAGATCCAGTCCGACAAGGTCGACCTTCTCGACGCCAAGCAGATCGGGTTGTTCGTGGTGAACCGGCTGCGCGAGCGGCAGGGGCTGGGGGTGGAGGTCCGGGGGTCCGAGAGCGGTGGGGTGATCGCCGGGGTGTTCATTCCGGAACACCTGATCCGGGACGATATGCCGGTGGGGGAGCGGGGGTTGGCGCCGGCTGTGGGGTTGTTGGGGTGAGGGGGAGCGCGGGGGATTGCGCGCAATTCGGCGTTTCGCTCAGTGCGCGCGCAATCTGCCGCAATTCCCCGTCGCGGCCTCGCTTTCAGGGCGCATTCTGATCTCCGGCAGACTTCGACAGGAGGACAGCATGACGCTGAGGTTCATCGGGACGACCAGCAAGGATGGCGACTGCCCCACCCTGTACGAGATCGAGGGCACGGACGACATCCTCGTACAGGGGGAGAGGGAGACCGACCCAGGGCACTTGGCGCAGCTCAAGGACGTCAAGGAGTCCGAGTCGTTCGTCCGCGTCCCGCGTACGCTGCTGTCCCAGTACGCGCCTCGGCACGAGGCCCCCGAACTCCAGCCGTTCGCGGCCATCTCCGACATGTTCCGCGACTTCGAGCACACCGCCTGGCGCCTGGAAACCCAGCGAGGGTACGCGTCCGACCGCAAGAGCCCCAAGTGGGGCCCGTTCCTCGCCGGTGAGGACATCACGGAGGAACCGGACAATCCCTGGCGTGCGAACGTCCGTGCTCAGACGGCACAGGGCAAGCGTTTCGAACGGGTCCGCCTCGTCGACGAACCGCTCACCCAGGGACAGGAGTTCCTCCTCGCCAGCGCACCCGGAAACATCGCCTCCGGCGAGGACATCCGCAACCTCACCCGAGCCGAGGCCCGGCAACTGAGGCTCCCCGAGTACGACTTCTGGCTCTTCGACTCCAAGACCGTCGTCCGCTTCGTGATCGACGACGAAGACGTCACCCTCGGCGTGTACGTCAGTGAGGACCCGGCCGAAGTCCTCGTCGCCTGCCAGGCCAGGGATGCTGCCTGGCACCACGCCATCCGTACCGAAGAGTTCGCCAGGCAGGTACGTTCGGCCATGTGAGTACGGATTACCAGACCGCCAGAGAATCCCTCGGTGCGCGGCTGCGCGAGCTGCGCATCGAGGCCGGTCTCGACGGCAAAGGGCTGGCAGCCCGGCTCGGGTGCCAGCCCTCCAAGGTTTCCCGGTTGCAGAACGGCAAGCAGACGCCGTCCCCAGAGGACCTGACCGCGTGGGCCCATGCCTGTGGTCGGCCGGACGTGGACGCCGAACTCCAGGGGCTGCTCGCAGGGTTGGAGTCGAAGCAGCGACACCGCTCCTGGCGACGCCAGTTGGCCGGCGGCCACCGGGGCCGTCAGGAAGTCGCGGTGCGCCAGTCCGAGACGACGAAGATGATCCGCGGCCTCGAAGTGACCTGCGTCCCGGGCCTGTTCCAGACACCGGAGTACGCCCGCTGGATGTTCGACACCTTGGCGGAGTTTCGGGGTATCCCCCCGACCACCGAAGGTGCGGTCGAAGCCCGGATGCGGCGCCAGGAGACGCTGTACGACCCGGGAAAAACCTTCCGCTTCCTCCTCTGCGAAGCCGCCCTCTACTACCGCCACTGCCCTGCGGACGTCATGGCCGAGCAACTCGACCGGCTCTACAACCTCGTCGGACAGCGCCGCGTCGAACTCGGCATCCTCCCCTTCGGTGTGCAGATGCGCCAGTTGCCCTCTCATGGGTACTGGATTCATGACCGTCGCCTGGTCGTTGTCGAAACCATCAGCGAAGAGCTGTGGCTCAAAGGGGACGAGGACATCCAGTTGTACGAGCGAGATTGGGACTGGCTAGCCGAATCCGCGGTGTACGGGACGGCCGCTCGCCGACTCATCGGCCGTGCGAGGGCATCACTGGACCCCCTCTGAGCAATCAGCAACAACCCCTCTCACCGATCGAGCAATCACGCGCAATCTGCAAGCCGAGAAGCAACCCAGCCGCCTAACGTCCCGTTCGTGGCCGAAGCCCAAAGCCTTCGCCCCGACCGTGAGAGGCGCCGTATGACCACCACCGCGCTCGATTCCCGCACCGGCCGTTCCCTCGTCACCTCCGCCGAGTTCGAGATGCTCGCCGCGTTCTGCGCCGACGAGTACACCCTCGACCGGCCCCTCGCGGAGCGGGTCGTCGACCAGGCCCTCGCCCTCGTCCACGTCATGGGCACCACCCGCGCCGGCGCCGAGATGGCCCCCTCGCAGCAGGTCGACCCCGGCTGGCACACCCTCGTCCTGCACACCACCTGGTACGCCGCCTGGTGCGAGCGGACCTTCGGCTACTTCCTCCACCACCAGCCCAACAGCAAGACCCGCACCCGCGGCCTCATGAACGACGTCACCACCCGCCTGCGCACCGCCGGGTTCACCGTCGACGACCGCCTCTGGGGCACCGCCGCGAACTGCAACCCGCCCGCCTGCTGCGGCGACGGCCCCTGCTGCTGACCCCCGCCCCCACCCCAGCGGCCCGGCCACCCCCGCCGGGCCGCTCCCACCCCTGCCCGAACG
This sequence comes from Streptomyces saintjeani, assembly GCF_055409605.1. NCBI lineage: Bacteria > Bacillati > Actinomycetota > Actinomycetes > Kitasatosporales > Streptomycetaceae > Streptomyces > Streptomyces saintjeani. The sequence continues at coordinate 3,890,383 of NZ_CP189624.1, read as the reverse complement.
GACACCCCACCGTGCCCACCCACCTCACCGCCACCAGCCGCGTGACCGTCTTCCCCCTGGACACCCTCTCCGTCGCCTACGCCACCCACTCCTCCGACACCCGGGGGCTGGGGGACGTCGGGCTGGTCGCCGTCCTCCATGACGAGCTGAGCGAGGGCGAGGAGCTGTGGAAGCTGGCCGAGCAGCTCGGGGGGCGTAACTCCCTTCAGGATCAGGCGCGTTGGATCCTGACGCAGGCGTACCGGGCTCGGGTCGTGCCGTCGGGGGAGCAGCCGTGCACGGCATGGGTCGCCGTCATCGGGCGGCGGTACGACCTCGGGGCGCTGTTCGCGAACCACGAGGTCCTGATGACCGGCCGGATGACGCTGTCCCCTGCGTGAAGGCGGTCCCGAAAGGGTGACCGACCCGCGCGCACTACCCTGGGAAGCTGCAAACCCCCTGGGCAGGAGAAATATGGCCGTCAACCTCGTCAATGTCGAGAACGCCAGCAAGGTGTACGGGACGCGTGCGCTTCTGGACGGGATCTCGCTGGGGGTGTCCGAGGGGGACCGGATCGGGGTCGTGGGGCGGAACGGGGACGGGAAGACCACGCTGATCCGGATGCTGGCCAAGGTGGAGGAGGCCGACACCGGGCGGGTCACCCACTCCGGGGGGCTGCGGCTGGGGGTGCTGACCCAGCACGACTCGCTCGACCCTTCCGCCACCGTGCGGCACGAGGTCATCCGGGACATGGCCGACCACGAGTGGGCCGGGAACGCGAAGGTCAGGGACGTACTGACCGGGCTGTTCGGGGGGCTGGACCTGCCCGGGTTCCCGCAGGGGCTGGACACCGTCATCGGGCCGCTGTCCGGTGGGGAGCGGCGGCGGATCGCGCTCGCGAAGCTGCTCATCGAGGACCAGGACCTGATCGTGCTGGACGAGCCGACCAACCACCTCGACGTGGAGGGGATCTCGTGGCTCGCGCGGCACTTGCAGAGTCGTAGGTCCGCGCTCGTGTGCGTCACGCACGACCGGTGGTTCCTCGACCAGGTGTGCACGCGGATGTGGGACGTCCAGCGCGGCGCGGTGCACGAGTACGAGGGCGGCTACTCGGACTACGTCTTCGCGCGCGCCGAGCGGGAGCGGATCGCCGCGACCGAGGAGGTCAAGCGGCAGAACCTGGTCCGCAAGGAGCTGGCGTGGCTGCGGCGGGGGGCGCCGGCGCGTACGTCCAAGCCGCGGTTCCGGATCGAGGCCGCGAACGCGCTGATCGAGGACGTGCCGCCGCCGCGCGACTCCAGCGAGCTGATGAAGTTCGCGTCGTCGCGGCTCGGGAAGACGGTGTTCGACCTGGAGGACGTGACCGTCCAGGCCGGGCCCAAGACGCTGATGAAGCACATCACGTGGCAGCTCGGACCCGGCGACCGGATCGGCCTCGTCGGGGTGAACGGCGCGGGGAAGACGTCGCTGCTGCGGGCGCTCGCGGAGGCGTGGCGCACGGGCGGGGAGGACCAGCCCGCCGCCGGGCGGGTCGTCGTCGGCAAGACGGTCAAGCTCGCGTACCTGTCCCAGGACGTGACCGAACTCCCGCCCACGCTACGGGTGGTGGAGGCCGTCCAGCAGGTCCGCGAGCGCGTCGACCTCGGCAAGGGCCGCGAGATGACCGCCGGGCAGCTCTGCGAGACGTTCGGCTTCAACAAGGAGAAGCAGTGGACGCCCGTCGGCGACCTCTCCGGCGGTGAGCGGCGCCGGCTCCAGATCCTGCGGCTCCTCATGGACGAGCCCAACGTCCTCTTCCTCGACGAGCCCACCAACGACCTGGACATCGAGACGCTCACGCAGCTGGAGGACCTCCTCGACGGGTGGCCCGGCTCGATGGTCGTCATCTCCCACGACCGGTTCTTCGTCGAGCGCACGACCGACCGCGTGTTCGCGCTGCTGGGGGACGCCAGCCTGCGGATGCTGCCGCGCGGCATCGACGAGTACCTGGAGCGCCGGGCGCGGATGGAGGAGGCGGCGGCCGTCGCCGTTCCGGTGCCGCAGAAGCCGGCCGGCTCCGAGAAGAGCGCCGCCGACCAGCGTGCCGCGAAGAAGGAACTCCAGAAGATCGAGCGCCAGTTGGACAAGGTGTCCGCGGCCGAGACCAAGCTCCATGCTCAAATCGCCGAGAACGCCACCGACTTCGCGAAGGTCGCCGGACTCGACGCCGAGCTGCGGGCGTTGGGCGCGGAGCGCGAGGAGCTGGAGATGCGCTGGCTGGAACTCGCCGAGGACGCGTGACGCCGCGCAGAGCGCCGGAGCATGCGGTGAAGGGCGCGTGAAGGCGCGTAACGGAGGCATCACGGCGCCGTCCACCCTTGGATACAGGGGTGGATCTGTCCCGTTCCGCCGTCGGGGGCCAGTGATAGAAAGGGCCATCTGACACGTCCGGTGCGTGGCCGGAAAGCAGTGAACTCATGGGGGAACAGATCGATGGCTCAGCCGCCGCCGAACGACGGGCACAGCAACGCGCCGGGGGGCGGCTTCGGGCCACCGCCGGGTACTACGCCTCAGGGTGGGGGGTACGGGGTACCAGGGCCGTACGGTGCTCCGCCGCAGCCGGGGTACGGCGCGCCTGAGCAGCCCCCTGGTTACGGCGCTCCCCAGCAGCCGGCTCAGCCCCCCGTACCCCCGCAGGGCTACGGGTACCCCCAGCCCGGCCCCTACCAAGTCGGCCCGTACACCCCCCAACCTCCCTACGGCAACCCCCCTCAGGGCTACGCCCCCTATCCACCCCCGCAGCCCGCCTCCAAGCGCAGGCCCGCACTCATCGTCGGTGCCTCCGTGGCCGCTCTCCTCGTCGTCGGCGGGACCGTGTACGCGGTGACCGGAGGCGGCGGCGACGACAAGAAGCCCGTCGCCCACGAGAGCACCGGCCCCACCCCCTCGTCGTCCTCCTCCTCCGACGCCCCCGTCAACCCCGGTGACGGCGAAGGCGACGGCAAGGCGGAGACCACCGACTTCAACGCCTCCCGCAAGGCCGGCGAGGCCAAGGTGCTCTGGTACAAGGAGGCCCCGGACACCCCCGCCGACGGTGCGGACGCGCCCGGCATGTGGTTCACGGGGACGACCGCGGTGAAGGCGGCGTACAAGGAACTCGTCGCGTACCAGGTCGCCGACGGCAAGCCCGCGTGGCCGACGGTCACCCTCCCGCAGAAGATCTGCGCGGCGACCCGCCAGCAGACCGCCGACGGCAAGGTCGTCGTCGCGTACATGAGCGGGGTCAGCAGCCGGGCCCAGTGCAACCAGCTCCAGCAGATCGATCTGCGGACCGGCGCCAAGGGGTGGACCGTCAAGGTCCCCGACGGCAAGCTCTTCGACAGCGCGTCCAGCATCAGCCTCTCGCTCGCCGGGAACACGGTGATGGTCGCGCGTTCCCAGTCCGGCGCGGCGTACGACGTACGGACCGGCAAGGCGCTGTACGAGAAGGAGAAGTACGGCGACGCGTGCTTCCCCTCGGCGTTCGCGGCGTCCGCCACCCGCCTCATCTCCGTCGCCTCCTGCGACGCGCTCGGCAAGAACGAGCACGCGGAGATCCAGGAGCTGAACCCGGCGACCGGCGCGGTCAGGTGGACCCGGCCGCTGGACAAGGGCTGGGAGGTCGAACGGGCCTTCTCCGTCGACCCGTTGGTGATCTACAGCACCCAGGACGACAAGAACCTGATGAACATCGCCGCGTTCAAGGCGGACGGCGGGGTGCGCTCCCAGGTCGGCTTCGACCTGAAGGTCGGTACGGACTGCGGCTGGGACCTGTTCCACCGCGACCTCACGGGCTGCGGCGGTACGGCCGCCGACGCCAACACCCTCTACCTCCCCACGGACTCCGGCAGCGACCCCAACGAGATCGTCGCCGTCGACCTCGCGACGGGCAAGGAGAAGTGGCGGGTCAAGTCCCCCGGCGAGGGCCCGATGCTCCCCGTCCGCACGGACGGCACGAACCTCGTCGCGTACGTGGAACCGTCGTACGACACCCCCGGCCGGGTCGTCGCGATCCCGACGACGGGCACGGCCCACACCCCCTCGACCCTCCTCCAGCTCCCGGCGAGCACGGCGAAGATCGAGAACGGCTTCACGTCACGGGACATGGCCTGGCTGGACGGCCGCTTCTACCTCTCCAGCACCCGCATCACCGGCAACGACGACACCCGCCAGAAGCTGATGCTGGCGTACGGCAAGTGAGCGGCGCGAGCGAGCCGACCGGCGTTCCGAGTCGCCCGGCGCGGCTGAAGCCGTGGCGCGTATGAACCGGGCCCGCCCTCCACGTCCCCTCCCCACCCGAGTCTTTTCCGAGGTACCCACACCATGACCCAGCCCCCGCAGGGCCCGGCCTCCGACAACCCGCCGAACCAGCCGCCGGCCTTCGGCGCACCCCAGGGGCCGCCGCCGGGATATCCGCCGAACGCCCCGACGGGCCGGCCGCAGGCACCGGCCTCCGGCGCACCCCAGAACCCCTCCGCACCCCAGAGCCCCCCGGCGCCGCAGCAGCCTCCGGCCTTCGGCCAGCCGCAAGGGGCTCCGGCGCAGGCGCCCGCGTACGGCGCGCCCCAGAATCCCCCGGCGCCCGCGTACGGCGCGCCTCAGAATCCCCCGGCGCACCAGAGCCCTCCGGCGGCCCCGTCGCAGCCTCCTGTCGGACCCCCGGCGGGTTCGCCGCAGCCCCCCGCCGGGCCTCCGGCCGCGCCGCCCGGGTACGGCTACCCGCAGCCCTCGCCCCAGCCCGCGTACGGATACCCCGCCCCGGCGGGGTACGGCTACCCGGGGCAGCCCGCCCCGGCGTACCCCTCGCCGCCCACCACCCCCATGCACGTCGAGCCCAGCGGTGACAACGGGCTGAAGGCTCAGATCCTCATCGTCGCCTCCGCGCTCGTCGCCATCGCGTTGATCATCGGTGGCGGGGTCTGGTACTCGGACTCCAAGTCCCCCCAGAACGAGGCGAAGAAGGACGACAAGCCGAGCGCGAGCCCGGTGAGCGGGACCGGGGCCGGCGGCACGGAGAAGGCGCCCGCCGATCCGCAGGGGAAGATGCTGTTCCAGCTGCCCCTCCCGACCGTCGCCAAGGGCGAGAGCGCCGACACCGACGGCTCCTGGGTCACCGACAAGGTGTACGCGAAGTCGGGCATCTCCGAGGTCAACGGGTACGACCTCGACAAGGGGGCGAAGCTCTGGACCGTCAAGCTCCCCGGCCCGGTCTGCGGCGCCGCGCACTGGCTCAGCAGCGACGGCACCAAGTCCGCGATCCTGTTCAAACCCGCCGTCCCCACGAAGGACAAGTACCAGCCCTGCAACCAGGTCGGCGCCCTCGACCTCGCCAACGGCAAGCTGCTGTGGACGAAGACCGCGCAGGCCGGCGACTACCCGCTCAGCTTCGACGCCGTCACGGTCAGCGCGAACACGGTCGCCGCCAGCGGCACCAGCGGCGGCGCCGCGTTCGACATCGCCACCGGCAAGCCGCTGTGGCAGCCGAAGACCGCCGACACCTGCACGGACCGGGGCTACGGCGGCGGCCCCAAACTGGTCGCCATCCGCAAGTGCGGTGACTACGACAACCCGACCCTCAGCGTCCAGACCCTCGACCCCGTCTCCGGCAAGGTCCTCTCCGAGTACAAGCTGGCCCCCGGCATCGAGTACGCGAGCGTCGTCTCCACCGACCCGCTGGTCGTCGGCGCGGACGTCGGCGACAGCGCGGGCGACGGCAGCTCCCTGTCCGACCTGTTCTCGATCGACGGCGCGACGGGCCAGCTGCGCGCGCGGATCTCCGTACCCGGTGCCGACTACGGCGCCGAGTGCGAGATCTCCGAGGCCGACGGCTGCAAGGGCGTGATCGCCGGGGGCGACCGGCTGTACATCCAGACGGAGGACAACTCGGGTTCCAGTACGAAGCAGATCGTCGCCTTCGACGTCCTCACCGGCAAGCAGACCGGTCAACGTGCGGACGGCGGCGAGGACTTCGACCTCTACCCGCTGCGCATGGACGGCAAGAACCTGATCGTCTACAAGAGCGGGCCTTACGACAAGGGCGGCCAGGTCCTCAGCGTCGACGGGACCACGTTCAAGCAGACGGTCCTGCTGAAGAACCCGGACGACAAGGCGAGCGTGGACGCGGAGACGGACATGTCGCCGGGGTTCTCGGAGATCCTGTTCGACCGGGGGCGGCTGTTCCTGTCGCAGACGTATGTGAGCGGAAGCGACAAGGACGAGCAACTGGTGATCGCGTACGGAACCGGTTCCTGACCGTTTTCCGCCACGGCCCCGCACTCTTCGTACGCCTGCGTGCGACGGGAGCGGGGCCGTTGCCGTACCCTTCCCCCCTCGTGGATAAGAGGATTTTCGGCGATCCGGGGCACTTCTCACGTGTAGGGGGAGCGCGGCGTCGAACAAGCGTGTAGCTTCCGGGGTCATGCAAGGCGGGGGCCCCGGGGGGAGTCCTCGCGTGAAACTGTCCGGGTTGGGCATCCATGGGGGGACTGGGGGGTTGCTCGATGGGAGTGCGGCTGATGGTGGTCGATGACCACCGCCTGCTCGCCGAGGCACTGGCCTCGGCGCTGAAACTGCGGGGCCACCGGGTCCTCGCCGCGGCGGCACCGGCCGCGGGCGCGGCGGAGCTGGTGATCACGCGGTCGCCGGAGGTGTGCCTGCTGGGTACGGCTTCGCCCGCGGAGCCGGGTACGTTCGACCCGGTCGTCCGCATCAAGCGTGAGCGGCCTCAGGTTGCCGTGCTGGTTCTGGGGCCCGTTCCCAGCCCTCGCGGGATCGCTGCGGCGTTCGCTGCGGGGGCGTCCGGGTACGTCCGTCACGACGAGCGGATCGAGGGTGTGGAACGCGCCATCATGAAGGCGCGTGCGGGGGAGGCTGCGGTGGCTCCGCAGCTGTTGCAGAACGCGTTCAGTGAGCTGCTCAATCCGGCTGCTCAGCCGGATGACGAGGGGCAGCGGTTGCTGCATCTTCTGACGCCGCGTGAGGTGGAGGTTCTCGTGCGGGTGGCGGACGGGGAGGATACGCGGCTGATCGCTGCGGGGATGGGGATTGCGCCGTCCACGGCACGTACCCATGTCCAGCGGGTTCTGATGAAGCTGGGGGTGGGGTCGCGGCTGGAGGCCGCTGCGTTGGCTGCTCGGACGGGGTTGTTGGATCGGGCGGGGGCGCAGGGGGGTTGAGGGTGGGTCGGGGGTGCCGGGGGTGCGGCGAGCCCGTCGCGGGTGGTGTTGGCCGGTGGGGTAGACCGAGCCGTGGGGTGGTGTCTTCGTAAGCGACGGGCTGCGCCGCACCCCCGGCACCCCGCTCCCCGCCGTGCGCGGCTCTCCCGCCGTTGGGGGTTCACTGTGTCAACTCCGGGCGTTCTGCTTGTAGTTGTACCTCCGCCCACACCATCAGGCCCCTGCGGGTCCTGCATGTGCCCCAGCGGGTTGCGATCGCGTCCGTGATCAGGAGGCCCCTGCCGTGTTCCTCGTCCGGGGTGAGGGTGGGGCAGGTGAGGAAGGGGTGGCCGGTGCCCTCGTCCGTGACCGTGAGGACGGCTGTGGTGGGGGTGAAGGTGCAAGTCAGGGTGATCGTCGTGCTCTTGGTGTGCTCCAGGGCGTTCGCGACCAGTTCGCCGGTGACGATCTCCAGGTCGTAGGCGCGGGGTGGGGGGAGGTGGTGGGTTTCGGCTGTTGTGCGGATGTGGTGGCGGGCCTTGCGGGCGGAGGTGAGGTCCGTGCCGGGGAGGGTGAGGGTGGTGGTTGGGGGGAGGTGGGGGGTGGGGTCTACGAGGGTGAGGCCGAGGCGGGCTGCCATGCGGGAGGCGGGGCCGTTGGGGGTGTCCGTGAGGACTAGGGCGGGGTGGTCGTCGTCGCCGTGGCTGATCAGCACATCAACTCCTGGGGCGGGGTTGGAAGTTGGCGGTCGCCTGAAGGTAAGAGTCCTCCTGGGCAAGGTTGCCCGCAAGCTCCGTCACCTGAAAGAGTGCCTTTCAGGAAACCGGACGCCAATAGTTCCGCTCGGCAGTACTCTCCGCGCCAGGAGGTGTAACCATGACCGACGCCCAACCCAACCTGCACAGAAGGCGTTTGGGGATCGAACTCCGCGCACTGCGCAAGGCGACGGGCATGAGCCTGTCCGAGGCCGCCGAACGCCTGTGCCTCTACGGCGGGCCGGCGCTGAGCAAAATCGAGAACGGCAAGCAACGGGTCCCCGGCATTGCGCTCGCGGGGTTCTTCGAGGTGTATGGCCTCAAGGACAAGGGTCGGATCGAGAAGATCCGCAAGCTGGCGTCACTGGCGAACTCGGGCAAGCGCGTCACCCTCCTTGAGCAGTACCCCCAGTCCGTGCCGGACCCCTTCGCCGAGTACCTCCACCTGGAAGAATTGGCGTCCAAGAGCGAGACGTTCACGTGGATGGTCCCCGGTCTGCTTCAGACGCCCGACTACGCCCGCGCGATCGTGGAGCGCGGACGCCAGTGGCGCAGCACCCGGGAACTCAACAACTTCGTCGAACTGCGCATGGCCAGGCAGGAAGCGCTGGCGCGGGATAACCCGCTCCACCTGTGGTCCGTCCTCGACGAGTGTGCGCTCCACCGGGAGGTCGGCGGGCGGCAGGTGATGAAGGCTCAACTTGAACACCTGCTCCAAGTGACCGAGGAACACGAGCACGTGGCGCTCCAGATACTGGCTTTCGCCTATGGAGCTCATGCGGGCATCGACGGGCAGTTCCATCTGCTGCACTTCTCTGTCGGCGCACCCGTGATCGCGGTCTACTCGCTGACAACATCGCTGTACTTGGAGGAAGATAGCGATGTTGGGCCCTACGAGATGGCGTTTAGCTATCTCCGAGGCGAGGCGCTCAGCACGGAAGCCTCACAGCGACATATCCACGATCTGATCAAGGACCGCTACACATGAACAAGAAGATCGACCTCACCGACGCCACCTGGGTCAAGAGCAACCTGAGTGACGGCAGCAACAACTGCCTTGAGGTCGCCTTCATCGAGGGCGTGGTAGCCCTCCGCGATTCGAACGACGTCGGCGACTCCGACGCCAAGGTCCTCATCATCTCCGAAGACGACTACCGCGCCTTCACCGGCGGCGTCGCCCAGGGCCAGCGCAACCTCCTCCTGCCCTAACCCCACCCCGAGGAACGCCCATGTGGATCAAGAGCAGCTACAGCGACGGCAGCGACAACTGCCTCGAACTCGCCCTCCACCAAGGCAAAGTAGCCCTCCGCGACTCCAAGGCCCCCGACCTCGGCACCCTCACCGTCCCCGCCGCCTCCTTCGCCGCCTTGCTCAAAGACCTGACTCAAGGCCGACGTGACCTGTGACCCGACGGGGTCCGTGCTTCCACGGACCCCGCACTCGGACGGGGATGTGACCCCGTGGCGCGGTAGCGTTGCGTTCCATCCAGGGAAGGACAGGGTCCGTTCCTGAACGGACGGAAGGAAGGCCCGCTGCCATGACCGCACACCCCATCGGCGAGCCACCGATCCCTCCCCTGCGCACCATCGGCGAACTCCGGGCCGCACTGACTATGGGCTACGGCTTTCCCGGCGACGCCGACGACTTCGAGGCCGAGCTGGCTCGCGAGATCAACCACGCCGACCCGGCGGACCTCACTGGCATCGTCCGTCTGGTGGAAGAGTTCCGAGGGCGGATCGCTGCCCGGCAGGACCCGGCGTTCGACGCGGCCGTCAGCGCGGCGGTCGCGGAGATCCAGGCGGCTCGGAGGACGGCGGAGTGACCGACGCACCGCAGCCGACCATCGCCGAGATCACGCATGAGGCGCGTTCCCGCTGCGAGGCCATCGGGTCGGGATCGCTCGAAGCCGTCGAGGCACTGCGGGCGGAGTTGGAGAAGACTCCGGCGCTCGGCCGCCGAGCCCACAGTGCCATCGGCGGGATGAAGCTCTACACGACCAGGATCGAGGGCACGGACTCCCGCCCGCCCCTGACCGTCACCTACGTCTACGACGCCCCGCCACCTGAGCCCGGCATCGTCCGCATCGCTCTGGTGACCCCGGCGCTGTTCTCGTAACCGAGGAAGCACCCACGTAGACGTTCTCGGCACGCCGGCACTGGAGGCCGAGTTCGTACAGGTTGTTCAGGGTGCCCGCCCCCGAGGAGCAGGCACCCTCACCTCACGCCGAACCCGAACCCGGCCCCGTGTCCCCCTCCTCCGGCAGCGCCCGCGTAGGCCGCACCCACAGCCACACCAGGAAGAACACCCCCACCCCCAGCATCCCCACCCCCGTCCACAGATTGATGTTGATCCCCTGGGCCTTGTCGATCTCCGCGTCGCCGTCCGTTAGGCCGGTGATTGTCACGATCACCCCGTACAGGACGAACAACCCCCCGATGATCCGCCGCAGATCGAAGATGCGCGCGGCGGTCGTGGACTTCCCCTCCAGCTCCGTCACCTCGCGGTGGACGTCTTTTTCCGAGTAGTGGTCGGACATGGCGAACCTCTCAGAAGGAGAACGGGATGTAGCAGGCGGCGGCGATGACGACGGCGCTCCAGCCGAGGAGGGCGGGGCGGCGGTACCACGCGTCGTCCCCGGCGCCGGGTGCCTCGGAGGTGCCGGGGGATTTGGTCCCGTACACCAGGCCCTGGAGTTCCGCCTCCGGCTTCGGCGCCGTGAACAGGGACACGGCCACCATGACCACCGCCCCCGCCACGAACCCGGCGATCGCGGAGACGAAGTTCGCGCCCTGGTCGGTCGGGATGCCGATGACGTCCTGCTTGTAGAGGACGAAGTAGTTGATCATCGCGGCGGTCGTACCGGCGAGCAGCCCCCAGAACCCGGACTTCGCGGAGGCCCGCTTCCAGAACATGCCGATGATGAAGACGACGAACATCGGCACGTTGAAGAAGGAGAACAGGGTCTGGAGGTAACTCATGATGTTGGAGAAGGAGGACGCGAGGAACGCCGTCCCGACCGAGGCCGCGACCCCGATCGCGGTGATGAGCCGCCCGAAGCGGACGTAGTACGCGTCCTCCCGGTCCGTGACGACGTACTTCTGCCAGATGTCGGTGGTGAACACGGTGTTGAAGGACGACACGTTGGCCGCCATGCCCGCCATGAACGCGGCGAGCAGCCCGGTGACGGCGATCCCGAGCACCCCGTTGGGCAGCAGTTGTTCCATCAGGTACGGGATCGCGTCGTTGTACTGGAGGTCGGACCCGGACGTCCCGATCTTCGGCACCAGCACCGCCGCCACCAGCCCCGGAATCATCACGAGGAACACCATGAAGATCTTCGGGAACGCGGCGATGAGCGGCGTCCGCCGAGCGGCGGAGAGGTTCTTCGCGGAGAGCGCGCGCTGCACCTCGGCGAAGTTCGTCGTCCAGTACCCGAAGGACAGCACGAACCCGAGCCCGAGGACGATGGTCAGCCAGTTGGCGCCGAGGGGGTTGGCGGACCCGATCCCGGTACCGCCCCAGGCGCTGACGAAGTCGTCCCCGTGCGTGGCCTTCAGGGAATCCGTCAGCCCGCCCCACCCCCCGACCTTCTTCAGCCCCAGCACGGACAGCGGGATCAGCGCCGCGAGGATCACGAAGAACTGGAGCACCTCGTTGTAGATCGCCGAGGACAGCCCGCCCAGCGTGATGTACGCGAGCACGAAGAACCCGGCGACGAGGACGGCCACCCACTCGGGCCACCCGAGCAGCGCCTCGACGACGATGGCGAGGGCGTACAGATTGACCCCGGCGATGAGGATCGCGGCGAACGCGAACAGCGCCGAACTCAGCAGATGCGCCCACTTGTCGAACCGCAGGAGCAGCATCTCGGGGACGGAGCGCACCTTGGAGGAGTAGTAGAAAGGCATCATCACGAGCCCGAGGAACACCATCGCGGGGATGGCGCCGATCCAGTACCAGTGGACGGTGTACGCCCCGTACTGCGCGCTGTTCGCCGCCATCCCGAGGATCTCGGTCGCGGCGAGGTTCGCGGAGATGAACGCGAGCCCGGTGATCCAGGCGGGCAGCGAGCGCCCGGAGAGGAAGAAGTCGAGACTGGTCTTCACGGAGCGCCGGGCCGCGAACCCGATGCCGAGGACGACGACGAAGTAGATGCCGAGGATCGTGTAGTCGAGCGCGTTGACGGGGAGCCGCAGCTCGGTGGCGAGCGGAGTGGGGGGATACACAGGAGGGCCCTTTCAAGGGTGACCGGATGTGTGTGTTTGTGGTTTGATGTGTTCGGTTATGTTTGATGGTTCTAGCTGTGCTGGTGCACGGATGGGGAGTCGAAGGTGAAGAAGACCTCGACCCGGCTGGCCGACGGTCGTGAGCTGATCTACTACGACCTGCGGGACGACACGGTGCGCGACGCGGTGGACCGCCGTCCGCTGGACCGCACCGTCACCACTTCGGAGGTACGCAGGGACCCCCTGCTCGGCGACCAGGTCGCCATCGCCTCGCACCGGCAGGGGCGGACGTACCACCCGCCGGTCGACCAGTGCCCGCTCTGCCCGACCAAGGGCGCCGACAACCTGAGCGAGATCCCGGACTCGTCGTACGACGTCGTCGTCTTCGAGAACCGCTTCCCCTCGCTGGCCGGTGACTCGGGCCGCTGCGAGGTGGTCTGCTTCACGTCCGACCACGACTCGTCCTTCGCCGACCTCACCGAGGACCAGGCGCGCCTGGTCCTGGAGGCGTGGACCGACCGGACGTCGGAGCTGTCGCATCTTCCTTCCGTCCAGCAGGTCTTCGCCTTCGAGAACCGGGGCGAGGAGATCGGGGTGACCCTCGGCCACCCCCACGGGCAGATCTACGCCTACCCCTTCACCACGCCCCGCACCGCCCTCATGCTGCGCCAGGTCGCCGCGCACAAGGACGCGACCGGTGGCGAGAACCTCTTCGACGCCGTGCTGGAGCGGGAACTCGCGGACGACCGCGTAGTCCTGGAGAGTGAACACTGGGTCGCGTTCGTCCCGTACGCCGCGCACTGGCCGTACGAGGTACACCTCTACCCCCGTCGTAGGGTCCCGGACCTGCTCGGGCTCGACGAGGACGCGCGCACAGAGTTTCCCAAGGTCTATCTGGAACTCTTGAGGCGCTTCGACCGGATCTTCGGCGACGATCAGCCGGTGACGCCGTACATCGCCGCCTGGCACCAGGCGCCGTTCGGCCAGCTGGAGGAGTTCGACGGGGTCAGCCGCGACGACTTCGCGCTGCACCTGGAGCTTTTCACGATCCGCCGTACGTCCGGCAAGCTGAAGTTCCTCGCGGGCTCCGAGTCGGGCATGGGTGCGTTCATCAACGACATCTCTCCGGAGCGCGCGGCCGAGCGACTCCGAGAGGTAGCGAGTTCATGAGCAAGTACCTGGTCACGGGCGGTGCGGGTTACGTCGGCGGCGTGGTGGCCCAGCACCTCCTTGAGGCCGGCCACGAGGTGACGGTCCTCGACAACCTCTCCACCGGCTTCCGCGAGGGCGTCCCGGCGGGCGCGGCCTTCATCGAGGGCGACATCCGCGACGCGGGCAAGTGGCTCGACGACTCGTACGAGGCCGTCCTCCACTTCGCCGCTAGCTCCCAGGTAGGGGAGTCGGTCGTACACCCCGAGAAGTACTGGGAGAACAACGTCGGCGGCACGATGGCGCTGCTCGGCGCGATGCGCGAGGCGGGCGTACGCAAACTCGTCTTCTCGTCGACGGCCGCCACGTACGGCGAGCCCGACGTGGTCCCGATCCCGGAGACCGCCGTCACCAAGCCGACCAACCCCTACGGCGCCACCAAGCTCGCGGTCGACTACATGATCACCAGCGAGGCGAACGCCCACGGTCTCGGCGCGGTCTCCCTGCGCTACTTCAACGTCGCGGGCGCGTACGGCGCCCAGGGCGAGCGGCACGACCCCGAGTCGCACCTCATCCCCCTGGTCCTCCAGGTCGCCCAGGGCCGCCGCGAGGCGATCTCGGTGTACGGCGACGACTACCCGACCCCCGACGGCACCTGCATCCGCGACTACATCCACGTCGCGGACCTGGCCGACGCGCACCTCCTCGCGCTGAAGGCGGCCGAGGCGGGCGAGCACCTGATCTGCAACCTCGGCAACGGCGAGGGCTTCTCCGTACGCCAGGTCATCGACACCGTCCGCAAGGTCACCGGCCACCCGGTCCCCGAGATCGTGGCCCCCCGGCGCGGCGGCGACCCCGCCGTCCTCGTCGCCTCCGCCGCCACCGCCCGCGAGAAGCTGGGCTGGCAGCCGTCCCGCGCGGACCTCGCCGGTATCGTCGCCGACGCGTGGGAATTCGCACAGCAGATTTCGAAGGAGAGCTGAGTTGTCCGCACAGCAGGTCCGGGACGGCTTCGAGGAGTTGTACGGCACGGCCCCGGAAGGCGTCTGGGCGGCGCCCGGCCGCGTCAACCTCATCGGCGAGCACACGGACTACAACGACGGCTTCGTCATGCCGTTCGCTCTCCCGCACACGGCGATCGCGGCGGTGTCGCGGCGCGAGGACGACCGGCTGCGGCTGCACTCGGCGGACGTGGACGGCGGTGTCGTCGAGCTCTCGGCGCTGGAGCCCGGCACCGACACCAACTGGACCGCGTACCCGGCGGGTGTGGTCTGGGCGCTGCGCGAAGCGGGCCACGCGGTCCGGGGCGCGGACATCCACCTGACGTCCACGGTCCCCTCGGGCGCGGGCCTGTCCTCCTCGGCGGCCCTTGAGGTCGTCGTCGCGCTCGCCCTGAACGACCTCTACGAACTCGGCCTCCAGCGCTGGCAGTTGGCCCGCCTGTGCCAGCGCGCCGAGAACGTCTACGTCGGCGCCCCCACCGGCATCATGGACCAGACCGCGTCCGCCTGCTGCGAGGAGGGCCACGCGCTCTTCCTCGACACCCGCGACCTCTCCCAGCGGCAGATCCCCTTCGACCTCGCGTCCGAGGGCCTGCGCCTGCTGGTCGTCGACACGCAGGTCAAGCACGCCCACAGCGAGGGCGAGTACGGCAAGCGCCGGGCGGGCTGCGAGGAGGGCGCGGCGATCCTGGGCGTCACGGCCCTGCGGGACGTCCCCTACGCCGAGCTGGACTCGGCGCTGGCGCGGATCGAGGACGAGGAGATCCGCCGGCTGGTGAAGCACGTGGTCACCGAGGACGAGCGGGTGGAGCGGGTCGTCGCGCTCATGACGTCCGGCGCGGACGCCCGCGCGATCGGCCCGGTCCTGGTGGAGGGGCACGCCTCGCTGCGGGACGACTTCCGCATCTCCTGCCCGGAGCTGGACCTGGTCGTGGACTCCTCCCTGGCGGCGGGGGCGTTGGGCTCCCGCATGACCGGCGGCGGCTTCGGCGGCTCGGCGATCGTGCTGGCCGAGGAGGCGGACGTCCCCGGGATCACGAAGGCCGTCGAAGAGGCGTTCGCGGCGGCCGGGTTCACCGCGCCGCGCGTCTTCGAGGCGGTTCCGGCGCCGGGGGCTCGGCGCCTGGTCTGAGCGGTACGCGAAAGCGGCCCCGCGCTGGTGTGCGCGGGGCCGCTTTCGCGTCGTACCTGAGGGGTACCCGGGGACTACCCGGGTACTACCTGAGCGCTGCTACTTGAGCGGCGTACCGCCCGCGTTGTGGTACGCGATCGTCTTGTTGATCAGGTTCCCGCCGTCCGACTCGACCGTGGTCTGCTCCTGCTGCCCCGGGCCGAACAGGAGGGCGCCGACATGCGCCTTCGCCACCTGGTCCAGGTGCGAGAAGAGCCAGTCGACCTTGTCGTCCTTGTAGTGGTTGAGGGTGTTGTTCTGCGCCTTGTTGCCCAGCGGGATCTGCCACAGGACGACGGGCTTGCCCACCGACTCGGCCATCGTCTTGTAGAAGTTCATCTCGGCGGTGGCCTTCTGGTCGGTCCAGAAGGTGTCACGGCCGCCGTGCTCCGGCTTCGCGTACCAGCCCGCGTCGCGGTCCACCACGTCGGAGACCAGGAAGTCGGCGTCCTTCGCGCCGAGGTCCTTGTAGTCGTCGACGCACTTCTGCACGTTGTTCTGCCAGTCCCAGCAGGTCAGGTGGAAGCCGGCACCCGTGTTCGGGGCGTACTTGTGGGCCATCGAGATCAGGCAGCGGGACAGGCCGGCGGCGCTGTTCTCCTGCGATCCGCAGTCCGTCGGGTTCGCGGCCGTGACCTGCGCGGCGACCTTGTGCGGGTTGCCGAGCGAGCGGACGTAGCCCCAGAAGTCGGGCTCGATGTCGATCATGTCCCGCGAGGTGCCGATCTTCTGGAGGAAGAAGCGGTAGTCGTCCAGGTAGCGGGTGAGCAGGTCGGTCCGGTTGATGGCCTTGACCTCGCCCGGACCGTCGCCCTCGCCCGCCGCGTCCCCGAGGTCGCGCAGCGAGTACCAGGTCCAGAAGTTCTTCTGCGGGCGCGCCTTGCCCTGGTACGTCGCCTGGGCCGACACGCTGTCCCGCCAGGTCACGTAGGTGCCGGGCGCCGTGGTCTCGCCGTTCCAGCAGCCCCACCAGCTCGACCACTGGGCCTTGCAGCGCGCGGCCGTGTAGTAGTCCCGGGAGGGCGCGGGCTGGCTGTGCACGTAGGCGTACCGCACGTCGAAGGGGGCGGCGGCGGCCGAGGCGTCGGACATCGAGCCGCCGATGAGGACCTTGTCGCTGCCCATCAGGCGGGGGGTGGAGCCGCCGGTGGTGGCGGGCGGGGGCGTCGTCGGGGAGGGCTTGGCGGGGGCGGGGTTCTTGTCGCCGCCGACGCTTCCGGCCGGGACGAGCTTCCACTGCTGGGCGGCGCCGCCCTTGTCAGGGTTCTGGGCGACGCGGCCCCCGTCGGCCTTGGAGCCGTTCTTGACCTCGACGGCCATCCCGCTGAAGCGGTTGACCAGGCGGAAGTATCCGTCCGACGCCTTCTTCAGGCCGAACTGCTGGTTGGCGTTGTTGTGGTCGCTCCACTGCACCAGGGCGGTACCGGCGGTCTTCGACCAGCCGTAATCATCCAGCACCTTGCCGGAGTTCCGGTTCAGCAGGCGGTAGTTGCCGTCGCCCGAGTCGACGAACCGCCACTGCTGGTTGGTCCCGCCGTGCCGGCTCCACTGCACGACCGCCGCGCCGTCGTTCGTGGCGTAGCCGAGGCCGTCCAGCGCCTCGCCGCTGTTGCGGTTGACCAGGACGTACCAGGAGTCCGTGTCCACGACCGCCGCCGAGGCCGTACTGACCCAGGCGACCGAGCCGCCCACGACGGTCAGGGCGACGGCTCCCCACAGGCTCCGGCGCTGGTACAGCCGACGGCCGCGGTGTTTGTGCCGGTGCCCCGGAGCGGGCGCGGGGGACGGCGGGCGAGGCGACATTTCGGTGCTCTCTTTCGGTGTTGCTCCGTACGGACCCCCTGGTCCGCACGGCACCGAGTCGTCACAGCCCGCGAAAAGGTTGCCCCCGTCCCGCGAAACCTTTCACGACGTACGGCGGTGCCGGGCCTTCGGCCCCCTGCTGCGGACGCGCACCACCACGAACAGCCCCAGCGCCACCGCCGCGAGCCCCAGGACCACCTTCGACAGCACCCCCACGTACGCCTCGACCAGCTCCCACTGATCCCCCAGCCAGTAACCCGCCATGATCAGCACGGAGTTCCACAGCAGGGAGCCGAGGGCGGTGAGCGCGACGAACGTGGGCAGCCGCATCCGGTCCACCCCCGCCGGGACGGAGATCAGGCTCCGGAAGACGGGGAGCATCCGGCCCAGGAAGATCGCCTTCGTACCGTGCCGCGCGAACCACTCCTCCGTCCGCACCAGATCCGCCGGTTTCACCAGCGGCAGCTTGGCCCAGATCGCGTGCACCCGCTCCCGCCCGACGAGCATCCCGATCCAGTACAGGACGACGGCCCCCACGGTCGCCCCGAGCGTCGTCCAGAACAACGCGGACGGCAGACTCAGCACCCCCTGCCCCGCCGCGAACCCCGTCAACGGCAGGATCACCTCGCTGGGAATCGGTGGAAAGAGGTTCTCCAGCGCGATGGCCAGCCCGGCCCCCGGCCCCCCGATCGTCTCGATGAGCCCGGTGACCCACCCCGTGATCCCGTCCGAGGGTTCTTTGGGCTGGGCGGCGAGGTGCGCGGTGGTCATAAGGTAAAGGTAATGCAAAGCTGAGGGTGGTCAGCCCAGTCGCTTCGTGAACGTGAACTCCGTGACCCCCGGCGGATAGTCCGTGATCGCGCAGACCTCCTCGTACCCCCGCGCGCGGTAGAAGTCCGGCGCCTGGAAGTCCCACGTCTCCAGGCGTACGGCCGTGCAGGCGCGGTCCTCGTGGGCGATGCGTTCCGCCCGGGTGAGGAGGGCGGTGCCCAGGCCGGTGCCCCGGAAGTCGGGGTCGACCCAGAGGAAGGTGACGTGGAGCCAGGACGCCCACGTGTGGCCGACCAGGCCGCCGCACAGGGGGTTCTCGGGGGTCGTGGCCCAGATGTGCAACGGGGATTCCCGGGAATCGGGGGTGAGGTGGAGGGCCTGTAGCTCCGGGGACGCGGAGAGGTTCGCCGCGCGGAGCCTCGTACGGAGCAGCGCGCGTCGGGTGTTGTCCACTTCTGTCTCAAAGCCGAACATGCGGCACACCATAAACGCCCTGGCCGACCAGTTCTGCGAAACCGCTTCCGCTCCGTGCTCCCGGCCCTACTCTGTGAACAGCACCGGCGGGGGGCCGGTGCCGTTCAGGGGGCGAGACAGCCGGGTACGGCGCTCGCGGCGGGGGTAGCAGTACGCGCACGGCGGCGGCCGTGCGGCACCCGCGCCACGGGCGTCGTACCCGCAGCCGTCGTTCTCCGGCCTTTTCTGGGGTATCCCCTGCTCCGTCGAGGAGCATCGGGGAAGGGGGTTTCGTGGTTCGTATCCGAGTTCTGGTCGTCGACGATCACCGGATCTTCGCGGAGTCGCTGGCGGCGGCACTGGCGGCTGAGCCGGACGTCGAGGTGTCCGCCGCCGGGAGCGGTCCCGCGGCGTTGCGGAGTCTGGAGCGGGCCGCCGCGGAGGGGCGCCGGTTCGACGTCCTGCTCGTGGACGCCGATCTGGGCACCGTCGCGCCCGGGCTGAGGCCCGCCGTCCCGGTCCACGAGGTCGGCGAGAACGGGCATGTGGACGGGATCTCGCTCCTCTCCGGGGTGCGGTCGACCCAGGCGTACGTACGGGTCGTCGTGCTCGCCGAGAAGGACGACCCCCGGCGGGCCGCGCTGGCGTTGCAGGCGGGGGCGTCGGGGTGGGTCGCCAAGGACTGCTCCCTGTCGCGGCTGCTGACCGTCATCCGGGGGGTGCTGCGGGACGAGACGCATCTGCCGCCGGCGCTGCTGACCGGCGTACTGCGGGAGTTGACGGCCGCGCGCAAGCACCGGACGGAGAGCGAGCGGCTGGTGGAGTCGCTGACGCCCCGGGAGCGCGAGGTGCTGCGCTGCATGGTGGCGGGGCTGGGCCGCAAGGCGGTGGCCGAGCGGCTGTTCCTGTCGCCGCACACGGTCCGCACGCACATGCAGAACGTGCTGGGCAAGCTGGGAGTGCACTCGACGCTGGCGGCGGTGGCGCTGGCACGGCGGGCGGGGGTCGGGCCGGTGGACCTCGCCGGTGACGTGGTCGAGCGGGGCGGGCAGTTGGCCTAGCGCTCCCGGACCCTTCAACTCCGTTTCCCCGGTGGGCGGTTCGGGTCCGGCCGTCCACCGGTGGCGGCGCGCGTGGTCATGCTCGCGGGTCTCGGCAAGCGGCGACCGCCGCATGACCCGGCGCCGGCCTCGCGACGGACGGCTGCTCCGGTCGCCCTCGTCGGGCCGGGGTCAGCCGGGGATGTTGTCGAAGGGGGCCGTCAACTGCCGTAGCAGCGCCGCCAGTTCGCCCCGCTGTCCCGGCGACAGCTCCGCCAGGATCGCCCTCTCCTGCGCCAGCAGCCCCGCCAGCGCCTGGTCCGCCCGGTCGCGGCCCTCGGCGGTCAGGCGGACCAGGACGCCCCTGCGGTCCGTGGGGTCGGGGAGGCGTTCCACCAGGCCCTTCTGGGTCAGGCGGTCGATGCGGTTGGTCATCGTGCCCGAGGTGACCAGGGTCTGCGTGAGGAGCTGGCCGGGGGAGAGCTGGTACGGGGCGCCCGCCCGGCGCAGCGCCGTGAGGACGTCGAACTCCCACGGCTCCAGGTGGTGCTCGGCGAAGGCCAGCCGGCGTGCGCGGTCCAGGTGGCGGGCCAGTCTGCTGACCCGGCTCAGCACTTCGAGTGGCTCCACGTCGAGGTCGGGGCGTTCCCGACGCCACGCCGCGACCAGCCGATCGACCTCGTCCTCCATGGCGATCAGTGTAGTGGTTGTGTCGATGTGAAGTCTCTTGACATCAAGTCTCTTGACATCGAGAGAAATTCTCGGGCATCGTGGACCCATGACCAGCCCCTCCTGGGACCCCGCCCAGTACCTGCGCCACGCGGACCACCGCGCCCGCCCCTTCATCGACCTCCTCGCGAGGATCCCCGACCTCCCCGCCGCCCGCCCCCGTATCGCCGACCTCGGCTGCGGCCCCGGCAACATGACCCGCCTCCTCACGGAACGCTGGCCCACGGCCCGCGTCACGGGCTACGACAACTCCCCGCAGATGCTGGCCGACGCGGCGGCGTACGCCACCCCGGACCTCGACTTCGCCCACGCGGACCTCACGACGTGGGCCCCCGCGGAGCCGTACGACCTTCTCGTCTCCAACGCGGCGCTCCACTGGGTCCCCGGGCACCTGGACGCCCTCCCCGCCTGGCTCGACGCGCTCACCCCGGGCGGCACCCTCGCCTTCCAGGTCCCGGACAACATCGACGCGCCGCTCCACGCGCTGATGCGGGACCTGGCGAACACGCCCCGCTGGAAGTCCCGCCTGGCGGACGTCCTGCGCCGGGAAAGCTCCGTCCACACCCCGGAGGCGTACCTCTCCCGCCTGGGCGGCACGGCCGACATCTGGCAGACCACGTACCTCCACGTCCTCCCCGGCACCGACCCGGTCCTCGACTGGGTCAAGGGCACCGGCCTGCGCCCGGCCCTGGACGCCCTCGCGGACGACCCCGAGGCCGGAGACGCGTTCGTGAGCGAGTACCGGGACCTGCTCCGGCAGGCGTACCCGCCACAGCCGTACGGCACGGTCCTCCCGTTCCGCCGCCTGTTCGCGGTGGCGACGAAGGGGGCGTAGGGATGCTGACGTCGATCGACCACGTCCAGCTGGCGGCACCGCCGGGCGGCGAACCCCTGCTGCGGGCGTTCTACACGGAGACCCTCGGCATGACGGAGATCCCGAAACCCCCGGCCCTGGCGGCGCGCGGCGGCTGCTGGTTCCGGGCGGGGCCGGTCCAGGTCCACCTCGGCGTCGAGGAGGACTTCCGCCCGGCGAGGAAGGCGCATCCGGGGCTCGGCGTGACGGACATCGCGGCGTACGCGGCCCGGCTGGAATCGTACGGAACCCCGGTGACCTGGGACGACAGCCTGCCGGGGCGCCGACGGTTCTACGCGTCCGATCCCGTGGGGAACCGGCTGGAGT
Organism: Streptomyces saintjeani; assembly: GCF_055409605.1. Taxonomy (NCBI): domain Bacteria; kingdom Bacillati; phylum Actinomycetota; class Actinomycetes; order Kitasatosporales; family Streptomycetaceae; genus Streptomyces; species Streptomyces saintjeani. The sequence continues at coordinate 3,868,954 of NZ_CP189624.1, read as the reverse complement.
TTCTGGAGTGACCGGTGCCCGTACAACCCACTCCCGGGCCCGGACGGGGTGGGGAGCCGTCGCCGTCGGGACCGTCTGCGCGGGCCTGGACACCTGGAGCATCACCCAGGGCCCGCCGACCGGGGACAGGACCTACGTCAGGTATCCGCCGGGACCGGCCGTTCCGGGCCGACGGCGGAGTACGCGGGCCTGATCACCGGCAACAGGGTGCAGGGCCCCGCTCAGGCGCAGTCCGCGTCCGTGACGGGGCGGTCCTTCGCGCGGCTCGTGCCGGCGGGGAGCCCGTTCTTGTCCAGTGCGTCGCCGGTCGCGGAGATCGTGTAACCGGACGAGGTGATGCGGATGCTGCCGTTGTTCCGCCAGCCGTTCTCCTCCTTGACCTCGTCGGGGCTGATGGTCTGGACCCTCTCCAGGACGGCGATCGGAGTGGTGGTGACGGTACGCAGCCTCGGCACCCTCTCCAGGAAGGCCGCGGTGCGCGGCGGTACGTCGATCTTTTCCGTCTTGCTCTTGCTGACCTCCTGGCCGAAGGACCATTCGGTGGTCACCTCGGCGCCGCCGCCGAGCGAGAACACGTCCTTGATGATGCTGAGTTCGAAGCCGGCGCTGACCGAGACGCTGTGGGTGACGCTGCTGCTGCTCGTCAGGCTGTGGGTGATCTCCTGACCGGTCTGGACCGCGTTGCCGCAGTTGACGATCAGGTCGGAGGTGTCGGTGGGGGCGCCGAACGAGTCCTTCACGTCGGTCGCGGGGTACTCGCAGTGCGCGGCGACACGGGTGACCGCGGGTGAGCCCGCCGGGGTCGTGCCGATGTCGCCGATCCCCTTCGACTCGTCCGGCGCGACATTGCCGGTGGCCAGGTCGATGAAGAAGAAGCCGACGTCCTGGAACGGCTTGTCCGAGGTCGGCCCCGGACACAGGGCCGCCATCATCTTGTCGGTGTCGAAGGTCTCGGCCCCCTTGAGCTGGAACGGCGTGGACGCCGGCGGGGGTACCAGGGCCGCCATCGCCGCGGGAACGGCGATCACACCGCCCGCGACGGCGATCACCGAGCCGAGACCGATGGCGAGAGTCCGGGAGCGCTTCTTGTTGCGAGCGTGTCCTTTGGGCATGGGGGTGCCCTCCTTGGTGGGTGAGCGGAGCGCGGTCAGCTTGCGCTTCCCCATCTTCGAAAGGGCTCGGGAGTACCGACAGAGTCAAATATCCCTGTCCAAAAATTTACCCGGAAGGTTCTCGACAAGAGGGCTGAAAAAACTCAAGGAGGGGCTACGACTTGCGGCGCCCTATCAGATGCGGCTTCGCCTCCATGCCGTCCAGGCCGTGCCAGGCGATGTTCACCAGGTGCGCGGCGACCTCCGCCTTCTTGGGGCGGCGGACGTCCAGCCACCACTGGCCGGTGAGCGCGACCATGCCGACCAGGGCCTGCGCGTACAGGGGGGCCAGCTTGGGATCGAAGCCCCGGCTCTTGAACTCGCGGCCCAGGATGTCCTCCACCTGCGTCGCGATGTCCGAGATCAGGGAGGCGAAGGAGCCGGTCGACTGCGGGATGGGGGAGTCGCGGACGAGGATGCGGAAGCCGTCCGTGTACTCCTCGATGTAGTCGAGCAGGGCGAACGCGGCCTGCTCGCACAGTTCGCGGGGATGCCCGGCGGTGAGGGAACTCGTGACCATGTCCAGCAGCCGCCGCATCTCACGGTCCACGACGACCGCGTACAGACCCTCCTTGCCCCCGAAGTGCTCGTACACGACCGGCTTGGAGACCCCGGCCTTCGCCGCGATCTCCTCCACCGACGTCGCCTCGAAACCCTTCGCCGCGAAGAGGGTGCGGCCGATCTCCAGGAGCTGCTGCCGGCGCTCCGCCCCGGTCATCCGGGTCCGGCGGGCGCGCCGGGGCTTCTCGTTGCTCGCGGTGCTGCTGGGATCGATGGCCACGGCGTCCATCATGCCGCTTCGGCGCTCGCCTTCCGGCGCCGGGAGCGGTCAGCGTCGGTGTTGCGGCGGGAATCGATACGGGAGCGTGACGGCCAGCGCACGTCGTACGCCCACCCGAACGCCTCGAACCAGCGGATCAGCCGCGCCGAGGAGTCGATCTGCCCGCGCTCGACACCGTGCCGCGCGGACGTCGGGTCGGCGTGGTGCAGGTTGTGCCAGGACTCGCCGCAGGACAGGACGGCCAGCCACCACACGTTCCCGGAGCGGTCACGGGACTTGAAGGGGCGCTTGCCGACGGCGTGGCAGATGGAGTTGATGGACCAGGTCACGTGGTGCAGCAGACCGACCCGGATCAGCGACCCCCAGAAGAACGCGGTGAACGCACCCCACCAGGACATCGTCACCAGGCCCCCGACCAGCGGCGGGATGGCGAGGGAGACGAACGCCCACACGATGAACGTACGGGAGATCCGTCGGATCGCCGTGTCCTTGATCAGGTCGGGCGCGTACTTCTCCTGCGGCGTCTGCTCCTCGTCGAACATCCACGCGATGTGCGCCCACCACAGGCCCTTGAGCAGCGCGGGGATCGTCTCCCCGAAGCGCCACGGCGAGTGGGGGTCGCCCTCGGCGTCGGAGAACTTGTGGTGCTTGCGGTGGTCCGCGACCCAGCGCACCAGCGGCCCCTCGACCGCCATCGACCCGGCGATCGCCAGCGCGATCCGCAGCGGGCGCCTCGCCTTGAACGAGCCGTGCGTGAAGTACCGGTGGAAGCCGATCGTGATGCCGTGGCAGCCGAGGAAGTACATGAAGACCATCAGACCGAGGTCGAGCCAGCTCACCCCCCAGCCCCACGCCAGCGGCACGGCCGCGAGGATCGCCAGGAACGGGACGACGATGAAGAGGAGGAGCGTGATCTGTTCGAGCGAACGCTTCTGCTCCCCGCCCAGCGTCGCCGACCGCTCCGGCGGCAGTGGTGCGCCGGGCGTCTCCTCCGGGGCGTCGTCGATCACATCGGAGCTTGTGGCCATGGGGCGTCCCCTGTGGGGTCGAGGGTGCGGATCGGATACCTAGGGCTCTGTCGGCCCTGGCCGAGGACGGTTTCCTACGGTTCCGTAACCTACGGCGTCGTAAGTATGGCAGCGAGGTCCGGTGCGGCAAGAGCCCGACAGCCTGCGCGTGCCGCTGGACACCTATCCTTGGACTCGGTCGGACAGCGCGGTCCGCTCTGTTTTCTTCCCTGATGTCCGGCCTGTATGCGAAAGTCAGCCGCGTACCCGCCTGACCTCGGGGTTTCCTCCAGATGAGCTTCACCACTGCAAGGAGCCGCACCTGTGAGCAGTGCCGACGACCAGACTGTTGCCCAGGAGACCACCTCCGCCGAACTGCGCGCAGACATCCGCAGGCTGGGCGACCTCCTGGGCGAGACCCTCGTACGGCAGGAAGGTCCCGAACTCCTCGACCTCGTCGAGAAGGTCCGCCGCCTCACCCGGGAGGACGGCGAGGCCGCAGCCAGGCTGCTGCGCGGCATCGAACTGGAGACCGCCGCCAAGCTGGTGCGCGCCTTCTCCACGTACTTCCATCTGGCGAACGTCACCGAGCAGGTGCACCGGGGCCGTGAGCTGCGCGCCCGCCGTGCCGCCGAGGGCGGACTGCTCGCGCGGACGGCCGACCGCCTCAAGGACGCCGACCCGGACCACGTCCGCGAGAGCGTACGGAACCTGAACGTCCGGCCCGTCTTCACGGCGCACCCCACCGAGGCGGCCCGCCGCTCGGTCCTGAACAAGCTCCGGCGCATCGCGGCCCTCCTGGAGACCCCGGTCATCGAGTCCGACCGGCGCCGCTACGACACCCGTCTCGCCGAGAACATCGACCTCGTGTGGCAGACCGATGAACTGCGGGTGGTACGCCCCGAGCCGGCCGATGAAGCCCGCAACGCGATCTACTACCTGGACGAGCTGCACGCGAACGCGGTCGGTGACGTCCTGGAGGACCTGACCGCCGAGCTGGAGCGGGTGGGCGTGGTCCTTCCGGAGGAGACCCGGCCCCTCACCTTCGGTACCTGGATCGGCGGCGACCGCGACGGCAACCCGAACGTCACCCCCCAGGTGACCTGGGACGTCCTCATCCTCCAGCACGAGCACGGCATCAACGACGCGCTGGAGACCATCGACGAACTGCGCGGGTTCCTGTCCAACTCCATCCGCTACACCGGTGCCACCCAAGAGCTACTGGACTCCCTCGCGCTCGACCTCGAACGGCTCCCCGAGATCAGCCCCCGCTACAAGCGGCTCAACGCCGAGGAGCCCTACCGGCTCAAGGCCACCTGCATCCGGCAGAAGCTGGAGAACACCAAGACCCGCCTCGCCAAGGGCATCCCGCACGCCGAGGGCCGGGACTACCTCGGCACCAGCGAGCTGATCACCGACCTCACGCTGATCCAGGAGTCCCTGCGCCGGCACCGGGGCGGGCTCTTCGCCGACGGCCGCATGAACCGGACGATCCGCACGCTGGCCGCGTTCGGTCTCCAGCTCGCCACCATGGACGTCCGCGAGCACGCCGACGCCCACCATCACGCACTCGGCCAGCTCTTCGACCGGCTCGGCGAGGAGTCGTGGCGGTACACCGACATGCCGCGCGAGTACCGGACGAAGCTGCTCGCGAAGGAGCTGCGCTCGCGTCGGCCGCTGGCCGGTACGCCGGCTCCCGTCGACGCGGCCGGGGAGAAGACGCTCGGGGTCTTCCTCACGGTCAAGCGGGCGCTGGAGGTGTTCGGGCCCGAGGTCATCGAGTCGTACATCATCTCGATGTGCCAGGGGGCGGACGACGTCTTCGCCGCCGCTGTCCTGGCGCGTGAGGCGGGGCTCATCGACCTGCACGCCGGGTGGGCCAAGATCGGCATCGTGCCGCTGCTGGAGACCACCGACGAGCTGAAGGCCGCCGACACCATCCTTGAGGAGATGCTGTCCGACCCGTCGTACCGGCGGCTCGTAGCTCTCCGGGGGGATGTGCAGGAGGTCATGCTGGGGTACTCCGACTCCTCGAAGTTCGGGGGTATCACGACGTCCCAGTGGGAGATCCACCGGGCCCAGCGCCGGCTGCGCGATGTAGCCCACCGGTACGGGGTACGGCTCCGGCTCTTCCACGGGCGCGGTGGCACCGTCGGGCGCGGGGGCGGCCCCTCCCACGACGCGATCCTCGCGCAGCCCTGGGGGACCCTGGAGGGGGAGATCAAGGTCACCGAGCAGGGTGAGGTGATCTCGGACAAGTACCTGATCCCCTCGCTGGCCCGGGAGAACCTGGAACTGACGGTCGCCGCGACACTTCAGGCGTCCGCCCTGCACACCGCGCCCCGGCAGTCCGACGAGGCCCTCGCGCGGTGGGACGCCGCCATGGACGTCGTCTCCGACGCCGCGCACGCCTCCTACCGCGAACTCGTCGAGGACCCCGACCTGCCGACGTACTTCCTCGCCTCCACACCGGTCGACCAGCTCGCCGACCTGCACCTGGGCTCGCGGCCCTCCCGCCGCCCCGGCTCGGGCGTCTCGCTCGACGGACTGCGCGCCATCCCCTGGGTCTTCGGCTGGACCCAGTCCCGGCAGATCGTCCCCGGCTGGTACGGCGTCGGCTCCGGCCTCAAGGCCCTGCGCGAGGCGGGGCTCACTGCAACATTGGGAGGAGAGGGCGTCCTCGACGAGATGCACGGGCAGTGGCACTTCTTCCGCAACTTCATCTCCAACGTCGAGATGACCCTCGCAAAGACGGACCTGCGCATCGCCGCGCACTACGTCGACACGCTCGTGCCGGACGAGCTGAAGCACGTCTTCGACCGAATCAAGGCCGAGCACGAGCTGACCGTCGCCGAGGTCCTGAAGATCACCGGCGAGAGCGAACTCCTCGACGCACAGCCCGTGTTGAGGCAGACGTTCTCCATCCGGGACGCCTACCTCGACCCGATCTCGTACCTCCAGGTGACACTCCTGAAGCGCCAGCGGGACGCGGCTGCGGCGGGCGAGAAGCCGGACCCGGTGCTGTCGCGGGCACTGCTGCTCACGGTGAACGGCGTGGCGGCGGGCTTGCGCAACACGGGCTGACGGACGGGGAGTCGAGGGGCGCCTTGGGTAACTGGGGCGCCCTTCGGCGTGCTTGGGGGCCGGGGCGGTGATCGGAAGGGGGTGTGGTGTGGGCCGGGGGTGTTGATGGGAGGGGCCGCAGCGGGGCGTCGGGTGTCGGGGTGTTGAGCGGAGGTGCTGCGGCGTTGCCCGGGCGAGCTGTGGTGTGACGTCGGGTGTCGGGGTGTTGATGGGAGGGGCCGCACTGTGGCGTGGGGTGTTCAGCGCAGGGGGCGGTGCGACGTCGGGCGTCGAGCGGAAGCGCTGCGGCGTTGTCCAAGCGGGTGCGGTGTGGTTCGGGTGTCCTCAGCCTCGTACGCGTCGGAAGCTCACACCGCGAGGAAAGCCGCCGTCACCAACGCGACCCCCGACCCCGCCATCACCCACGCGAGCCGTGCCTTGCGCAGGCCGCCGGCGACGATGATCGACGCGAGCAGCAGCGCACCCCCGAACGGCACCCAGGCGTACAGGATCCCGGCGGGGCCCGAGCGGACCGCCTCGTCGGAGTCCGGCTTCACGACGACGGAGTACGTCCGGCCGACCTCCACGGCGATGGGCTCGGCGATGGTCATCGTCTTGCGCGCGGTCGCCCCCGTGGACCCCGGCGTGAACGGACCCGTACACGCCTCCTCCCCGCACCGCGTCACCACGACGGTCCCCTTCTCCCGTCCCCCCGGCAGCATCACGTGCTGCGCCGTCCCCCAGGACGCCCAGACACCCGCGATCAGGATCAGAAGAGCGACCATCCCCATCGACACCACCCGCCCGACCCGCAGCGCGGCGGACGACGAACGACGAGACCTGGCCGCCCGGCGACGACGGGAGGCTGGCATGGCGGGGATCATTGGCCATGCCGACGCGGTCCGTCAACGTTGGCTGGTCAGGAGGGGTGGGCGACGGCCGGAGGAGGTACCGCGCCGACGGGGGCGTACGACCGTGAGGCCGCCCGATCGGGCCCGGCACGCTCGATGGAGCGCGGCTGTCCGGCGGGCGGCGAAGGCGGCGAGGCACAGGGGGCCGGCTCGCGCGGTACGCGGACAACTGTGCGGCACCACAACGCACTCGCACCCGTCCGCAGCTCGCCCGCGCCTCACGAGTTGTACGACTGCTGCGCCCTCTCCAACCCCTCCGTCACCAGCGCCTCCACCGCGTCCGCCGCCCGGTCCACGAACCAGTCCAGTTCCTTGCGTTCCGTGGAGGAGAAGTCCTTCAGGACGAAGTCGGCGACCTGCATACGGCCCGGAGGGCGCCCGATCCCGCAGCGGACCCGGTGGTAGTCCGCGCCCATCGACTTCGTCATCGACTTGAGGCCGTTGTGGCCGTTGTCGCCGCCGCCGAGTTTCAGGCGCAGCGTGCCGTAGTCGATGTCCAGTTCGTCGTGGATGGCGACGATGTTCGACAGGGGGATCTTGTAGAAGTCGCGCAGGGCGTTGACCGGGCCGCCGGAGAGGTTCATGAACGACATCGGCTTGGCCAGGACCGCCCGGCGGCTCGCGGGACCGGGTGCGCCGAGGCGGCCTTCGAGGACCTGCGCCTGCGCCTTGCCCGCCCGCTTGAAGCGGCCCCCCATCCGCTCGGCCAGCAGATCGGCCACCATGAACCCGATGTTGTGGCGGTTCATCGCGTACTCGGGACCGGGGTTGCCGAGGCCGACGATCAGCCAGGGGTCGGTGGAGGAGGGGGTGGTCATGGGGGAAGTCTCCTAGATACATGCCGACAGCCGCCGCCCCCTAAAAGGGAACGGCGGCTGTGGAGCTTAGCCGGTGAAGGCTCAGGCCTCAGCGGCCTCGTCGCCCGCCGCGGCCTCTTCCGCCTGCGCGGCGAGGACCTGGAGGACGACGGTGTCGCCGTCGACGGACAGGGTCGTCCCGGTGGGGAGCGCGATGTCCTTCGCGAGGATCGCGTCGCCGGCCTGGAGGCCCTCGATGGAGACGGTGACCTCGGAGGGGATGTGGGTCGCCTCGGCCTCGACGGGCAGCGCGTTGAGGACGTGCTCCAGCAGGTTGCCGCCGGAGGCGAGCTCACCCTCGGTGTGCACGGGGATCTCGACGTTGACCTTCTCGCCGCGCGTGACGAGGAGGAGGTCGACGTGGACGAGGAAGCCCTTGATGGCGTGGCGCTGGACGGCCTTCGGGATGGCGAGCTCGGTGCCCTTGCCGCCGTCGATGTCCAGGGAGATCAGGACGTTCGGCGTGCGGAGCGCGAGAAGCAGCTCGTGGCCCGGGAGGGTGAGGTGCTTCGGCTCGGTGCCGTGGCCGTAGAGAACGACCGGAACCTTGTTCTCGCGGCGGATGCTGCGGGCAGCACCCTTACCGAAGTCGCTGCGGGTCTCGGCGGCGAGCTTGACCTCGGACATGGGGATCAACTCCTCGTACAGGTAGTAGACGGTCGGGTCACCCGGCCATGTACAACGGCCTGCTACGAAGAGCGCGTCGATAACGGACCACCGGTCCCGCCGAAACGGGACGGCCTCCCTCGCCGAGCAACTTGTGCAGTCTACCCGGCGAGGGAGGCCGTCCCCAAAACGATCAGCAACCGCTCACAACCGGTTGCAGAAACCTCACTGCTCGTCGAAGAGGCTCGTCACCGAACCGTCCTCGAACACCTCACGCACCGCGCTCGCGATGGTCGGCGCGATCGAGAGCACCGTCAGCTTGTCGAGGTCGACGGCCAGCTCCCCCGGCGTCGGCAGCGTGTTCGTGAACACGAACTCGCTCACCCGGGAGTTCTTGAGCCGGTCGGCGGCGGGCCCGGACAGCACACCGTGCGTCGCCGTCACGATGACGTCCTCCGCACCGTGCGCGAACAGCGCGTCCGCGGCGGCGCAGATCGTGCCGCCCGTGTCGATCATGTCGTCGACGAGGACACAGACGCGGCCCTTGACCTCACCCACGACCTCGTGGACGGTCACCTGGTTCGCGACGTCCTTGTCCCGCCGCTTGTGGACGATCGCCAGCGGCGCCCCGAGCCGGTCGCACCACCGGTCGGCGACGCGTACGCGCCCCGCGTCCGGCGAGACGACCGTCAGCTTGTTCCGGTCGACCTTCGCGCCCACGTAGTCCGCGAGGAGCGGCAGCGCGAAGAGATGGTCGACGGGGCCGTCGAAGAAGCCCTGGATCTGGTCGGTGTGCAGATCGACCGTCAGGATCCGGTCCGCGCCGGCCGTCTTCATCAGGTCCGCGATCAGGCGGGCCGAGATCGGCTCACGGCCACGGTGCTTCTTGTCCTGGCGGGCGTAGCCGTAGAACGGCACGATCACGGTGATCGACCGGGCCGAGGCCCGCTTCAGCGCGTCGATCATGATCAGCTGTTCCATGATCCACTGGTTGATCGGAGCCGTGTGGCTCTGGATCACGAAGCAGTCGGCGCCGCGCGCGGACTCCTCGTAGCGGACGTAGATCTCGCCGTTCGCGAAGTCGAAGGCCTTCGTCGGAACGACCCCGACCCCCAGCTGGTGGGCGACCTCCTCGGCAAGCTCGGGGTGGGCGCGGCCGGAGAAGAACATCATCTTCTTCTCGCCGGTCGTCTTGTTCCCGGTCACAGCACTGTCTCCTCAGAGGTGTCTCAGCCGCGCGACGCCGTTTCACAACTGGGCGTGGGGAAGCGTCTCAGCTGGTGGGTGCGGGTGTGCACTTATCACGGTACGCCCTGTTCGGCGCAGCCGTTTTCGGTCAGCTTTCGCCTTCGCCTTGCCGGGACGCCGCCTCGGCCGCCTTCGCCGCCGCGCTTCCCGGACGCTTGCGGGCCACCCAGCCCTCGATATTCCGCTGCTGGCCACGGGCCACGGCCAGCGAACCGGGCGGTACGTCCTTCGTGATCACGGACCCGGCGGCGGTGTACGCGCCGTCCCCGACCGTGACGGGTGCCACAAACATGTTGTCCGAACCCGTCTTGCAGTGCGAGCCCACGGTCGTGTGGTGCTTGCTCTCGCCGTCGTAGTTCACGAACACGCTCGCGGCGCCGATGTTGCTGAAATCACCGATCGTCGCGTCACCGACGTACGACAGGTGCGGGACCTTCGTCCCCTCGCCGATCGTCGCGTTCTTCGTCTCGACGTACGTACCGATCTTGCCCTTCGCGCCCAGCCGGGTGCCGGGGCGCAGGTACGCGTACGGGCCGACGCTCGCGTTCTCGCCGATCGTCGAGGAGAGGGCGACGGTGTTGTCGACGCGGGCCTCCGCGCCGACCCGGGTGTCGGTGAGCCGGGTGTTCGGGCCGACCTCCGCGCCCGCGCCGATGTGCGTCGTCCCCTGGAGCTGGGTGCCCGGGTGGACGACGGCGTCCTGACCGAACGTCACCGTCACGTCGACCCACGTCGTCGCCGGGTCGATGACCGTGACGCCGTCCAGCATGGCCTGCGTGAGGAGGCGGTCGTTGAGGATGCGGCGGGCCTGCGCGAGCTGGACGCGGTTGTTGATGCCGGCGATCTCGCGGTGGTCGTCCGCGACCGAGGCGCCGACGCGGTGACCGGCCTCGCGCAGGATGCCGAGGACGTCCGTCAGGTACTCCTCGCCCTGGCTGTTGTCCGTACGGACCTTCTTCAGCGCGTCCGCGAGGAGGTGCCCGTCGAACGCGAACACCCCGGAGTTGATCTCCCGGATCGCCCGCTGCCCGTCGCTCGCGTCCTTGTGCTCGACGATCGCCGTCACGGCGCCGCCCGCGTCCCGCACGATCCGCCCGTACCCGGTCGCGTCCGGCACCTCCGCCGTGAGCACCGTCACCGCGTTGCCGTCGGTGTGGTGGGTGGCGGCGAGCGCCGTCAGCGTCGTACCGGTCAGCAGGGGGGTGTCACCGCAGACGACGATCACCGTGCCGCCGACGGTCCCGCCGAGCTCCTCCAGCGCCATGCGTACGGCGTGACCCGTGCCGTTCTGCCGCTCCTGGACGGCCGTGCGGACGGCGCTGTCGGTCTCCGCGAGGTGGGCCGTCACCTGCTCGCGCGCGTGGCCGACCACGGCGACGAGGTGCTCCGGGGTCAACTCCCTCGCCGCGGCGAGCACATGGCCCACCAGGGTCCGGCCGCACAACTCGTGCAGGACCTTCGGTGTGGCCGACTTCATACGGGTGCCCTCACCCGCTGCGAGAACGACGACGGCTGCCGGGCGGATGGCGCTCACGGGGTTGCCCTTCGGCTGTGTGTGGGTGGGGACACCCGAAGGATACCGGGGCGTTTCCGGGGGGACATGAGAGCGGGCCCCGGCTGAGATGTCAGCCGGGGCCCGTACGTGTTCCCTCGCTCTGTTCTTGCTCCCCCGCCAGGACTCGAACCCGGACAAATGGCACCAAAAGCCACGGTGCTGCCAATTACACCACAGGGGAATATTTACGACCGAACCGGACAAATGGCCGGGTGGCCGAGTGGCGCTTCCTACTATGCCGTACCCGACCGCCTCCGTGCGACGGTACAAGTGCGGTGGGGCGAGGCCCTGTCGTGGAAAGTTTCCGGAAAACGGGGTAGGGGCGCCCGTAGGGTGGACGTATGACCAGGACGGGGGAAGAGGCGGTTGCGGGGCGGGCCGGGCCGTGGTGGTGGGGGCGGTGGCGTAGTGCCGTGCTCGATCTGGGGGTCGGGGCCGCGTCCGTCGTCGAGTGTGCGGCGGAGGGGTGGCCGTTCGCCCGTGACGCCGGGATTCCCGTGTGGGCGGGGATGGTGTTCGGGGTGGTCGCCGGGAGCGTCCTCGTCGTCCGGCGGAAGTGGCCCATCGCCGTCGTGCTGGTCTCCATCGCCATCACGCCGGCGCAGATGGGGTTCCTGCTCGGGACCGTCGGGCTGTACACCCTCGCCGCGACCGAGCTGCCCCGGCGGATCATCGGGTCCCTCGCGGGGATGTCGTTCGTCGGGATGCTCGTCGTCACGTTCGTCCGGCTGAAGCAGGGGCTGTCGCCCGGGGACGTCCTGGCCGGGAACTGGTTCGTTCTCTTCGCCTCCATCGGGACCGCCCTCGGGGTGACCGCGCCGCCCGTCCTCCTCGGGCTGTACATCGGGGCCCGGCGGCGGCTCATGGAGTCCCTCCGCGAGCGGGCCGACAGCCTTGAGCGGGAGCTTCAGCTGCTCGCCGAGCGGGCCGAGGAGCGGGCCGAGTGGGCCCGGGGGGAGGAGCGGACGCGGATCGCCCGGGAGATGCACGACGTGGTCGCGCACCGGGTGAGCCTGATGGTCGTCCATGCCGCCGCGTTGCAGGCCGTCGCCCGCAAGGATCCCGAGAAGGCCGTGCGCAACGCGGCGCTTGTGGGGGACATGGGGCGGCAGGCGTTGACCGAGCTGCGGGAGATGCTCGGGGTGCTGCGGAGCGGGGGTGAGCGCAGGACGTCCCCCTCCGGGGGGCTGCCGCTCGCCGCGGTCGGGGCCGCCGCCGCTGCCGCCGCGTCCCGGGCCGTCGTGGAGGGGGAGGGGCCCTGCCTCGCGGACGTCGAGGAGCTGGTCGGGCAGTCCGCCGCCGCGGGGATGGTCGTGGACCTGTCCGTCGAGGGGGAGGCGCGGTCGTACCTCGCGGTGATCGAGCAGACCGCGTTCCGCGTGGTCCAGGAGGCGTTGACCAACGTCCACAAGCACGCGGCCGGCGCGAAGACGTACGTCCGTCTCGCCCATCGCGACGAGGAGATCGCGATGCAGGTCGAGAACGGGCCGCCCCCGGAGGCGGCGTCCTCGGCGCGGCTGCCCTCCGGGGGGAACGGGCTGGTCGGCATGAAGGAGCGGGTGGTGGCGCTGGGCGGGGTGTTCGTCTCGGGGCCGACGGAGGCGGGGGGGTTTCGGGTGTCCGCGGTGATTCCGGCGGGGCGCTGAGGGGTGGTGGGTGGGTCGGGGGTGCGGGGGTGCGGCGAGCCCGTTGCGGGGACGATGACCGTTCCTTTCCAGGGAAGCCCGCGGCCGACTGGGTAAGCAACGGGCTGCGCCGCACCCCCGCACCCCGCTCCCCGCCGTTCGCGGCTGTCCCGCCGTGCGGGTTTTCGGTTCGCTTCCCGTCGTTTCTGGCTGTCCCGCCGTGCGGGATTGTCTGCTCAGGGGGCTGCTGTTGTCAGGCGGGTCGGGGTCGTGCCCGATATCAGGGTGGACAGGGCCTGGTCGATCGTGGGGGCCAGGTACCAGTCGCCCGTGTGGTCCAGGGCGTAGATGCCGCCTGCGGTGTCGATGGCCAGGAGGGTCTGGGTTTCCGGGTCGGCGCCCAGGGGGGAGAGGTCCGTGGCCAGGGCTCTGCCCAGGTCCGCGAGGGTCCGGGGCTGGTGGAGGCCGTGCAGGGGGTCCACGTGGAAGGTCGCGGGGGCGATCTGGCGGCCCGGGCCCGTGGGGGTGATGCGGAGGCTGCCGAATTCCGCCCATGCCTCCACCGCCGCGGGGAAGACCGCGTGCCGGTGGCCCGCCGGGGAGACGTGGTCGCGGAGGGTGTCCGCCCAGAACTCGGCTTGTTTGATGTCCCAGCGCCCGGGTACCCAGCCGGCGGCTCGGAGCGCGGCGTCCACGGGTACGGGGAAGCGGGTGGTCGAGGTGCGGTCGGTGTGGTGCATCTGCCGTTCGTTCGTCGAGGTCAAGGCGGTGGTGCGGGGTGCTTCCGGTGTTGTTGACGCGTTTTGGGGGTGGGTGGTTCTGATGGGGTACGTGGGGGTCGCGGGGACCGGCGTCGTACGGGGCTCCCGTCACCCCGTCGTACGCGGCTTCCACGCCGGTGCCGTACGCGGTTCCCGTCCCCGCGTTCCTTACGGCTGCCCCCGTCTCCCTCCCGTACGCGTCTAGTCCTCGGACGTCTCGACGACCCGGATGCCGAAGTGGGCGGTGAGGGCGGTGCAGGCGCGGCACGGGGGTGCGAACGTGCCGTGCAGGGGGTCGCCGTCCTCGCGGATGTGGCGGGTGGTGAGCTTGGCCTGCTTGAGGGCCTTGCGGGCCTCGCCGTTGGTCATCGGCTTGCGTGCCGCCCGGCGGCTGCGGGCCGTGTCGGCGGCGGCGATGTGCCGGGAGATGAGGAGCGCCTCGGCGCAGCGGCCGGTGAAGCGGTCGCGGCGGTCGCTGGGGAGCGTGTCGAGGAAGTCCTGGACGAGGTGGTGCAGCGGGGGCGGCTGGTCGCCGCGGGCGGCGGTACCGGTGAGGGTGGCGCCGCGGACGGAGAGCGCGGCGGCGACGGTGGGCAGTATGCCGTCGCGGCGGTGGCGGAGGGCGGGGGTGTGGGGGGCGTCGGCGGACCAGCCGATGCGGGGGTCGCCGCCGGCTCCGTTGTTTCCGCTGTTTCCGTGCGCCTGGTCGCCGTCCGTTCTGTGTGGTGGTACGGGTGACGTGTGGGGTGTTCTGTGGACGCCGGGTGACGTTCCGTGAACGGTGTCGCCCGCGGTGCGGTCCGTGCCGTGCGGCCCTGTCTGCGTCGCGTTCATGATCGTCTTTCCCTCCCCGGGCATCCCCCCGGAGGACACAGGGTGCCAAATGGCGTGGCCTGTGCGGAAGCTGGGGCGTGGCGACACGCCAGGGACGGGTCGGGCTGTCACCAGAGGGTGACGGCAGGTCACCGTACTCAAGGGGGACGAAGTGGAGGGCCGGTGACCCGTCCGGCCGTACCGCATAGGCTGTCGGCACCGTGGGTGCGCGACGGACGTGTGCCGGGAAGCGGTGGAGACAGTCGGATACGGGGAGTGTCGCAGCGGTGCCGGGAAGCGGAACCGCCGGCGGGTCCCGTACAGAGCGCCGCAGGGGGCAACCGCCATGACGACAGGTCGGCTCGGGCAGACCGCGCCGCCGAACGCGGCATACGCCGGGCAGGTCGTGCACTTTCCGGACCCGGTCCGGGCGGGCCGTCACCCCAGAGGTGTACGGGTCGACGAGCGCGGCTACCCCGACTTCTCGCCGTACGCGCGGGCGGTGGCGGAGATCGCGGACCCCCCGGAGGGGTTCGGCGTCGACGAACTACGCCTCACGGACTACGTGTCGGCGAACGCCGCGCAGTCCGCCGCCGGGCACGAGCTGTGGGACACGGTCTCGCAGGTCGCGACCCCGCACGGCTGGACCTGGCACCACGTCGCCGGGACGCGCCGCCTTGAACTGATACCCGTGGACGTCAAGGCGCTGCTGCGCCATCACGGCGGTGTCTCGACGGCCCGCGTCGACCACGCGAAACGGGGCACCCGGCCGCTCCAGGAGACCCGCCCCGCCCACTTCCGGCTGCCGAAGTCGGGTGTGGCGGTAACGGAAGCGCAGGTGCAGGGAGTTGAGGAGGACCTCGGCTACCGGCTGCCCGGCGCGTACCGCTCCTTCCTGAAGGCGGCGGGCGGCTGCGCACCCGTCGGGGCCGCGCTCGACGCCGAGTTGGGGCTCCTCGTCGACCAGCCGTTCTTCACGGTCCGCGACGAGGCCGCCGTCAACGACCTCGTGTACGTCAACAAGTGCCTGCGCGACCACCTCACCAAGGACTACCTGGGCGTCGGCTTCGTCCAGGGCGGCCTCGTCGCCGTCAAGGCGAAGGGCGAGCGCCTCGGTTCGGTCTGGTTCTGCGCGTACGACGACGTCCGCGACGCCGATCCCACCTGGCCGCCGGCCGAGCGCGTCGAACGCCTCCTGGTGCCCTGCGGCGACGACTTCGACGCGTTCCTGTCCCGACTCGCCGGTGATCCACCGGAGTTGGAGACGGTGGCCAACCTGATGGTGGACGGCGGCTTCGCCCGCGTCGTTCCGGTTGCTGGGGAGTGATCCGCACATGGTGACGTTCGCGCAGGCGCAGGAGCGTGCGGAGGAGTGGGTCAACGGGGACGTGCCCGTGTACCAGCATCGCGAGGTGCGGGTACGGGAGTTCGGCCTCGGGTTCGTGGTGTGGGCGGAGGACCGGGCGGAGGGGCCTCGCGGGGACGGGGGCGCGCAGCGGCTCGTCATCGCCCGCGACAGCGGGGAGGCCACGCTGTGGCCCGCCCTGCCGGTCGGTGAGGTCGTCCGCCGGTACGAGGAGCGGTACGGGGGGGAGGCGGGGGCGGTCGCGGATGCGGTGCCGGCTGCGGCGGCCCGGGTGGATCTGAACCAGACGTCGTTCCTGTTGACGCCGCCGGAGTGGTTGCAGGATGCGGCGGACAAGTTGGGGATCGGGGAGCGGGGGGATGGGGCGGGTGTTGGGGCGCCGGGCTCGGGGGCCGGTGCCGGGACGCCGGGGGCGGGTTCCGGTGCGGGGGGTGGGGTGACCTCGGGTGCTGGTTCCGGTGCGGGTGCGGCTTCCTCGGGGGCGGTTCCTGGAGCGGGTGTCGGGGCGCCGGGTGTGGGTGCTGGGGCAACTCCGGGCGCTGGTGCGGGTGTTGGGGCGGGGAGTTTCGGGGCGGGTGCCGGGGTGCCGGGTGGGCCCGGGGCGTCGACTCCCGCTGGGGCTCCCGCTGTTCCTGCCGGGGCCACTCCCTGGGCCGGGACCGATACGAACGGGGACGGTGGCGAGGACCGGTCCGTTCCGCTGCCCGCGACCGTGTTCGCTCCGCCGTTGAGCGACGGGGACCGGGGGCGGGGGTCCGGGGTCGGTGCGGATGCGCCGACCGCGTTGATGTCCGGGGGAAGTCAGCTGCCGCCTACGGCTGTTGCGCCCGCGTTGGGTGCGCCGGGGGGTGAGGCGGCGGGGACGTCGTACGGGTATCCCCAGACGGCGGGCGGTCCGGGCGGGGCCAACTCGGCCGGTCCGGGCGGGGTTCCGGGACCTGGCGGTCCCAACTCACCGGCTCCGGGCGGGGTTCCTGGCGGTGCTGGGCGGCAGGGGGGTGGTGCTCCCGACTTCGGTGCCCCCGGTGGGGTTCCGGGTGCCGGTGCCCCCAACTCGCCTGCTCCTGGTGGGGGTCAGGGGGCTGGTGCTCCCAACTTCGGTGGTCCTGGCGGGGGGCAAGGCGCTGGTGCCCCCGACTTCGCCGGCCCAGGCGGAGTTCCGGGTGCGGGCGCGCCCCATTCCGGTGGTACCGCCGGAGGCCAGGGTGTCGGTCCGGGTAACCCCGCTGCTCAGAACGGGACTTCGCAGGAACCCGCGTCACCCGGCCGGGGACTCGCTCCCCACGCCGGGGACATCGCCGACGCCGCGACCAGCCGTGCGGCGCCGCCTCCGCGCCGGGGGAGGGGTGGCGCGGGCGCGCCTCCACCTCCGCCGGGTGCGCCCGGAGTACCGGGTCGGCCAGGGGGCGCCGCTCCCGGAGCCGGGCCGGCGGGTGCCGCCGCCGCGTACGTACCTACTCAGTTGGTGTCCGCCCTTGAGGGCGACGTGCCGGGAGCACCCGGCGGACCGGGAGGCGCACCGGCGGCTCCGGGTACCCCTCCGGTGATGCCCCCCGGCGCTGGTCACCCCGGTGCCGGACAGGCGCCCGGCGCCATGCCGCCGCCTCCGCCGGGCGCCCCCGGTGCTCCCGGCGTCCCGCAGGCCCCCGGCGCTCCCGGTACCCCGGGCACCCCGGGTGCCGTACACCACGCCGCGACGATGCTGGCCGCGCCCCCGCCCGGCGGCCCCGGCATGCCCCCGCCCCCACCGGGCGCCCCCGGCATCCCCGGCGCACCGCCGAACGCACCCGGCACGCCCCCCGGCGCTCCCGGTGTCGCCGGTGCGCCCACGGCACCGTTCCCGGGCGTACCCGGTGCACCCGGCGTCCCGGGTCCCCCTCCCGGCGCCCACACCCCGCCTCCCCCTCCGGTAGTACCCCAGGGCATGCCCCCAGCGGCGTACGGGTACCCCAACCCGGCGGGCCAGCCGACCGTGGGCCCCGGCTACCAGGCCGTCCTGCGCTACCGCGCCCAGGACGGCTCCGAGCAGCAGCTCATCCGGCGTTCCGCGCCCGGCACCCCGCACCCGGAGTGGCAGATCTTCCACGAGCTGCGCGGGATGAACGTCCCCCCGGGCCAAGTCCTGGAGCTGCACACGGAGTTGGAGTCGTGCGAGCTGCCGGGCGCGTACTGCGCGCGGATGATCCGGGAGCAGTGGCCCCAGGCGCGGATCACGAGCATCGCCCCGTACGGCACGGACCACGCGAGCCGTCAGCAGGGCATGCAGCAACTTCTCGCGCACCAGGGCGAGTTGCACCAGGTCGCGGACGGCCCGGCGAGGCCCGCCCCGGTGCGCGCCCCGTTGCCGCCGGTGCAGCAGGCACCCGCCGTACCGCCGGAGGCGATCGGCCAGGAGCTGGCCGCCGCGTTCGGCCCGGGTGTGTTCCGGTTCGAGCAGGCGGCGGTGGCGAGGCAGGGGGTGCCGCCGGTCGTCGCGCACATGCTGGTCGCGGCCGGACTCCCGCTGGACATGGGCCCGTTCTTCTGGGCGCAGGCCCAGCCGGGCCGCCCGGTCCCGACGCTGGCGGAACTCGCGCAGGAACGCGGCGTGCAGCCCTCGGCGGACGCCGGCTCGTACCTCGTGATGGGCAGCGACTTCGGCAAGGCGATCTGCGTGCAGTACGGGACCGCCAACATCGTCGCCGTACCCGTCGAGGCGGGTCCCGGCGGCGCCCCGGTCGCGCCGCAGTTCGTGAACTCGGGGCTGCCCGAATTCACGCGCTGCCTCGCCCTGTTGGGGCGGATGTGGCGGCTGCGGTACGGGCTGAACCCGGAGCAGGCGGGCCGCTGGACCGTCGACTTCCAGGCGCAGCTCGCCTCGCTGGACCCAGCGGCGCTGGGCTCGCCGGACAGCTGGTGGTCGGTGCTGCTGGAGCAGATGTGGGACGGCCTGCTGTGACGCGTCCCTGACGGTCTCTCCGGAAGAGTCCGCAACCGGTAGCAACCGGTTGCGGACTTTTTCTGTCCCGAGCCCCGTAACCCCCTCACGGAGTGTCACGTTACGCACCTTTTGATCCGAACCGTCAAGATATGCGCAAAACCGTTCGGATCTCGTGAGGAGTTTCCAGCATGGGCAGCGCGTCGGTGTCGCCGTACGGGTTCGGAACGGTACGTGGGCGCGGGTATCGCCCCGCACAGGTGGAGGCGTACATCGCGGCCCTGTGCGCGGCCCGCGACGCGGCATGGGACCGCGCGGCACGCCTGACGGTCCAGGCCAAGAGGGCGGAGTCGGAGGCGACCCACCTCCGCGAGACCGTCACCCACCTCACTCCCCAGAGCTACGAGACCCTGGGCGAGGCCGCCCACCACCTCTTCCGCCTCGCCCAGCACGAGGCGGAAGCCCTCCGCGAACGCGCCCGCCACGAGGCACGCGAACAGTCGGCCCGAGCCGACGAGCAAGCCGCGGCCATCCGCGAGAAAGCGGAATCGGAGGCCCGCCGCACGCTGGCGGAAGCGGAGGAGTGGGGACGGCGACGAGTCGCCCGAGCGCGCACCGAAGCGGACGAGATCCGCGTGACGGCGAGACGCGAAGTGAAGCAGGACCGAGCGGAAGCCCTGGAAGGACTACGCGAGGTACGCCGCCGCACAGAAGCCCTCCTGACCCGCCAGGACCAGACCCGCGACCAGCGCATGGAGGCGATCGAGAGAGAAGCGGCCCACCGGGCAAGCACCCTCGACACCCACTACTCCCACCTGCTGGCCCGAGCGGAAACCACCCTCGCGGAGGCCCGAGACGCCTACACGGAGGCCGAAAAATCCGCCAGCCACCTCAACAGCCGAGCCCGCGACCACGCTGATGCGCTCCTGACGGAGGCCCACCACCAGTCCGACCGCATCGCCCGCGAAACGGAACGGGTCCTGAGGGAACACGGCGAACGCTGGGACGACGTACGGGCCCACATGGACTACGTCCGCACCAGCCTGAGCGCGTTGACGGGGCGGGCGGTGGAGTAGCTCTCAGGTAGTCAGGCGGTAGTACTCCCGTCGCTCTCGATCACCGGAAACCGGCGCGGAGCGATCAGCAGCAGTGCCAGGAACGCGATCACCGCCGCCACCGCCGCCCCGATGTACACCGCGTGCACCGCGTCCGCGACCGCGTGGCGGATGTGGTCGGGGGTGCCGGACGGGCCCCAGGAGCGGGTGACCGAGTCGAGGTCGCCGCCTCCGCCGAGGCGGGTTGCGAGGACGCCGTTGGCTATCGCGCCGAAGAGGGAGGCGCCGATCGTCTGGCCGGTCTGGCGGCAGAAGAGGATCGAGGCGGTGGCTGTGCCTCGTTCGCCCCAGGTGACCGTTGACTGGACGCCGACGATCAGGGGGAGTTGGAAGAGGCCCAGGGCCGCGCCCAACGCCAGCATCAGGAGCGTGGGTTGCCAGGGGGAGCCGGGGTAGGGGAGGAGCGGGAACGCCACGAGGATCAGGGCCGCCAGGGCTATGCCCAGGAGCGCCGTGTCGCGGAAACCTATGCGGCGGTAGACGTGTTGGCTGAGCGCCGCCGAGATGGGCCAGCTCAGGGTCCAGACCGAGAGGACGAAGCCGGCGGCCACCGGGCCCAGGCCGAGGACGGATTGCGCGTACGTCGGGAGGAAGACCGTCGGCGCCACCATCAGCAACCCCAGTGCGCCCAGGGCCAGGTTGACCGACGCGATGGGGCGGCGGCGCCACACCCAGCCGGGGATGATCGGTTCGGCGGCGCGGCGTTCCACGGTGACGACGACGGCGACGAGCGCGAGCCCGGCGCCGAACAGGCCGAGCGAGGGCGCCGAGAGCCAGTCCCAGGCGACGCCGCCCTGGACGAGCGCGGTCAACAGGACGCCTCCGCAGGCGAATACGGCGAGGGCGCCCGCCCAGTCGACGCGGGCTCGGGGTGCCGACTCCCGTGCGGGTTCATGAAGATGACGGACGATCAGCCACAACGCCACCGCTCCGACAGGGATGTTGACGAGGAAGATCCACCGCCAGTCGGCGTACGCCGCGAGCAGCCCGCCCACTGCGGGACCCGCGACCGCCGACACCGCCCACACTGTGGACAACTTCGCCTGGATCTTGGGGCGTTGCTCCAGTGGGTACAGGTCGGCGGCGAGTGTCTGGACCGTCCCCTGGAGGGCCCCGCCGCCGAGGCCCTGCACGACGCGGAACGCGATCAGCGCGCCCATGTTCCAGGCGCACGCGCACAGCAGGGAACCCAGCAGGAACACGGCCGCGCCGACGACGAGGACCGGCTTGCGGCCGAACGTGTCGGACAGCTTCCCGTACACCGGGAGCGTGACGGTCACCGCGAGCAGGTAGCCGGAGAAGAGCCACGAGAAGACCGAGAACCCGCCGAGGTCCCCGACGATCTGGGGGACGGCGGTGGAGACGATCGTGGAGTCCAGCGCGGCCAGCGCCATCGACAGCATGAGCGCGGCGACCACCGCGCCCCGTCGGTCGGGGGTACTACGACCCTCCGTCGCAGGTATGACCGGCCGAACACTCCCCGTCACAGGTCCTCCACAGTCGCGTGCCCCTTGCATCTATCCGCCGTCGCACAGCTTCTCACTTGACCCTCCCGTCGCGGCAGGGTGCAGCCTGGGTGGAGCGGGAGGGTGGAGATGGCCCCGGAAACGTCTCCACCCGTCGGTGGATGTCCCCTAGGGGTACCTCCGTACTACGTCTCGGGGAGGGTTCGTCCCGACGGAGGACGAGAGGGCGCGGGGCCGGTCCTTAATCTGGCTTTACGTCGACGGGGGCGACCGGATCACCGGGTACCCCCCTCGTCGGGGGGTGGGGTTAACCCCCCGGGAAGACGGGGTCCGGCCCCAATGTGCCGTACCCCTCCCGGGGGACAGACTCAACGTCGTACCGCTCAGGGCCAGTACCGATCAGGGCCGGCCGGCGCGGACCGCCGCAACAGACGAAGAACGCGACGGGCACCCGCGTATCAATTGATGACCGACATAGGAGACTTGCCATGACATCGGCCGTGACCATTCCCCGGCACGGGGGTTCCGGAGGGCGTACGGCCGTCGCCGCGCGGGGGCGGCAGGTCGTGAAGGCGTACGGCTCGGGGGAGACCCGCGTCGTCGCGCTCGACCATGTCGACGTGGACATCGTGCGGGGGGAGTTCACCGCGATCATGGGTCCCTCGGGGTCCGGGAAGTCCACGCTGATGCACTGCCTCGCCGGGCTCGACACCGTCAGCTCGGGACAGATCTACCTCGACGACACCGAGATCACCGGGCTGAAGGACAAGAAGCTCACCCAACTCCGGCGCGACCGCATCGGGTTCATCTTCCAGGCGTTCAACCTGCTTCCCACGCTCAACGCGTTGGAGAACATCACGCTGCCGATGGACATCGCGGGCCGCAAGCCGGACAAGGCGTGGCTGGCGCAGGTCGTCGAGACCGTCGGGCTCGCCGGACGGCTCAAGCACCGGCCGGGCCAGCTCTCCGGCGGCCAGCAGCAACGCGTCGCCGTGGCAAGGGCGTTGGCCGCCCGGCCCGAGATCATCTTCGGCGACGAGCCGACCGGGAACCTCGACTCCCGTGCGGGAGCTGAGGTGTTGGGCTTCCTGCGCCGGTCCGTCGACGAACTCGGCCAGACCATCGTGATGGTGACGCACGATCCCGTAGCCGCGTCGTACGCGGACCGCGTGCTGTACCTCGCCGACGGACGGATCGTCGACGAGATGATCCGCCCGACCGCCGACACCGTCCTCGACCGCATGAAGGACTTCGACGCGCGGGGGCGTACGTCATGACCGTCGTGAAGACCTCGATGCGCAACTTCTTCGCGCACAAAGGGCGGATGGCGCTCTCGGCGATAGCCGTGCTGCTGTCGGTCGCGTTCGTCTGCGGGACGCTGGTGTTCACGGACACCATGTCCACCACCTTCGACAAGCTGTTCGCGGCGACGTCCTCCGACGTGACGGTGAGCCCCAAGGGCGCCTCCGACACCGGCGAGACGAAGTCCGACAACGGCAAGCCGCCGGTCATGCCGGCGTCGGTCGTCGACATCGTCCGCAAGGCGAAGGGCGTCAAGTCGGCGGAGGGCACGGTGTTCTCGACCTCCGTGACCGTCGTCGACGCCGACAAGGACAACCTCTCGCCGAACGGCGGCGGACCGACGATCGTCGGCAGCTGGAACAGCAACGACGCCCGCACCATGAAGATCACCTCGGGTGCGGTGGCCAAGGGTGCCGACCAGGTGATGGTCGACGAAGACACCGTCGACAAGCACCACTTGAAGCTCGGTGACGAGATCGGCGTCATCAGCGCCCTCGGCACGCACAAGGCGAAGATCTCCGGTGTCGTCGCCTTCCAGGTCACCAACCCCGGTGCGGCGATCTTCTACTTCGACACGAAGACCGCACAGGAGGCGCTGGTCGGCCGGACCGGTGTCTTCACGAACGTCAACGTCACGGCGGCGGCCGGGTTCAGTGACGAGCAGGTGAAGCAGGGCGTCAACTCGGCGCTCGGCGCCGGTGAGTTCAAGGTGCAGACCGCCAAGGAGACCGCCGACGCCAACCGCGAGCAGGTCGGCTCCCTCATGGACGTACTCAAGTACGCCATGCTCGGCTTCGCCGGGATCGCCTTCCTCGTCGGCATCTTCCTCATCATCAACACGTTCTCGATGCTGGTCGCGCAGCGCACCCGGGAGATCGGGCTCATGCGGGCCATCGGGTCCTCACGTAAGCAGGTCAACCGGTCGGTGCTGGTCGAGGCGCTGCTCCTCGGGGTCGTCGGGTCGATCCTGGGCGTGGGGGCCGGGGTCGGGATCGCGGTCGGCCTGATGAAGCTCATGAGTTCGTCCGGCATGAACCTCTCGACCGACGACCTGACCGTCGCCTGGACCACCCCCGTGATCGGGATCGTCCTCGGCGTCGTCGTCACCGTACTGGCGGCGTACCTCCCGGCCCGCCGCGCGGGCAAGGTCTCGCCGATGGCCGCGCTGCGGGACGCGGGTACCCCTGCGGACGGACGTGCCGGATGGGTACGGGCCCTGATCGGGCTGCTGCTGACTGGCTCCGGAGGGGTAGCGCTCTACCTCTCAGGTACTGCCGACAAGGCGGGCGAGGGCGCGCTCTGGCTGGGGCTCGGCATCGTCCTGTCCCTCCTGGGTTTTGTCATCGTCGGACCGCTGCTCGCGGGTGGGATCGTACGGGTACTGGGGGTAGTACTCCTGCGGGCCTTCGGTCCCGTGGGGCGCATGGCCGAACGCAACGCGCTGCGCAACCCCAGGCGTACGGGGGCTACGGGCGCCGCCCTGATGATCGGGCTCGCGCTGGTCGCCTGCCTCTCCGTCGTCAGCTCCTCCATGGTGGCCTCCGCGACCTCGGAGCTCGACAAGACCGTCGGCACCGACTTCATCATCCAGTCCGAGACCGGCCAGCTCCTCACCCCGCAGGCCGTCGCGACCGTCAAGAAGACGCCGGGGCTGAAGCGGGTCACCGAGTACAAGTGGACCGAGGCCGACTTCACCACCCCCGACGGTAAGGTCTCCAAGGACACGGCCATCACCGCGGCCGACCCGACGTACCCCGATGACCTGCGGGTCCAGACCGTCCAGGGCAACCTCAAGGACGCGTACAAGCCGGACTCCATGTCCGTCCACGAGGACTTCGCCAAGGACCACGGCATCCGGCTGGGCTCCTCGCTGAAGATCGCCTTCAAGGACGGGCGTACGGCGTCCCTCACCGTCCGCGCCATCACCAAGAGCGACGTCGCCATCGACTCCGGGGCCATGTACACGGCCATCACGACCATGGCGAAGTACGTGCCGGCCGACAAGATGCCCCTCGACACGATCCTCTTCGCCACGGCGGAGAAGGGGCAGCAGGACACCGCGTACACCGCGCTCAAGTCGTCCATGCGCGACTATCCGCAGTACAAGGTCCGCGACCAGACCGACTACAAGCAGGCGTTGAAGGACCAGATCGGCCAACTCCTCAACCTCATCTACGGGTTGCTGGCCCTCGCGATCATCGTCGCCGTCCTCGGTGTCGTGAACACCCTGGCGCTGTCGGTGGTGGAGCGCACTCGCGAGATCGGCCTCATGCGGGCCATCGGCCTCTCCCGGCGCCAACTCCGCCGCATGATCCGCATGGAATCGGTCGTGATCGCCCTCTTCGGTGCCCTCCTCGGCCTCGGGCTGGGCATGGGCTGGGGCGCAACTGCCCAGAAACTCCTGGCACTTCAGGGTCTCGGCGTCCTCGACATCCCCTGGCCCACCATCATCGGCGTCTTCATCGGCTCGGCGTTCGTCGGCCTCTTCGCCGCACTGATCCCGGCGTTCCGGGCGGGCCGGATGAACGTCCTCAACGCGATCGCCACGGACTGATCCGAGAAGGGGGGGAACTGGACCACCGCATACGGGGGTTGCGGGGGAAGACCCGGTGCCGAGGAGTCTTGGGGGACTCCTCGGCACCGGGTTTTGTTCATGTCCGGGGGCTCGCGAGGAGCAGGCAGTCGGGGCACACGTACACGTCGTCCCCGCAGGCGCACGGGATCGGTACGAGGGTCCGGCGCCCGCAGTGGCAGCAGTCCTCCTCGGTCCGTGCGGGTGGCTCGTCCGCGAGCAGCGCCTCCCGGTTCACGCGCTCGTCCTGAACGAGGCGGCGTCGAAAGGTGCGTTGGGGTACGTGTACGGGTGGTCGACGCCCATCGTCGCGAGGGCTGCGGCTCGCCTGCGTTCCCACTGCCGCCGCAACTCCCAGGCTTTCACCGCCTGTTGGCCGTGCTCGATCTGGAGGCGGAAGATCTCGGCGGCTTCTTCTTTGCTGATGCTGGTCCAGGGCCGGGACCAAGGGGAGACGGGGGCGGGGCCGTCGGGAGTGGGCTGGGCGGTGAGGTAGGCGGGGGAGTGGCGGCCGGGGCGGGGGCGGGGGGTGAGGACGAGGCGGGCCCAGGTGAGGGCTCGGGCGATAGCATCGCGCATACGTCGGGTCAGCTCCTTCGAAGCTGTCTTGGCCAGCCCCGTTGGACCGATTAGGCCCGGTCCTTCGGGGCGTTTTCGTATCCTGAAGGTAGCGTCAGCTGTAATGCCCTGTCCACCCCTGGAAATTACATGCACTTCTAGGAGCCTGCGACTGCCTGTAGGTACGGTCCAGAGGTGTACGAGTTCGATCCCAGCCGCCCGAAGTGGCAGCAAATCGCTGACGTGGTCCGCCGGCGCATCGCCAGCGGCGAGTACCCGCCGAACCACCTGGTCTCCGAGGTGCGCCTCGGCGAGGAGTTCGACGTGGCCCGCCCGACCGTCCGCAAGGCGACCGCCGCCCTCCGCGCCGAGGGGTTGATCGTCACGACGCCGAGCATGGGGTCGTTCGTAAGGAAGCGCGACGAGGGCGACGAATCCTAGTCACGGACTTCGCTACGCAAGTACCTCGGCGTCGACGCGGGAGAACACCAGGTCAGTCATTTCCGTGACGGGCTCGCGCCAGCGGGTTGCCGATGCGGGGTGGCGTAGGGCTGGTGGGTAGCTGGCTGCGTCGTAGTCGTTGGGCATGCGGTAGGGGTGGAATCCGTGGTCCCGCAAAGGGGTGAGGATCTCGTCGACCGTCTGTCCTTGCTTGGTCAGCAGCCTCGGTGTCACCTCGACGAGTAGTTCGGCGTCGTCCCGGAGGTGGTTCAGCACGGGCAGCAGTCCGCGTACGGCACCGGCTTCGCCGCCTTCTACGTCGATCTTGATCAGGCGGGCGGTGGTGACGTCGTCGGTGGTGAGGAGTCGGGAGAGCGGTGCGGTGTCGGCGGTGAACGACGATGCGACGGTGCGGGGCCGGACGGCGGTGGTGTTGCCGAGGTTCGTGGGGTCTTCCAGGTAGAAGGTCAGCCGTCCGGGGGTGTCGGAGGCGGCGGTGTTGACGGTGCGGACGTTCGCGCATCCGTTGAGGCGGGCGTTCCCGGTCAGGGCTTGGTGGAAGTCGGGGGAGGGTTCGACGGCTACCACCCGGCCTGTGGGGCCGACGAGTTGGGAGGCGAGCACGGTGTAGTGGCCGATGTTCGCGCCGACGTCGATGAAGGTGTCTCCGGGCCGGAGTCGGCGGGAGACGAAGGCGGTGAGGTGGGGTTCCCATACGCCGAAGAGGTAGAGGTAGCGCTGGATGACGTCGCTGGTCGTCACGGGGAAGAGGGCGCCGGATCGGGTTCGGGTGACCGTGGTGACGGGGTGGTTCTTCAGGTGTTCGTCCAGGTGGCCGGCGAGCCGGCGAACTCCTGGTCCGGCGGGGATGTGGCGGACGTACGTCCGTAGTGCTCGAAGAAGAGGGTTCATGGGACGTCTCCGGGAGTCGGGCCGTACGCGGGTGCGGGACCTGGCAGGCTGGTCGTGGCAGTACTGCGCGGTGGAGGAGAGAAGCACGTGACGATGGAGGCCGCTCCGGTCGTGTACCTGCTCGTCGGACTGACGGGGTCGGGCAAGACGACGTACGCGCAGCGGAAGTTGGAGCCGTCCGGGGTGGTGCGGCTGTCCGTGGACGAGCGGGTCTTTGAGCGGCACGGCCGTTACGGCGTGGACTATCCCGAGTACGAGTACTTCGCCCGGGAGGCGCCCGTCGTCGCCGAAGTGCGCCGGGAACTCGTCGAGTTGGTGACGGCCGGGCGTTCCGTCGTGATCGATCACGGGCTGTGGCGGCGCAAGGAGCGGGAGGACTGGAAGGGGCTCGTCCGCGATACCGGAGGGGTCGTACGTCTGTTGTACTTCCCGGTCCCGCGCGAGGAGCTGCTGCGGCGACTGAACGAGCGCAACCGGCGTGACGACGCGAATGCGTTGACGGTCACCGAGTCGGCGCTGGACGACTTCTTCGCCCGGTTCGACGTCCCTCACGGCGAGGGTGAGGAGATCATCGAGCCGGATTCCTTCTAGCGGGACGCCAGGTGGCGGCCAGCCGGGTAGCTTCCTCTGGCCACCACGGCGGGGTCTCCTGGAGAGAGACCGGCCGGAACGGGGTGACGTCGATCCGGCCGTCGTGCAGCGACAGATGGCTCAGCAGGCGCCGCGCCTCCAGCAGCAGTGCGGGGGACTTGGTCTTCCAACTGCCGTCCGCCGTACGGGCCGCGCGCCTTTCGAGGTCTTCCCGTACGCCGTGTCGCCATTTGAAGTGGTGGACGACGACCGGCGGCCGGTTGTCCGGCCGGTGTCCTTCGGCGCGGTGGTTTCCGGAGTCGACCGGCACGCCGGAGTGCGCGAGCACGATCTTGCGCGGGTCGCCGCGCAGCAGCAGGTGGGTGAGGAATCCGCCCAGGGGGTACGCCGCGTCCAGCCCTTCCCCCGAAGACGGCGACGGTGACCAGCCGGTCAGGCGGCCGTCGGCGGAGACCCGGTCGAGCATCAGCCCGCCGACCGTTCCGGTTCCGGACGCCTCCGCTTCGGTCAGAACCTCGGCCAGCGGGGCTGGGTAGGCGTGGAATTCGTCGGCGTCGGCCAGCAGATGCCAGCCGGTCCCGGCCCGGTCGCGGAGCATGTCGCGCAGCTCGGTGTTGGTGTGCTCGTGCCACGGTCCCGTACTCACCGCCACCGGGGTGATCCGCAGGGCTTGGCAGGTTGCCTTCAGTTCGTCGCGCCGATGCTCCGGTACGTGGCCGGGGAAGTGGAAGGCGAGGAGGAACCGCTCGACTCCCAGACGCCGGTAGTGGTCCACCCAGGCGGTCAGCAACTCCGGCTCCACCGGGCCGATCACGGCGATCACAGGCGGTGTGTCCATCACGAGATTCCCTTCAGGCTGGAGGCGATGCGCAGGAGGAAGGCGGCCTGCCCGGCGGCCGACGGCACACCGACGCGCCTGGCCGTGTCCGGCGCGGGCCGGGGAAGCGGAGTCCGGGCGAGTTCGTGGAGCAGGGTGGCGAGGCGTCCGGCGTCGCCTGCGGGGAAGGTCCTCGTCCAGTCCTGGCCGGACAGCCGGTCGGTGAGGGCCGGGTCGTGGTCGGACAGCAGCAGCGGGACACCGAACCGGACGGCGTCGACCACGAGCCCCGACTCCTTGCCGACTCCGGGGCGGCGGGCGACCACGGCGGCGTCGGCCGCCGCGTACACGGAACGCACCGACTCCGGCACGCCTACGACATGCAGCCGCACGTGCGGCAGGCTGCTCCAGCGCCGAAGGATCGCGGAATCGAGCGGGGCTCCGGCCACGATCACGTGAAGAGGACAGGAGGTCCGTACGAGTGCTGCGTCGACGACGCTGATGTCCTTGTACGGCCACCAGCCGCCCACCAGGCAGACGGCCGGCTCGGCGTCCGGTATCCCGAAGGCGTCCCGCGCCCGCTGCCGTTCGGTGTCGGTGAGCCGCTCGGCGGGGGCCGCGAGGGCGAAGGGCCGCGTCCGTATCCGCAAATGCGGGAAACGGACGGCCAGTTCGTCCCGGACCGCGCAGGTCGGCGCCAAGAGAAGCACTCGCCGCCCGCCGGACGCGGTGAGAGCGCCGACAGCCCGGACGAAGGCTCCCTCGGCGGTGACGACCTCGTGGACGAACCGCACATGGGCTCCGCCGAGCAGTCCGGCGGCCGAGTGCAGGGCCTCGCTCGCGCTGAGCACCACCACTGCGGCCCCGTCGGCTGCGGAGTGCGCCGTACGGACGCATGCCGCCTCGGCCAGACAGCGCGACAGCAAGGTCACCTGGTGCGGAAGGCGGCGTAGCCAGGTGGGCCAACGCCGCGAGGTGAACAGCCACTTACCGGCTCCGGCGAGGCACCGTGCAGCGCGCGCCGCCGCCATCAGCAGCCCAACAGGGGTCACAGCAGCGGCCGTCGAACCGTAGGGGGCGACGACGAGCACGTTGTCGTACACCGACGCGAGCGCGGTCAGGGCGTGTTGATGGTGTCCGCCGATCCGGTGCGCGTGAGGTTCGACGAGCACCAGGAGGGGGCCGCTCATCCGGTGAGCGCCTGGCCGTCGAACCGGGCGCGCAGCCAGGCCGGGTCGTTGAGCCGGTCGAACAGTGCCGGATCATCGGCGGCCTCGTGCGCGAACTCCATGCCCTGCCGCGCCCCGGCAACCGCGTACGACGCGAACTCGCCCTCCGCGCTCCCGGTCCAGGTGGCGATCCGGGCGGCCGTCTCCTGGTCGCTCATGCCGTACTCGCTGCCGCGCGTGAGCATCGCGCACTCCCGGAACCCCGCCTTCCAGGCGTGATACGCGGACTGGTCGATCCGCGTGGTCCCGGCGATCCCGACGGCGAACTCGGTCCGGCCAGGAAGCGCGGCCAGGACATCGACGGCCTCCCCGAGCTGCCGCAGGGCACTGCGCCGGACCAGCTTGAGTCCGCCGTAGCCATAGACGAGGCCGTTGAGCGGGTTGCGTGCCCGCCACACCCGCATCGACACCCCGTCCGCCAGCGGCGTCACTGTACGCAGGTCGAAGGCAGTGTCGATGACGAAGTCCCCGTCGGCCAGCAGGAATTCGTCCGTGTCGACGACCTCGGCGGCCAGGCGGTACGCACGCCGCATCCCCACCACACCGTGCAGGCGTTTCACCCTGACGCCGAGGACGCGCTCAAGCCGCGTGTGCAGGAGACCGGCGCGCGGTTCGTCGTACGACAGCATGACCGCGTCGATCCTCACCGCAGTGCCTCCAGGTAACGCGTGGCCACAAGTGCCGGGGTGAGCAAGGCGGTTGAGTCGTGGGCCTGCTTGGCCTGGGCGCGGTAGAAGGCGGGGTCGGTCGCGAGGCGGGTCACGATCGTGGCGGCCTCGTCCGGGGTGTCGAAGAGGAGGTCGTCGGCGATGTGCTCGGCGGGCCAGCCCGTACGCGGGCCGACGACCGGCAGGCCCATGCCCTGGCAGTCGATCACGGACATCGACCACGGACAGCCCGGCCGCAGCGGCGCGAGACCGAAGTGCGCACCCGCCAGCAGCTCGCGGTAACGCAGGCGGTCACCATGGTCCGAATCGACCATGACCCCGTCGAGGGAGGCGAGTTCAGCCCGGAAGCGTTCCGGACTCGGGTCCAGCCTGACGCGTTCCGGACTGCGGTCGCCGAGCAGGTCCAGCACCGTCAGCCGCACCGGGGAACCGGACGTCAGACGGCGGGCCAGAGCGGTGAACTCGCGGGTCCCGTAGTGCGCATAGAGGCGGTGGTTGTAGACGCCCGTCGCGATCCTGTCCGGCACGAGGGTCTCCGAGGGGTCGCGGACCAGGCGCTCGTCCCGGGGCGCGGGGACGACGTGCAGTTTCCCTCCCAGCTCCACCCCCATGCGGGCCGCGACCGCCGACGTCCACGACGCGGCGGTGCCCGAGTGCACCAACACCCGGTCGCACGCGGCCAGTCCGCCGACGAAAGCCAGCAGGATCGAACGGCCCAGGCCGCCGTCGTCCAACGACGGGTCCAGACACAGCCGTTCGCCATCGACGAAGGAGAACGGCAGATAGTGGCAGTACCCGGCGACCAACGCATCGACCCCGGCTTCCACCAGCGCGGCCCGCACCGCCGGCGCCGCCTCGATCTGGTTGACCACCACGGCCTGCGGCCTCACCTCACGGACCACCGAAGCCAGGCCATCCAGGTCGGGGGCGAGACGCGCGCGGTACTTCGTCGCCGGGGAAGCGGTCGTCACGAACCGGACCCGCTCGTCCCCGACAGGGACCGGCGCGGCCACCGTGACCTCCACTCCGGCATCCGCCCACGCCGACGTGAGCAGTTCGGCGAAGGTGAACCCCGAATCGGCCGACAGGCGGCCGGGGTTGGAGACGTTGAGCAGGTACAGCAGGCGCTCAGGGAACGCGCCGTCTTCCGGTCGTAAAGCATTGGGCACAGCTCTGACCTCCTTGTCCTTGTGGCTTGAGTGGTTTCGAGCGGAGCCGGTCAGAGGCGGTTCAAGACCGCCAGGCCGAGAAGGGGGATCGAGCTGATGGCCACGACGCCGAGGTACGTGGTCCAGCCGTAGCGGTGGAGGAGGCGCTTCACCGCGACCCGTCGTGCGTGTTCGCGACGTGCATCTTCCACAGGACCGCCGCGTCGCTCGCCGCCGACGGGTCGTAGTCCTTGTTCGGCTCGCCGGTCGCCGTCTTCCTCTTCATGTGTCTGGCCCACTTGCCGACCAGGACCGTGCAGTCGGCGCAGTCGTCGACGATCTCGGGGGTGGTGAACTCCTGGGGGTACGGCGTGCTGTTGCTCGGCATCGTCAAGCTCCTGGTGTTTCAGGAAAGAGGAAGGGAACACCACGTCGTCCTGCCGTCGGGGCTGACTCCCCACTCCTTCGCGAGGGCGCCGACGAGTTCCAGTCCCCGGCCGTTCTCGTCCGCGTCGGAGGCGACGCGGCGCCGGGCCGGGGTCGGGTTCTCGTCGGTGACGTCGATACGGAGTTCTCCGTGGGTGCACTCGACGTGGAGCGTGGCCGGGAGGCCCTTGCCGTGTCTGAGTACCGGTAGGCCACTGGCGAGGTTTCCGCTGTGCAGTCCCTTTTCCAGTGGCCCCCGGCCCGAACCCGCCGTGCACCCTTTCGGTGCAGCGGGCTCTCCAGTGACTACTGCGTGCTGTTCACCCGGGTTACGTATGGATGCTTCCGTGACAAGGCGGGCAGACCACGAGGGTTCTGCGTCGTTTCTTGAGCATCAGTTGCGCCCATGCGGGCTGTTCTCCTGCGCTTCTTAGCTCTGCGAGGGAGCGAACTTGGTGTACTTGCACTTCAGTTCGGCTCTCGCAGAGTTCACACTGTCCGCGTTGTAGCCGGTCGATGAGTTGGCTGCCGCGCGGGCGGCTGCGTGGGGTGAACAAGGTGGACGGGAGGTCGTCGAGGACGGCCGTCCGTTTCCGGGTGAGGGGAATGCCACCGAACCGTGCGGTCAGTGGTTTCCTGCCCTCGCGTTCGATCCTGGCCTCGAAGCACCTGCGTGGTCCTTGGGGTGTCCTGATGGTTGTTTTGTAGCGGTTGGCCATCGTGGTCACCCTTGACCGGTGCCGGGCGGCCAGGGTCTTGAGCATGGAGGTCAGCATGACCCCCTTGAGCCGGTCGAGTCTCCAGACGTCGCCGGCCAGCAGGTAGTACTGAACGATGCCCCGGTACTGCGCTCCGTAGATGCCGATGATGTCGAAGGGTGTGCAACTCGTCAGCGGGAGCAGGTGCGTGGGTTTGCCACGGCGGAGGAACGGGGCGCATTTGGCCTTGATCACGTCTTTGGGCACACGGAGTTGTATCTTCCCGTTGATGGAGCGGAGGCCGCGATTGATGCGACCACCCCGGGAGACCTTTTCGTCTGCGTGCTGGACGGTGATCTCGTAGCCGAGGAAGCGGGCCGCCTGGGTGCGGCCGTGGGTGATCAGCGTCTTGTCCTGGTTGAGTTCCAGCTTGAGGTCGTCGCGCAGGAATGTGGCCAGGCGCTGTTTGATCGTCTCGGCTTCGGCCTTGGGTCCGATGAACCCGAGGAGGTGATCGTCCGCGTAGCGGATGTAGCGCAGCCGCCGGTAGCCCGGGTCGTGTGGATCTCCGGCCGGATGACGGCGTAACTCCTTTCGCCATTGGCGGACTTGGGCGGACTCGGTGTTCTCCTTCCTGTAGGCGAGCCGCTTCCGGGCAGCCCCGATCGCGTTCTCCAGCTCCTTGTAGGCCGGGTTCTTGCGGCGGGTTTTCCCTCGGGCGTATTCCGGGATGAGAACTGTCTCGACGAATGTGTCCAGCCGGTCCATGTAGATGTTGGACAGAAGCGGGGAAAGCACACCGCCTTGCGGGGATCCCGACAGCGTGGCGTGCCATCTCCAGTCTTCCAGGTATCCCGCCTTCAGCATCTGTCGGATGAGGCGGAGGAACCGGTTGTCGTGGATCTTCTCCGACAGGATGGCCAGCAGGACTTCATGGTCCAGCGAGCCGAAGCAGTCGGAGATGTCTCCTTCAATGAACCAGGTTGTCCCGGTCCAGTTGTATGTCACCTCGGACAGTGCCGTGTGACAGCCCCGGCCGGGGCGGAAACCGTGGGATCGGCCGGAGAAGCGCGGCTCGTAATACGCCTCTAACAGAAGGCGGATCACTTCGCCGACGAGTTTGTCCGACCAGGACGGCAGACCGAGCGGGCGCGTTTTTCCGTTTGATTTCGGAATGTGGACGCGCCTTACCGGGCGGAAGCGGTAACGCTCGTGGCGCATGGCTTCGATGATGTGCCCGATCTTGGCTCCGGACATGCCGTCCGCGGTTTCCCCGCAGGCTCCGGGTGTCATCGCGCCGTGGTTGGCGTAGATGCGCCCGTATGCCAGTAGATACAGGTTCGGGTTGAACAGTTGTCGATACAGTTCATCACACGGCAGGTTCTGCCTGCCGCGTTCACGCAGGACATCAAGCACCGTTTCGGCGTTCTGCATTACGCATACCTCCCAGCATCGTGATGTCCGATCACCTGGCCCCCTTCGCCCTGCGGACGGTTTTCCCGTCCTCCTTGGCAGGTCGTTATTCCTGCGACTACTACGGGGCCTCCGTCACCTTGGGGCTCGCGCCCTTTAGGTGATCCCATGTTCGTCTCTGTTGTACGTATCTAGCGCGACTTAGGCGCCCCACTCATCTCCTTGAATTCCCTCACTGGGAATCAGTCCGCGCCCCGAAGGGTGTGGTGGATACGCAATTACTCCACCACAGGACGCGGCATCGGTGTCAGGTAGGTTTCCGATGGATGCCAGCCCTTTCATCCCTTGGAGATTGGGGTTCAGGCAGTACAGCTTTCGCCGTATCGCGCGGGTCCCTCTACGCATCACTTCCATACCTGAACGTGATCGTTGATTTCCTGGCATGCTGCTGTCCCCTTCACCTTTCGGATCCAGGTAAGCCATCAGACCCAGGAACCTCCCTTCAGTTCCTCCCGGTTGAACCGGGGATACAACAGAGCGCCTCATGGCGCACCGGCGTTGGTGACCAACTCCGAGACGACGAGCAGGACTTCGTCCTTCAGCGCGGAGAGGTCCCACAGGCCCAGGTACGCGGCGGTGATCGTCCGCAGGTGCCGGACCTGGGTGAACAGGGGGAGGAACGTGACCTCGAAGGTGCGCAGGAGGAGGGCGTTGTTGTCCATGTGCATCCCGTTCTGGCCTCGGCCTCGTGATGTTCCGTAGCGTTCGTAGCTTGCTCCTTTTGGCGGTAGCTCTGCAATAAGGTTGATGAAACTGCCAATAGGAACAGATGTTCACCCTGGTCGCTGGGTCGTGAAGGGTGGGAGCATGCGTTCATGACTCAGAAACGCGCGACGCCAACCATGTGGAGGCGCAGAGTTGGCGCGCAGTTGCGTCATTGGCGTGAGCCGGTGAAGTCGGGTGACGCGGCCAAGATGGTGGGGTGGGACGCTACCCGGCTCTCACGCGTCGAGCGTGGCCTCTACCGCATCTCCGGAGAAGAAGTTCACGAACTCTGCGCAAAATTGGCGGTCGATGACCCAGCTGGCGTAGAGGAGGTGGCGAGGGTTGCCGAGGAGCCGACCGGTATGGGGTGGTGGGCTCCGTACGCCGACCGGATCGCGCCGAACTACCTGGACTTCATTGAGTTGGAGGCTCGGGCGGAGAGTATCCGGATCTACCATCCTGCGATCATTCCGAGTCCGCTCCAGAGCATCGCGTACGCACGGGAGATCATCGGCCGGGCCGCGTCGGCTCACCCGAAGAAGCAGGTGGATGCGCTGGTGACGATCCGCATGGCTCGACAGGAGATCCTCAGCCGAGGGGGGAACCCCGTCACGCTCCACGCGTTGGTGCCCGAGGCCGCCCTTCACGCGCGTTTCGAGTCGGGGTACGCCCTCATGAAGGACCAGATCCGGAAGCTCATCGACGTGTCCGAACTGCCTGGTGCCACCGTGCAGTTGCTGCCGCTCGCAGCGCACCCGGCTTATGGTTCGGACGGACCGATCACAGTCATGACCTTCCGTCACCCCTGGCTGCCGGTCGGCAGCATCGAGAACTATCTGGGCGGGTTCCATACGGACGACCCCGCGCAAGTGAGCTTTCTGGAAGAGGAGTTCGCCAACCTCGTTTCCATCGCGTACTCCGCGGACGAATCGCGGATGATCCTGACCAAGTATCTGGGAGGAGTGCATCAGTGACCGCACATGTTCGACGCCGTCCGTCCGGGTTTGCTGCCGAGGATGCCCTTTGGAGGAAGTCCTCCTACAGCGGCACCTACGCTCAGTGCGTCGAGATCGCCGACCTCAGCACCACCGTCGCCGTCCGGGACTCCAAGGCCCCGACCGGCCCCGCCCTCCTCCTCGCGCCGACGGCGTTCGCGAGTTTCATCGCGCGGTTGTGAGTGTCCGTAGCTGCTGGTGTCCCTGGTCACAGCCAGGACGCTAGGGAGCCATGGAAGGCGGTGCGAGAGTGTTTTCTTCATTTTTCTCGCGCCGCCTGCGAGGTTTCTCTGTTTTTCTCACGCCGATGAAGAGAACCCATGGCAACGCCGGGGCGCCTCCGATCAAGCTTGGGTGACCGTCCCTCCCGGCGAAAGGACCCGACGATGGCCCGGCGACTGCGCTTCAACGGCACCGGCAGCGGAGAGGGCGGCTGTCCCGCCGTTCACGAGGACATCGACAGCGGCGAGATCATCGTCCACGGCCCGCCGCTCACCGCCCCGGAGGACCTCGCCCAGCTCCAGCACCTCGGCGAGGACGAGGTCGCCATCGTCGTACCGAGGAACACGCTCATCGACTTCGGCCCGCGAGGGCGTGACGCCGAACCCCACCTCATCGCGCCGGAGCAGTTCGGCCAGTTCTTTGAGAAGTTCCAGCACAGCGCGTGGCGACTGGAGACGCGGCGGCGGTACGCGAGTGACGAAGTCACCGACACCTACGCGCAGTTCAGCCGGGGTAAGGCTCCTGCCTGGGACCTGGACACCCCCTGGAGCCGGACCATCCGCGCCAAGACCGACGACGGCGCGTACGTCGGCCGCGTCCGCGTCGTCGATGCCGAACCGACCCCCGGCCAGCTCTACTTGCTCGCTCACGCGGAGAAGAACGCCGCGCTGGGGGAGGATGTACGGAACATCCGGCGCGGTGACGCCGAGCAAGTCGGCCTTCCTGTCGAGGACTTCTGGATCTTCGACTCGCAACTTGTCGCCGTCTGCCTCTTCGACGAGGACGACGACCTGATCGGCGCCGAGCTGATCACCGAACCCGCGCGCGTCAACCAGTACAACCGCCTGCGGGACATCGCCCTGCACTACGCCGTCCCCTACGAGGAGTTCAACGCGTAGGCGAGTATGGACCGGTGAGCACGGACTACCAGCAAGCA
The DNA here is from genome assembly GCF_055409605.1 of Streptomyces saintjeani. Classification (NCBI taxonomy): domain Bacteria; kingdom Bacillati; phylum Actinomycetota; class Actinomycetes; order Kitasatosporales; family Streptomycetaceae; genus Streptomyces; species Streptomyces saintjeani. The sequence continues at coordinate 3,832,018 of NZ_CP189624.1, read as the reverse complement.
CGCGAAGCACTCGGACTGCGTCTGCGTGAACTCCGCCTCACAGCGCCCGTCGGCCGGCTCACCGGAACCGCTCTCGCACGCAAGCTCGGTTGGTCCAACTCTCGTATCTCGAAACTGGAGTTGGGGAGGCAGACGGCCACCCCGGACGACCTGCGTCAGTGGGCCGCCGCCTGCGGACAGCCGGAACTGTACGAGGAACTCCGCGCTCGTCTCGCCGGGTTCGAGTCACACATCCGCTCGTGGCGTCGCCAACTTGCTGCCGGACACAAGCCAGTTCAGGACACCCACAACGACGCGCAGGCGAACTCCACCGTCCTGCGCGCCTGGGAGTCCTCCTGGATCGTCGGCGTCCTCCAGACCCCCGACTACGCGCGCGCCGTCCTCACCCGCTCCGCCGAACTCCACCAGTCCCCACGGGACATCGAGGACGCCGTCCGCTCCCGCATGCGCCGCCAGGAACTCCTCTACTCCGGCAGGCATTACCACATCCTCCTCTGGGAACCCGTTCTCCGCTCCCTCATCTGCCCACCCGCAGTCCTCGCCGCTCAACTCGACCGCCTCATCGGCATCATCGGCCTCGACACGGTTCACCTCGGCATCGTCCCCCTCACCGCACCGCTCAAGACCCCGCCCGGCACCGGTTTCTGGATCTACGACGACCGCCAGGTCGTCACCGAGGTCTGGCATGCGGAGATGTGGCTCGACGACGTCCACAGCATCGACCTCTACCGGCGGGCCTGGAGCATTCTCGACGAGGCGGCCGTCTACGGAGTTCAGGCACAGAACTTGGTCAACACCGCACGGCGGGCGCTGGATTGACCGTGTGGTGAATGATGCCTCTGCTAACAGACAGGCGGAGTGAACGTGACCCGGGAGTCGCCCTCGTCGATGGCCAGGTTCAGCGTGCCGTCCAGGGCCTTCGCCAGGCGGCGCAGCAGCGGGAGGGTGGGGACGGTGTTGTCGCCCCTCATCCGAGACACCTGAGACGGTGTTATCCCGGCTTGCTCGGCCAGTTCCGTCTGGGAGGGGCGGAGTTCGACCCGGCGGTCGTGGACGGCCTGACCCAGATCGCCGGCCAGCCGCGCGTTCCGGGAGGCTCTTGTAGACGGGGACGGGAAGTTCAAGCTGTACCGAATCCGAACACCCTGTCGGGCCAGTCGGAGTCGGCTGGTCCGGCGTCGAGTGCCTTGCTGATCGCTCGTTCTTCGTAGCTGAAGTGGGACTCCATGATCGCCGCCAGTCCGTCCAGCTCGCGCCCGATCGCTTCCAGGTCCGGGCCGTGCGATGCGGTGGCACTGTCGGCGAGTTCCCTCACGCGAGACAGGATCGAGGCGATGAGTCCATGGTCCTCGACGAGATTCGCGATCGTCGCGGCGAGATCGGGGCGTTCCCGAAGCAACTGGGAGAACATTCCGTCGTCTTCGCCCTGATGGTGCGAGGTCAGCGCGGTACAGAAGGCCAGGCAATGGGTGAGGAGTACGTCGTCGCCCGACCGGCGGTGCCCGATACCCGTCCTGATCTCGCCGATCCGGCGACGCAGTTCCTGATGTGCTTGTGCGAGCTGTCGGCTCAAGGCGACTGCGCGGTCGCCGCTGCGGGAAGCCACGGATGGCGGCCCTTTCGGTTCCACACCTCCATGCCTGACGGGGGCCGTCACCAGCACGCGATGCTGCCGCTATCCGATCATGCGGCCGACCGGACGGCAACAGCCCGCGTACGGCGCCGACTTCACGGGGAACCAGTCACCGGGAGGGCGGTGAGCGAAGCGGGTGGCCGTGCGGACGGGGCTGGGTGGCGGCCGACCCCGGCCGTCGTCGTCCGCGTCGGAGGCTCAACCCCGGCGTACGGCCAGGACGCCGAGTCCGGTGTGGCCGCCCTCGCGCTTGCCCTGTGGGCCGTACGCCGGGGTTGAGCCGCCGCTTCGGAGTTCGGCGGTGCGGGCGGCCGTCACCGGCGACAGGTCCACCCCCGCGCGTACGTGTCCCAGATGGCGCGTTCGTCGCCGTAGTCGTGTTCGGCGACTTCCCCATCTCGATGTCGAGCCGCCGGACGATCCATGGTTTCCTGAATTCAGATTTCTGTGTACTGTCGTGGTGTGCTGACTGTTGCCTCCGACATCGAGGTGCTGGCCCGGTTCGGCCGCGCGCTCGCCGACCCGATCCGCTGCCGCGTCCTGCTCGCCTTGCGTGATGCCCCTGCGTACCCGGCCGACCTTGCCGACGCGCTCGGTGTCTCGCGAACCCGGCTGTCGAACCATCTGGCGTGCCTGCGTGACTGCGGTCTGGTCGTCACTGTCCCGGACGGGCGCCGCACCCGCTACGAGCTTGCCGACGAACGCCTCGGCCACGCCTTGGACGACCTGCGCACTGCCGTGGTGGCCGTCGAGACCGACCGCACCTGCACCGACGCCGCGACCAAGGGGTGCTGTTGACCGTGACCGCCGAGATATCCCTGTCCCTCGGGCCCTCGCCCGCCCGCCGCGAAGCGCTCGCCAAGCGGATACGCCTGCTGGTCGCCGCGACGATCACCTACAACGTCATCGAGGCGGTCGTCGCCATCACCGCCGGCACGCGCGCCTCCTCCACCGCCCTGATCGGCTTCGGCCTCGACTCGATCATCGAGGTCTCCTCCGCCGCCGCGGTCGCCTGGCAGTTCTCCGCCCGCGACCACGCCGTCCGCGAGGCGCGCGAGCAGCGCACCCTGCGGATCATCGCGGTGTCGTTCTTCGCGCTCGCCGCCTACGTCACCGTCGACGCCGTCCGCGCGCTGGCCGGCACCGGGGAGGCGGAGCGGTCGATCCCGGGCATCGTCATCGCCGCCCTGTCCCTGGCGGTCATGCCGTTCCTGTCCGCCGCCCAACGCCGCGCGGGCCGCGAACTCGGCTCCGCCAGCGCGGTCGCCGACTCCAAGCAGACGCTCCTGTGCACCTACCTGTCCGCCGTGCTGCTGCTCGGTCTGGTCCTCAACGCCACCCTCGGCTGGTCCTGGGCCGACCCCGTCGCAGCTCTCGTCATCGCCGCCATCGCGGTCAAGGAAGGCCGCGACGCCTGGCAGGGCAAGGGCTGCTGCGCGGTCCCCGCCGCCGGGGCTGTGCCGTCAGCCGGTGCCGAGTCCGATGGGTGCGGCTGCCGCAACTGACCGCACCGGCGGCGCCCCGCCGCTGTCGAAAGGGCTCCTGTCCCGGATCATGGCCCACAGGACGTTGACGCGGCGCCGCGCGAGGGCAAGGACGGCTTGCCTCCGTCCGTACGGGGACGCACAAGCTGAAGTACCGCAACGGCGGGCTCCCTCCGCCGTCGCCCGCGAACTCAGTCCAGTACGGCGACCGCCTCGATCTCCACCAGGTGCTCCGGTACGTCCAGCGCCGCCACCCCGATCAGCGTCGCCGGCGGTCGGTGGTCGACGCCGAGGCGGGCGGCGCCCCGGGCGATCCCCTCCAGCAGTGCCGGCATTTTGTCGGGCGTCCAGTCGACGACGTACACGGTGAGCTTCGCTACGTCCGTGAAGGCGCCGCCGGCACCCGCGAGGGCCGTGCCGACGCCGACGTACGCCTGCTCGACCTGGGCCGCGAGGTCGGCGGGCGCGTCCCAGGCGACCTGGCCGGCGAGATAGATCGTGCGGGTTCCGGAAGTCACCGACACCTGGTGGTAGACGTCGATGGAAGGCAGGCCGTTCGGGTTCAGCAAGGTGATGGTCATACCGACGACCGTAGGGAAACCCGCTCTGACGTGGAAGAACGCACTTTTTGGTGCCCCGGGAACCCTGAGGTGACCTTGCAGGTCAGGCCGGTTGTCAGGTCCGCGGCGTCAACAAAGACACCGCGCGCTGCCCAGGGCAGAGGGTGACGCCCCCGTCCACACCCCGGCGGTTGTCCACAGGCCCGGCGCATGTCGGCGCCAAGTCGTACGCTGGATGACCCCCGGCCCGTGAGACGCGTCGGGTGGTTGGTGTTCGCCCGTACCCCTCACCGGAAAGATTCCATGAGCCTGCACGGTCTGCTAGACGCCGTTCTGAAGGACAAGGCCCTGTCCGAAGCTGTCCAGGCGGCCTCGGACGGCAACCGCACGCACGTCGACCTGGTCGGCCCCCCGGCGGCGCGCCCGTTCGCGATCGCGGCGCTCGCGCGGGAGTCCGGCCGGCCGGTGCTGGCGGTGACGGCGACAGGCAGGGAGGCGGAGGACCTCGCGGCGGCCCTGCGCACGCTGCTGCCGGCGGACGGCGTCGCGGAGTACCCCGCGTGGGAGACGCTCCCGCACGAGCGCCTGAGCCCGCGCAGCGACACCGTGGGCCGCCGTCTCGCGGTGCTGAGGCGCCTCGCGCACCCGAGCGCGGACGACCCGGAGACGGGCCCGGTGTCGGTGGTCGTCGCGCCCGTGCGGTCCGTGCTCCAGCCGCAGGTCAAGGGCCTCGGCGACCTGGAGCCGGTCGCGCTCAGGACCGAGCAGACCGCCGACCTGAACAAGATCGTCGAGGCCCTCGCAGCCGCCGCCTACGCGCGCGTGGAACTCGTCGAGAAGCGCGGCGAGTTCGCCGTACGCGGCGGCATCCTGGACGTGTTCCCGCCGACCGAGGAACACCCCCTGCGCGTCGAGTTCTGGGGCGACGACGTCGAGGAGATCCGGTACTTCAAGGTCGCCGACCAGCGCTCCCTCGAAGTCGCCGAGCACGGCCTGTGGGCGCCCCCCTGCCGTGAACTCCTGCTGACGGAGGACGTCCGCACGCGCGCGCTGGCGCTCGCCGAGGACCACCCCGAACTCGGCGAGCTGCTGAACAAGATCGCCGAAGGGATCGCCGTCGAGGGCATGGAGTCCCTCGCGCCGGTCCTCGTCGACGACATGGAGCTGCTGATCGACGTCCTGCCCAAGGGCGCGATGGCCGTCGTCTGCGACCCGGAGCGCGTGCGCACGCGCGCGTCGGACCTCGTGGCGACCTCGCAGGAGTTCCTGCACGCGTCCTGGGCGGCGACGGCGGGCGGCGGCGAGGCCCCGATCGACGTCGGCGCGGCCTCCCTGTGGTCGATCGCCGACGTGCGGGAGCGGGCGCGCGAGTTGGACATGATGTGGTGGTCGGTCTCCCCGTTCGCGGCGGACGAGGAGCTGGACGCGGACACGCTGAAGCTCTCCATGCACGCGCCGGAGACCTACCGGGGCGACACCGCGAAGGCCCTCGCCGACACCAAGGGCTGGCTGGCCGACGGCTGGCGCACGGTGTTCGTCACCGAGGGCCACGGCACCGCCTCGCGCACGGTCGAGGTCCTCGGCGGCGAGGGCATCGCCGCCCGCCTGGACACCGACCTGGGCACCATCCAGCCGTCCCTCGTGCACGTGGCGTGCGGCTCGATCGACTACGGCTTCGTCGACCCCCGGCTGCGGCTCGCCGTCCTCACCGAGACCGACCTCTCGGGCCAGAAGGCGGCCGGCAAGGACGGCGCGCGCATGCCCGCGCGCAGACGCAAGAGCGTCGACCCGCTGACCCTGGAGGCCGGCGACCACATCGTCCACGAGCAGCACGGCGTGGGCCGGTACGTCGAGATGGTCCAGCGCACCGTCCAGGGCGCCACGCGCGAGTACCTGGTCGTCGAGTACGCGCCCGCCAAGCGCGGCCAGCCCGGCGACCGCCTGTACATCCCGACCGACCAACTGGAGCAGATCACCAAGTACGTCGGCGGCGAAGCACCCACCCTGCACCGCCTCGGCGGCGCGGACTGGACGAAGACCAAGGCGCGCGCGAAGAAGGCCGTCAAGGAGATCGCCGCCGACCTGATCAAGCTGTACAGCGCGCGCATGGCCGCGCCGGGACACGCGTTCGGCACGGACACGCCCTGGCAGCGCGAGCTGGAGGACGCGTTCCCGTACGCGGAGACGCCGGACCAGCTCACGACGATCGCCGAGGTCAAGGACGACATGGAGAAGACGGTCCCGATGGACCGCCTGGTCTGCGGCGACGTCGGCTACGGCAAGACCGAGATCGCGGTGCGGGCCGCCTTCAAGGCCGTCCAGGACGGCAAGCAGGTCGCCGTGCTCGTGCCGACGACCCTGCTCGTGCAGCAGCACTTCGGGACGTTCAGCGAGCGGTACGCGCAGTTCCCGGTCAACGTGCGCGCGCTGTCCCGCTTCCAGACCGACACCGAGGCCAAGGCCACCCTGGAGGGCCTGCGCGAGGGCGCGGTGGACGTCGTGATCGGCACGCACCGGCTGTTCGCGTCGGAGACGAAGTTCAAGGACCTCGGGCTCGTCATCGTCGACGAGGAGCAGCGCTTCGGTGTCGAGCACAAGGAGCAGCTGAAGAAGCTGCGCGCGAACGTCGACGTGCTGACGATGTCGGCGACGCCCATCCCGCGCACGCTGGAGATGGCCGTCACCGGCATCCGCGAGATGTCGACGATCACCACGCCCCCCGAGGAACGCCACCCGGTGCTGACGTTCGTCGGGCCGTACGAGGAGAAGCAGATCGGCGCCGCGATCCGCCGTGAACTCCTGCGCGAGGGCCAGGTCTTCTACATCCACAACCGCGTCGAGTCGATCGACCGGGCCGCCGCGCGCCTGCGTGAGATCGTCCCCGAGGCCCGCATCGCCACCGCGCACGGGCAGATGGGCGAACAGGCCCTGGAACAGGTCGTCGTCGACTTCTGGGAGAAGAAGTTCGACGTCCTCGTGTCGACGACGATCGTCGAGTCCGGCATCGACATCTCCAACGCCAACACCCTCATCGTGGAGCGCGGCGACACCTTCGGCCTCTCTCAGCTGCACCAGCTGCGCGGGCGCGTGGGGCGTGGCCGCGAGCGCGGGTACGCCTACTTCCTGTACCCGCCGGAGAAGCCCCTCACGGAGACCGCGCACGAACGCCTCGCGACGATCGCCCAGCACACCGAGATGGGCGCGGGCATGTACGTCGCGATGAAGGACCTGGAGATCCGCGGCGCCGGCAACCTGCTCGGCGGCGAGCAGTCCGGGCACATCGCGGGCGTCGGCTTCGACCTGTACGTGCGCATGGTCGGCGAGGCCGTCGCGGACTACCGCAAGCAGCTGGAGAACGGCGAGACCGAGGAGGAGCCGCCGCTGGAGGTCAAGATCGAGCTGCCGGTCGACGCGCACGTCCCGCACGACTACGCGCCGGGCGAGCGGCTGCGCCTCCAGGCGTACCGGTCCATCGCCTCCGCCAACTCCGAGGACGACATCAGGGCCGTACGCGAGGAACTCACCGACCGCTACGGCAAGTTGCCGGAGCCCGTCGAGAACCTCCTGCTGGTGGCGGGCCTGCGGATGCTGGCGCGCGCGTGCGGGGTCGGCGAGATCGTCCTCCAGGGCACCAACATCCGGTTCGCGCCCGTGGAGTTGCGGGAGTCGCAGGAGCTGCGGCTCAAGCGGCTGTACCCGGGGACGGTCGTCAAGGCGGGCGCGCACCAGGTCCTCGTACCCCGTCCGAAGACCGCGAAGGTCGGCGGGAAGCCGCTCGTCGGGCGTGAACTCCTGGGCTGGACCGGGGAGTTCCTGGCAACCGTTCTCGGGTCGTAGAGCGGGTCGCAAAGGGGGGCATTCTTGACAGGCGCCGGTGACGGACCGATGGTGGAGACACCGGCGCCTGTCAGGTGCCCCGTTCATTCCCAGGGGGAGGAATGAACAGTGTCGTCTTCGGCAACCTCTCCGTCTCGCTGACCGGCCGTCACGGTGCCCGCCTCACGCGCGTACCGCCGTCGACGACGACCCCGTACCCGCGCGCGCTCGCCGGGCCGCCGCGACGGCCGTACCTGGTGGGGCGGTCGCGGGAACTCGACCGCGTACGCGCGCGCGGGACGGTCGAGTTCACCGGGCCCTGCGGCAGCGGCCGGACGGCCCTCCTGCGCAGCGTCCCGGACAGCGTGTACGTCAGAGTGGGCGCGACCGCGCTGGAGGACCTCCTCCAGGACCTCATGCGGTCCTCCTACGTCTGGCAGGGGCCCGTCAGGTTCACCACCGAGGAGTGCGCGCGGGCGCTGGGGGCCGTCGACGGGACCGTAGCCCTCGACGACGTCACGTACACCGCGCCCCAACTCGGCTACCTCCAGCAGGTGTTGCGCGGCTGCGCGCTGGTGATCGCCACCGGGACGCCCACGCTCCCGGAGCCGTACGCCCTGGAGGGCCTCTCCGAGGCCGCCGCGACCGCCCTCCTGGCCCGCGACCTCGGCCGCCCCCTGTCCGGCCCCGAGCAGGCCGTCACAGGGCGTCTCGTGGCCGCTGTCGGCGGGCAGCCGCTGCACCTGCGGCAGGCCGCCGCGCTCGTGCGGTACGACGGGATGGCGCTCGCCGACGTCACCGCGCGCGCGGAGGGCGATCCCGGCGTCCTCGACGAACTGTGCGTGTCCGCGCTCGCGCCGCAGGCCAAGCGGGTGCTCGCCGTGCTCACGCTGCTCGGCGGCGCGCTGCTGCCCGCCGGGGTGCTCGCGCAGATGGCCGACGTCGCGTACGTCGCCCAGACCTTCGAATCGCTCTCCGCGCGCGGGCTGGCCGAGCAGCGCGACGACCGGTTCGGGCTGCCCGTCTGCAAGGCCGAGCCCTACCGGCACATCCTCTACCGCCACATCGGGCTCGCCACCGCCGTCCGCTCCCTCGTCACCTGGCTCGCCTCCGGCGACCCCGCCGGGCCCGACGCGCGCGGGGCGCTCGATGCCGCCATCGGGCTCCTCGGGGTCGCCGCCGAACGCCGTGAGTGGCAGACCGTCGTCCGCCTCGTCACCGTCCTGGAGCGCGTTCTGTTCGTCCAGAGCCACTGGCAGGCATGGCAGGACACCCTCGCGCAGGGGATCACCGCCGCGCGCGAGGCCGGGGACGTCGCGTCCGAGGCGTACTTCACGCATCAGCAGGGGGTGCAGCACTTCCTGCACGACCGTACGGAGCACGCGCGCCGGATGCTGCGGCGGGCGCTGGACCTCCGTACGCAGCTCGGGGACACCGCCGGGGCGGAGGTGACGCGGGCGAATCTGGCGCTGCTCGACGGGCCGGTGGTGCCGCCGATGCCGTCGACGCCGCCTCGCGCGCCGTCGGGCAGGGGCGGCGGGCGGCGGGTCGCTGTCGTCGCCGCCGCGGTGGTGGGGGTGCTGGTGGTGGGGACGGCTGTCGCGCAGGTGGTCGGCAAAGGGGGTGGCGGGGGGAGTTCCGGGTCGGCGTCGGTGGGGTCGGCGGGTCCGGTGGCGTCGGTCTCGGACGGGGGGGCGTCGTCCGGTACGGGGAGCACGTCGCCGTCCGTGTCGCAGTCGGTGTCGGAGTCCGTGTCGCCGAGCGACAGCACCGGAGGCGGGAGCGGACCGCCACCCCTCGCGCGCGCGGGACTGCGCCTCACCCCGTCCGCGCAGGACTTCGGCCGGACCTCGCGCTTCCCGTCCGTCGACGCGCCCCTGCGGGACTTCACCCTCGTCAACATCGGTACGAACGCCGTCACCCTCGGCACGGTCACCGTCCCCGGCTCCAACGGGTTCTCCTACGCCGACGGCACCTGCGGCACCGAACTCGCGGCGGGCGCCTCCTGCACGATCACCGTCGAGTTCTCACCGGGCCGCATCGGAGCCGACAGCGGACAGCTCACGGTCACCTCGTCGGCCAGGACGGTCACCGCCGACCTCACCGGAACGGCGTACCCCAGCGTGACGCTCACGCTGACCGGCGTACCCGGCCGTCAGAAGACTGTCTCCGACACCCGCGCGGGGACCACGCTGTGCACCGGCACGGAGGATCCGACCTCCTGCGATCCGGTGGAAGCGCCGGACTCGCTGACCGCGACCGCCGTCAGCGGCTACATCCTCTCGGGGTGGAGCGGTGACTGCTCCGGCATCAACGCGTGCCTGTTGCCACGGGACCGCGACAGCCAGGTGACGGCGGTGTTCAAGGCCGACATCCGGTGAAGGGTTGACCCTGCCACCGGCGTCAGGGTCCGACGATCACCCGCATGGACATCAGCACCACACGCAGGACCGTCGTCGTCACCGGAGCCGGCACCGGTATCGGCCGGGCCACGGCCCGCGCCTTCGCCGCCGAGGGGGACCGGGTCGTCGCGATCGGCCGCCGCGCCGCGCCGCTGCGGGAGACGGCGGACGGGTACGAGGGGATCGAGCCGCTGGTCGCGGACATCACGGAGGCTCCCGAGCGGATCGTGGGGACCGTCCTGGAGCGGTACGGACGGCTGGACGTCCTCGTCAACAACGCCGGGATCGTGCGCGGTTCGGCGCTCGGCGACGTCACCCCGGAGGCGGTCGCCGAGCAGCTCGCCACCAACCTCGTCGCGCCCGTCCTGCTGACCAGCGCCGCGCTGCCGTCCCTGGAGGCGGCCGGCGGGGTCGTCGTCAACGTGAGCACGTCCGTCGGACAGCGCGGGTGGGCCGGGAACTCTGTCTACGCCGCGGCCAAGAGCGCGCTGGACACCCTCACCCGGAGCTGGGCCGTCGAACTGGCGCCTCGCGGGGTGCGGGTGGCGGCCGTCGCGCCCGGCGCGGTCGGCACGCCCATCGGGGAGCACCAGGGGCTGACGCCGGAGCGGCTGGCCGCGCTGCGGGAGTGGCAGCTCGCGCACACACCGCTGGGGAGGGTGGGACGGGCCGGGGAGATCGCCTGGGCGATCGTCCAACTCGCCTCCCCCGGCGCCTCGTTCGTCACCGGGGTCGTCCTCCCCGTCGACGGCGGAGCGGTCGTCGCGTGAGTCGTCGCACGAGTCTTCGCGTGATACGAGTGGTCCTGGAGGTGGGACCGATGCGGATCGGGGAACTGGCCGAGGCGACCGGAGCGAGCCCCCGCGCGCTGCGGCACTACGAGGAGGCCGGGCTGATCTGCGCCGGCCGTGCCGCCAACGGCTACCGCGTCTACGGCGAGCGGGCCGTCGTCCGCGTCCGCAACATCCGCCACCTCCTCGCCGCCGGACTCACCCTCGACGACGTCCACGCCTTCCTGCCCTGCCTCGACGGGGACGTCGCCACCGCGCCGCCCTCCGAGAAGGGGCTGCGGGTCGCGGCGGAGCGGCCGGCGGTGCTGGACGCGCGGATCGCGGCGCAGGTGGAGGTGCGGGAGCGGTTGGCGGGGGTGCTGCGGGGGGTTGGGCGGGGGTCTGTACGGGGCGCTGCGCCGCGTCGGTGACGGGGCGGGCCCGGTGCGACGTACCCCTACCGCGCCTGTCGCAACCCCGCGACCAGCAGCGACACCAGGCGGCGTGCGTCGTAGCGGGTGTCCTTCTCCGCGCCCGCGCACAAGTTGCCGATGCCGCGCAGGAGTTGGTAGGCGTCGAGGCCGGGGGTGATCTCGCCGGAGGCGGTCGCGGCGGCCAGGAGGCCGGTGCAGACGGGGAGGAGGCGGTCCAGGAAGTACGTGTGGAGGGTGCCGTAGCAGGTGCTGTCCGACTGCATCGCCGTCGCCAGGCCGTGCTTGGTGACCAGGAAGTCGACGAAGAGGTCGGTCCACGCGGCGAGGGCCGCGTACGGGGTGGGGGCCGTGGCCAGCAGCGTGGGGCCCGCCTCGGCGCAGGTGTCGACCTGGTGGCGGTAGACCGCGATGACCAGGTCCGCGCGGGTGGGGAAGTGGCGGTAGACCGTGCCGGTGCCGACGCCGGCGCGCGCGGCGATCTCGCGGACGGGGGCGTCCACGCCGGAGGTGACGAAGACGGCGGCGGCGGCGTCCAGGAGGGTCTGCTGGTTGCGGCGGGCGTCTTTGCGGCGGGGGGTGGCCGGGGGGGTCTGGGTGTCCGGGGGGTCGGCGGGCACGGGGGTGCTCCTCGGGTCGGTCGGCCCGGCGGGGGCCTCGGTCCGGCTTCGGCTCGGCCTTGCTGAGCGGAACCGTGTTCCGTATTGTAAGTGGAACAGGGTTCCGCTTTGCCCATCATGGCAGACCGGGGGCGGGCTGTCATGCCGTCGCGCGGTCGTGCGGAGCCGTCTCCCGAGCTGCGAACGGATGGCACAGCCATGCCCGCGTCGATCGTGTCCGTGAAACCCGTCCTCCTGCCGGCCCCCGAACGCGGCGAGGATCTCCAAGTCCGCGTCACCGCGCCGCTGTTGGGGACCGGCCTGCCCGCCCTCGTCCTCTCCCACGGCTACGGCTGGTCCCTCGACGGGTACGCGCCCCTCGCCGATCACTGGGCCGCCCACGGGTTCGTCGTCCTCCAGCCGACCCACCTCGACTCCCGGACCCTCAACATCCCCGCGGACGACCCCCGTACGCCGCGGATCTGGCGCCTGCGCATCGAGGACGTCGTCCGCGTCCTCGACTCCCTCGACGCCCTGGTCGCCGCCGTACCGGGCCTGTCCGGCCGTGTCGACCCCTCCCGCATCGCCGTCGCCGGGCACTCCTGGGGTGGGCAGACGGTCGGTACGCTGCTCGGCGCGCGGGTCCTCGGCGAGGACTTCTCCGACCCCCGCGTCCAGGCGGGCGTCCTGCTCGCGACGGCCGGCCTCGGCGACGACCTGACCCCCTTCGCCGCCGAGCAACTCCCCTTCATGCGGCCGTCGTTCGCGACGATGACTCCGCCGGTGCTCGTCGTCGCGGGCGACCACGACCAGTCCCACCTGTCCACGCGGGGGCCCGACTGGTTCACCGACCCGTACGTCCACAGCCCTGGCCCCAAGGGGCTGTTGACGGTGTTCGGGGGCGAGCACTCGCTCGGCGGGATCGTCGGACACGAGGCCGCCGAGACGACGGACGAGAGCCCGGCGCGGGTCGCGATGATCCAGCGGGTGAGTACGGGGTTTCTGCGCGGCGCGTTGGGGGTGTCGGGGGAGATGTGGGCCGAGGATCCGGGGGAGTCGGGGAAGCTGGAGTGGAAGTAGCCCGCTGTCGGAGGCCGTTGACTGATGCCCGGCAGGGACACTTCCGCGAGCGACTCGTAGAACATCCGCAACTCGTCGAACCCCAGGGGCTCTTGGGCGTACCCGGTACGGGGTCCGGTGCGGGCGGACGTTCGGGCGCGGGACACCAGGTCCCGTACCTCGTCGCGGGTGCGGGGTTCGAACGGCGGGTGGGCGGTGGCCAGTTCGCTGCCGTAGATGGCGAACACCGCGTCCTTGTCGGCGGGTTGAGGCTCGCGGAGTTCCAGGCGCTCGCCGCGTCGGAGGACCGGGTACCTGGCGGGGACTTCAACGGGCGGCGGGGTGAGGGGTGTTGGGCGTACCTCACGTCCGGCAGCCGCCCCCACCCCCCGTCGGAGGTGGAAGCGGCGTATCCCGGTCGCCTCAAGGCGCGCGCTACTGCTGCTCCGGCTGGTCGCGTTTGATGCCCAGTGCCTCCTCCGCCTTCTGCTGGGCCTGGTCGACCTGGCTCTCGTACTTGTTGCCGGTCTTCTCGTTGATCATTTTCTCGGCGGTGTCGGACAAGTCCTTGGCCTTGTCCTGCATCGCCTTGTTGCTCTTGAACCTGTCCAAGAGGCCCATCGAAGGCTCCTTCCGGAGGTGATCCATCACGACCATATGTCCGGGTTGCTCCGAATGCCCACCCGAAGGGGGTGACCGTGCGACCCGGCCGCACCCACGGAGTGACCCCGCACACCCTCCCGCTAGCGTGTACGCGGCCCTGACCGGGGAAAACGTCCGGTGCGGGGCGACGGGAACGGCACAAGAGGACATCGGGAGGGGCGCGCGTGAAGCGTGTTCGGGGTGGGGTGGCGATCGCCGCTGTGCTGGTCACGGCACTGGCGGGTTGTGGCGAGACGAAGGACGGGGGCGGCGCGTCCGGCCCCCAGAGCGGCGCCGCGCTCGCGGCGGCCGAGGCGCTGCCGGTCAAGGGCCGCGCGCCGAAGACCGGTTACTCCCGCGACGCGTTCGGCTCCGCATGGGCCGACACGGACTCCAACGGCTGCAACACGCGCGACGACATACTCCAACGGGACCTGGCGGACGTGAAGTTGACCGGCGGCGACTGCAAGGTCACGTACGGGGTCCTGGAGAAGGACCCCTACTCCGGCAAGGACGTGACGTACCGCCGGGGCAAGAGCCAGGTCGACATAGACCATGTCGTCGCCCTCTCCGACGCGTGGCAGAAGGGCGCCAAGTACTGGGACGCCGGCAAGCGCATCGCCCTCGCCAACGATCCCCTCAACCTCCTTGCGGTGGACGCGAGTACGAACCGCTCCAAGGGCGACGGCGACGCGGCGACCTGGCTCCCGCCGAACGCGTCGTACCGCTGCGCGTACGTCGCCGCGCAGGTCGCGGTGAAGAAGAAGTACGAGCTGTGGGTGAGCGGCGCGGAGAAGGCGGCGATGGAGAAGGTGCTGAAGGGCTGCTCGAACCAGAAGCTGCCGACCGGGGGGAATCCGACGAAGGCGCCGGAACGATTCACCGCGAAGCGCAGGTGAACCCCCTCAAATCGATGTGACACAGGTCACATCCCAGGCGTGAACCCGCAGCGGTGCTCATTACGACGAAGGGAGTGTGGAGGCCGAACGGAAGGGGGTGCCCGGTGACGCCGAACTGCTGGGTGTGGGCGTTCGCGCTGGTCGCCCTCGTCGTCCTGGCGGGGGTCCTGCTGCGGGAGCGGAGGTCAGGTCAGGCCCGCTGCGATGGCGCGGCGTACGGCGTCGGCCCGGTCCCGGATGTCGGCCTTGGCGAAGAGGTTGTTGATGTGCGTCTTGACGGTCGCCTCGCTCACGAAGAGCTTCTCGGCGATGGCCCGGTTGGGCAGACCCCGGCCGATCAGGGTGAGCACTTCGCGCTCGCGGGGTGTGAGATGCGCGGGCAGCTGCGGTTCGGACGCCGTCGGCCTGGCGCGGACGGTGGCCAGCAGCCGGTCCTGGACCTCGCGGTCGAGGACGGACTGGCCCGCAGCGGCGGCGCGGATCGCGCGGACGATGTCCTGGCGTCCGGCGTTCTTCGTCAGATAGCCGCGGGCACCCGCGCCGAGCGCGGCCAGGATCGAGTCGTCGTCGGCGAACGTGGTGAGGACGACGACGGCCACCTCGGGGTGTTCGTCGCTCAGCCTGCGGGTGGTCTCGATCCCGTCGAGCACGGGCATCCGCAGGTCCATCAGCACGACGTCCACCGGCCCTGCGGCGACCGCGGCCAGGACGCCGTTGCCGTCCCCGGCCGCCGCGACGACGTCGATGTCCTCGGCCAGCCCCAGCACCGCGGCGAGCGGTTCGCGGATGGTGGCCTGGTCGTCGGCGACGACCACGCGCAACGGCCGGGAACTCTCGGTGGGTTCGCTCATCGGGGGATCTCCGCCTTCACTTGCCAGCCGCCTCGCTCCGGTCCCTCGATGACCGGTCCGGCGGTGAGGGTGCCGCCCAGCAGGGCGACGCGTTCGCGCATACCGATCAGCCCCATTCCGCTGCCGGCCCCCGCGTCCACCGTACGGGTGGCGGGCCGGTTGCGGATCGTCAGCGCCGTGGCGGAAGCCGCGAAGGCCAGCTCCACCCGCACCGCACCCCCCGGAGCGTGCCGCGCGGCGTTGGTCAGGGACTCCTGGGCGATCCGCAGCAGGTTCTGGGTCACCCGGGCCGGTACCTCCACGGGGGTGCCGTGGACGGTCAGGGCGTCGCGGTGGCCGGACGACTCGATCATCGCGGTGAGGGTCTCCACCAGCGGCAGCGAGTCCTCGCGGAGCGCGTGCACGGTCCACTGCGCCTGCTTCAGACTCTCCTTGACGAGGCTGTGGGCCTTGTCGTTGGCCGCTCTGACCTTCTCCAGGTCACCGGTGTCGAGCAGCGCGTCGGCCAGTTCCAGCTGCATGTTGATCCCGGCCAGCGTGTGCGCCAGGACGTCGTGCACGTCCCGGGCGATCCGGCCGCGTTCGGTCAGTACGGCGGTCCGCGCCTCGGCCCTGGCGGCGCGCTCCGCGCTCTCGGCCGCCGACAGCGCGGCGGCCACGGCCCGGTGCTGGACCCGGTTGAGCATCCCGATCAGGACCGGTGCGCCGGTGGTGAGACCGACGGCCCAGGGCAGCAGCTGGTGACCGGGCCCGACCTCGAAGTACAGGACGCCGCCGCAGAGCAGGCCGCAGGCCGGCGCCAGGACGGCGGCCTGTCTGGCCGGCAGCCGGTACCCGATGTGACCGCAGAGGAAGAAGGCGAAGAGGTAACCCGTGCCGCTGCGACTGGCGCCGATCAGCGCGGCAGCCGCGAGGACCCCCAGCGACAGCCAGACGACGGCGGCACGCGGCGGGACCTTGTCCTGAGGCAGACCCCGGGCCAGCAGCGCCGCACTGTTCAGGACGAACAGGACCGCGACCACCAGTCCCTGCCCGCTGACGCCCATCGGCCGGATCGTCAGGGCTCCGCCGACGATGACCGCCACGGTCAGGGCCCACTGCACCCGGGGGTCCCGGCCCGGGACCGGCCGGGACGGGACCTGTGCGGGGGAGGCGGCGGGAGGCACGGCCAGACCATAACTCACGGCCGGACCGCGACCCGGTTCGCGGCGGAGGCGGTCCGGCCGGCGGTCAGCAGCCGGCCGCGGACGAAGATCGTGGCCAGCCGGGTGACGACCTCGGTGAGCGCCATCAGGACGAAGGCCGCCACCCATGCCTGGTCGCTGGTGATGTGGTGGGCGAGGCTGAACCGGGCGACGTCGTCGGCGCCGCCGTGCTCGGTCCACAGCTGGAAGCCCATCCGGGCCCCCATGCCGAGCACCCACAGGATCGCGGAGACCGCCCCCGCCTTGATCAGGATGTGCCCGCCCGAGGTCCTGACCCGGGTGTAGACGCCGCCGGCGACGCCGAGTACGGCACCCACCCCCACGAGCGCCCCGATCAGTATCAGGTCGTTGCCTCCGGTGGGGACGGAGTCCAGGTACGTGTGGGCCACGAAGGCCACGATCCCCAGCGGGATCAGGAAGGTCCTGAGGTCCAGCCGGCCTTCCCGCAGCTGCCGGAAGACGACGAGAAGGAGAGCGATGTCGGTGATCCACTCGGTCGTTGTCATGCCCCCAAGCCTGCTGTCAGGGGGCTCGCGACACCTGGACCCACGGGTGGAGTTCGGGGTGGAGAAACCCTCGCCGGCATCCTCGCCGGAGCTACCTCGCCGGGGCTACTTGGCGTTCAGGGCCGCCACGACCTTCTCCGTCAGCTTCTTCGCGCCGCCGGCACCGTTGGAGGGGCCGTCCGTCGAGAAGACGCTGACGACGTTCGTGCCCACGCGGGACGCGATCAGGGTGGTGCCGGTCTCCCAGGCATCGCTCGTGAGGGTGATCGTGTACGCCTCGTCACCGAGGGCGGGGTCGGCGGTGCCGGTGATCTTGACCTTGCTCTTCGTGTCCGAGTCCGTGTAGCTCGGGCAGGCGGCCACGACCTTCTTCAGCGCCGTCATGACGTCCGTCGACGTCGTGCCCCGGTACGCGTCTATCTCCTCGTCGAACTGGGCGGTCGTGTTCTTGTTCAGGTACGACGCCTGCGCGAACGAGACGCCCTTGATACCGGTCAGCTCGATCCACGAGGTGCCGCCGAAGCCGGCGCAGTCGGGCTTCGCCGCCGTCGTCTCCGGGGCTCTGTACGTGTCCCCCGTGTCCCGCGTCACCGTCGCGTCCAGCTCGAAGCCGGACGCGAAGTACGTCGCCGGCGCGAGCGCCTTCTTCAGTGCGGCGCCGGTCAGGATGCCCTTGTTCGGGTCCGCGGGCTTGGCCTTGGCCGAAACGGAGTCCGAGTCCGAGTTCGAGGAGCAGGCCGCCAGGGCGAGGGGGAGGGCGGCGGCGACGGCGAGCGTCTTGAGGATGCGGGAGCGCATGGATGTCCTTGAGCTGTCGTACACAAACGTGTGGGCCTGACGGTCGCCAGGCCCGAAGGGTTGATCATAAAAAGGTAAAAGACAAGAAAAAGTCTCCGAATGCCCAAAGATGGATCAAAGGGAGTGTGTTTTCTTCACCGTTCGCTCTTCCCTAGGCTGGAGCCGATGTCCCTCGAACCCGAGCGCGCTGTGAGGTGCCTGATGGCCACTCCCGACAACCGGCGGAAGTCGTCCGAGCGGTGACCCGTCCCAGCGCCTGGGAGGCGTTCCAGAAGGCCGTTGCCGAAAGTGCCGTGGACGTACGGGTGTTGGACGGGGACGAGGTGGGCAGGCGGCGTTGTGTCAAGCAGATGGGGCTGACCTCGCAGTCCATGCTCGGGGCGGTGGTCTCCAACTCCGGTGGGTTCGTCGCCGACGGGGGATGGGTGAGGGTGCTCGGGGGCGGGGCGAACGGACTCCCGGACATCGGGCGCGTCAACGGGTTTCCCGCCGCCGTCGATCCCTGGCGGCCCCCCGCCGCCAGGCTCATCGTCGGGTACGACGTCCTCGGCGGTGTGTTCGCGCTCGACTTCGGTGATCCCGCTGCCGCCGGACCGCTCGGCATACCGGAGGCGATCAGCTACTTCGCTCCCGACGCCCTCCAGTGGGAGCCCTTGGAACTGCCTTACAGCACCTGGGTGTTCTGGTTGCTGTCCGGGCAACTGGAGCTGTTCTACAAGAGGTTCCGGTGGGACGGATGGCGCGAGGAGATCGCCGGGCTGGAGCCCGACGAGGGGATCGCCACGTACCCGCACCTGTGGACCGTCGTGGCGTACAAGAACCCTGCCGGTGTCACCCGGAGCCCCGTACCCCTGCGTCAACTCCTCGACTTCGAACGCGACTTCGCACAGCGGAGGGGGTCACCCGACCCGGGCCCGCTCGGCGACGTGTGAGCCTCAGCGGCCGTACGGACGGGCGTACGGCGCCGGTGCCCCGTACCGCGCCGGTGCGGGGCGCGGCTTGGGGTCGAACGCCGCGAACAGGAGCAGCGCCGTCCCCATCGCCGTGCCGAAGAGGAGGACGAAGCCGAAGACGCCGTCACCGACGCCGTCCTCCAGGGCGATGAGCCAGGTCCAGACGGCGGCCTCGTACGTCACGAAGGACGCGCACGCGGTCCAGTCGGAGGGCAGGCCGCGGCGGAGCGCGAGGTAGAGGAAGGGGATCCAGAGGAAGAGGCCGAACGTGCCCCAGACGGGCAGCGTCCAGGCGATCCGCTGCCCCCAGCCCGCCTCCAGCCGCTTCGGCGAGCGTGAACTCGGCGGTGGAGTCGCGTAGTTGTAGCCGCCTGGTATGCCTGCCATGCCGTCCTCATCCCGCCCTCGTGTCCGGTCAGCGTAGGACACCGGGTCCCAAGGGTCCGACGCGTGGCTCCCCTTTACTGTGGCATGGGGGATTCTTGTGACGATCGGAAACAGGTGTTTCCGAGACGCGGGAGCGCGGTCGGTTACCTTGCGACGCGCACGTTTGAACGAATCAAGGGGTGGGAATGGCAGAGCACCGGCAGTCGAGGAAGCGCAGATACATCGCGTGGGGCGTGGCGAGCGCCGTCGTGGTCGCGGGGGGCGCGGTCGCGGCGCAGCAGTCGATGGCCGCGACCGTCTGGCCGGCGCAGAAGACGTACACGGGGCGCGCGTTCGACACGTGCACCGCCCCCTCGCTCGCCGCGATGAAGGCGTGGAAGGCCGACGGCTACTACGGCGGCGCGGCCGTCTACATCGGCGGCAAGAACCGCGGCTGTGCCCAGCCGAACCTCACCAACTCCTGGGTGAAGTCGGTCAACTCGCAGGGCTGGAAGCTGATTCCGCTGTACGTCGGCGCGCAGCCGCCGTGCCAGACGGGGTCCAGCCCCGAGAAGATCAGCGCCGCCACGGCGACCTCGCTCGGCGCGACCGACGCCGCCGACGCCGTCGCCAAGGCGTCCGCGCTCGGCATGAAGGCCGGCAGCCCGGTCTACCTCGACATGGAGGCGTACGACATCACCAACAAGGCGTGCAACGACGCCGTGTTGGCGTATGTGCGGTCGTTCACGAAGACGCTGCGGGGGAAGGTCTACCGCGCCGGGTACTACGGGTTCACGTCGTCCAGCGCGAAGGCGATCGCCACCGCCACCAACAAGACCGACCTGCCGGGCAACCTCTGGTACGCGCTGTGGGACGGGAAGGACACCACCACCGCCGACTGGCCCTGGGGGAAGGACCAGTTCACCGACCACAGCCGCGGCCACCAGTACCAGGTCAACAGCAAGGAGACGCGCGGCGGTTACACGATCACCGTCGACCGGGACACGTGGGACGCGCCGGTCGCGATCGTGGGCTGATGCCCGGGGAGTTTCTCGAACACGCGCCGGACTGCACCCCCTGAGCGCGTGACGCGGGCGCGGCGGTGCCCCAAGTCCCGGTGAATCGTTGGTCGAATGGGTTGGCCCCAGGCGTACCACTGCCTACCATCGATCACCGCAAGACTTTGTGCACCGCCGCACAAGCTCCTACAGGAGGTCTCCTTGCCCCGCCGTCGTCGCACCGCGCTCCTGCTGACCGCCACGATCGCCGCGGCAGCCCCCCTCCTGACCGCCTGCGGGAACGACGCGCACCCTGGTGCCGCCGCCGTCGTCGGCGGCCAGCGGATCACCGTCTCGCAGCTGGAGAACCGGGTCAACGAGGTCCGGTCCGCCCAGCGCGCGTCCGTCAAGGACGACGCGCAGTACGCGCAGGCCATCGCGCAGACCGGGACGCTCACGCGGGACACGCTGCACGGGATGGTTCTCGACAAGGTCCTCCAGAAAGCCGCCGAGAACGCGGGAGTCGCCGTCAGCCGGCGTGAAGTCCAGGAGATGCGGGCCGGGTTGGAGCAGCAGGCCGGTGGGTCCGAGGGGCTGGAGACGGCCTGGCTCCAGCAGTACGGGGTGCCGCCGCAGCGGCTCGACGAGAACCTCCATCTCCAGCTGGAGGCGCAGAAGTTGGCGGCGAAGCTGGGGACGGACACCAGTCAGCCGGCGTTCTGGAACGCGTTGTCGACGGCGTCGAAGGAGCTGGGGGTGGATCTCAATCCCCGGTACGGGGGGTGGGATGTGCGGAAGGTGAGCCGGGTGGATGCGGCTACGCCTTGGGTGCGGGAGATCACTGCGGGGGCGTAGGAGGGGCGGGGGTGCTGTCGGCGGCGTCGGCGGTGGTGGCGGCGTCGATGATGGCGGCGGCATACAAGATGGTCGTACGACTTTCATCCCCAGGCTGTGGATAACTTTCCGGGCGGGATCGGCGGGTGGGTTACGTTCGCTGTGTGAACGAAACCAGCCCCGCAGATCCCGCCCGGTCCACCGGCCGCATCGTCCTCCTCACCACCAGCCACCGCGTCGCCCCCGGCCTGCTCTCCTGGCCCGCCTGGCAGGTGCTCCGTACGGCGGACCTGGTCGTCTGTGCGGACGGCGCGCATCCTCAGGCGCCGTATCTGCGGGACGCCGGTGTCGCCGTCTCCGTGGCGGCGCCCGGTGCCGAGGAACTGGTGGCCGAGTGCGCCGGCGGGCGGACCGTGGTCGTCGTCGCCACCGGCGAGGGAGAGCCCGCCCTCACCGACGGGCTCGCCCGTCTCGCCGGGTCCGGGCGGGTCGCCATGCCCGAGCTGGAACTCCTCCCCGCCTCCTACGACCTTCCCGGCGCCCGCCTCCTCGACCTCGTCCAGGTCATGGACCGGATCCGCCTCGCCTGCCCCTGGTCCTCGCGGCAGACCCACAAGGGGCTCGCGAAGTACGCGGTCGAGGAGTCGTACGAACTCGTCGAGGCGATCGAGGAGGGCGACTACGACGAACTCCGCGAGGAACTCGGTGACGTCCTCCTCCAGGTCGTCTTCCACGCGCGCATCGCCGAGGACGCCGAGGAGGAGGCGTTCTCCATCGACGACGTCGCCGCGACGATCGTCACGAAGCTGATCCACCGCCACCCGCACGTCTTCGGTGACGCGGTCGCCACGACCCCCGAGGAGGTCAAGGAACACTGGCTGCGCACGAAGGCGATCGAAAAACGCCGGGCGTCCGTCACCGACGGCGTCCCCCTCCACCAGCCGGCCCTCGCCCTCGCGGCGAAGCTGACGTCCCGGGTCCGGACGGCCGGGCTGGACGTGCCGCTGCCGGGCGGGGAGGGCGTGGGGTACGAGCTGCTGGCGCTCGCGGCTCGGGCCGAGGGGGAAGGGGTGGACCCGGAGGCGGCGTTGCGGGCGGCGGCTCGGGTGTACCGGGAGGCGGTCCGGGGGGTTGAGGGGGTGGAGGGGTGACTGAGGGCCCCGGTGCGATATGGGTGCCGTCACGGATAGGCCCTCTCTCCCCGTGACGTCAGGCTGTGCGGTGGCTGTGATCATGCAGCCCTGTACGTCAGTCAGTTCGAGAACGGGGAATCTTGTGTTTCGTCATGTGTCCAGGACGTCGCTCGCGTTGGCCGCGGTC
This sequence comes from Streptomyces saintjeani, assembly GCF_055409605.1. Lineage (NCBI taxonomy): Bacteria > Bacillati > Actinomycetota > Actinomycetes > Kitasatosporales > Streptomycetaceae > Streptomyces > Streptomyces saintjeani. The sequence continues at coordinate 3,809,892 of NZ_CP189624.1, read as the reverse complement.
GCGGCGTTCGGTCTGACCGGGATGTCGGGGTCGGCGCAGGCCGCCGACGCGGGGATCCTCAGCGCGACCGGCTGCGCCGGCAACGCGGGGTCGACGGACGGTTCGGGTTCGGTCTGCCTGGAGGTCAAGGGCACCAAGCTGCACGTGGACAGCTTCAAGCTGTCCAAGAAGTCCAACAACCGCGCCTGGACGGACCGCCCGATCTTCGAGATCGGCAGCACGTACGGCTACTACGGCACCCTGGAGAACGCCTCCCGCACCGAGACGGTGACCGTCGGCTCCGCCGTCAACCAGAGCTTCGCCAACAACACCAAGGCGTGCGGCTGGTGGGAGAAGTACCCCGGGACGAAGGCTTGCGTGACGATCCACAACTGATCGGCGCGAGGGGGTAGTTGAGGACGCCCTGTCCACCGAGGGGTCGGTGGGCGGGGCGTTGTGCGGGGACGGTTCGGGGCCGACGGCTGATGGTGCGGGGGATCGAGGCACCGGAGTCCGCGGGCCGGGGGAGAGGGCGGGCCGAGTCGGGTGTCCGGGGTGGCTGAGCCCGGTGCTCGATGGGACGCCCCCTGGAATACGCCGGTCCGCCGGGGACACGGCTGTTCGAACGCCGGTGTGCGGGCGGGCACCCTCGACGGACCCCGCCGTCCGCAGGGAACGTGCACTCGGAGGGGGTCGTTGGCGAGGCGGTCGTTCGGTGCGGGCGGCATGCAGAGGCCCGTGCGGTGAAGGGCGGACCCGAGCCGCGGCGGCGTCCAGCGGGCGGCGTCCCGTGGCGGGAATTCGGCGGCGGGGGCGAGTACGGTGGGATCTCTGGTCCGGTTCTCGGGGCGCGGGAGCGTGTATGGAACGGGAGTTGGAGGAGCTGGCGGTCAGGGCGGCGAGGGTGTTGGGGGCCGCGATGGACGCGGAGACCGAGGTGAGGGCGGAGGCATGGCGTGAGATCCGGAGTTGGTTCATTGCGGTGTCCGCTCCGGGCGATGGCAGTCCGACGATGTTCCACCTCTTCTGGGAGGGGGCGTTCTCGTTTCGGGCCCGTCACATCCTGGAGTCCCTCGTCCTGGCCGAGGACCCGGCCGCATCGGCCGACCGACTCCGTGAGCTGGTAGCCCGTTACGAGAACCACTCGGACCTCGCCCCGCAGGCCGACCCCGACACTCCTGAGGGGAACGCCGCGTTCGGTACCTTCACCGTCGACCGGCGAACCATGTCCGACGCCCTCAGGAACCCCGACTGGAACCCCGCCCCCGTCGCCCAGCCGGCCCCCGCGTCCCCCGACCACGCCGAACGGGCCGCCACCCTCACCTCCATGCTCGTAGGCGCGAAGCTGGAACAACCGCCCCCGGCCTCCACGGCCGCTCAGCACGAGCCGACACCGGAGCCGGAAGGCACCCCCCAAGCCGATCACCCCCGCAACGGCCACCACCCCACCCAGCCCCCCGATCCGGAAGCCCCACTCCCGATCCACCTCCCCGCCGCCCCGCCCTTCACCCCCTCGGCACCGGCACCCCCCGACGCCCACCCGCGCGAGCACGCCCCCTCGGCACCCCCCGACGCTCACGCCACCCCACCCCGGGGATACGACCCCCCGTCCCTCGCCCCCGAGGACGCCGCTCACCCCGACCCGGCCCCCGCCCTCTCCGACCCCTCACCCCACCAAGACCGCCCTGCCCCCGAGAACCCCACCTCCCCTCCCCGCGACCACGTCGACTTCAGCCGGGGCACCTTCCACGCCCCCGTCACCGGCGCGGTCACCGGCAACGTCTACTTCAACCACCCCACCCCCACCCACCCCGACCCCACGACCTGGCCCACCCTCGCCGACCTCACCGACGCCGAGGCCCTCGGGCACGGTGTGCGGGAGGCGCGGCGGGTGGAGGACGGGCCCGAGCTGCCGTTGTACGTCGTGCGGGACGTCGAGACGGGCCGGGACTGGTTCGGGGACGGCGGACTGCTGGTGCTCACGGGGAGGAAGCTCGCGGGGAAGACCCGTACGGCATGGGAGGCGCTGTTCGAACTCCCCCCGGACACAAGGGTGTTCGCACCGTCCCCCGGCACGGACCTGCGCGCCCTGCCGGCCCTGCTCGCGGACCACCCCGGCAGACACGTCCTGTGGCTGGACGACCTGGACGCCCACCTGAGCGAACGCCACCTGGACATCAAGCTGCTGACCGAGCTGACCAGGGCCCGCGTACAGATCGTGGGCACGATGAACGACGACGTGTACGACGCGTACGTGAACGACACGGACAGCCCGGCGCACCGGGTCCTGGTCCGCGCCACGAAGAAACGTCTGAGCACGGTGTGGAGCGACACCGAACTGGCGAGGGCGAGGAACAGCGAGGACCCGAGGCTGACCGAGGCGCTGGAGTGGCGCGGGGACACCGGCGTCACGCAGTACCTGGCGGTCGCCCCCCTGCTGGTGGACACCTGGCGCCGGATGCGCGTCGCACGCAGCCGGCGCGATGCCCGCGAGTACCCGCTGCTGGCGTCGGTCGACCTCGCACGGTGCGGTGTACGCGGCGGCATGACGCGGGAACTGCTGACCAGGGCGCAGACGGCCTACGGCGGCACCGAGGCCGTGGACGAGGCGCTGGCCTGGGCGTCCGAGCGCCGGTACGGCGTCACCGGCCTGCTGGTCCCCGGCGACCGGGAGGGCACGTGGCGGCCCCACGGCGCCCTGGTCGCGGCGGCGCTGCGCGAGGACAGGCCGATACCGGCCCGCGTCTGGCGCGCCGCCCTGGCGGACACCTCGTACGGCACCGAGGACCGGCACACCGTCCACATCAACGCGCGCACCCACTTCACCCCGAGGGCCGTGGCCGGCGACGCCCAAGCCATGCACATGCTCGGCCTGCTCAAAGAGGCCGAAGGGGAAAGAGAAGCCGCGATGGACTGGTTCCGGAGAGCCGCCGACGCCGGAAGGCACGAGGTGGCGGAACGGGTCGGCGCCTATTTCCTCAGCAAGAATCACCCCGACCGAGCCCTCCCCTACCTCCTCCAGGCCACCGACCACGCCCCCGCCCCCACCCCCACAGCCCACCGCCTCCTCGCCGAAGCCCACCTGGCCCTGGCCGACCGGGCCCTCCGTAAAGCCGCCGACGACAGGCAGGCCGCCGCACACCTCGGCGACCTCGAACTCCGCCTCGGCGACGCCTCCCGAGCCGCCCAGTACTACCTGCGCCAAGACCAAGGCCAAGACGAAGAAGCCCCCCTCGCCCGCAACCTCGCCGCCTACCACGTCCTGCGCGGCGAGACCGAGACCGCCCAGCCCTACCTGGAGCGCGCGGCGCACGACGGCGACGACAGAGCCGTACGCATCCTCGACGACCTCCGCGCCGACCCGCAGACCCTCCAGGACGCCGAGTCGTACTTCAGGGGTAGTACCGACCCCCTCGACCTCGCGCACCTCGGCGTAGTACTTGAGAGGTCGGGTCGTAGTACCGAGGCGCTACAGACGTACGACGAGGCCGCCGCACAAGGGGACGCCTTCGCCCGGGCCCGAGCCGAAGCGCTCCGGCGGAAACGGGATACCGTCGGCGAGTGACCGACAGCACCCCCACCCTCTTCACCTGGGAGTTCGCTTCCAACCCGTACCCGGCGTACGCCTGGCTGCGGGAGCACGCCCCCGTCCACCGGACCACCCTCCCCAGCGGAGTGGACGCCTGGCTGGTCACCCGGTACGCCGACGCCAGACAGGCCCTCGCGGACGCCCGCCTCTCCAAGAACCCGGCCCACCACGACGAACCGGCACACGCGAAGGGCAGAACGGGTATCCCGGGGGAGCGCAAGGCCGAGCTGATGACGCACCTGCTGAACATCGACCCGCCGGACCACACGAGACTGCGGCGGCTCGTCAGCAAGGCGTTCACCCCGCGCAGGGTCGCCGAATTCGCCCCCCGCGTACAGGAGTTGACGGACCAGCTCATCGACCGTTTCGCGGCGAAGGGCGAGGCCGACCTCATCCACGACTTCGCCTTCCCCCTCCCCATCTACGCCATCTGCGACCTGCTCGGCGTACCCCGGGAGGACCAGGACGACTTCCGGGACTGGGCCGGGATGATGATCAGACACGGCGGCGGCCCCAGGGGCGGCGTCGCACGGTCCGTCAAGAAGATGCGCGCCTACCTCCTCGACCTCATCCACCGCAAACGCGGCGACCTCGGCGACGACCTCATCTCCGGCCTGATCCGCGCTTCCGACCACGGTGAGCACCTCACGGAGAACGAGGCCGCGGCGATGGCGTTCATCCTCCTGTTCGCCGGCTTCGAGACGACCGTCAACCTCATCGGCAACGGCACGCTCGCGCTCCTCACGCACCCCGGCCAACGCGACCTCCTCCAGAAGTCCATCAGCGCGGGCAAGACCGACCTCCTCGAAACCGGAGTCGAAGAACTCCTGCGCTACGACGGCCCCGTAGAGCTGGCGACCTGGCGGTTCGCCACCGAGCAACTCACCCTCGGCGGACAGCACATCGCCCCCGGCGACCCGGTCCTCGTCGTCCTCGCCGCCGCCGACCGCGACCCGGCCCGCTTCGAGCACCCCGACACCCTCGACCTCACCCGCCGCGACAACCAGCACCTGGGGTACGGCCACGGCATCCACTACTGCCTCGGCGCCCCGCTCGCCCGGCTGGAGGGCCAGACCGCGCTCGCGACACTTCTCACACGCCTGCCGGATCTTCAACTCGCCGTGAGCCCCGAGGAGTTGAGGTGGCGAGGCGGCCTGATCATGCGCGGGCTGCGGACGTTGCCGGTCGGCTTCACGCCAATGCCCTGATCAGCCGCGTGCGGGCCCGCCGGCGCACACGGCAACGGCTCCCCCGGAGCGCAAACATGACACGCCCTCACCTCCGTGATCTTCACGTGATCCGCGCGGCATGAACTTGTGACAAGTGATCGTATGCCGATACGTTCGCAAGCCGGAGCGGCCCGCCAGCCGCCCCCGCCCCCCACTGTCGTGAGAAAGGTGTCCGCATGCTCTCCGGGAACGGCCGTCACCGTCGCCCCCGCCAGGCTCCGGCGCTCCTTGTCGCCGCCGGAGTGACCGGCACCGCGATCGCCATCCCGCTGCTCGGCGCGAGCGGCGCGAGCGCGGCGGGCAATCCGGCCGGGATCGAGGGAACGACCGTCTGGGACAAGGTGGCCGACTGCGAGACGGACGCCGCGTGGGACGAGAACACGGGCTCGGGCCAGTTCGGCGGGCTGCACATCAAGCTCGACGACTGGAAGAAGTACGGCGGCCTCACCTACGCCGAGCGCCCCGACCTCGCCGGCCGCGCCGAGCAGATCGAGGTCGGCAAGCGGATCCTCGCCGACCAGGGCCCGGGCTTCTGGCCCATCTGCGCGCTCACGTCGGGCCTGACGAAGGAGAGCGGCGCGGCGGCGACGGACACAACCCCGAGCCCCAGCCCCAGCACGGGTTCGACCGATACGTCCGGAACATCGGGTACGTCCAACGGATCGGGCTCGACGGCCGGTTCCGGCGGCACGGACCCGGGCGCCTCGCCGTCCCCGGCGCCCACGCCGTCGTCGCCGTCCCCCGCCCCGGCGACCCCCGGGAAGTCCCCCGAGGCGACCCCGCAGACCCCCAAGACCCCCGGCTCCTCGGCGGAGACCGGGAATTCGGCCGAGGCGGGCAAGGACAGCGGGTCCGGCCGGATCGTCACCCCGGACGCGCCACAGACCCCGGACAGCAAGCCCACAGAACCGTCGTACGGGGACAAGTCGGGCAACGCGACGCAGCCCGCCGAGTCTTGGAGCCTCGTCGACACCAGCGTCGGTGCGGCCGTCGGAGCCTCGCCGATCCTCATCACCCCGCCCGCGCCCGTGTCCACCCTCTCCACCGCCGGCACCGGCAAGCACCGCGGCGTCAGCGCGGACGAGCCGGCGTCGTACACCGTCCGCGTCGGGGACACGCTCAGCTCCATCGCCGACTCCCTTGAGCTTGACGGCGGATGGCGAGCCCTCTACGCCGCGAACAGGGACCTCATCGGGGCCGACCCGAGCGCCATCGTCCCCGGTCAGACTCTGTCTCTCGGCAAGTGACCGGCGTACGGCAAAGGCGTAAAAGCGGGCGGAATCACGGCAGTTCGGCGTACCCGTTCGCGGCGAATGTCCCAGTTTGGTGAAAGTGTGGGATGAGTCTCAGAAGCCCTGATCGTCTTTGAAAATCCGCTGAGCGCATGCCTACGGTCGTGACGCTCGGCACCCCGAGCCCCGGCTGCCGCGAACGCCGAATCCTGCCAGCGGCCGTCCGGGAACAGTCGTCGCGCAAGCGCCGTAGGCAGGAGCGGGGGACCCAAGGTAAGCGCTGGGAACGGTGGTTGACGCCGTGCCCGGCTAGGGGTGAAGTCACGGAAGTGACGGGGCAACTCAACCGGCCCCAACCCGACAGCTCACCTCGCAGGCGTCGGTGAGGGGATCGATCCATGCTGTTCTCCGGCAAGGGCAAGCACCGCCGCCCGTCCAAGGCCACCCGTGTCGTCGCGCTCGCCGGTGTCACCGGTGTCGCCGTCGCCGCCCCCCTGATGGCCGCGAGCGGCGCCTCCGCCGCGACCGCCTCCGAGTGGGACGCCGTCGCGCAGTGCGAGTCCGGCGGCAACTGGTCCATCAACACCGGCAACGGGTACTACGGCGGCGTCCAGTTCTCCGCCTCCACCTGGGCCGCGTACGGCGGCACCGCGTACGCCTCGACCGCCAACCTGGCCACCAAGTCGCAGCAGATCGAGATAGCCGAGAAGGTCCTCGCCTCCCAGGGCAAGGGCGCCTGGCCGAGCTGCGGCGTCGGCCTGTCGGGCGCGTCCTACAGCGGCGGCTCGTCCTCCAACTCGGGCTCCTCGTCGAGTGGTTCCAGCAGCCGTACGGAGTCGTCCGCCTCCTCCCGCTCCACCGAGCGCCAGGCCGCCCCCAAGCAGAGCACCCCCAGGAAGACGACGTCCTCCAAGACCGTCACCACCCCGACCGGCCAGAAGGTCAAGAAGGGCGACGGCGAGTACAAGGTCGTCAAGGGCGACACCCTCAGCTCCATCGCGGCCGAGCACAAGGTCGCCGGCGGCTGGCAGAAGCTGTTCCAGCTCAACAAGGACATCGTCCAGGACGCGGACCTCATCTACCCGGGTCAGCAGCTCCACCTCAAGTGACCGGCTGACGCTCAGCTGAACCACAGGCCGCTCACATCCGTGGACCTCACAGTGAAGACACCGTGAGGGTCACCCCCCCCGTCCCCCACGGGCCCCCGCTCCGGTGCGTGTTCCCCCGTACGCACCGGAGCGGGTTTTTTGTCTGCCCCCTTTGCCTGCCCCCTTGCCTGCCCCCTGGTTCGCCCCCTTGGTCCGCCCTCGTTGTTCGCCGTCCGGCCACCCCCTCTTTGTTCCGGGTATGAACAATGAGTACGGTCGGTTCTGTCCCATGGGGCGGGCGGTCGGCTGGCCTGAGCCCCGGAGCCGGTTAGGCTCGTCCTCGCAGCGCCCACGAGGTCTGCGTACCCGCGTCACACTGAAGGAGATGCTCGTGCCGTCCATCGACGTCGTCGTAGCCCGGGAAATCCTCGACTCGCGAGGCAACCCCACCGTCGAGGTCGAGGTCGGCCTCGACGACGGCAGCACCGGTCGTGCCGCCGTCCCGTCCGGCGCCTCCACCGGTGCCTTCGAGGCCATCGAGCTGCGCGACGGTGACCCCAACCGCTACCAGGGCAAGGGTGTCGAGAAGGCCGTCCTCGCCGTCATCGAGCAGATCGGCCCGGAGCTCGTCGGGTACGACGCGACCGAGCAGCGCCTGATCGACCAGGCCATGTTCGACCTGGACGCCACCGACAACAAGGGCTCGCTCGGCGCGAACGCCATCCTCGGCGTCTCCCTCGCCGTCGCGCACGCCGCCTCCGAGGCGTCCGACCTGCCGCTCTTCCGCTACCTCGGCGGCCCGAACGCGCACCTCCTGCCGGTGCCGATGATGAACATCCTGAACGGCGGCTCGCACGCCGACTCCAACGTGGACATCCAGGAGTTCATGATCGCGCCGATCGGCGCCGAGTCCTTCTCCGAGGCCCTGCGCTGGGGCACCGAGGTCTACCACACCCTCAAGAAGGTGCTGAAGACCAAGGGCCTGTCCACCGGCCTCGGCGACGAGGGCGGCTTCGCGCCGAACCTCGGCTCCAACCGCGACGCCCTCGACCTCATCCTCGAAGCGATCAAGCAGGCCGGGTACGTCCCCGGCGAGCAGATCGCCCTCGCGCTCGACGTCGCCGCCTCCGAGTTCTACAAGGACGGCAAGTACCTCTTCGAGGGCAAGGAGCGCTCCGCCGCCGAGATGACGGAGTACTACGAGGAGCTGGTCGCCGCCTACCCGCTCGTCTCCATCGAGGACCCGCTCTTCGAGGACGACTGGGCCGGCTGGAAGGTCCTCACCGACCGCCTCGGCGACAAGGTCCAGATCGTCGGCGACGACCTCTTCGTCACCAACCCCGAGCGCCTCGCCCGCGGCATCGAGGAGGGCGCCGCCAACGCGCTCCTCGTCAAGGTCAACCAGATCGGCTCCCTCACGGAGACGCTGGACGCCGTCGAGATGGCCCAGCGCAGCGGCTTCAAGTGCATGATGTCCCACCGCTCCGGCGAGACCGAGGACGTCACGATCGCGGACCTCGCGGTCGCCACGAACTGCGGCCAGATCAAGACGGGCGCCCCGGCGCGGTCCGAGCGCGTCGCCAAGTACAACCAGCTCCTGCGCATCGAGGAGATCCTGGACGACGCGGCGGTGTACGCCGGTCGCAGTGCGTTCCCCCGCTTCAAGGGCTAAGGCTTAGCCAAGTCGTTAGTACGTCCCCGTACCCGGTCCCGTACCGTGTGCGGGGACGTACGCACGTATGAACGGGAACGGGAGGCGCCGGCATGGCCGTCAAGGACAAGGACCGGTTCTCCACAGCGACCAGGCTCCGCGCCCTCGGCGAGCAGACCGCCGCCCGCGTCTACCGCTCCCAGACGAAACGCCAGCAGCGCCGCTCCCGCCTCACCGGCCGCGCCGCGCTCCTCGCGCTCGTCCTGTGCACCCTCGTCGTCGCCCTCGCCTACCCGATGCGGCAGTACGTCTCCCAGCGCGCCGAGATCGCCGACCTCGAACGCCGGCAGGAGCAGGCCCGGCAGAAGGTCGAGCAGCTCCGCGACCTCAAGGCCCGCTGGCAGGACGACGCGTACGCCGAGCAGCAGATCCGGCAGCGGCTCCACTACGTCCTGCCGGGGGAGACCGGGTACGTCGTCATCGATCCGGACGCCGCGAAGCAGGCCCGCGTCGACGCCGGTGCCGCCGACCGGCCCTGGTACGCGAACGTCTGGGACGGCGTGGACAAGGCCGACGCGGTCGGCAGGTGAGGCCGGGGGCGGCGTCCCGCGATACTGGATGCGCCCGCCCCACCTCTTACCGACAGCAGAGAGACTTCCGTACGCCATGCAAACGCCTCCCCCGATCACCGAGCGCACCGAGCCGACCGACGCGGACGTCGAGGCGTTCCGGCAGCAGTTGGGCCGGCCCCCTCGCGGGCTGCGCGCGATCGCCCACCGGTGCCCCTGCGGGCAGCCGGACGTCGTCGAGACCGCCCCCCGCCTTCCCGACGGGACGCCCTTCCCGACGCTGTACTACCTGACGTGTCCCAAGGCGAACTCCGCGATCGGGACGCTGGAGGCGAACGGGGTCATGAAGGAGATGACCGAGCGGCTCGGTCAGGACCCCGAGCTGGCGGCTGCGTATCGCGCCGCGCACGAGGACTACATCCGGCGGCGGGACGAGATCGAGGTGCTGGCCGGGTTCCCGAGTGCCGGGGGGATGCCGGACCGGGTGAAGTGCCTGCACGTGCTGGTCGCGCACTCGCTGGCTGCGGGGCCCGGGGTGAATCCGCTGGGGGACGAGGCGTTGGCGATGTTGCCGGAGTGGTGGGGGAAGGGCGCGTGCGTGGTTCCCGCCGAGTGATCTCGCCCCCGAGAGCAACTCCCGGCGTTCGAAAACTTCCCAGAGAGGTGTTCCCATGACCCGCGTCGCCGCCGTCGACTGCGGTACCAACTCCATTCGGCTGCTCGTCGCCGACGTCGAACCCGCTACCGGGGAACTCGTCGATCTGGACCGGCGGATGACCATCGTGCGGCTCGGGCAGGGGGTCGACCGGACCGGGCGGCTCGCGCCGGAGGCGTTGGAGCGGACGTTCGCGGCCTGTCGGGAGTACGCGGCCGTCATCAAGGAGTTCGGCGCCGAGAAGGTCCGGTTCGTCGCCACCTCCGCCTCGCGGGACGCCGAGAACCGGGACGAGTTCGTACGGGGCGTGCTGGAGATCCTCGGCGTCGAGCCCGAGGTCGTCAGCGGGGACGACGAGGCCCTGTTCTCCTTCACCGGCGCCACCAGGGAGCTGACGGGGCGCGCGGACCTCGCGACGCCCTACCTGGTCGTCGACATCGGCGGCGGCTCGACGGAGTTCGTCGTCGGGGACACGGACGTCCGCGCCGCGCGCTCCGTCGACGTCGGCTGCGTACGGATGACCGAGCGCCACCTCGTCCACGACGGCACCGTCACCGACCCGCCCACCGAGGCGCAGATCGCGGCGATGCGGGCGGACATCGAGGCGGCCCTCGACCTCGCGGAGGAGACGGTCCCGCTGCGGGAGGCGCGCACGCTGGTCGGTCTCGCCGGGTCCGTCACGACGCTCTCGGCGATCGCGCAGGACCTGCCCGCGTACGACTCCGAGGCGATCCACCACTCCCGGATCGGCTACGAGAAGGTCCGCGACCTCACCGAGTGGCTCCTGCGCTCCACCCACGCCGAACGCGCGGCGATCGGCTCCATGCACCCCGGGCGCGTGGACGTCATCGGCGCCGGGGCCCTCGTACTCCTGTCGATCATGGAGCGGACCGGCGCGGCGGAGGTCGTGGTGAGCGAGCACGACATCCTGGACGGGATCGGATGGTCTCTGGCCTGACCGGCTACGGGTTGCGGTACTTGACGGCGAGGACGACGAGTTCGCCGCCGTTGATCCGGTAGGCGACGCGCATGTGTGTACACGCGGCACCGGACAGGGCGAGGCCCCGGGTGTCTTCAGTTCAAGAGGTCGTTGCAACACCCCGATGTAGGGGGACGCGATGGACTTCGAGGTTCGAGAGGACCGGAGGCCGCAGGGGCCCAGGAAGCTCCTGAAGGAGCGTGAGCTCTACCTTTCTCTTGTGGATCAAGGAATGGGCAACGCTCAGGCATGCCGGATCGTGGGAGTGCACGAGCGGACGGGCCGGGACTGGCGCTACGGACGGCCCGAGGGACGCAAGAAGAGGCCGCGACTGCGGGCGCAAGACGCGCCGGCGGTCGCGGTCTTCACTCGTGAGCCCTGGCAGGCGCGGGTGGAAGTACGAGGCGACTCGCGGTACTTGGGCGAGGACGAACGCATCCACATAGCCGACCGGCTGCGGGAGAAGGCGACAGTCCGCGCGATCGCGGCCGAGCTGGACCGCAGTCCGTCCACGATCAGCCGGGAGATCCGCCGCAACCGGCATCCCGTCAGCGGGGACTACCGTCCTCACGCCGCTCACCGCCGCGCCCGAGCCAGACGCCCACGGGCCAGAACGGGGAAGATCGCGACGAGCCTGCGGCTGCGTGACACCATCCAGTCCTGGCTGGGCCTGAAGTGGAGCCCCGAGCAGATCAGCCGGAGCCTGCGCCTGCACTTCCCCGGCCAGCCGGAGATGCACGTGTCACACGAGACGATCTACCAGGCCCTCTACGTCCAGGGCCGTGGCGAACTACGCCGCGAACTGGCCAAGTCCTTGCGCACTGGCCGCACCCTGCGCAAGCCACAACGGCGCCCGGACCAGCGGACTCCCCGCTTCCCGGCTCCGATGGTGATGATCAGCGAGCGGCCCGCCGAGGTCGAGGACAGGGCTGTCCCGGGTCACTGGGAGGGAGACTTGATCATCGGCAAGGACAACGGATCGGTCATCGGCACCCTGGTCGAGCGGACCACTCGCTACGTCATGCTGGTCCACCTACCGGGCAACCGTGACAGCGCCACCGTCCGCGACGCGCTGGCCGACACCGTCAGCACGCTCCCGGCCCGTCTGCGGCGTTCGCCGACCTGGGACCAGGGCGCGGAGATGGGCCGCCACGACGAGTTCTCCCCGGCCACCGGCATGCCGGTCTACTTCTGCGACCCTTCCAGCCCCTGGCAGCGCGGCTCCAACGAGAACACCAACGGCCTGCTGCGGCAGTACTTCCCAAAGGGCACCAACCTGGCCCAACACAGCCGCGAGCACCTGGACGCCGTCGCCGCCGAACTCAACGGCCGCCCACGCAAAACGCTCGGCTGGGAAACCCCAGCCGAGCGCCTCGCTAAGCTACTGACAACAGCCGCTTGACCAGCAGTGTTGCCACGACCCCTTGAATTCGCCGTGGGCCGGGGCCTCGTGTGGGTGTCAGGCGTGGACGTCGATCTTGCCGCTGCAGTCGCTGAACGAGCCCTGGACGTAGCAGACCCACATCTTCCGGGTGGCGCCCTCGTCCAGGTTGCCGGTCGTCCTGTCGGTGTACGGCGCGGACTGGCCGCGCGTCGTGGCCGTGCGGCCGTCGCTGAGGTGGGCCTCGATGCCGTAGCCGTCCGCGAGCTGGTCGGAGGCGATCAGGGTGTCCCCGGTGGAGGAGCCGAAGTCACCGGGATCGGCCGCCCACTGGGCGGTCCCGGCGTACGTGCCGTCGTTGTAGACGTCGATGCGGCCGGCTCCGTTGCTGAACGTGTAGCTGAGGAAATAGACGTTCGGCGCGGCGCTCGCCGGGTTCGCCGGACCGGCCAGAACCAGACCGGTCGCCAGTGCCATCGCTGAGGCGGCTACGGACGCCGCTCTCCTGCCCCGTGTCTTCACGTGTGACCTCGTCTCACAGAGTTGATGTTGTGAAGGAGCCACATCATTCAGGTCAGGAGGAGGCCGAGGAGAGGCGGTTTTCAGCCAACTGTGGAGACTGAGGGTGCGAAATCGGCCTACTGGGCACAAAAAGCCCCCATGGAACGGGGAAGTTGTGCGTGGGCTGTGGGCTTTGCCGAGGGGGCTCCGCTGAGCTGGGGGAACACCGTTTGAGCGGGGTCCCAGGGGGGTGTGGCGGGCCGCTGCGAGAAAGTTCGTGAAGTTCTTCACAAGGAAAAGGGTCCCGTTGGGCGAGGAACGTGGCCCGGTTGGCCCTTCCGGGGCCCAACGCCCGTGTGAACACGTTCAAAACGGGGGTACGGGGACGTATCGCGAAGGGGTCGCGGAGGCATCGTACCGGTCCCTCGCGGACCGCTCGGGCGGCCGGAGAAGCAGGTCGGGGGCCATTGACAACGGCACCGCGGGGGAGTGGGTTCCCGCTCGCGGACATGACATGGATCACGTGGGTCGCGGAGGATAACACACCCCCCGATGAAGCTTGTGAAGGGGCGCACGAGCGACCCCCCTGACCCGGGTGGATACTCGATGGCATGAGCACCACGGAGCGTCCCAGGATCCTCGTAGTAGGCGGTGGGTACGTAGGCCTGTACGCAGCTCGGCGCATTCTCAAGAAGATGCGCTACGGCGAGGCGACCGTCACGGTCGTCGACCCCCGGTCGTACATGACCTACCAGCCCTTCCTCCCCGAAACCGCCGCCGGCAACATCTCCCCGCGCCATGTCGTCGTCCCGTTGCGACGCGTGCTGCCGAAGGCGGAGGTGCTCACCGGCCGGGTCACCACCATCGACCAGGACCGCAAGGTCGCCACGATCGCGCCGCTCGTCGGCGAGGCGTACGAGCTGCCCTTCGACTACCTGGTGATCGCGCTCGGCGCCGTCTCCCGCACCTTCCCGATCCCCGGCCTCGCCGAACAGGGCATCGGCATGAAGGGCGTCGAGGAGGCCATCGGCCTGCGCAACCACGTCCTCGAACAGCTCGACAAGGCCGACTCCACGACCGACGAGGAGATCCGCCGCAAGGCGCTCACCTTCGTCTTCATCGGCGGCGGGTTCGCCGGCGCGGAGACCATCGGCGAGGTCGAGGACCTGGCGCGGGACGCGGCCAAGTACTACAAGACGGTCTCCCGCGAGGACATGCGCTTCGTCCTCGTCGACGCCGCCGACAAGATCCTCCCCGAGGTCGGCCCCAAGCTCGGCCAGTACGGCAAGGAGCACCTGGAGAGCCGCGGCGTCGAGATCTACCTCTCGACCTCGATGGACTCCTGCGTCGACGGCCACGTGGTGCTCAAGAACGGCCTCGAAGTCGACTCCAACACGATCGTGTGGACGGCCGGCGTCAAGCCCAACCCCGTCCTGGCCCGCTACGGCCTCCCCCTCGGCCCGCGCGGCCACGTCGACACCTCCGAGACCCTCCAGGTCCAGGGCACCGACTACATCTGGGCCGCCGGCGACAACGCCCAGGTCCCCGACGTCGCCGCCCGCAAGGCCGGCGTCGAGAACGCCTGGTGCCCGCCGAACGCCCAGCACGCGCTGCGCCAGGCCAAGGTCCTCGGCGACAACGTGGTCTCCGGCATGCGGGGCTTCCCGCAGAAGACGTACGCGCACTCCAACAAGGGCGCGGTCGCGGGGCTCGGCCTGCACAAGGGCGTCGCGATGATCGTCATGGGCAAGATGAAGATCAAGGTGCGCGGGCGGCTCGCCTGGTACATGCACCGTGGGTACCACGGCATGGCCATGCCGACCTGGAACCGGAAGATCCGCGTCTTCGCCGACTGGACGCTGGGGATGTTCCTCAAGCGTGAGGTCGTGGCGCTCGGTGCGCTGGAGACTCCTCGCGAGGAGTTCTACGAGGCGGCCAAGCCGGCGCCTGCGGCGGCGAAGACCGAGGCGAAGGCTTCCTGAACGACGGGGGCCGAGCCCTCGGTGTTCGCCGGGGCTGAGTTTGTTCACGGGGCTCGGGGCCTGTTACCGGTCCTTGCCTGAGGGGCCGTCCGCCATCCGTGGTGCGGGCGGCCCCTTTGGTGTGTCGGGGGGTGTGGCCGGGGCGTGGGGTGCGACCGGGGTGCCGTGCCCGAAACGTGCTGGCGTTCCCCGGCGGGGTGGTGTGAGCTGAGTAGGCGTGCTCATGCGGGGGCGCGGATGTGGGGGTTGGATGGACGGTGGTGGCCCTCGGGGGCCGGTTGTCGGTGGTGGTGGTTAGAGTTGGCTGTGTGATCCGTACGGGGAGGATGACGGGATGTTGCTGGAGGGCGGGGAGAACTCGTCGGTCGATACGACGCGGAACGCGATTCAGGCGCAGGCCGACATGGCCGCGGAGTACGCGTCGTTCACGGGTTTCCGCACGCGTATAGATGAACTGATCCGTACCCTCAAGGGCTCCTCGGCCGGCCCCACCGAACTGGCCCAGGACCAGCTCACCCGCCACCAGTTCGGCGGCGGGAACGAGGGATGGATCGAGGCGGCGGGCCTCTTCACGGCGTACGAGACGGTCATCAGCGAGCTGGAGAACCTCTCCAAGCTCCTCTCCGACTCCATGGAAGGCATGGGCATCGCCGTCCTCGCCTCCCACAAGGGCTACGAGAACATCGACCTCGACGTCCGCCAGCGGATGGCCGCGATCAGCGCGGAGACGACGAAGGAGTACGGCGGCGTCTACGACCCGGGCCAGCCGCCACAGACGGCGTCGGGCCAGCCGTCGTCCGGGAACGCCACGAAGAACGCGAAGGGCGGGGCGATCTGATGCGTGAGGCGGAGAGTTCGGGCGGTACGTTCTTCGACGGTATGAGTCATGAGCAGATGCTGGCGTGGCTGGATCAGGCGAACGCGGGTGTGGTGAGTGGTGCCGCGAGCCGGCTGGAGACGGCGGCTACGGAGATCCTGAGCATCGCCGAGGAGTTGAAGGTCCGTCCGCAGTGGGTGGCGTGGAAGGGCGAGGGTGCGGATGCCTTCCGTACCTGGGCGGCGGATCTGGCGAACGCGACGCTGCGGCTGAGTGATTTCAGCAAGGACTCCGGTACGTGGCTGACCCACGCCTCGGACGCGATCTCGCTGGCTCAGTCGTCGATCCCCCGTGACATGCCGAGCGCGACGGCGAATCTCGCTGCGGCCGAGGCGGCCCACAACGATCCCGATGCGGCGGGTATCGCCTCGAAGTCCTCCGCGGAGCTGGCGGCTTTGACCGCTGACCGGGAGAAGGTGCGGCTGGAGGCGGCGTCGCAGATGACGAAGCTGGCGCAGTCTTATTCGTGGTCGGCCACGCAGCTGAACGCGTTGGAGAGACCGAAGCTCCCACCGCCGCCCGAGGCGTTCGTGCCTACTGACGTCCAGTCCATTGATGGCGCGGTAGGCAACACCTCCAAGTCCGTTGCATCTTCCGGGGCATCCTCCACCGGAACGGTCCACACAGCCGGCAGTGCGTCTGAGGAAGGCGGTTCGGCTGTCGTTTCCCCTGCGGGGCATGTCTCGAACACTCCCGCAGTCCAGCCGCCTATCTCGGGTGAGACCTTGTCTCCGGTTCGGACGGGTATCGACTCGGTCGGTACCCTGCCGGCGCAGACTCCGGCAGAGACCCCGCGTATGCCGGTCGATTCCGGTCCGGCGAGAGGGGCGGTACCGCATTCCGGCCCTGTACCCCCGCTGTTCGGTGGCGGACAGGCCCTCCCTGTCAATAGCTCGACGCTGCCGCAGGGCCGGACGCCCGGCGGAGGCAGGGTTCCCATGCCTCCGGTCGGACAGGGGCCCGGGTCAGTTTTCGGCCGCTCTCCCGGCGTCTCCGGTGGTGGCAACGGCATCGTCGGCGGTCGCCCTGTCCTCCCTTCCGAGGGCAGGCCTACCGGGGCCATCCCCCGTGGCACGGTCGTGGGCGGGGAAAGCATGCACGCCCGAGGCCCGATGGGCCAGACGACCTCTGGCATGGCCAACCCCGTCGGCCGGACGACGGGCACACCCTCGGGCGGCCGGCCTGTCTCTCCTTCCGGTTCTGGAGGCATCGTTGGCGGGCGTCCTGCTTCCAACACCGGTGTAGTAGGCGGTGGTTCTGCCCAGCAGCAGAGGCGTTCGGGAGTACGGGTACCCGGTTCCGGAGCAGTGAGCTCCGGTGGAAGTGGAACAGGTACCCGGAACGCGATCACGGGCGGGGCGACGGCTGCGGGACGCTCCAATGAGGGGCACAGCGCGGGAGGAACTGTGTCCCGACCTTCCCAGGCGACGCCCTCGGCACAGACGAGAAGCGGAAGCAGCCGACCGTACGGTGTGACCGAGGACGAGGAAACGTGGCGCCGGAATCACCGTCCTACCGTTCCTCCGGTTGTCGACTGACGCGTTTAGGGATCAAGGAGAGCGAAGTCCATGCGCTTCATGGGTACTCGACGCAGGTCTCGTCGCGTTACCGCTGCGACGGTCCTGGGGCTGTTGTTGGCGGTCGCTGCCGCAACGCCTGCGGTGGGCGCCGAGACGATCCGCCAGCGGCAGTGGTACCTCGACCGGATGCAGGCCGAGAGCATGTGGAAGACCAGCACCGGCAAGGGCATCACGGTCGCGGTCATCGACACGGGTGTAGATCCCACTAACCCCGATCTCGTCGGACGCGTCCTCCCGGGCAAGGACTACGCCGCGGGCCAGCCTGGCAACGAACACACGAACTACGACACGTTCGGCCACGGCACCAGCATGGCCGCTTTGATCGCGGCGACCGGCGCCGACCTGGGAGGGAACGGTTCCTTCGGCCTGGCTCCCGGCGCCAAGATCCTTCCGATCCGTCTGCCCAATACCGCTGAGGCTGCCAACTTGGCCGAGGGGGACAAGCTCTTCAATGAGGCGCTGGCCCCCGCGATCCGTTATGCCGCCGATCACGACGCGAAGGTCATCAACATCTCCCAGGCCGCCCGGGGGACCACACCGGAAGTGACCGAGGCGGTCAACTACGCTCTGAAGAAGGGTTCGTTGATCTTCGCTGGTGTCGGCAACGATGCGGAGGAAGGCAACCTACTGATGTACCCGGCGGCCACGCCTGGAGTCGTCGGTGTCGCAGCGGTCGGCAAAGACCTCCGCCGAACCGCCATCTCCCAGTACGGCCCCCAGGTCGACATCGCTGCCCCCGGCGAGGACATGCTGCACGCCTGCGGAGGTAAAACCGGCCTCTGCACCACGAGCGGTACCAGTGACGCCACTGCCCTCGCCTCCGCCAGCGCCGCTCTGATCTGGTCGGTCCACCCCACCTGGACCAACAATCAGGTCCTGCGCGTCATGCTGAACACGATCGGCGGCCCGACCGACGGCGCGAAGCGCAACGACGCCATCGGCTACGGCATCGTCCGCCCCCGCATCGCCCTCCAGAACCCCGGCGACCCGGGCCCGGCGAACGTCTACCCCCTCCCCGACCTCGCGGCAGCGGAATCCCCCTCCCCGGCCCCGTCGGCGAAGGCGAGCGAACCGGCAAAGGCAGTCGCCGCGACGAAGGACGACGACGGAACCCCCTGGCTCGGCATCGGCCTCGGCGCAGCCGCCCTCGCAGCAGCCGGCGCGGCAGCAACCGTCGTAGCCCGAAAGCGCCGCACCCCACCCACCCCGCAGCACCCCCAGAACCAGCCGTACCCAGCACCCCAACAGGGCTTCGGCCCCCCACCTCAGGGTTTCGGTCCACCCCCGCCCATGCCGGGTAACGTCCCCCCGAACCAAGGCCCCGGCCCTTCCTGAACGCGTGAGGCCCACGGCCCCTCGCTGACGTCCGCCAGGACGCGATGGCCCGTCCGTGCTGCCCTCTCGCGAACCCCGAACCTGTCCTTACCTTCTACAGCCCTCACTTGCAGAGACCGGACACCCAAGTCCCTCCCAGCCCCTCCGCGTACCCGGAATCGGAAACACCTCCCCGAATACTTCACACCCGCAAGCCGATCAGCTCCAAACGCCCATCGCTGATTCTCTTACCGAGTTGCTAACTTGTACCGGAGCTCGGGGACGCGTGGCCACGTGAGTGGTGCCGTACGGAGGACAGCCGCGGCGGCGAGCCGCACACGGGGAAGGTGGCGGGCCCATGGCCTGGGACGAGTGGGAGCAGCTCAAGGCGGGCGCGCTGGAGCGACAGCACGGCTCCGGGATGCAGCTGAACGGTGTGGACAACGGCACAGGCCGGCAGGGCGACGCACCGTCGATGCCGGATTCGTACGGCGTCCTCGCGGTCTCCCAGAAAGACCTCGCCGCGATCGGCAAGTCGGCGCACACCCTCTTCGACGACCTCTGGAACAAGGCCCGCGTCTCGGTGCCGTCCAGCGACTCCGCGGCGACCGACCTCACCCAGCAGGGTTTCGCGCTCGGCGGCGCGCTCCAGCACGTGTCGAACCGCTGGGAGGCACAGCTCAAGTCCCTGATGGACGCGTGCTCGCACATCTCGAACCACATGCACGTGACGAAGAAGCTGCACGCGGGGGCCGACGACTACATCGCGCGGATGGCCAGCAGCATCAGCGTCCTGGACGCCGGTTTCGACGAACGGGTAGGCGCCCCCGGCGCCCCCAACCCCGTCTACGGCGAGCCGAAGAAGAAGGAGTGAGGAGCGGCGCACTCCCGGACGGCCCGGCCGTCCTGCCCCGCCGCCCGACCTCCTCACCCAGGAATGGCCCCTCGTGAAATTCGACGCCCTCTACCACGCCAACTTCAAACTCCTCTCCGACGCCGTCACCGACTGGGGAACGCTCGTCCAGAGCCTCGAACAGCTCCAGAAGGACGCGGAGGACGGCCTGCACAAGGCCGCCAACAAGGCCAACTGGGCCGGCGTGAACTCCCAGGTCAGCAGGGAGTTCATCGGCAAGACGGCCGGCGAGTTCGCCGACGCCCACACGCAGGCGAACAGCATCTACCGGATCCTGAACGACACCCTCGGCGAACTCAAGGGATTCCACCAGCAGTTGACGACGGCAGTGGAGGGCGCCCGCACCAAGGGCTTCACCGTCCTCCCCTCCGGCGACGGCTTCATGGTCACCCTGACGACCCGCCCCCAGGACCCCGCCGGCAAGGAACCCGACCGCACCGCGGAGATGACGGGCGTCCGCGACGACATCCAGAAGATCCTCAACCAGGCGTCCACGAGCGACAGTTCAGCAGCCACCGTCCTCAAGGCCCTCGCTGACCAGAGCGAGTTGGGCTTCTCGGGAGCCGACTACAAGGACCGGGACACCGCCGCCGCAGCCGTCAAAGAGGCCGACGACCTGGCCAGGCTGGCGAAGAAGGACCCCCACGACCTCACGGTCAAGGAGTTCGACCAGCTCAACGCGGGCTTCAAGAAGTACGGCGCCGATCCGCTGTTCGCCGAACGGTTCGCCACGAGTCTCGGGCCGCAGAAGACGCTGGAGTTCTGGTCCGGCCTCACGGACGGCCGTAACTACGACCTCGTCGACAAGCGGCGCGACCAGCTCGACGACCTCCAACGCGGGCTGAGCCTCACTCTCGCCGGTGCCTCGCAGAGCGACTCCGCCGCGATGAGCGCCTGGAAGAACGACATGACCGGCCTCGGCGCGAAGAGGATCGGCGGCGACGGCGGGCCCATGGGCTTCCAGGTCATGAGTAACCTGATGCGTGTCGGTGACTACGACGACAAGTTCCTCACCGACTACGGCAGCCGCATGATGGCCACGGAAAGGCAAATCACCGGCAACGGCGAACACCCCAACCGCTTCTGGCAGTTCGGCGGCGCCATGGGCACCGGCCAACGCCTCAACTTCCTCGGCGACGACATGGGTGCCGACCCCCTCACCGGCTACATGCGCGGCCTCGCCAACAGCCCCGACGCCGCGACCGCCTTCTTCAACGAGGACTACGTCACCAAGGACGACCCCGACAACCCCTTCGAGCGGGACTCGGACGACGAGAACGACTACAAGGGCAAGGTCGGCCTCTCCAACTTTCAGTACCTTTTCGAGGAACGAGACTGGCCCGAGGAAACAAGCCTCGAAGGCGACGACCTCCACACTGGGCAGAACTACCTGGGTATGGCCCTGGAGGCGGCGACCACAGGACACCCGGCAGGCGAGATGCCCACGCTGGACACACCGGCCCACAACGCTGAGCAGACCAAACTCTTCGAGTCCATTGTCTCGTCGATCGCAGATGAGGATAAACGCCTCACCGACCATAGCTACATGTCAGACAGCATGGGGCAGATCGCTTCCGAGTATCTTCCCGACATCAACCGCGCCATGAGCAATGTGACTCCTGATCCGGAATCGAAGGACTGGCAGGACCTTGTGAAGCGGTATCCCATCGTCGGTTCCGACGCGAAGCCGGAGGATATCGATATCCGAAAATTCCTCTTTACTGTCGGACATAATCCGGAAGGATATGCTGCGATCGAGGTCGGCCAGAAGGAATACATGGGGCGCCTCATGGATTACCATCTGAGCCCGGAGCTGAGTTCCGACCTGAGGGCTTCCAACGACCATGAATTGCTTATTAGGCAGATTAGCGAGAAGTCGGGTGAGATTTCCGGAACGGTCAGGCTTGGGATGCAGCAGGAGGTCCTAGAATCGGGCGCCAATGAGAAGAAGGATTTCGAACAGATGGTGGCGCAGAAGAAGAATTTGGCTGGCGGTCTGGTCGGAACTGCGGTTGGAGTGGGTACTTCCTTCATTGCTACGCCGTGGGTCGGTGCTGTAGTCGGCGGAGCCGCAGGAACTGCCACGAGTGTGGCACTGGAATCGGTGTTCAGTGATGCCGAAGAACACGCTATGGATAAAGCTCAGGACGAAGGTGGAGAAATTTGGCAGGAGGGGAAGCTCAGGAACCAGGAGATCACCCAGAAAGCCGCTAGGGCGGCGGCTGAAAAATACCATTTGGAGATGGATGGATCGGATGCCGCTGCTTTCGCTGGAGCGTCTACGACGCAGGGTTATCTCAACGCTCAATCCATTCTGATGGGGGCAGCCCCAGGAAGTGTGCAGATTCCCTCATGAAATCTCAAAAAGTGCACCCTGTCCGCTTTGGGGTATTTGCTTTCATGGCGCTCTCCGCCCTCCTTGTTTCAAGCTGCTCAAATTCGGGAGAGGGGCGGGACTATGCCACTCCGCGAAAACTTTGCGGAATTTTGATCAACCCTGAAGATGTCGAGCCGTTTCTGCCTGACGGAAAATCGATCACGGTTCAGGAGAGGAAGTATGAAACGACGGATCTGTGCAAGGTGATCGTCGATAACAAGGTTGTCGCGACGGCCAGCAGGGGATGGGTGGAGAAGGGGAAGGCGACTTCGTACTTCGCTGCGCTGAATACCTTGAAAACCCTCAAAGAGGTGGATGAGGGGGGGAGGTACGTATACTCGGGAAATGAAGCTTTCGGGAAGACGCGAACTTGCGTGGATACTCGATATGGTCAGGAGCTGTACGTCGGGTTCCAATTCTGGGGGGGTGGGCATAAAGATGCCGACGCGATGAGGCGCATTATTGGTGATTATGCGAATCAAGTTGAGAAATTGTCTGAGTGTACTGAGGGGGCGTTCGGGCCGGAGGCGTCACCGAGCCCTACGAGCTGATGGTGGGGGAGTGATCGGCTGAGATCTGTCGGTTGTGTGGGACTGGATCGAGGGGTTGCCTGTGTTTACGTGGTGACAGGTCGTTCCGGGAGTGTTGTCACGGAGGTGGGTGGCCATGCGCGGTGCCGCTGTGCGGCTGGTGGAGGCGCTGGAGTTGGTGATGGGTGGGGAGGTACCGGTCAGGGTTCGGGCCTGGGACGGGTCCGAGGCCGGGAAGGAGGGGGCGCCTACGCTCGTGGTGCGGAATCGGCGGGCCCTGCGGAGGCTGTTGTTCAAGCCGGGGGAGCTGGGGCTGGCCCGGGCCTGGGTGGCGGGGGACATCGATATCGAGGGCGATTTCTACCGGGCGCTGGAGTTGCTGTCGGAGGTCATCTGGGAGCGGGACGAGGACGCGCCGGGGCTGGGGCGGTTGCTGCGGCGGGGTGATGTCCGGCGGGGAGTGGCCGGGCTCGTGCGGCTCGGTGGCGTACCCCTCCCGCCCGCGCCGCCGAAGGAAGAGGCCCGGCGCGTACGGCATCTGCACACGCGGAACACGGACCGGCGGGCCATCAGCCACCACTACGACGTCGGGAACGAGTTCTACTCGCTCGTCCTCGGGCCCTCCATGGTCTACTCCTGCGCCTACTGGGACGAGAGGGTCTCCCTGGAGGACGCCCAGCGGGACAAGCTCGATCTCGTCTGCCGGAAGCTGGGGGTCCGGGAGGGGCAGCGGGTGCTCGACGTCGGGTGCGGGTGGGGGTCGTTCGCGATGCATGCCGCGCGGGAGTACGGGGCCCGGGTCGTCGGCGTGACGCTCTCGCAGGAGCAGGCCGCGCTCGCGCGCAAGCGGGTCGCCGACGCCGGGCTGACCGAGTTCGTCGAGATCCGGGTGCAGGACTACCGGGACGTGGACGACGGCCCGTACGACGCGATCTCGTCCATCGGCATGGCCGAGCACGTGGGCGCCGAGAAGTATCTGGAGTACGCCCGTCAGCTGCACCAACTCCTCGCCCCCGGCGGCAGGTTGCTCAACCATCAGATCGCGCGGCGGCCCCAGGGCGACGAGACCTCGTACCAGATCGACGCGTTCATCGACGCGTACGTCTTTCCCGACGGCGAACTCGCGCCGATCGGCACCACCGTCACGCAGTTGGAGCGCGCCGGGTTCGAGGTGCGGGACGTCGAGTCGCTCCGGGAGCACTACGCGCTGACCCTGCGGCGCTGGGTGCGGAACCTGGAGGCCGGGTGGGAACGGGCGGTGAAGCTCGCCGGGCCGGGCCGGGCGAGAGTCTGGCAGCTCTACATGGCCGCCTCCGCCCTCGCCTTCGAACGCAACCGCATAGGGGTCAACCAGGTTCTGGCGGTACGGCCTTCGGAGACCGGCGACTCCGGGCTCCGGCTACGGTCCCGGGTCTGGGCGGGCTAGCCGGAGCCGGAATAGGGGCGCGAGCCCTCGGACGCCCGCCCCCATAAAAGGAAGCGGGGCGGTCTGTCTCCACCCCCGTTCGGGAGACCGCCCCGCCCCACCTCGGCCCCCGCTACTCCGACTTGATCGCCCCCAGCATGTTCAGCCGTGCCGCGCGCCGCGCCGGCCACAGGGCCGCCAGGACGCCCACCACACCCGCGAGCGCGAGGAAGACGGCGATCCGCGCCCAGGGGAGGACGAGTTCGTACGTCGGCAGGCTCGTCCCCATCAGTTCGCCCGCCGCCCAGCCGAAGAACACCCCGAGGCCGATGCCGAGGACCCCGCCGAAGAGGGAGATGACGAGGGACTCCAGGCGGACCATCCGCTTGATGCCACGCCGGTCGAGCCCGATCGCACGGAGCATCCCGATCTCCTGGGACCGCTCGAAGACGGACATCGCGAGGGTGTTGACGACCCCGAGGACGGCGACGATGACGGCCATCGCGAGCAGCCCGTACAGCATGTTCAGCAGCAGTGTGAAGAACTGGGCGATCTGGTTGGAGATGTCCTTCTTGCTCTGGACCTGGATCCCGGGGTTCTCGCCGAGCGCCTTCACCAGGGCGGACTTCGCCTCGGACGACGTGCCCCCGTCGGCCTTGACCATGACCTTCATGTCGGTGATGTCGGTCTGGTGCGGCGCGAGCGTCGCCGTGTCGAG
The DNA here is from genome assembly GCF_055409605.1 of Streptomyces saintjeani. Taxonomy (NCBI): domain Bacteria; kingdom Bacillati; phylum Actinomycetota; class Actinomycetes; order Kitasatosporales; family Streptomycetaceae; genus Streptomyces; species Streptomyces saintjeani. Next base: position 3,785,343 of record NZ_CP189624.1, on the reverse strand, counting down.
GAGGATGCCGCGCAGGAAGTCGTTGCCCTCGTAGACCCCGTTCACCGTGAGCCGCTGGCTCTTGCCGTCCTCGTAGTGGACGGTGAACGCCGAACCCGGCTTCCAGTCGTGCGAGTCGGCCGTGTGCTTGTCGACGACGACCTTCGTACCGCCGACCTCGAAGCGGCCCTCCGCGACCTTCGGGCTGACCAGCCCGCCGATCGTGGAGCCGTCCACCCCCGTCAGGTACTCCTGGTCGCCGTCGACCCGGGACGGTGAGTTGCGCATCGGACTGGTCGCCTCGACACCGGACGCGGTCTTGAGCCTCTTCTCCACGTCCGGAGTGAGGCTGTTGCCGTTGACCATGGAGACGACGTAGTCCGCGCGGATCGAGTCGGACGCCATCTTCTCGATCGCCTTCTGGAGGCTGCCGGCGATCACCGTCATGCCCGTGATCAGCGTGAGGCCGATCATCAGCGCGGACGCCGTGGCGGCCGTACGGCGCGGGTTGCGCACGGAGTTCTGGCGGGCCAGCTTGCCGGAGATCCCGAAGCCGCGCATCAGGGGGGCGGTGGCGGCGATCAGCGGGCGGGACAGCAGCGGGGTGAGGATGAAGACGCCGATGATCAGCAGGACCGCGCCGATCCCCATGGCCGACTGCGCGTCGGTGCCGCTCATCGTCGTCGCCGTCAGGACCGTCCCGGCGCCCGCCGCCGAGACCAGCGCGCCGAGCGTGTTGCGGACGACGAGGGAGCGCGTCGTCGCCTGCGCGTGCAGGCTGCTCATCGCGGCGACCGGCGGGATCTTCGCGGCGCGGCGGCCCGGCAGCCAGGCGGCGAGCATCGTGATGACGACGCCGACGACCAGCGCGGAGGCGATCGTGCTGGACGAGATGATCAGCGGGCCGTCCGGGATGATCGCCCCGGTCTGCTTCAGCAGCGCGCGCAGGCCCGCGCCGATGCCGATGCCCGCGACCAGGCCGGTCACCCCGGCGACCGCGCCGACCACGAACGCCTCGATCAGCACCGACCGCGTCACCTGACGCCGGGAGGCGCCGACCGCGCGCAGCAGGGCCAGCTCCTTCGTGCGCTGCGCCACCAGCATGGTGAAGGTGTTCGCGATGATGAACGTGCCGACGAACAGGGAGATCCCGGCGAAGACCAGCAGGCCCTGCTTGAGGCCGCTCATCGACGCGGAGATCATCTGCGCCTGGTCCGCGGCGAGCTGGTCGCTCGTCGTCGTCTCGACCTTGTCCGTCGGGAGCGCCTTGTCGAGGGCCGACTTCAGGGCCGTCTGCGAGACGCCGGAGGCGGCCTTGACGTCGATCTCGTCGTACGTGCCCGTCTTGCCGAAGAGCTTCTGGGCCGTCGCCGTGTCGAAGAGGGTGAGGCTGCCGCCCGCCGCGACGTTTCCGTCCTTCGTCGTGAAGATGCCGGAGATCGTCGGCGTCAGGACCGGGCCGTCGACCGAGATGCGGACGGTGTCGCCGACCTGGTAGCCGGCGCGCTTGGCGGTACCGGCGTCCATCGCGATCTCGTCGGCGCCCTGGGGGGCCTTCCCGCTGGTCAGCGGGTAGCGGGTGTCCTCGTCGCCCCAGTAGTTGGCGCCCTGGGAGGAGAAGCCGTTGCCGATCAGGTCGCCGTCCTTGCCGGCGATCGCGGTGAAGCCGGTCACCACGCCGGTCGCGGACGCGGCGCCCTTGACGGAGGCGGCCCGCTTCAGCAGGGCGTCCGTCAGCTCGGGGTCCTTGGCGACCCGGTTGTCCGTGGCCTTCTGGGCCCGGGGCTGTACGGCGACGTCGACCTGGTCGAAGCCCTTCGCGGAGCTGTTCTCCAGGGCGTTGGACAGGGTGTTCGTGAACACCAGGGTCCCCGAGACGAAGGCGACGCCGAGCATGACCGCGAGGACGGTCATCAGGAGGCGGGCCTTGTGCGCGAGGACGTTGCGCAGGGCGGTGCGGAACATCAGCTCGTACGGCCCTTCGCGTCGAACTGCTTCATCAGGTCGAGGACCGCGTCGGCCGTCGGGCCGTACACCTCGTCGACCACCCGGCCGTCCGCCAGGAAGATCACGCGGTCCGCGTACGACGCGGCGACCGGGTCGTGCGTCACCATCACGACCGTCTGGCCCAGCTCCCGGACGGAGTTGCGCAGGAAGCCGAGGACCTCCGCGCCCGAGCGGGAGTCGAGGTTTCCGGTCGGCTCGTCGCCGAAGACGATGTCCGGGCGGGAGGCCAGCGCCCTGGCCACGGCGACGCGTTGCTGCTGGCCGCCGGAGAGCTGGGACGGGCGGTGGCTGAGACGGTCCGACAGACCGACCATCGCGATGACCGATTCCAGCCACTGCTTGTCGGGCTTTCGGCCTGCGATGTCCATCGGCAGCGTGATGTTCTCCAGCGCCGTCAGGGTCGGCAGCAGGTTGAACGCCTGGAAGATGAAGCCGATCTTGTCGCGGCGCAGTTTCGTGAGCTGCTTGTCCTTCAGCGAGCCCAGCTCCGTCTCGCCGATGCGGACCGAGCCGGAGGAGAAGGTGTCGAGTCCGGCTACGCAGTGCATGAGCGTCGACTTGCCGGAGCCCGAGGGGCCCATGATCGCGGTGAACTGGGCCTGGTGGAAGTCGACGGAGACCTGATCCAGGGCGACCACCCGGGTTTCGCCCTGTCCGTAGATCTTCGAGAGATCCGTGGCTCGGGCGGCCACGGCGGCGGTCGGCCGAGCTGCGAGGGGAGTGGTGGTCACGGAAGTCGCTCCTGAGGACGGGGTCGGGACTCGTCCATCGTCGGCGGAGCACCTCGTGGTTGTAGTCACTCCTCGGTTCTGCTTTCCGCACCAGACTCCGGAGTGACACGCGGCGGTCTTGTCATACCTGGGTATGACCACCGACCCTGACACCGGAGGTGACGGTGAGAACACGGTGTGCGGCGGGAAGCGTTTGTCGAGAACCGGTGGAGCGCCCTCGTTCAGACGGTGAAATTCCGTCATTCCGCGTACACGCGCGGTGATCGCCGGTAAGGCTACTGGCAAGTGCGGATGGCCTGTTCCATGGTCTGATGCTCCCTCAGACATCAATAAAATAAGACAACATCGGTTCCCCCGGCCGCTGTTGGGGAGGGGCGTCCCGATAGGCTCGGGGCGCGACGACGCGGAGCCCTTGGCCAGCCCAGATGGTGGAATGCAGACACGGCGAGCTTAAACCTCGCTGCCCCGAAGCGGGCGTGCCGGTTCAAGTCCGGCTCTGGGCACCTCCGCTCCCGTCGTCGGCCGCGCGGTCCCACTTGGTTGACTGCGCCGTCCATCAAGGCGTTGGCCTCACCCCCGTGAACCGTTGACACTGCCTGAACGCGGGCGCAGACTCATGGCCAGAAATTGGTGAAGAAAACTTCACTGTGCGAACGGATTTGAGTGAAGGGAACGCTCGATGCGCACCACCGTCGGCATCATCGGAGCCGGACCCGCCGGACTCCTCCTCGCACGGCTGCTGCGCGTCGCCGGCATCGACTCCGTAGTACTGGAGAGCCACGACCGGGAGTACGTCGAGCACCGCCAGCGCGCCGGGATCCTGGAACAGGGGACCGTCGACGTCCTGCGCGCGGCCGGTGCGGCGGAGCGGCTCGACCGGGAAGGTCTGCGGCACGACGGCATCGAGCTGCGGTACGACCGCCGTCGGCACCGCGTCGACTTCCCCGCGCTCACCGGCGGACGGTCCGTCACCGTCTACGCCCAGACCGAGGTCTGCAAGGACTTGATCGCCCTTCAACTCGACGGCGGGGGGCCGCTGTTGTTCGAGGCGGAGGCGATCGCCGTGGACGACGTGGAGGGGGCGCGGCCCCGCGTGCGGTTCCGGCGCGGGGGTGTCGAGGAGACGCTGGAGTGCGAGTACGTCGTCGGCTGCGACGGGTTCTGGGGTATCGCCCGGCAGCTCATACCTGAGAGCTACGCCCGGGTCTTCGAGCGGACGTATCCGTACGCCTGGCTCGGCATCCTCGCCGACGTACCCCCCTCGCACGACGAACTCGTCTACGCCCGCCACGAACGCGGCTTCGCGCTCCTGTCCATGCGGTCGCCGTCCGTCTCCCGCCTCTACCTCCAGGTGCCGGCGGGTACGGACGCGGAGAGCTGGGCCGACGACGCGATCTGGGACGAGCTCGACCGGCGCCTCGAAACGGACGACGACTGGGTTCTCCGGCGTGGTCCCATCACCCAGAAGTCCGTCACCCCCATGCGGTCCTACGTCCACGAACCCATGCGGTACGGCCGTCTCTTCCTCGCCGGTGACGCCGCGCACATAGTTCCGCCGACCGGTGCGAAGGGGCTCAACCTCGCGGTCGGCGACGTCGTCACCCTCGCCCGGGCGCTCGCCCACGAGCAGTCGACCGGTTCCCCCGAACTCCTCGACACGTACTCCGCCGACTGCCTCCATCGCGTCTGGCAGGCCGAACGCTTCTCGTACGACATGACGACGATGCTCCACCGGGGGCCGGACACGGACCCCTTCGAGGACCGCCTCCAACTGGCTCGGCTGGAGCGGATCACCGAGTCCACCCCGGCGGAGGCTGAGCTGGCGGAGGGGTACACGGGGTTCCCGTACTGAGGGGTGACTCGGGCGGGGGCTACCTGAGAGGGAGGGACGGGCTGCGGGGCCAGGGAGGATGCCGGGGCGGGGCGTCTCAGGGCGGCGGCCGGAGGGGGACGCCGGGTGGTGGGGAGGTATGTGTGTACTGGTCGGATAAGCGGATGGTCTCCCCCCGGTTCCGGACGTGTCGCGACTTGGTCATGAAGGGAGGGCGGGAGGTCGGGGAATCAAGGAACCGCGTAGCGTGTTGGCGCAAGCACGGTGAAGAAAGATCCTCCTCAAGCACTAGGGTCATTTCTTTGCCGTTCTATTACTCTTGAGGCCAAGGCCGCGCCAGGTGGCCCATGGAGGAGTGAAATGAGGAGCAGAAACCCGGTCTTCTCGCGACGGGGCTTCAGCCGCGACAACGGCTACGCGGGCTTCAACGCCACGCCGCAGGCCGGGGGACCCGCTGTCGCCACGCAGGCGAACCCGTATGCCCAGCAGGCGGGTAACCCCTACGCGACGAACCCGTACGCCCAGCAGACCCAGCAAGGCGCCCCGCCGCAGGCCGCGTCCGGAGCGATGACGATCGACGACGTCGTCTCGCGTACGGCGATGACGCTCGGCACGGTCATCGTGACCGCGGTCCTCGCGTGGCTCCTGCTGCCGGTCGACGAGGCCAACCTCAACAAGTCGTACGGCATCGCCATCGGCGCCGGTCTGATCGCGATGGTGCTGGCGCTCGTCCAGTCCTTCAAGCAGCGTCCGGCCCCCGCGCTGATCCTGGCGTACGCCGCCTTCGAGGGCGTCTTCCTCGGCGTCATCTCGGCGACGGTGTCGACGTACATCTCGGCGGGTGTCGTCACCCAGGCCGTGCTCGGCACGATGGCCGTCTCGGCCGGTGTCCTCGTCGCCTACAAGGCCGGCTGGATCCGCGTCAACCGGCGCTTCTACGGCTTCGTGATGGCCGCCGCGCTCGGCTTCGTGCTGCTGATGGCGATCAACCTGCTGTTCTCCGTCTTCGGCGGCGGTGACGGCCTCGGCTTCCGCAGCGGCGGCCTCGGCATCGTCTTCGGCATCATCGGCATCCTGCTCGGCGCGTGCTTCCTCGCGCTGGACTTCAAGCAGGTCGAGGACGGGATCGCGTACGGCGCGCCCCGCGAGGAGGCGTGGCTCGCGGCGTTCGGGCTCACGATGACCCTCGTCTGGATCTACATGGAGTTCCTGCGGCTCCTGGCGATCCTCCAGGGCGGGGACGACTAGTCCTGGGGTAGTCGGCAGGTAGTACCTGAGAGGGACCCCGCGGAGCGATCCGCGGGGTCCCTTCGTACGTGGGCGCGTGGCTACCGGAGTTTGCGCGCGGCCCTCCTCAGGTCGTACTCATGGATGAGGGCTTTCGCGTGGCCGTACGCCAGGTTGTGTTCGTGGCGCAGCCAGCTGACCTTCTCCTCGAAGCGGAGAGCGGGGCCTTCGTCTACGGTGCGCAGCCAGTCGGCTATTTCACGACCGGTGCAGTGGGGGATGCGGGCGAGCAGGTTGCGATGGGTCTCCTCGGAGAAGACTTGGGACATCGGCGCCTCCGGGGCGTTCGGGTGTAAGCCGGTCCTTCAGGTCACCGTGCCTGAGGGTTCGCCTGTTGGCAACAGTCCCGTCCCGGGGGAGTGGCGGGGAGGCGTGGCGTAGGCTCGCCGCGTGGTGGATACGACGCCGTTGTTGCGTGCGGTTGATTTGTTTGCGGATCGGCTCCGGGCGGCGCCGCAGAGCCGGCTCCAGCGGGGCGCTGCCGCTGAGGCTCTGCGGTTGGGGCAGGAGTTGGCCTCGTGGGCGCAGGCTGTTGAGGAGCCGGGGGTCGAGGCTCGGGTGATGCCTGATGCGGGGATGTTCGCTGTTGCCGATCAGATCACTGTTGCGGCTCATGATCTGGCGGTGGTTCTGAAGAGTGCGGATGAGGTGAGTGAGGCGGTGCGGGTGGTGGAGGAGGCGCGGAAGAAGGCGGGGGTCTGAGGTTCGTTCGCGGCTGTCCCGCCGTGGGGGCCGGTCGCGCAGTTCCCCGCGCCCCTAAAGACGACGGTCACCGCCTGTTGAAAAGCGACGGTCGCCGTCTGCTGAGAAGCGACGGTCACGGTCCGTCTTTCAGAGGCGCGGAACTGCGTCAATTTGCGGCTCCGCTGCGGGACGCGAGCAACCACCACGTACCCGCAGCCGCACCCCCCGCCCCCTCACAAGCTCGCTATCACCCTGTCCGCCAAGATGTACACCGTCTCCTCCCCGCACTCGAACGTCAGCGTGTACGCCCCCGAGATCCCCGAGCCGCCCAGCAGGATCGGCGCGTGGCCGGCGGTCAGGGCCGATGCCAGGCGTTCCGCTGTTTCCCTGTGGCCCGGCGTCATGCAGAGGGTCGTGCCGTCGGCGAAGACGTAGACGTCCAGCGTGCCCAGCGGGCCGGGGCGGACGTCGGTCAGTTCGACGCGCGCCGCAGCCAGCTCCTCCAGCGTGCTCACCGTCCGCTCGTGGTCCCCCATGACCGGGGACTGGACCGGCACGAAGTCGGGGTGGGACGGGTGCCGGCGTCGGGCGGCGGCGAGTTCGGGGGAGTCGCCCGCGGTCAACTCGTCCGCGTCGGCGGGGAGTTCACCCACCGGCTCCAGGCCCAGCGGCTCGAAGCCGACGAAGTCGCTCTGCCGGGGAAGGAACAGCTCGCTGTCGGGCAGCCCGAGCAGTGACGGCGCGTCGGAGACGTCACGCGCCTCCTGCGCGGCCCAGAACGCGCGCGCCTCGGCCAGCTCACGCTCCCGCTCCTCCGCGAGCGCCTCGGCGACAGCCGCGCGTATCCCGTCGGTGTCGGAGCTGCGCGCGGCGGGTACGAGACCATGCGCGAGGGCGGCGTGGTCGTCCGCGAGCTGGAGGCTCAGCTCCTTCACCTGGCGGCGCAGCGCCAGCAGGGTGCGCAGGACGGCGACACCCACGGCACCGGTGGCGGCCGTGGTGACCAGCAGGGCGATCGGCAAGGCGCTCACTGACGTACTCCCGGTTCAAAGTCGACCCCCGACTTCCTACCTCAGCTTGGCGGGCGGACTCTCCCACTGTCAGTGCGTAACGTCACGAAACGGACAGGACTTTGGGCCCGGGGAGGGTGGGTGGAACGGCCCTGAGCTGGGGAATTGCGGCGGCCAGGGAGATAGGTCACATCCTGGGTGAGATTGGATCACAAATCGGCCCGGAGTTCGGGGGAATCCCATACTCCGGGCCGACTACTACGTCAAGTGTCAATTCGACTACGTACGGCGTTCGTCCGAGCTGTCCGAGGGCTACCTGAGAGCTACCCGGGGACTACCCACGGAGTACTCAGCTGAGCCGCTCGACGACCATCGCCATGCCCTGCCCGCCACCCACGCACATCGTCTCCAGACCGAACTGCTTGTCGTGGAACTGGAGGGAGTTGATCAGCGTGCCCGTGATCCGCGCGCCGGTCATCCCGAAGGGGTGCCCCACGGCGATGGCGCCGCCGTTGACGTTCAGCCGGTCCAGGTCGATGCCGAGGTCGCGGTAGGAGGGGATCACCTGCGCCGCGAACGCCTCGTTGATCTCGACGAGGTCGATGTCGCCGATGCCGAGCCCCGCGCGCTTCAGCGCCTGCTTGCTCGCCTCGACCGGGCCCAGGCCCATGATCTCGGGGGAGAGGCCGGAGACGCCGGTGGAGACGATCCGGGCGAGCGGGGTGAGGCCCAGCTCGCGCGCCTTCGTGTCGGACATGATGACGACCGCCGCCGCGCCGTCGTTCAGGGGGCAGCAGTTGCCCGCCGTCACCAGGCCGTCGGGGCGGAACACCGGCTTCAGGCCCTCCACGCCCTCCAGCGTCACGCCCGCGCGCGGGCCGTCGTCCTTCGACACGACCGTGCCGTCCGGCAGCGTCACCGGCGTGATCTCGCGCTCCCAGAAGCCGTTCTTGAGCGCTTCCTCGGCGAGGTTCTGCGAGCGGACGCCGAACTCGTCCATGTCCCGGCGGGTCACGCCCTTCACGCGCGCCAGGTTCTCGGCCGTCTGACCCATCGCGATGTACGGGTCCGGTACGAGGCCGTCCTCACGCGGGTCGTGCCACGTCGAGCCCGTCGACTGCGCGACCTCCGCCGTACGCGCCTGCGCCTCGGCGAACAGCGGGTTGGTCGTGTCCGGGAGGCCGTCCGAGCTGCCCTTCCGGTACCGGGACACCATCTCGACGCCGGCCGAGATGAAGACGTCGCCCTCGCCCGCCTTGATCGCGTGCAGCGCCATGCGGCTCGTCTGGAGCGACGACGAACAGTAACGGGTGACCGTGCAGCCCGGGAGGTGGTCCATGCCCATCTGTACGGCGACGATGCGGCCCAGGTTGTAGCCCTGCTCGCCGCCGGGCAGGCCGCAGCCCAGCATCAGGTCGTCGATGTCGTGCGGGTCCAGCTCGGGGATCTTCGCGAGCGCGGCCTGGATGATCGTCGCGGTGAGGTCGTCCGGGCGGAGGTCCTTGAGGGAGCCCTTGTTGGCGCGGCCGATGGGGGAGCGGGCGGTCGAGACGATCACGGCTTCGGGCATCACGGCTCCATTGACGTTCACGGATCAGCTGGTGATTGGAAGTTACCCGTACGTAGGGGGTTGGTCACGGGGGCGGTGGTGTGACCCTGGCCGCAATTGTCCAAGCGCTTGCTTGGACGACGCGGGCCTGAGCCGCACTGCTATGGTTACGCCACCGACAAGCCTCCCGGCGTGAACTCCCCGCCGCGGAGGCTTTTTTCATGCCTACACCCACGCACACGCAGATCCGGACCCGTACGGCCGTCCCCTCCGACCGCCCCCTGATCGACCGCCTCTGGCTGATGTTCCGCCACGACCTCTCCGAGTTCCACGACGCCCTCCCCTTCCCCGACGGCACGTTCCGCGCGGAGCGCGTGGACTCGGCGTTCACGGACCCCGGCTGGGCCCCGTACCTCTTCCTCACCCCCGACGACCGCCCCCTGGGCTTCTCCTTCGTCCGTGCCCTGGACACCCCCACGGCCGTCATGAACACGTTCTTCATCGTCCGCGCGGCCCGCCGCCAGGGCCTCGGCCGCACCACAGCCCTCGACGTCGTCTCCCGCCACCCGGGCCCCTGGGAGGTCCCCTTCCAGGACACGAACACGAAGGCGGTCCGTTTCTGGCGCCGAGTGGCCACGGCCGCAGCGGATTCCTGGACGGAGGAACACCGCGAGATCCCCGGCCACCCCGACCTCCCGCCGGACACGTGGATCTCGTTCGACACGAGGGCCGGCGGGCGGGCGGAACAAGCCTGACGACGGGGACGGGTACGAGTCGGCGGACACAGGGCCGGGGTCCGTACGGCGCACACGGGACGGACGGCGAGCCGGGACACCCGGGGGCGAGCGGGGAGGGAAACCGGCCTGACGGCACCGGGCGATCCCGCTCCGCGCGGGAGGCCGCCCGAGCCCGGAGCCGCACGGTTCCCGCCCGAGCCGGACACCCACGCCGATCGGCGGGACCTGTACGGCGCCCCCGAGGGGCCGGTGGCCCGCGAGATCGCCGATGGCCTTCGTCGGCCTGCACCGGGCGATGCCGTGGCGGTCTCGTGGCGGTGAGCCCCGCGCAGCGACCGTCCCTGGCGATGTCCCGGGAGGTTCGGCATCGTCCGAGCCGACCTCCCCTCGGCGATGCCCCTGGCAGCCCCGCTCTAGACCTCCGGCTCCCACTCCTCCAGCTGCCCGAAGACCTTGATGTCCCCGGTGACCTTCAGGGACGTCACAGGGGTGCGGCCGTGGAGGTACAGGACCACCTCCTCGGCGGTGCCCTCGACGGAGGCGGTCGGCGGGGTGGCGGGAGGCGGGGTGGTGGCGCGGGCGCCCTGGGCGGAGAGCGTCAGGCGCCAGGCGGGGGCGTCCGTGGTGAGGAAGTCCAGGGTGGCCGGCGCGTGGGGCCAGGGGCCCGTCGTCGCGCAGCAGGTCGTGAGGAACTCCGCCACGCCGTCCTGGGCGATCTCCGCCGGGAGGGCGTGCGGGGCACCCACGGTGAGCTGGGCGTCGTACGTGTGGACCAGGAGCTGCTGGAGCTGGTGCCGGGCCACCGCGCCCGTCGTCGGCGGGGACTGGGAGGGGCCCCACCAGGTCCAGCAGCCCTGGTCCGGGCCCGCCTCCGCGAGGGCGTCCAGGAGCTGCCGGGTCGACTCCGCGAGCCACTCCGAGATGGCCTCCCGGCCCTCGGGCAGCTCGGCCGTCACCGGCGGCGGACCATCCGCAGGCCCCGCCTTCACGATCATCGCCCAGCGCCGGCGGCCCTCCCCGATGTGGTGGGCCAGGTCGGCCAGCGTCCACTCGGGGCACGTGGGGACCTGTACGTCGAGGCTGGGCGCGGCGGCGACGGCCGTACGGAACGCGGTGGAGCGTTCGTCGAGGAGGCGCAGCAGGTCGGGGAAGGCGAGTGTCGTGTGCACGCTGCTGTTTAGCACCGGGCGCGACGACGGAGACAGTGATTTATTCGGGTGAGCAGACGAACGCCTCCCGCGTAAGGTCCCCGCGTGTGGACCCAGCTGACTTCTACACCGGCATCGTCGCGGACCTGTACGCCCCCCTGAAGGCGCACTCCCAGGACCCCGACCTCTACGACACCTTCGTACGGCAGGCCGGCACCCCGGCGCTGGAGCTGGGCTGCGGGGACGGCGACCCCCTCCTCGAACTGCGCCGGCGCGGCCTGGACGTGGACGGCGTCGACTCCTCCGCCGACATGCTGGCCCGCCTGCGGCACAGGGCGGACGGACAAGGGACCGGCGTCACCACGTACCACCAGCGCATGGAAGCCCTCGACCTGCCCCGGCGCTACCGTTCGGTCTTCCTCGCGGGCCCGACCTTCAACCTGCTCCCCGACGACGCCACGGCCCTCGCGGCGCTGCGCGGCATCAGGCGGCACCTCGCCGAGGACGGCACCGCCCTGATCCCCCTGTTCACGCCGGCCCCCTCGGAGGAGATCGGCAAGGTCCGGACGGTCACCGCCCCCGACGGCGCCGAACTGCGCGTGTCCGTCGTGTCCGAGCGGCGCGACGAGGGGGCCCGTACGCAGACGACCGTCCTGCGGTACGAGCGCCACCACGGCGAGGACAGCGTCGTCGAGGACCGCCCGTGGGTGCTGCACTGGTACCCCCGGGACCACTTCGAGGAGCTCGCGGCGGAGGCGGGCCTGAAGGTCACGGCGGTCACCGGCGTCGACACGGGCGTACTGAACCTCTACCTCCGCCCCGCCTAAGCCGTCTGCGGCAGCCTCCTGCGCCGCCGCTTCAGCAGCGCCCACGGCCCCCGGGGCCCGGTCGGCATGGCCGCCGTGACCTCGGTCCCGGGCTCCGCCGCCGCCTCGGCCGCGGCGCGCGCCACCGGCAGGAACCCCTCCCGCCGCGAGACGTCCGGCCGCTCCTCCTCCTGCGGCCAGAGCCCGAGGGCAGCGCAGAGCGTCGGCAGGACGGCCATCGCGGCCGTCGCGTACCCCTCCGCCGACGGGTGGTAGTGGTCCGGCCCGAACAGCTCCCGCGGATTCGCCTCGAACTCGGGGCCGAGGAGGTCGCCCAGCGAGACCGTACGGCCGCCCTGCTCGACCGTCCCGATCGTCTGCGCCGCCGCCAGTTGGCGGGACGCCCTGCGGGCCAGCCATCTGAGCGGCTGCCCGACGGGCTCGATCGTGCCGAGGTCGGGACACGTGCCGACGACGACCTCCGCGCCGGTGGTGCGCAGGCGCCGTACCGCCGAGGACAGGTGACGTACGGAACGGGTCGGCGGCATCCGGTGCGTCACGTCGTTCGCGCCGACGATGATCACGCAGATGTCCGGCACCTGTTCGGCCGAGCCGACGACCAGCGCGACCTGCCGGTCCAGGTCGTCGGACTGGGCGCCGGGGAGGGAGACGTTGCGCAGGAGCACGGGGCGCTCGGCGACGGCGGCCAGGCCGGAGGCCAGCAGCGCGCCCGGCGTCTGGGAGGCCCGGTGGACCCCCTGCCCGGCGGCCGTGGAGTCGCCGAGGAGGACCAGGCGCAGAGGTTCCTCGCCGGTGGTCGCGTAGACACTGCCGTACAGGCCGTCCGCCTGTGGTACCCGCGCGGACGTGCCGTTCTCCACATGGCGGCGCGCCCACCGGGCCTCCGCGAGGAGCAGCCCCATCGCCGCGGCCCCGGCCAGCCCGACGCCCCCGCCGCCGTAGGCGGCACCCGCCGCGATCCGCCGGGCCACCCTCGCCCTCGACATGCTGGTCATCCTGCCCGCCACCTCCCTCGTCGCCGTACAACCTCTCCTTGCCCCGTACGACCCGTCGGTCAATCTCACCCAGGAGTGAACACGTTTAGGCTGGCGACCATCACGACCACGTTTTTTGCAAGCAACCGGAGACAACGGTGCAATTCCACGACTCGATGATCAGCCTCGTCGGCAACACCCCGCTGGTGAGGCTCAACAGCGTGACCAAGGGCATCCAGGCCACCGTTCTGGCGAAGGTCGAGTACTTCAACCCCGGCGGTTCCGTGAAGGACCGCATCGCCCTGCGGATGATCGAGGCGGCGGAGGAGAGCGGCGCGCTCAAGCCGGGCGGCACCATCGTCGAGCCGACCAGCGGGAACACCGGCGTGGGCCTCGCGATCGTGGCGCAGCAGAAGGGGTACCACTGCATCTTCGTGTGCCCCGACAAGGTGAGCACGGACAAGATCAACGTGCTGCGGGCGTACGGCGCCGAGGTCGTCGTCTGCCCCACCGCCGTCGACCCGGAGCACCCGGACTCGTACTACAACGTCTCCGACCGGCTGGTGCGCGAGACGCCCGGCGCGTGGAAGCCGGACCAGTACTCCAACCCGAACAACCCCCTCTCCCACTTCCACTCCACCGGCCCGGAGCTGTGGGAGCAGACCGAGGGGAAGATCACGCACTTCGTCGCCGGCGTCGGCACGGGCGGCACGATCTCCGGCACCGGCCGGTACCTGAAGGACGCGAGCGGCGGCAAGGTCCAGGTCATCGGCGCCGACCCCGAGGGCTCCGTGTACTCCGGCGGCTCGGGACGGCCGTACCTCGTCGAGGGCGTCGGTGAGGACTTCTGGCCGACCGCGTACGACCGGACCGTCGTCGACGACATCGTCGCTGTCTCCGACAAGGACTCCTTCCAGATGACCCGCCGCCTCGCGAAGGAGGAGGGTCTCCTGGTCGGTGGGTCCTGCGGGATGGCGGTCGTCGGCGCGCTGCGGGTGGCCGAGCGGCTCGGTCCCGACGACGTGGTCGTCGTGCTGCTGCCGGACAGCGGGCGCGGGTACCTGTCGAAGATCTTCAACGACGAATGGATGGCCGACTACGGCTTCCTGGAGGACGAGGGCCCCAGCGCCCGCGTCAGCGACGTCCTCGACGACAAGGTGCACGGCGCGATCCCGTCCCTCGTGCACATGCACCCCGAGGAGACGGTCGGCGAGGCGATCGAGGTGCTGCGCGAGTACGGCGTCTCGCAGATGCCCGTCGTGAAGCCCGGCGCCGGGCACCCGGACGTCATGGCCGCCGAGGTCGTCGGGTCCGTCGTCGAGCGGGAGCTGCTCGACGCGCTGTTCAACAACCGGGCGTCGCTCGTGGACCCGCTGGAGAAGCACATGTCCGCGCCGCTGCCGCAGGTCGGCTCCGGGGAGCCGGTCGAGGACCTGATGTCGGTGCTCGGTGAGGCGGACGCGGCGATCGTGCTCGTCGAGGGCAAGCCGAAAGGGGTCGTCAGCCGACAGGACCTGCTGGCGTTCCTCGCGAAGGGCGGCAAGTGAGACCGACCCGCGCCGGGGGTGTACGGCGGGGAAACCTGCGGTGAACCCCCGGGTCGGCCGTCGGACTTCCGCTTCGTTCGCCCGCACGGCGGACTTCGCGGAAGTGGTACGAGCGCGTCACGTCCGCGCAGCACACGCTTAACACGAGTCCGGCACATTAGGGGATGTCGGCAGGCGGGAGCGGCTCCCCGCCGAACCGGCAACCAAAACGGCGTCACGGACCTCCGGAGCGGCTCCCGGACCTCCACAGACGCCAGGACGCAGGGCCTAGCTCGCGTCCCCCGCGGGGACCGCCGTCGTCCCGCCCCCCTTACCGGGGGTGCGGCGGTCCCCGCGCATACTTTTTTGTACGGGGTGCCTGCGAGGATGTTTCGTATGCCGCTTCCCCAGCCCAACGGTCTGACCTCGCTCGTCCTGCGTACGGACTTCACCGACGACCGTGCGTGGGAAGCGCTGCGTACGGCGCTGGGGGCCGACGCCACGTGCGTGGACGATTCCCGGTACGACGGGGTCGAGGTCGGGACGCTCCTCTCGGAGGATCTGCATCACGTCTTCCTCGCGGACGCCCTCGCCCAGCGCGAACACCTGCTGCTGGCCCTCGATCTGGCGGATCTGGTGGGAGCGACGCTGCGGGTGCCGGTCGGGATGTTCGCGCAGGTGTCGGCGTACCTGTCGTCCGGCGCCGCCGATCTGGAGGACTACCTGTGCGAGGCGGTCAGTCCTCCCAGCGGTCCTCCCCGCGCTTCTTCCGGCGTCCCCGCAGCGCTTCCAGCAGCTCGGGGGTGGAGCGGACCGCGTGGACCGCGTTGACGCCCACGATGCCCGTCCAGGTGATCAGGAGGCCCGGGAGGTCCGCGTTCACCGCGCCGATCGCCGAGAGCGGGATCGCGAGGACCAGGGAGACGATGCCGAAGCCGAAGCGTTCGCCCCACGAGTCCGTGGCGTGCGGGGTGCGTGAGTCCCGCGCCGCCGACATCTGCTGTTCCGCGAACTGGCGGCGTACCCGGCGTTCCACCGCGCCGTCTATCCGCTGGTCCACCTTCTCCAGGAACGACTCGACCAGCGCCGAGTCGTACTCCTCGCCCAGTTCCCTGCGCGCGTGCAGGGTCGCGTCCAGTTCCTTCTTCAGTTCGGTGTCCCGGCCCGCTGTCATCGTTGTCTCCTCAATCCCCTGGAACCTTCTCCAGGCTAGGGAGCGGGGGCCTCGGCCGCACGGGGGATAGCCCCCCTCTTCGGCATGGGGGGTGCCGGGAGGAGGCCCACGGACTCCAGCGTGCGCCTGTGCGCGGGGCCGATGTCACTGAGGTGTACGTCGACGCCCCTGCCGCGCAGCTCTCCCACCGCGTCCTTCAGCGCGAGGGCGCCTGTCGCGTCCATCGCCGTCAGTCCCGAGAGCCTCAGCTCCACCTCGTTCACACCGTGTACGTCCGTGAGGGCCCGGCGGAGGCTGTGGGCGCCGGCGAAGAGGAGGGGGCCGTCGTAGCGGAGGCTGATCGACTCCGTGCCGGGGTGTTCGTCCGTGGCGGCGGGGGTCAGGCGGGTGGTGGTCGCGGCGGCCTTGAGGGCGAGGACCGTGGAGACGGCCAGGCCGATGAGGACGGCTCGGACGAGGTCCAGGGCGAGGGTGGAGGCCGCGGTGAGGACGAGGACGAGGGCGTCGCCCTTGGTGGCTCGGGCCATTGCTCGTACTGGGCCTGTTTCGACCATGCGGATGGCTGTCGCCAACAGGACTCCGGCGAGGGCTGCCAGCGGGATGCGGGAGACCAGGGGGGCGGCTGCTGCGACGATTCCGGCGAGGATCACTGCGTGGGTTAGCGCTGCTAGGCGGGAGGTGGCGCCGGTTCTTACGTTCACTGCTGTGCGGGCGATTGCGCCTGTGGCGGGGACTCCGCCGAAGAGGGGGGCCGCCAGGTTGGCGATTCCCTGGCCGAAGAGTTCTTTGGAGGGGTTGTGGGTGGGTGCGGGTTCGTTGTGGCTGGTCGCGCCCCGCGGCGGAGCCGCAAATTGATGCAGCCCCGCGCCCCTGAAAGACTCTGCCGGACGCCGGTTCTTCGACATTTCGTCTGCTACCGATGCGGAGAGTAGGGACTCCAGTGCCGCCAAGGCGGCTACTGCTACCGCTGGGGCCAGGAGCGTTGGGATTCGGGTTACGTCCAGGAAGCCGAGCGACGGGGTCGGTAGGGACGATGGGAGGGTGCCGATCTTTGTTACGTCCAGCTTCAATGCCTCCGTCACCGCCGTCGCCAATCCCACCGCCGCCAGCGAGAACGGGACCGTCGGTTTCCACCTTGCCCCCGCCAGCACCAGCGCCGCCGAACCCGTCGACAGGAGCAGTGCCGGCCAATGGGGGGCCGTCTCGAACTCCTCTGCCGCCCTCGCCGCCACCGCCGCCACCTGTTCGCCGTGCGGCAGGGGGACCCCGAGTGCGTTCGGGATCTGCTGGAGGGCGATCACCGCCGCGATGCCCACCGTGAAACCGGCGATCACCGGGGCGGGCACGTACGCCATCGCCGCGCCCGCTCTCGCGAAGGACAGGGCGATGAGGATCAGGCCCGCGAGGAGGCCGACCGTGAGGACGCCGTCGGTGCCGTAGTGGTGGACGATCGGGACCAGTACGACCGTCATGGCGCCCGTCGGGCCGGAGACCTGGCGTGCGCTGCCGCCGAACAGTGCCGCGAGGGCGCCGGCGACGATCGCGGTCGCCAGGCCGGACGCGGCGCCGAGCCCTGAGCTGACGCCGAAGCCGAGGGCGAGGGGGAGGGCGACCACGGCGACGGTCAGGCCGCAGAGGAGGTTGCGGCGGGGGTCGTGGGTGAGGGTGCGGAGGTCGGTGAGGGTGGGGAGGGGGAGGTTCATGGGGGCGGCTTCTTCGCGGGGGTGCGGAGCGGTGGGGTGGGTCGGGGGTGGCCGGGGCTGCGAGGGCGTACGGCAGTTCACGGATCGCGTCGCCGGACTGCCGTACGCCGTACCGTCGTTCCGCCGGTCACGGCAGCAGCGACACCAGCCCCGTGTCCAGGTCGAACCGCGCCGCCGTCACCTGGGCCCGGGCGAACGCGGGGTCCGTGCGGATCGCGTCGCGGACCCAGGTGGTGTGGGCGGTCATGGTGTGTTCGGCCCAGTCGCCGGGGGTCGCGCGGGTGCGGTGGGCCGCCGGGGCGATCTCCTCGACGAGGAGTTCGAGGTGGCCGGGGACCTCGTCGCCGGTGCGGAGGTGGTCGAGGGTGGCGGCGATGGCTCCGCAGCGTTCGTGGCCGAGGACCAGGACGAGGGGGATGCCGAGTTCGGTCACGCCGTACTGGATCGAGCCGAGCACCGCCTCGTCCAGGACCTGGCCCGCCGTCCTTATGCACAGGACGTCGCCGAGGCCCTGGTCGAAGATCAGCTCGGGCGGGACGCGGGAGTCGATGCAGCCCAGGACGATCGCGTACGGGTGCTGGGCGCCCGCGAGGGTGTGGCGCAGGCGGCGGTCCTCGTGGGGGTGGCTGGAGCGGCCCCCGGCGTACCGCTCGTTGCCGGCGAGGAGTTCGGCCAGGGCGGCGGACGCCGTGGCCGGGGGGCCGGTGGGGAGGGGGCTGCGCGGGGTGCGGGTCGCGGCTGCGGCCGGTGCGGTGGCCAGGGCGCCGACGGCGGTGGCCGTCAGGAAGGCCCGGCGGTTGGAGGGCATGACGCATCCTCGGGGTCGTACCAAGAACCCTCGGCGGAGGGCCTGTTCACGGTATGCACCTGATCCGTCACGGTGTGTGCCTGTTTAACGACACTTTGTGTTTTCGTGTTCAGATCATCGCCGGTCCGATACGGGGGCTTGACGGGGTGACGGCCTCGGCCCCGGGTGTATAACAACATGCAGGAACCATGCAGCCTGAATAGCCAGGGGGAGCACAAGAATGAGCGTGTCCGAGGGCCCCGCCGCCCGGCTCCAGACGCTCTTCGAGGGACACCGGCTCACGCCGACGCAGCGGAGGATCGCGCACAGCATGGTCCGGCGGGCGGCTGATGTGCCGTTCCTGTCGAGTGTCGAGCTGGCGGAGCTGGCGGGGGTGAGCCAGCCGTCCGTGACGCGGTTCGCCGTGGCCCTCGGGTTCGACGGGTACCCCGCTCTCCGGCGCCACCTCCGCGAGGTCGCGCCGGGCGACCGTGCCGCCTCCTCCCAGGACTACAACGCCTATCAGCAGGCCGTCGAGGCCGAGATCGAGAACCTCCGGCACCTCGCGGAGGTCCTCGCCGACCCCGCGCCCGTCCGCCGGGCCGGTCAACTCCTCGCGGCGTCCCGCCCCTTGCCGGTCCTCGGCCTGCGTGCGGCGGCCTCCCAGGCGTACGGGTTCTCGTACTTCGCGGCCAAGGTCCACCCGGACGTCCGGCTCCTCGACGAGGGCGGCTCGATGCTCCAGGACCGCATCGACGCGGCGGTCCGCGCGGGGGCGAGCGCACTCCTGTGCTTCGCGCTGCCGCGGCACCCGAAGGAGGTCCTCGACACCCTGACGTACGCGAAGGGGGCGGGCCTCACGGTCGTCACGGTCGCCGACTCGGCGTTCGCGCCGGTGGCGAAGGCGTCGGACCTGCTGCTTCCGGCGGCGGTGGGGACGGGGCTGGCGTTCGACACGGCCTGTGCGCCGATGCTGCTGGGGCGGGTGCTGCTGGAGGCGATGTGCGACGACCTGCCGGACGCGCAGGCCCGGTTGGAGGAGTTCGACGCGGGGGCGGTCGCGCGGGGGTTGTTCGTGGAGTGAGGCGGGTGCTCGGCTCTCAGGTTCGTCTCACGTTCGCTCGGTAGCTTCCGCGGAGCGGAACGTCGGTGACGAGGAGGCGGGTGGCATGGTGCGTGGAGGACAAGGGCTGGCGCGGGTGGCCGTCGTCGTGAGGGCGGGGGCCGCGCCGTGGTGGTGGTGCGGGGTGTTCGCGGCGGGGGTCGGAGTGCTGGTGCCGGGGATCACCGGCCGACGGATCGGCGTGTTCGCCGGCGCCGCGCTGTTCGTCCTCGCCGCCGCCGTCACGGCGTACGCCCGCCGCAAGCGGTACGCCGCCCTCGCCCGCAGCGCGGCACGCGCCGGCAGGCACGACGCCCTCCAGGACCGCGCGGTCACCGTACGCAACTGGCGCCACGGCAACCGCTGGTGGCTCCTCCTCGCCCTCGCCCTCGGGATCGTCAGCTCCTTCGCCGTCCCCGCAGCCGCGGGCATGCTCATCGCCGGCTACGGAACCGGCCTGCGCCTGAAGTCCGCCTGGCTGGGCCGCCGGGAACGGACCGAGGGCGAACTCCTCTGGGTACGGGTGGACTGGCTGGGCCGATACGGCGGCGCCCCGGCGGGCAGGGCGGTGAAGGGATACCGCGGCACCGGCATCGCGGCGGGCGACGCGGCCCCCGGAGGAGCGCGCCGCCGCACCACGGTCGGAGCCTGAGGCGAGCCCCCTCAGACCTCCAGATCCTCCTCGATCCGCTTCAACTGGTGCCGCGCCATCGCCAGGTTGGACCGCTTCGCGTCCAGGACGAGGTACAGGAACAGCCCGTTGCCGCCGCGTCCGCTGAGGAGGCGCAGGAGGTGGTACTGGTCGGAGAGGGTGATGAGGATGTCCTCGATCTGCGCCTTGAGGCCGAGGTGCTCCATCGTCCGCATCTTCGCGCGGACGACGTCCGTGTTGCCGGCAGCGGCGACGTTGAGGTCGAAGCTCTTGCTGCCGCCGAGCGTGCCGAGGGCCATGCCGCTCGTGTAGTCGACGAGGGCGATGGCGGTGGCCCCCTCGATGGACGCGAGGGCTTCCTTGAGGGCGGTCTCGGTGTTGGCCATGGTCGTTGGGTTCCTTTCAACTCTCGGTGGTGGCACGCGTGTTGTCGGTGGGGGTGCGCGCCGGTCGGGCGGGCAGTGGGGGGAGTGGGGGGAGCTTGGGGAGGGGCGTGCTCTCGGCCGCCCCGGTCTTTTTCGCGGCACTGGTGGAGGCCCCTGATCTCTTCACGGCACTCGTCTTCGCGGCTTGCTTCGCGGCGGCGTTCTCCCCGGCCGCCGAGTCCACCAACTCCCCGATCCGAGCCCCGGTCCGCCGCCCTTCGAGGTGCAACCGGCCGACGTTCACCCGGTCCTGGGCGAGCAGCGTCAGCACGGCGGCCTCGCCGGCGGCGTACGTGGCGACGTACCCGTACACCCCCCGCACGAGCAGCTCGCGCAACTCCCCCTGCCCGGTCTCGTCCGCGAGGCGTACGGCGACGCCGAGCGCGGCGGCGGTGAGCGCGGCGACGCCCTCCGGCTCGACCCCGGGCGTGTCCGCGGCGAGCACCAGCCCGTCGACGCTGGCCGTGAGCGCGCCGGTGAGCTGGGGCACGGAGGCCCGCAGCCGTCTCAACTCGTCGAGTATCTCGGCCTCGTGAACACCCATCAGATCTCTCCTCTCGGGCTGCGGTCGCTGCCGCTCAAAGGGCCTCCAGCGCATCTCTGAGCCTTTTCAGCAGGGTGAGTTGGGGATCGTCGGCCGGAACTTCCCTGACCGACACCGCTGTCGGAACCGGCAGCGGCTGCACCGTCACCAACCCCGCCGCCGCGAGCCGCCGTACGTCGAGCAGCGTGGGAAAGGCCCGCCGCCCGAGCCGGTGCGCGATCCCGGTGGCCGTGCGTTCCCCGTCGACCTCGGCGAGGACGGCCCGCCTGCGCGCGGGGAGCCAGCGCGGCGGAGGGTGGGAGTCGACGAGGCGCAAGGGCGCGTCGTCCGTGCGGGCGTCCGGCCAGAGCCGGTCGAGCAGGGCCCGGCGCCGGCGCGTCTCGCGCTCCAGGAGCCCGGCGTCGACGGGCTGTACGGGGCCGGGGTCGTACCCGGTGTCGTCGTACCGGAAACGGGCGGGGGCGTCACCCGGCGTCAGGGTGAAGTACGCGGCGTCGAAGAGCGCCCCCAGCAGGCAGAGTTCACCGGCGCCGTGCGGTAACCGCCCCTCCCGGACGAGGAGTTGGAGGCTCTCGCGGGTGCCCATGAGGGCTTCGGGGCCCGGCGCCGCCACGCTCTCGCCGTACACCACCCGCCCCCGGACCAGGTGCAGCGCGCCGCTGTCCCGCATCAGCACCCCGCTCGCCTCCTCGGCCGCGAGCCGGGCGAGGAGCGGGGCCACCTCGCCGGTGACGTGCTCGCGGACGGGGAGCGCTGTCATGACGGCCATCACCCCAGCACCAGCTTCCCGGCCATCTCTTCGAGCCGGATGCGCGCGAGCGCGAGGTTGCCGTCGCGGCGGCCGAGCCACACGTGCAGGAAGACGCTGCTGTCGAAGTCGGTGCGGACGAACCGGAGCAGGTGGTAGCTGTCGCGGTTGCTGATGATGAGGTCCTCGACCGAGGGATCGTCACCAGCACCAGCACCAGCACCAGCACCGGCGTCCGGCGTCTCCGGCGTCTCCGGCGCGAACGCCCGTTGTTCGACGGTCAGTCGGGCCACCTCCGCAGCCTCCGTCGCCGCCGCCTCCGCGTCCCCGCCGGGGAACTCCCCGACGGACCCCAGCGCGAGCCCGCTGGTCCAGTCGACCAGGGCCGCGCCCCGGGCTCCGGGCAGGCGCATGGCCTCCAGCAGACACTCGTCGATTCCGGGCACCGCGGTTCCCCTCCCGCCTCGGTTACGGCTGAGTGAGAGAGACGCTACAGACCGTGTGTGCGACGAGTGAGGTGTTTGGCATTTCCCCTTGGAAAATGCCAACGGCAAGCTAGAGTGGGTGAGTTTGCCTGCTTTTCGGGCTTATCGAACACCCAGGTCGCAGGCGTGCGTCAAGGGCGCTCGGGCGCGCCCAGGGTGGTGAGCGCGTCGCCGTACGCCCCTCCGGCCTCGGCGAGGATCTCCGCCGTCGTCTGGGCCGCACGGACGAGCGCGAACCCGGTACGGCCGTCCGCGCCGGGCGCGTACCCGTAGATGGCGGGCCGGGGAAGGGAGTTGTACGCGTAGTGGTGGGCGAAGTAGTACGCGCCCGTGTCCAGCGCCGCCGCGTAGTCGCCCTGTTCGAGCAGCGGGAGCGAACGCCCGCGCGCCAGCAGGTCACCCGAGAAGCACGCCGGACCGGCGACGTCCTGCACGGCCTCGGGGCCGCTCTTGGCGCGGCCCTTCGCGTCGTACGCGGCGATCCTGAGCGGCCACGAGCCCGGCATGTACACGGTCCGGGTCGCCACCTGGACGCCCGCGTGCGTCACCGCGATGCGCCGGCCGCCCGCGCTCTTCGCGTACTCCACGCGCGCCACCACCGTGCCCTGCTCGGCCAGCAGCGAGCGGCCGAACTCGGTGACCAGCCCGTACCGGCCGTCGAGCAGTCCTGGGACCGCTTCTTTCAGGAGGCGGGCGTACTGCGCGTACGTCGGCGTGGTGTCCTCCGAGCCGTAGTTCACCGGCAGGCCGCCGCCGATGTCCACGGTGTCGATCTGGCGGCGGCCGATCCGCCGGTTGATCTCCTCGGCCAGTGCGTACGTCTCCGCCACGCCGCGCGCCATCAGCGTCAGCGGCACGCCCTGCGAGCCGGTGTGCGCGTGCAGGCGGGTCAGCCACGGGCGCTGCGCGTACACCCCGATCACCCACTCCCGCGCGCCCTCGTCCCTCAGCGCGACACCGAACTTCGAGGTGGGGGTGGCCGTCGAGGTCGACTCGATGGTGCCGCCGCCGACCTGCGGGTTCACCCGCAGACCGAGGGGGGAGGTGCTCGGCGCCTCGCGCCGGAGGGCGTCGATCCGGGCCAGCTCCTGCGGGTTGTCCGCGTTCACCGCGATCCCCAGGGCCAGCGCCTCGCGCAGCTCCGCCGGGGTCTTCGCCGGGGAGTCGAGTACGGTCGAGCGCGCGCCGAATCCCGCGGCGCGCGCGAGGGCCAGCTCACCGGGGCTCGCGACCTCGGCGCCGATCCCGGCCTCGCGCAGCAGGCGCAGTACCGGTACCAGAGGGGTGGCCTTGACGGCGAAGGCGTGCAGGACCGGGGTGCCCGGGGGGACGACGGCGTCGAACGCGGCCGTCAGCTCCGCCGCCGACTCCTTGATGCCGGTGACGTCCAGGAGGCCCACGACCGGGGCGTCCGGGCCCAGCAGGCCCTGTTCCACCGCCGCGCGGACCGCGTCGTCCCGGCGTACCGCTCGTCCGTCGTCCACCGCTTGCCCGTCTGCCGCCTGCCGCACTTCAGCCCCCGTCGAGGTGGTCCGGTACCGGTACTGCCGTGTCGTCGCCGTCGGCCGGAGCATGCCCCGGCTCGTGCGTGGGTGTGCCCCTCCTTTCAGCCAAACACCCGTACGGCGGGCGTGTCGGTTCCCCGCCCTATTGACTAGTTCTATTCAGCTGGCGACTATGTGAATAGAACCGGAATATCGACGACGTGCCCCAGGAGGCAGCCCATGTCAGGACCCCGGCCCGTTCGAGCCCCCCGCGGAACCGGACTGAACACCCTGGGATGGCAGCAGGAAGCCGCCCTGCGGATGCTCCAGAACAACCTCGACCCCGAGGTCGCCGAGCACCCCGACAAGCTCGTCGTCTACGGCGGCACCGGCAAGGCCGCGCGCGACTGGCGCTCCTTCGACGCGATGGTCCGTACGCTGCGGACCCTCAAGCAGGACGAGACCATGCTCGTCCAGTCCGGGCGCCCCGTCGGCGTCATGCAGACGCACGAGTGGGCGCCGCGCGTCCTCATCGCCAACTCCAACCTCGTCGGCGACTGGGCGAACTGGGAGGAGTTCCGGCGCCTGGAGGCGCTCGGGCTGACCATGTACGGCCAGATGACCGCCGGGTCCTGGATCTACATCGGCACCCAGGGCATCCTCCAGGGCACGTACGAGACGTTCGCCGCCGTCGCCGCCAAGAAGTTCGGCGGCACCCTCGCCGGGACGATCACGCTCACCGCCGGGCTCGGCGGGATGGGCGGCGCCCAGCCCCTCGCCGTCACCATGAACGACGGTGTCGCGATCTGTATCGACTGCGACCCGCGTGCCATCGAGCGCCGTATCGAGCACCGCTACCTGGACGTCAGGGCCGACAGCCTCGCGCACGCGCTCCAGCTCGCCACCGAGGCCCGTGACCAGCGCAAGCCGCTGTCCATCGGCCTGCTCGGCAACGCCGCCGAGCTGCTCCCGCAGATGCTCGCCGAGGGCGCCCCCATCGACATCGTGACCGACCAGACCTCGGCGCACGACCCGCTCTCCTACCTGCCGGTCGGCGTCGACTTCGCCGACATGGCCGACGCGGCGGCGAAGGACCCGGCCGGGTTCACCACCCGGTCCCGCGAGTCCATGGCCCGCCACGTCGAGGCCATGGTCGGCTTCATGGACGCCGGCGCCGAGGTCTTCGACTACGGCAACTCCATCCGCGGTGAGGCCCAACTCGCCGGATACGACCGCGCGTTCGCCTTCCCCGGGTTCGTCCCCGCGTACATCCGCCCCCTCTTCAGCGAGGGCAAGGGCCCCTTCCGCTGGGCCGCGCTCTCCGGCGAGGCGTCCGACATCGCGAAGACGGACAAGGCGATCCTGGAGCTGTTCCCCGAGAACGAGTCCCTCGCCCGCTGGATCAAGCTCGCCGGCGAACGCGTCCACTTCCAGGGCCTCCCCGCCCGCATCTGCTGGCTCGGCTACGGCGAGCGCGACAAGGCGGGCGAGCGCTTCAACGACATGGTCGCGAGCGGCGAGCTGGCGGCGCCGCTGGCGATCGGCCGCGACCACCTGGACGCCGGCTCGGTGGCCTCCCCGTACCGCGAGACCGAGGCCATGCTCGACGGCTCCGACGCGATCGCCGACTGGCCGCTGCTCAACGCGATGGTGAACGTCGCGTCCGGGGCGTCGTGGGTGTCGATCCACCACGGCGGCGGCGTCGGCATGGGCCGCTCGATCCACGCGGGCCAGGTCAGCGTGGCCGACGGCACGAAGCTGGCGGGCGAGAAGATCCGCCGCGTCCTGACGAACGACCCCGGCATGGGCGTCATCCGCCACGTGGACGCGGGCTACGACATCGCCGAGACGGTGGCGGACGAACGCGGCGTCCGCATCCCGATGCGCGAGGGCGGGGACGCGTGAGCGACGGGAACGCTCCGGTGGGGGCCGCGACGCTGTCCGTGGCTCCCCCCTCCTTCCAGGAGATGTGGCGCCAGCTCCACCCCATCGGCCGCCACCCCGACTCCCGCGGCTACCGGCGGTTCGCCTGGAGCCCCGCCGACGCCGACTGCCGGGCCTGGTTCCAGGAGCAGGCCGAGCTGCGGGGACTGGCGTACGAGGTCGACCGGAACGGGAACCAGTGGGCCTGGCTCGGGGACCCCGCCGCCGGGGACGCCGTCGTCACCGGGTCCCACCTCGACTCCGTCCCCGACGGGGGCGCCTTCGACGGCCCCCTCGGAGTCGTGTCCTCCTTCGCCGCGCTCGATGAACTCCGCGCGCGGGGCGTCCGGTTCGCCAAGCCCCTCGGCATCGTCAACTTCGGGGACGAGGAGGGCGCCCGGTTCGGGCTCGCCTGCGTCGGGTCCCGGCTCACCTCGGGGAAGCTGACCCGCGCGCAGGCCCACCAGCTCGCCGACGGCGACGGGATCAGCCTCCCGAAGGCCATGGAAGCCGCCGGGTACGACCCCGACGGCATCGGCGCCGACAACGAGCGCCTCGACCGGATCGGCGCCTTCGTCGAACTGCACGTCGAGCAGGGCAGGGCGCTGGACCTCTCCGGCGACCAGGTCGGGATCGCCAGCGCCATCTGGCCGCACGGACGTTGGCGGTTCGACTTCCGGGGCGAGGCCAACCACGCCGGAACCACCCGCCTCGTGGACCGGCGCGACCCGATGCTGTCGTACGCGGAGACCGTGCTCGCCGCCCGGCGCGAAGCGCAACTCGCCGGAGCCGTCGCCACCTTCGGCAAGATCTCCGTCGAGCCGAACGGCGTCAACGCGATCCCCTCCCTCGTACGCGGCTGGCTGGACTCCCGCGCCGCCGGACAGGAGGCCCTCGACACCGTGGTCACCGGCATCGAGAAGGCCGCGCAGACCTACGCGCAGGAGCACGGCGTCGAACTGGACGTCGTCCGCGAGTCGTTCACGCCGGTCGTGGAGTTCGACCACGCCCTGCGCGACGAACTGGCCCGACTCCTCGGCAAGGACACCGGCCTCACCGTCCCCGTCCTCGGCACCGGCGCGGGACACGACGCCGGCATCCTGTCGGGACGCATCCCGACCGCCATGCTGTTCGTGCGCAACCCCACCGGCGTCTCGCACTCCCCGGCGGAGTCCGCGACGGAGGACGACTGCGTGGCCGGGGTGAAGGCGCTCGCCGACGTACTGGAAGGGCTGGCCCGCGCATGACGACGTTCTGGCTGGAGCACGCCTGGCTGGACCCGGCGGTGGAACCGGGCGTGGCCCTGGAGGTCACCGACGGCAGGATCACGGCCGTACACAAGGGCGTCGGGACCCCGCCCCCGGGCGCGGAGGTCCTGCGCGGCCTGACCCTGCCCGGCCTGGCGAACGCGCACAGCCACGCCTTCCACCGGGCCCTGCGCGGCACGGTCCAGGTCGGGTCCGGGACGTTCTGGACCTGGCGCGAGGTGATGTACGGCGTCGCGGACCGGCTCACCCCGGAGAAGTACCACGCGCTGGCCCGCGCGGTGTACGCGGAGATGGCGCTCGCCGGGATCACGACGGTCGGCGAGTTCCACTACGTCCACCACACCCCGGACGGCACCCCCTACGCCGACCGCAACGCGATGGGCGAGGCCCTGATCCAGGCGGCGGCGGACGCCGGGATCAGGATCACGCTGCTCGACGCCTGCTACCTGTCGGCGGGGTTCGGCCAGGCACCGAACCGGCACCAGCGCCGCTTCTCCGACGGCGACGCGGAGAGCTGGGCGGCACGCTGTTCAGAACTCAAGGAACGAGATCACGCACGGATCGGCGCGGCGATCCACTCCGTACGGGCGGTCCCGGCGGACCAGCTCGCGACCGTCGCGGCCTGGGCCTCGGAGCGCCGCGCCCCCCTCCACATCCACCTCTCCGAGCAGACCGCCGAGAACGACGCCTGCCAGGCCGCCCACGGCCGCACACCGACCGGACTCCTCGCCGACCACGGCGTCCTCGGCCCCCGCACCACCGGCGTCCACAACACCCACCTCACGGACGGGGACATCGCCCTGATCGGCGGCTCGGGCACCGGCACCTGCATGTGCCCGACGACGGAACGCGACCTGGCCGACGGCATCGGACCCGCCGTGGCCCTCCAGCAGGCCGGCTCCCCGCTCTGTCTCGGCTCCGACAGCCACGCCGTGATCGACCTCTTCGAGGAGGCCCGCGCGATGGAGCTGAACGAGCGCCTGCGCAGCCGCACCCGGGGCCACTGGACGGCGGCGGCCCTCCTGCGGGCGGCCTCGGTGGACGGCCACGCCGCGCTCGGCTGGGACGACGCCGGCACCCTCGCCCCCGGCTCCCTGGCCGACTTCACGACGGTCGCCCTCGACTCCGTCAGAACCGCGGGCCCGCTGCCGCGACTGGGCGCGGAGACGGCCGTATTCGCCGCGTCGGCGGCAGATGTCCGCCATACGGTCGTGGGCGGCCGGCACGTCGTACGGGACGGGGCCCACACCGCCGTACCGGACGTCCCGCGAGCCCTCGCGGCGGCCGTCGCCGACCTGCGCTCCTGACCTTCGCAACCCACGAGGACGCCATGAACGCCCCCACCACACCCAGCAGCCCCATCGGGCCGAACCAGGCGAACAGCACGACCGGTACGACGACCGTCATCACGAACATCGGCACTCTCGTCACCAACGACCCCTCCCTGGGCGACAACACCCCCCTCGGACTGATCCACGACGCGGCCGTCGTCATCGACGGCGACCGTGTCGTCTGGACCGGTGAATCCAGCAAAGCACCCGCCACTGACAATCGGGTCGACGCCGGTGGCCGGGCCCTCCTCCCCGGCTTCGTCGACTCCCACTCCCACCTCGTCTTCGCGGGCGACCGCACGGCCGAGTTCAACGCGCGCATGTCAGGCCGCCCGTACACGGCCGGGGGCATCCGTACGACGGTGGCGGCGACCCGCGCGGCCACCGACGAGGCCCTCGAAGCGAACCTCACGGGCTACCTCGCGGAAGCCCTGCGCCAGGGCACGACCACGATGGAGACCAAGTCCGGCTACGGCCTGACGGTCGAGGACGAGTCCCGCGCGCTCCGCATCGCCGCACGCCACACGGACGAGGTCACGTACCTCGGCGCGCACATCGTCTCCCCCGACCACGCCGACGACCCCGCCGCGTACGTGGCTCTCGTCACCGGCGAGATGCTCGACGCCTGCGCCCCGCACGCCCGTTGGGTCGACGTCTTCTGCGAGAAGGGCGCGTTCGACGGCGACCAGGCACGGGCGATCCTCAACGCGGGCAGGGAAAAGGGCCTCCACCCCCGCGTCCACGCGAACCAGCTCACGTACGGACCGGGCGTCCAGCTCGCCGTGGAACTGGACGCGGCGAGCGCGGACCACTGCACGCACCTCACGGACGAGGACGTGGACGCGCTGGCCAACAGCGACACGGTGGCCACCCTCCTGCCGGGCGCGGAGTTCTCGACCCGAGCCGAATGGCCGGACGCACGGCGCCTGTTGGCCGCGGGGGCCACGGTCGCCCTCTCGACCGACTGCAACCCGGGTTCGTCCTTCACGTCCTCGGTCCCGTTCTGCATCGCGCTGGCGGTACGGGACATGGGGATGACCCCGGACGAGGCGGTGTGGTCGGCGACGGCGGGAGGGGCGGCGGCGCTGCGGCGTACGGATGTGGGCCGCGTAACTCCGGGCGCCCAGGCGGACCTGGTCCTCCTGGACGCCCCGAGCCACGTGCACCTGGCCTACCGGCCGGGAGTGCCGTTGGTGAGGGGGGTGTGGCGGAAGGGGACACAAGAGGTCTGACCGGAGTCACTCCTCCACGGTCAGACCCTTCCTGAGCCGCACCAGCGTCCGCGCCAGCAACCGCGACACATGCATCTGCGAGATCCCCAGCTCCTCCCCGATCTCCGACTGCGTGAGCCCGGCGACGAACCGCAGCGACAGGATCCGCCGTTCCCTGGGCTGGAGTCCGGCGATGAGGGGCTTCAACGACTCGACGTACTCGATCCCTTCGAGCCCGTGGTCCTCGTACCCGATCCGGTCGGCCAGCGCGCCTTCCGTCTCCTCCTCGTCGGGCTGCGCGTCGAGGGAGGAGGCGGTGTACGCGTTGGACGCGGCCATCCCCTCGACCACCTCGTCGGCGGAGATGCCGAGCCGCTCGGCCAGCTCCGCGACGGTGGGGGAGCGGTCGAGCCGCTGGGACAGCTCGTCGCCCGCCTTGGCGAGTTCGAGCCGCAGCTCCTGGAGCCGGCGCGGCACGCGCACGGACCAGGACGTGTCCCGGAAGAACCGCTTGATCTCACCGACGATGGTCGGCATGGCGAAGGTGGGGAACTCGACGCCTCTGCTCAGCTCGAACCGGTCGATGGCCTTGATCAGCCCGATCGTGCCGACCTGGACGATGTCCTCCATCGGCTCGCTGCGGGAGCGGAAGCGCGAGGCGGCGAACTTGACGAGCGCGAGGTTGAGCTCGACGAGGGTGTTGCGGACGTACGCGTACTCGTGGGTGC
Source organism: Streptomyces saintjeani (assembly GCF_055409605.1). NCBI lineage: Bacteria > Bacillati > Actinomycetota > Actinomycetes > Kitasatosporales > Streptomycetaceae > Streptomyces > Streptomyces saintjeani. Next base: position 3,755,488 of record NZ_CP189624.1, on the reverse strand, counting down.
CCTCTTCGAGGGCTTCGAGGCGGGCGAAGAGCGTCTTGGACAGCGCGCGGGCGTCGACCGCGCCGATCTCGTCGTACGGGGGGATGTCCGGAAGATCCGCGAGGGGATCGAGGTCGTGGGGATCAAGCTGTTCCGGTGGGGGTGTCGACGCCGCCGTCGGGGGCCGGGATACGTCGAGCCGGGGTGACATGTCGTCCTCCATCGTTCTCGGCAGGTGTGGCGAATGGCTGCCGGAGCCAGTACATGTGGACTGCGGTGTGCGGCGCCTCCGAAGCCGTCCGGTCTTTCCCCCGGGAAACGGGGCTGCTACTAGCCCTACCTGCTTCCCCGGCCCGACCGCAACCATGATATGCCCGTTTTGTCAAGCTTGGTGTGGTTGTTCGAGTGTCGAGAGATGGTGTACAAGGCGTAGTGTTCGGGAGCATCGGTACACGGCTACGACCTCGGGAGAGATGACGGCATGGACCACGGGACGGTCGGCAGCGCACAGTCGGGCCGGCTGCTGGTGGAGGTGCGGGAAGAGGGCTCCAGCGCGGTCGTCACCCCCGCGGGTGAGCTCGATCACCACACCGCGGAGCTGCTGCGCGAACCTCTGGACGCGTGTCTGGCGAAGGGTTTCAGCCGTCTCGTCATCGACTGCTCACGGCTGGAGTTCTGCGACTCCACCGGACTGAACGTGCTGCTCGGCGCCCGTCTCAAGGCGGAGGCCGCCGGTGGTGGCGTCCACCTCGCCGGGATGCGGCCGGCCGTCGCCCGGGTCTTCGAGATCACCGGCGCGGAGGCCGTCTTCACCGTTCACGCCACGGTCGCCGACGCGCTGCCGGGCCAGGACGCCGACGGCTGAGACTGCCCGCCCGCCGGAGTGTGTTCCGTACGCCGCGCCGGGCAGGAGACTTCGTGAACATGTCGGCGGCACGTGTGTACGAACCCGCGCGGGAGCGGGCGCCGTCGGCCCTGAGAATGACCTGGTGCCTTTGGAACCGGTCAACCTGGTGAGGTGAAGCGCTGATGAGCACGACCCGGCCCCCTGCGTCTGTGCCGTCCGGTGGTGAGCCGTCCGGCGAGGGTGTCCGGCGGTTGCGTCTCGACGGCGCGAGCGGCGTCGTACCGCTCGCCCGGGACTTCGCCCGGCAGGCGCTGTACGCGTGGGGCTGGCTCCCGGCGTCCGGCGCGGACCGCCGCGCCGCCGCCGAGGACGTGCTCCTCGTCGTCTCCGAACTGGTCACGAACGCGTGCCTGCACGCCGGGGGCCCCGAGGAGATCCGCATCTCCTGCGACAACAAGGTCATCCGGGTCGAGGTCGTGGACCGGGGGGCGGGCCAGCCGTCACCGCGCACGCCGCACCGCGCGGGGCGGCCCGGGGGGCACGGGATGTTCATCGTGCAGAGGCTGTGCCTGGACTGGGGGGTCGTACGGGCGCAGGGGGTGGCGGGCAAGACGGTGTGGGCGGAACTGGGGGCACCCGCCTGACACGGAACCCGCCTGGGCGTCCTGGCCACCCCGCGACGACTTGACGGCCGCCCCGGCCCCGCACACTCCGCGCCGCTGTTTCCCTTCCCTCCTCAAGCCGCCCGGCGTACCTTGGCGCACCGAATCTGATGAGGCGTCAGGGGTGAGGAATCGTGGCCATGCGGAAGCGGAGTGGCGTGCTCGCGGCGGGCGCGGTTCTTGCCGGGGTGGGGGTGGTGGGGGTCGCGCCAGGTGCCTCGGCCGCCGTCGTCGACGTCAACTACGCCTGCAAGACGCCGATCGGGGACAAGAGCGCCCTCTCGCCGATCGACATCAAAGGGGTGAAGAGCGGGAGCGGTTACCGCATCACCATGTCGTGGCAGAAGGGGGTCTCGTCGAGCCCGGTCGAGCTGGGCGCCGGGGCGATGAAGCCGAGGGCCACCGTCGAGCTGGGCGGCGCGGACAGCGGGACCCTCACCGTCACCGGGTCCGCGAACCAGGCCGCGATTCCGGCCAACACCCCGATAAAGATCAGCGACTTGAGCGGTACGTACACACCGAAGGCGTCCGGGAAGGTCACGTTCACCGCCGGTGTGCTGACGATCGTCGCGCTCGGTACGACGACGACGTGTACGCCGACCAACTCACCCGGCGCGTCACTGACGTTGGACGTGACGGCGGGGTCCTCGCCGGACACCCCGGCGCCACAGCTCCCGCAGACCGGCCCCGAGGACTCCTTCGTCGCGCTCGGCACGCTCGGCGGGACGATCCTGCTGACCGGCGCCGCCGGTGCTCTGTGGCTGACGCGCCGTGCTCGTTAGGGCCGTGCTGGTCAGAAGAGGCGCCGCGCTGCTCGCCGCCCTCGCGCTGTGCCTGACCGTGCCGGGGACGGCGCAAGCGGCGTCGGGACCGACGGTCCAGCTCGGCACATCAGTGGCGGGCAAGGGGAGTTCGGTCACCGTCAGCGGCGCGGGCTGGCCGGCGGACACGCTGCTCACGCTGTTGCTGTGCGGCCAGGCCAGCCCCTCAAGGGGCGTGCTCGGCGGCACCAACTCCTGTGCCAACGCGGACGGCCGGGCCGTGACGACCGACGCGCGGGGCAGGTTCAGCCGGGGGCTCCCGGTCGTGGGGCCGCCGGTGCCGTGCCCGTGCGTCGTCCACGTCGCGACGGCCACGGGCCGGAAGGCGCAGGCCGACGCCGTACTGAAGGTCGCGGGGCACGAGGAGAAGCCGCTGCCCCAGGAGTCGCCGACCGGCGCGCTGCGTGTCCTGACGGACCCTCGACTCAAGGGTTCCAGCGGCCTGTTGACCTGGTTCGGGGCACCCCCCGCCCGCAAGCTGGTCGTGACGGTCGGGAACGCCGGGACGACGCCCGTCCGCAACCCCGTCTTCCAAGTCGGCACCGCACACGGCGTGTTCGCACCCGAGTGGGACGACCACCAGTGGGACGGCACCCTCGCGCCCGGCCAGAAGGCGCGCCTGGAGCTGCCGTTCGAGCTGAGCAGCGGGGCGCACGGCGACTACACGGTCTCCCTGAGATACGGCGGCAAGGTCCTCGCCGACCGGCCCTGGGACGTGGGCCGCCCCTGGGGCGTCGTCCTCTTCTGGGCGCTCGCGGCGATCGTGGTCCCCTCGGCGCTGTTCCGCATCGGCATGGCGATCGTCGACAAGGTCCGCCCCCGTCAACACCGCAAGCGGGGCGGCGTACGACGACTGCGCGGACGTATCCGCAGGCCGGAGCCGCCGCCGAACGCGGACGCCACGAGCCCGACCCTGCCATGGTTCTCCCCGGACACCCAGGGCCGCCTCTCCGCACCGCACGACGACCGAACGACCTCCAGCAGGAAGGGCATGACGTGAGAGCCACCAGGAGAGCGGCCGTCGCAGTGGTCGCGGTCGGGACGAGCGCGCTGCTCGGGCTCGCGGCCGTGCCCGCCATGGCCGCCGAGGTGTCGTACACCACCCACTGCGTCCCCCCGGCCGGGATACCGCCCGTCGACGGGACCACCAAGGTGCGGATCACCGCGCCGGCCACGGCGAAGGTCGGGGACACCGTGGACGTCGTCTGGAAGTTCACGCAGGCCGCGTCGAAGAACCCGGACATCATCGACCTGCCCGCCAACTCCGTACAGCCGTCGGGCACGTTGAAGGCGTCCGGGGCGCAGAGCGGGGACGTGGCGATGACCGGGCCGCGCGAGAACCCGGCGATCCCCAAGGGCGGGGCGATGGTCCTCGCCGACATGAAGGGGACGGTCAAGCTGACGGCGCCGGGGGAGGTGAAGCTGACGCCGGACGCGTACGTCGTCAACGCGATGGGGACGAACACGGATTGCACGCCGACGCAGACGGTGTCGCCGGCCGCGACGATCACGGTGACGGGCGCGAGCAACACGCCTACGGCCACCGGGACTTCGACGCCCACCTCGACGTCGACGCCGACCGCTACCTCGACGCCGTCCCCGTCCGTCACGTCCTCCCCCGAACCCACCGACTTCACCGGCAAGGTCGTCGAGGTCCCCTACACCTGCCAGTCACCCCTCGGCGAGAAGAAGGCGACCTCGCCCGTCCAGATCAACGCCAAGAAGAACGGCGGGAGTTACGACCTCTCCGTCCAGTTCAAGAAATCGGTGATGAACTCGCCCGCCGACATTCCGGCCGGTTCGGTCAAACCGTCCATGGAGGTCAAGCTCGGCGGCGCGGACACGGGGACGGTCCACGTCGAAGGGGCCCTCAACTCCGGCGCGATCAAGACCGGCGACCCCATCCAGATCCCCGATCTGAAGGGCACCTACAAACCCGGCGCGACCGGTGAATCGACCCTGGCGCCAGGGGTGTTGCTCATCGAGGCGCTCGGCACGAAGACGACGTGCACGCCGGACCGGAGCCTGGTCTCCCTGACGCTGACGACCGAGAAGCAGGAAGGCGGCGCCTCCGGGGGCTCCTCCACGAGCGGCGGTTCCAGCAGCACCGGCGGCCTCGCGAACACGGGTTCCGAGGACCACGGCGCGCTGAAGGCGCTGGGGCTGGTGGCCGGGACGGCGGTCCTGCTGGGCGGGGCCGTGTTCACGTTCCTGCCGAAGCGGAAGACCCGATAGGCACCGTAGACGCCGTAGACGCCGTAGACGCCGTAGACGCCGTAGACACCGTAGACACGGAGAAGGGCCGCCCCCTCGGGGACGGCCCTCCCGCACCGCACGGCAACCTCAGCGGACGTCGCCCATCAGGGAGTTGACGCGCTTGCGGTACATCCAGACGGCGCCGCCCGCGATCACCGCGAGGACGGCTTCGAGGGCGACGAAGCCCATCCTGTCCAGGTCGACCCCACCGACGGCGGGGTTGGACAGCAGCGCCGTCACGGAGTCGCCGGCCGTCACCGCGAGGAACCAGACGCCCATCATCTGGGACGCGTACTTGGCCGGTGCCATCTTCGTCGTGACGGAGAGGCCGACCGGGGAGAGAGTCAGCTCGCCCAGCGTCTGCACGAAGTAGATCCCGGCGATCCACAGCGCGGCGGCCTTGTGCCCGCCCTCGGCGATCGACAGCGGCGCGAGGAACAGGAAGAACGAGGCGCCGACCAGCACGAGACCGGCCGCGAACTTCACGATCGTGCTCGGCTCCTGACCGCGCCGGTTCAGCCACAGCCACAGCCACGCGAAGACCGGCGCGAGCGCCATGATCATGACCGGGTTGACCGACTGGTACCAGGAGACCGGGAACTCCCAGCCGAAGACCGTGTTGTCGGCCTTGCCCTCCGCGAAGATCGACAGCGTCGACCCGCCCTGGTCGTAGATCATCCAGAACACGGCGGCGGCGATGAAGAACCAGATGTAGGCGGACATCTTCGACTGCTCGGTCGCGTCGAGGTCCTTGTCCCGCTTGATCCGCCCGATCACCAGGATCGGGACGACGAGACCGACGACCGTCAGCGGGATCAGCGCCCAGTTCAGCGTGTAGTGGCCGCTGAAGCCGACGACGCCGTAGAAGACGGCGGCGATCGCGAGCCAGGTCAGGCCCTTGCGCAGGGTGGCCGTCCGCTCGGCGGCGGACAGCGGGGTCGGTACGGCGTCGCTGCGCTCGCTCAGGTGGCGCGTACCCAGCAGGAACTGGCCGAGGCCCAGCGCCATGCCGACGGCGGCGAGCGCGAAGCCGAAGTGCCAGTTCACGTTCTCGCCGATGGTGCCGATCACCAGCGGTGCGGCGAACGCGCCCAGGTTGATGCCGATGTAGAAGATCGTGAAGCCGCCGTCGCGGCGCGGGTCGTCCGGGCCGTCGTAGAGGTGGCCGACCATCGTCGAGATGTTGGCCTTCAGCAGGCCGGAGCCGAGCGCGACGAGGCCGAGACCGCCGTAGAAGCTGGCGGAGGACGGGACCGCGAGGCACAGGTGACCGGCCATGATGATCACACCGGCGGTGGCGACGGTCCGGCGCGGCCCGAGCACGCGGTCCGCGAACCAGCCGCCGGGCAGCGCGAGGAGGTACACCAGCGAGACATACACGGAGTAGATCGCCGTCGCCGTACCGGCGCTCAGGTGCATACCGCCCGGTGCCACCAGGTACAGCGGCAGCAGAGCCCGCATGCCGTAGTACGAGAACCTCTCCCACATCTCCGTCAGGAACAGAGTGGCCAAGCCGCGCGGGTGGCCGAAGAAGGTACCGGTGGAGCCGGGGGTGCCCGGACGTACCGAGTCCTTCGTCAGGCTGGACGCCATGATGGATCCTTGCTGCTGTTTACAGGTCGCTTACACCGGTACGCACGAAAAAGGACCCCCGGCTTCTCGCCGAAGGTCCCCGCAGTGCAACAGGCGTTTGGCCACCTTACGACGGAGTAGGGGGCGAAATGGAAGTGTTTGAGGCATGGATCACAAGGTCTGGACCAGACTCGCGCGCCCGTGATGCCCCGTCTTGCCCCTTGGTAAGAAACAGACAGGGCGATCACACCCCTGGCCACCTCCCGTGCGGACTACCATCAGCTTCATGACCCGTGTACTGCTAGCCGAGGACGACGCGTCCATCTCGGAACCTCTGGCCCGCGCCCTGCGCCGGGAAGGGTACGAGGTCGAGGTGCGCGAGGACGGACCGACCGCGCTCGACGCCGGGATGCAGGGCGGCATCGACCTGGTCGTGCTCGACCTCGGACTCCCCGGCATGGACGGCCTCGAAGTCGCCCGCCGGCTGCGCTCCGAGGGCCACGCCGTGCCGATCCTCATCCTCACCGCCCGCGCGGACGAGGTCGACACGGTCGTGGGGCTCGACGCGGGTGCCGATGACTACGTCACCAAGCCGTTCCGTCTCGCGGAGTTGCTGGCCCGGGTCCGGGCGCTGCTGCGGCGTGGCGCCACCGAGCCCTCGCAGCCGCCGGCCACGCATGGTGTGCGCATCGACGTCGAGTCGCACCGGGCGTGGATGGGGGACGAGGAACTCCAGCTCACGGCGAAGGAGTTCGACCTGCTGCGGGTGCTCGTGCGGGACGCCGGGCGGGTGGTGACCCGTGACCAGCTGATGCGTGAGGTGTGGGACACGACGTGGTGGTCGTCCACGAAGACGCTGGACATGCACATCTCGTGGCTGCGCAAGAAGCTGGGCGACGACGCGGCCAACCCCCGGTACATCGCCACCGTCCGGGGTGTCGGCTTCCGGTTCGAGAAGAGCTGAGCGCTACGCGCGTAATGCCGTAGTCCTCAGGTAGGGGTGTGTGTCGCGGGACCCCCCGCCCCTACCTGAGGACTACGGCTTCTTAGTCGTACGGAGAGAAGTTGTGCGTCGTCGTCTGATCCAGTCCACCCTCGCTGTCGTCCTCGTCGTCATCGCCGTCTTCGGGGTCTCCCTCGTCATCGTCGAGAGCCGGACCATCAGCAACGCCGCTCAGGAGCGTGTCGACTCCGAGGCCGTGCGGCTCGTGGGGATCGTGGACAGCCGGCTGCTCGGGTCGGAGGACGTGAACGCCGGGATACTGCGGGACCAGGTGACGCAGGACCGGTACGCCGTGATCCGCATCCCCGGTCGCGCGCCGATCGAGATCGGGGAGAAGCCCGAGGGCGAGGTCATCCACTCGCAGCAGTCGGGCGAGCGGGGAGAGACCGTACGGGTCGAGGAGCCCAAGTCGGCGGTGACCCGCGAGGTCGGCCGTACGCTGCTGATCATCGGCCTCGTCGCCATGCTGGCGGTCATCGCCGCCGTACTCCTCGCCGTACGCCAGGCCAACAAACTGGCGTCCCCCCTGACGGACCTCGCGGAGACCGCCGAACGCCTGGGCTCCGGCGACCCCCGCCCCCGCCACAAGCGGTACGGCGTCCCGGAGCTGGACCGGGTCGCGGACGTCCTGGACTCCTCGGCGGAACGTATCGGCCGTATGCTCACCGCCGAACGCCGCCTGGCCGCCGACGCCTCCCACCAGCTCCGTACGCCGCTCACGGCCCTCTCGATGCGGCTGGAGGAGATCACCCTCACCGACGACCTGGAGACGGTGAAGGAGGAGGCGAACGTGGCCCTCACGCAGGTGGAGCGCCTGACGGACGTGGTGGAACGCCTCCTGACGAACTCCCGGGACCCCCGCACGGGCAACGCGGTCTCGTTCGACCTGGACGAGGTGATCCAGCAGCAACTGGCGGAGTGGCGCCCGGCGTACCGCTCCTCGGGCCGGGCGATCGTCAGCTCGGGCAAACGCCACTTGCAGGCGGTGGGCACGCCGGGAGCGGTGGCCCAGGTGCTGGCGGCGTTGATCGAGAACTCCCTGATGCACGGCGGCGGCACCGTGGCCCTCCGTACCCGGGTGACCGGCAACCAGTCGGTGATCGAGGTGACCGACGAGGGCCCGGGGGTCCCCGCCGACCTGGGCGCCCGCATCTTCGAGCGCGCCATCAGCGGCCGCAACTCCACGGGCATCGGCCTGGCGGTGGCCCGCGATCTGGCGGAGGCGGACGGCGGCCGGCTGGAGATGCTCCAGGCCCAGCCCCCGGTCTTCGGCCTGTTCCTCTCCCGCACGGCGCCCCTGAAGAAGCCCGCGGAGACGGAAGAGCCGACGGTGCGCTAGGGCGTGTTGCGGCGGCTCAGTGTCTGGCCAGCCACAGGACCCGGTCCCACGACAGCAGGTGGTACACGACCAGCACACCGGCGAGCAGCACGGCGAGACGGCGGTATCCCGCCGCGTACAACGCCGCCGCACCGCCGAAGAACACCGCCAGCTCCAGCAGGAACCGCAGCGGACCAGGTGTCGCGACCACCGTCTCCCCGGACCGGGACGCATCGCCCGGGACGGCGAAGACTCCCCACAGCACGGCCACGATCAGGGGGACGGCAACCACGCAGACGTACCGCAGAGGACGAGGCGCGACAGTCCACGCCCAGAGCCCGAAGCACACCAGAGCCACCAGCTCCAGCCCGAACCTCACGCCGAGGGTCAAAGGGTGAAAGCCGTACCCGGACGACATGGAAGGCGCCCCCTACGCCCGCTCGCTCACCCGCGCCGCCGCAGCGGACCTCTGCTCCAGAAACGCCTCCGCGCCGGCCACGGCCTCCTTCGCGGGCAGCGCCTTGAACACCCACGTCCGGTACGACCAGAACCGGAACAGCGTCGCGATCCCGATGCCGACGAACTTGAAGACGTTGCTCTGCAACGGGCTGTCCCAGTGGAACGAGTACGTCGCGACGTAGAGCACCCCGTTCTCGATGACCATCCCGATGACCGAGAAGAGGAGGAAGAGGGTCAGCTCCTTCGTCCGCCCGCTCTTGTCGCGGTCACGGTAGGTGAAGTACCGGAACCCGACGTAGTTGAAGACGATGGAGACGACCGTGGCGATGACGCTGGCCCGGACGACCTGGAGGTCGGTGACATGCCGTACGAGGTTGAAGACGGCGAGGTTGACCAGCAGCCCGGCCCCTCCCACCGCACCGAACTTCGCCACCTCGCGGCCGACGCGGCGCAATCCGGAGGCATGCCCCGTGGAACCGTGTTCCATGCTTGTACAAGCCCCCGTCCGGGTTGGTTTCGTCAACCCAGCCATGCTAACCACCCTCGATGGTGGTTTCCTGTGGTCGACCTCACGGGTTGGGAACGGCTCGGGAAGCAATGGGGAAACACGGGGTATGAGCCGGGGAAACCGGCAGTAAGAGGCGCCCAGGTCCGCCCGCCCGGCACGGCCGATATCCTGGACGTGTGACGTTCCCGGTAGTCGGCATGATCGGCGGCGGCCAGCTCGCGCGTATGACGCACGAGGCGGGCATCCCGCTGGGCATCAGGTTCAAGCTCCTCAGTGACACCCCCCAGGACTCGGCGGCACAGGTCGTGAGCGAAGTCGTCATCGGCGACTACCGCGACCTGGAGACGCTGCGCGCCTTCGCGCGGGGCTGCGACGTGATCACGTTCGATCACGAACACGTCCCCACGGACCACCTCCGCGCCCTGGAGGCGGACGGCATCCCGGTCCGCCCCGGCCCGGACGCGCTGGTGCACGCCCAGGACAAGGGCGTGATGCGCGCGAAGCTGACGGAGATCGGCGTCCCGTGCCCCCGCCACCGCATCGTGACGGACCCGGCGGACGTGGCGGCGTTCGCGGCCGAGGGCGACGGCTTCCCCGTCGTCCTCAAGACCGTGCGCGGCGGGTACGACGGCAAGGGCGTCTGGGTCGTGGACGGCCCCGAGGACGCGGCGGACCCCTTCCGCGCGGGCGTCCCGGTCCTCGCCGAGGAGAAGGTCGATTACGTCCGTGAGCTGGCCGCCAACGTCGTCCGCTCCCCGCACGGCCAGGCCGTCGCCTACCCGGTGGTCGAGTCGCGGCAGGTCGACGGCGTCTGCGACACGGTGATCGCCCCCGCTCCCGGCCTGGACGAGACCCTCGCCCTCAAGGCCGAGGAGATGGCCCTGACGATCGCGAAGGAACTCGGCGTCGTCGGCCACCTCGCCGTCGAGCTCTTCCAGACCCGCGAGGACGACGGGTCTTCGAGGATCCTGGTCAACGAACTCGCGATGCGCCCCCACAACTCCGGCCACTGGACCCAGGACGGCGCGATCACGTCCCAGTTCGCCAACCACGTCCGCGCGGTCCTGGACCTCCCCCTCGGCGACCCCCGCCCCCGCGCTCCCTGGACGGTGATGGTCAACGTCCTCGGCGGCGACTACCCCGACATGTACTCCGCGTACCTGCACTGCATGGCCCGCGACCCCCAGCTCAAGATCCACATGTACGGCAAGGACGTGAAACCCGGCCGCAAGGTCGGCCACGTCAACACCTACGGCGACGACCTGGACGACGTGCTGGAACGCGCGCACCACGCAGCCGGATACCTGAGAGGCACGATCACCGAATGAGCCCCGTCGCAGGCCCCGTCGTAGGCATCGTCATGGGGTCGGACTCCGACTGGCCCGTCATGGAGGCCGCAGCCCAGGCGCTCGACGAGTTCGAGGTCGCCTACGAGGTGGACGTCGTCTCCGCGCACCGCATGCCGCACGAGATGATCGCGTACGGCGAGCGGGCGGCCGAGCGCGGGCTGAAGGTGATCATCGCCGGGGCCGGGGGAGCGGCGCACCTGCCGGGGATGCTGGCGTCCGTGACGCCGCTGCCGGTCGTGGGGGTACCCGTCCCTCTCAAGTACCTGGACGGCATGGACTCCCTGCTGTCGATCGTGCAGATGCCGGCCGGCGTGCCGGTGGCGACCGTGTCCGTGGGCGGCGCCCGCAACGCCGGTCTGCTCGCCGCGCGCATCCTCGCCGCGCACGACGAGGAACTCCTCGGCCGGATGCGGGAGTTCCAGCAGGAACTCAACGACCAGGCGACGGAGAAGGGGAAGCGGCTGCGCGCCAAGGTCGAGGGCGCCAAGGGGTCCTTCGGGTTCGGCAAGTGAGCACCGCGACGCGGGACCAGGTCCGGGAACTCCTCGCCGAGTTCCCCGTCGTCGACGGCCACAACGACCTCCCCTGGGCGCTGCGCGAACAGGTCCACTACGACCTCGCCGCGCGCGACATCGCCGTACGTCAGGACGTCCACCTGCACACCGACCTGCCGCGCCTGCGCGAAGGCGGGGTGGGGGCGCAGTACTGGTCCGTGTACGTGCGGTCCGATCTGCCGGACGCGGTGCCCTCGACGCTCGAACAGATCGACTGCGTACGGCAGTTGATCGACCGTCACCCGGACGCCCTGCGCGCCGCGTTCACCGCCGCCGACATGGAGGCGGCGCGCGCGGAGGGCCGTATCGCGTCGCTGATGGGTGCGGAGGGCGGCCACTCCATCGCCAACTCCCTCGGCACGCTGCGGGGGTTGTACGCGCTGGGCGTGCGCTACATGACGCTCACCCACAACGACAACATCGCGTGGGCCGACTCCGCGACGGACGTACCGAACGTCGGCGGGCTCTCGGCGTTCGGCCGCGAGGTCGTGCGCGAGATGAACCGGCTCGGCATGCTCGTCGACCTGTCGCACGTGGCGGCCACGACGATGCGGGCGGCGCTCGACACGACCTCCGCGCCGGTGATCTTCTCGCACTCCTCGTCCCGCGCGGTCTGCGACCACCCCCGCAACGTCCCGGACGACGTCCTCGAACGCCTCCCCGCGAACGGCGGCATGGCGATGGTGACGTTCGTCCCCAAGTTCGTCCTCCAGGCGGCGGTCGACTGGACGGCGGCGGCCGACGAGAACATGCGCGCGCACGGCTTCCACCACCTCGCCACCACGCCCGAGGCGATGGCCGTCCACCACGCCTTCGAGGAGGAGCACCCGCGCCCCGTCGCGACGGTCTCCACGGTCGCCGACCACCTCGACCACATGCGCGAGGTCGCCGGCGTCGACCACCTCGGCATCGGCGGCGACTACGACGGCACGGCCTTCACCCCCGAGGGCCTGCGCGACGTCTCCGGCTACCCCAACCTCCTCACGGAACTCCTCGACCGGGGCTGGTCCCGCACCGACCTCGCGAAGCTGACGTGGCAGAACGCGGTACGGGTGCTGGGGGCGGCGGAGGACGTGGCGCGGGGTACCCAGGGGGTACGGGGTCCGTCGTCCGCGCGGATCGAGGAGCTGGACGGGGACGCCGTAGTACCTGGGAGTTAGAGGGGTACGACCCTGGGGGTACGCCCGAAAACAGGTCGCGTACCCCCGAACGCCCTATCCACCGGGTGACCTCCCCTACCCCGTGCGACGGTTGCCGTACTGCTGATCACTACGCCGATCCAGACGTACGGAGCCCCCTCATGGCAGACCTCCAGGACGAACTGCACCCCACCACCGAGGTCGGCGCGCTGCCGCTGGAGGAACCCTTCCAGGAGGTCCCCTACGCCTGCGATCCCCTGGAGCGGGCCCGGGAGATCCTCGCGGAGCACCCCGTCGCCGACGGGTACGGCACCCTGCCCTGGGCGCTGCGGGGCCTGCCCTGGTACGACCTCGAACTCGGCGAGAGCGCCGTCGACACGGACGTCCCCCGGCTGCGGGAGGGCCACGTCGGCGCGGTCCTGTGGGCCCTGCACCTGCCCGAGGGCGCCGGGAGCGCGGTGAGCGTCACGCTGGAACAGCTCGACCTCGTCCGTGCGGTCGTCGCCGCGCACCCCGAGGGCCTGCGCCCCGCGCGCACCGCCGGGCAGGTCATCGACGCGCGCAACTGCGGTCGCGTCGCCGTACTCCTCGGGCCCGCCGGCGCCCCCGCCCTCGACGACTCCCTCGCCGTGCTGCGCGTCCTGCACACCCTCGGGCTGCGTGTCCTCACCCTCGCCGGGACCAGCTGGGCCAGCGAGGCCGGGCTCAGCCGGTTCGGGGACGAGGTCGTGCGCGAGATGAACCGGCTCGGTGTCATCGCCGACCTCTCCGGCGCCTCCGACGCGACGATCGCCCGCGCGCTGGCGCTGTCCAAGGCGCCGGTCCTGTGCACGCGCTCCGCCGCCCGCGCGCTGCGCCCCCACCCCGACAACCTCTCCGACGACCTGCTCTCGGCGCTGGGCCGCGCGAAGGGCGTCTGCATGGTCCCGCTCACGGCGGACCAGACCGGCCCCACGCTCACGGACGTGGCCGACCACCTCGACCACATCCGCACGATCGCCGGCCCCGCCTCGGTGGCCCTCTCCGGCGCGTACGACTCCCCGTCCGCCCACCCCGAATCCCTCCCCGACCCCGCCGCGTACCCCCACCTCATCGCCGAACTCCTCCGCCGAGGCTGGCCGGACACCGACATCGCGCTCCTCACGTGGGACAACTTCCAACGGGTCCTGCGCAGCGCCGACTTCCTCTCCCGAACAACCCAACACCGCCGCGAACAGCCTCCGGCGAGGGCGGCGGAGCTGGACGGGTGAAGGCGCCGGGGTTGGACGGCTGGAGGGGCCGGGGCTGGGGGAGTCGAACGGTGAGGGTGCCGGGGCTGGACGGGGCGGGGCTGGAGGGGCTGGACGGCGAGGGTGCCGGGGCTGGACGGGGCGGGGCTGGAGGGGCTGAACGGTGAGGGTGCCGGGGCTGGACGGCGAGGGTGCCGGGGCTGAGCGGCTGAAGGCGCCGGGGCTGGAGGAGCTGGACGGCTGAAGGTGCCAGGGCTTGAGGAGCTGAACGGCGAGGGCGCCGGGGCTGGACGGGGCGGGGCTGAAGGAGCTGGGCGGCTGACGGTGACGGAGCTGGACAGGGCGGGGGCGACGGAGTCGGGCGGCGTGGGTGACGGAGCTGGAGGGCTGAGGGCGCCGGAATCGGACGGCGTGGGTGACCGAGCTGGGCGGCTGAGGGCGCCGGAACCCGGCAGTCGCCGCCCCCTCCCCGCTCACCCCTTGGACCGGCGTTTTCCCACACCGGCCCCCCGCCGCCCCGCAGTTGGCTAGCGTGTCCCCATGACCGAGATGGACCATGACGCCCTCGTAGAGGACCTGCGCGTACGCACGAAGGAAGCCCTCATCCGCATCGCCAGCCTCGTCAGCCAGACCGGCATCCCCTTCACCTTCGGCGAGGTGGTCTCCCTGGTGGAGGAGGGCCTGCCCCCCGACTACCCCCACCCCACCCGAGGCATCCTCAACCGCGAAAACATGATCACGGACATGGCGTACACGATGTTCAAGGGCTACGAACCGAAGCAGTACTGACCACCCGCACCCGTCTCACCTGCCCCCAGCCACACCGCACCCACCTCACGCACCCGCTCCACCACCCGCGCACCTGCCCCCAGCCGCGCCGCGCTCCACCCCCCCTCGCTCACCCAGCTACGCCCAGCCGCGCCGCACTCCAACGCACACCTCAGCCCACCTAGGGGCGCGGGGCTGCATCAATTTGCGGCTCCGCCGCGGGGCGCGACCAGCCACGTACTACCCGCACCCGCCACACAACGGAACCCCCCCCACAACCGCCCCCACCCCCCACCGCAAGCCGACGACGAAGAGCCCCCCCCGCAAGAAAAACCCGCACCAGAACCCCCGCCCCACCCCCCACCCCTCAAGCCGTAGGCCGCCCCATCCCCCGATAAACCCACCCCGCCTTCCGCCACACCCCCGGATCCAGTGCGTTCCGCCCATCCAGGATCACCCGCCCCCGGACGACCTCCCCCAACGCCGCCGGATCCAGCTCCCGGAACTCCCGCCACTCCGTGAGGTGCAGGACGACATCGGCCCCCCGCACGGCATCCACCGCCGACTCCGCGTACCCCAGCGTAGGAAAGAGCCGCCGGGCATTACCCATCCCCTTGGGGTCGTACACAGTCACCTGACCCCCCTGGAGATGGATCTGACCGGCGACGTTCAGAGCGGGGGAGTCGCGGACATCGTCGGAGTCCGGCTTGAACGCCGCCCCCAGCACAGCCACCCGCTTCCCGAGGAACGCCCCACCCCCCAACGCCTCCCGAGCCATCTCCACCATCTGCCCCCGCCGCCGCATGTTGATGGAGTCGATCTCACGGAGGAAGGTGAGCGCCTGATCGGCCCCCAACTCCCCGGCCCGCGCCATGAACGCGCGGATGTCCTTGGGCAGGCACCCACCCCCGAACCCGATCCCGGCCCGAAGGAACTTGTGCCCGATCCGATCGTCGTACCCGATGGCCTCGGCCAGCCGAACGACGTCCCCACCCGCGGCCTCACACACCTCGGCCATGGCGTTGATGAACGAGATCTTGGTCGCGAGGAACGAGTTCGCGGAGGTCTTCACCAGCTCGGCGGTGGGGAAATCGGTCACGACGAACGGCGTCCCGGCGGCAACCGGCGCCGCGTACACCTCGCGGAGCACCCGCTCGGCCCGCTCACTGCGCACCCCGACGACGAGCCGATCGGGCCGCAGCGTGTCCTGGACGGCGAACCCCTCCCGGAGGAACTCGGGATTCCAGGCGAGCTCGGCGTCGGCGCCGGCCGGAGCGTGGTCGGCGAGGTACGCGGCGAGCCGCTCCGCGGACCCCACGGGAACCGTCGACTTCCCGACGACCAGCGTCGGCCGGTCGAGATGCGGCGCGAGAGAGGCGATGGCGGACTCGACGTACGACATGTCGGCGGCGTACTCGCCATGCCGCTGAGGCGTGTTGACGCACACGAAGTGGACGTCCCCGAAGGCGGCGGCCTCCGCGAAGTCGAGCGTGAACCGCAGCCGCCCGGACGACCCCTCGATCCCGGCGACATGCGCCCGCAGCAGCTCTTCGAGACCGGGCTCGTACATCGGGACCTCACCCCGCTGGAGCATCTCGACCTTCTCGGGCACCACGTCGAGCCCGAGGACCTCGAACCCCAGCTCGGCCATGGCCGCCGCGTGCGTCGCGCCGAGGTAGCCGGTGCCGATCACGGTGATTTTGAGGCTCATGAGGGCTCCACAGGGTTACGTCCGGACATGCGCTGCCTGAGCATAGTCGGGGCGTGCGAAGGCCCCTCACCGGGCAGATTCCCTCCTGTCGCGTAGCTCACGTATCCGTCCCGGGGACAGCCCCCTAAACTTTGAGTTACTTAACGGTAATTAGCGTCGTCTGGAGTGAATGACCGTGGCCGGATCGGCTGATTTCGACCTGTACCGCCCGTCCGAGGAGCACGACATGCTCCGCGACGCGGTCCGCGCACTCTCCGAGGCCAAGATCGCTCCGTACGCGGCGGCGGTCGACGAGGAGGCCCGCTTCCCCCAGGAGGCGCTGGACGCCCTCGTCGCGAGCGACCTGCACGCGGTGCACGTTCCGGAGGAGTACGGCGGTGCGGGAGCCGACGCCCTGGCGACGGTGATCGTCATCGAGGAGGTGGCCCGCGCCTGCGTGTCGTCCTCCCTGATCCCGGCGGTCAACAAGCTCGGTTCGCTCCCGGTGATCCTCTCCGGCTCCGAGGACCTGAAGAAGAAGTACCTCGCCCCCCTGGCCAAGGGCGACGCGATGTTCTCGTACTGCCTCTCCGAGCCCGAGGCGGGCTCCGACGCGGCCGGCATGAAGACCCGCGCGGTCCGCGACGGCGACCACTGGATCCTCAACGGCGTCAAGCGCTGGATCACCAACGCGGGCGTCTCCGACTACTACACGGTCATGGCGGTCACGGACCCGGAGAAGCGCTCCAAGGGGATCTCGGCGTTCGTCGTCGAGAAGTCCGACGAGGGCGTCTCCTTCGGCGCCCCCGAGAAGAAGCTCGGCATCAAGGGCTCCCCGACCCGCGAGGTCTACTTCGACAACGTCCGCATCCCCGCCGACCGCATGATCGGCGAGGAGGGCACCGGTTTCGCCACGGCGATGAAGACCCTCGACCACACCCGCATCACCATCGCCGCCCAGGCCCTCGGCGTCGCCCAGGGCGCCTTCGACTACGCCAAGGGCTACGTCAAGGAACGCAAGCAGTTCGGCAAGGCCATCGCCGACTTCCAGGGCATCCAGTTCATGCTGGCGGACATGTCGATGAAGATCTCGGCGGCCCGAGCCCTGACGTACCAGGCGGCGGCGGCCTCGGAACGCCTCGACGCGGACCTGACGTACCTGGGCGCGGCAGCCAAGTGCTTCGCCTCGGACACCGCGATGGAGGTCACGACGGACGCGGTCCAGCTCCTCGGGGGGTACGGCTACACGCGGGACTACCCGGTGGAGCGGATGATGCGGGACGCGAAGATTACCCAGATCTACGAAGGCACGAACCAGGTCCAGCGGATCGTCATGGCCCGCAACCTGCCGTAACCCGTAACCCGTAACCCGGTTCCCCTCCGGAGTCCCCGGCACCGGTGATGCCGGGGACTCCGTACGAGGGGACCTCATGAAACTCGGCGCCCCCACCTGGCCACTCCTCGCCCTCGGCGCGATCCGCCCGCCCCACACCCCCGACGAGCACCGCTGGCGCGTACTCCTGGACCCGGCGGGGCGCCCGTTCTGTCTCTGCCGGATCACCGGATGAACCCGCGTGTAGGGGAACGAAGTCCGTTGTGAAGGTCTGGAGTTGGAAACAAGTGTCCGAAAGCTGACCCCGGAATGCCCGTTCCGGATCTACCTTGGTCCCCATGCTCGGGACTTCTCACTTCCGGTCCGATGTGTCACATTCCGCACGGATATGGAACTACTGGCTCGGCGGGATGGGCCACTATCCGGTCGACGCGGAGGTCGGTGACCACATCGTCGCGCTGGTCCCGGCCCTGCCCCGCTCGGCGGTGGCGGACCGCAGGTTCCTCGCACGGGCCGTCCGGCACCTCGCGGGCGAGGTGGGCATCCGGCAGTTTCTGGACATCGGCACGGGCCTGCCGATCACCGACAACACGCACGAGATCGCGCAGCGGGTGAACCCGGCCTGCCGGGTCGTGTGCGTCGACAACGACCCCCTCGTCTTCGCGCACGCGCACGCGCTGCTGACGAGTACGCCGGAGGGCGCGGCCGTCTTCGTGGAGGGCGACATCCACGACCCGGAGACGATCCTGCGCAAGGCGTCGGCGACGCTGGACCTCACCCGCCCGGTCGCCCTGACCCTCCTCGGCGTCCTCAACTTCGTCCTCGACACGGACGAGGCCGCCTCGATCGTCCGCCGCCTCCTGGCCGCGGTCCCCTCCGGGAGCCACGTCGTCATCTCCCACCCGACGACGGAGGTCGACGGCGAGGCGATGGGCGAGGCGGTGTCGTACTGGAACGCGCAGGGGGCGTCCCCGATGACCCTGCGCAGCCGCGCCGAGGTGATCCGCCTCTTCGAGGGGGCGCGGCTGCTGGACCCGGGCGTGGTGACGTGCACGCGGTGGCGTCCGGAGGGCGCGGGCGCGGACATCGGGGCGGTGACGCACTTCGCGGGGGTGGCCAGAAAACGGTGAGGGGCGGACCCCCGGTGCCCGACCGGACGTCCGCCCCTCTCAGCGGTGCTACGGCGTGACCGTCAGCGCCGCCGTGCCGATGACCTTCTTGCCGTCCCCGTAGGAGACGAGCCCGAGGTAGACGCGGCCGGACCTGAGGCCCTTCCAGGACACCGTGGACTTCGCCACCGCCCCCTGCTTGACCTTCTGCGACGCCGGGGTGGCCGTCACCTTCGGCGCGGGCTTGCCGTTCTTGCCGATCAGCCAGGTGTGGAGCGTGTAGGTCTGGCTCCCGGAACCGGCCGGCGCGACCGCCTGGTTGACGTAGACGTCGTAGGTGCCCGGCGCGAGGTCGGCGTGCTCGTTGTTCCCGGCGCCCGGGGAGGAGACGACGTTGCCGCCCTTGTCGACGACCCACAGGTCGACGTCGCTGCCCGCCTTGAAGTCGGACGACACGATCGCGACCCGCGCGAGCGCGGTGCCCGCCGGGACGGTGAGCTTGCTCGCGGCGGTGTTCGGACCCGGCTTGGCCGGGTCGACGTCACCGGCCCCCTTGAGGGTGCCCTTCTTCGTCGTACCGGCGTAGAGCCCGTTCACGGCGGTGGTGAAGGTCCCGCCGAACCCGGCCTTGGGCGCGAGTGCGACGGAACCGGAGGCGCCCTTCCCGGTGACCGAGGAGGCCGCGCGCACCTGCGCCGCGCGCAGGGCGACGGCGGAGCGCACCTTGTGCTTCCCGTCGGCCCAACTGACCGCCCCGAACGCCCACTTGCCGTACGCGGCGGTGGTGCGGGTGAAGGTCACCTTGTACGTGGCCGAGCGGCCCGGCAGGACGGTCAGCCTGGCCGGGGAGACGGTGGCCTTGTACCCGGCCGGGGTCTCGACGCTCGCGGTGTAGGTGCCGGCCGAGCCGGAGACGTTGGTGACGGTCCGGGTGACGGTCTGGACGCCCGCGAGGTCGCCGACGGAGATCGACGGCGTGTTCAGGTCGCTCGGGTCGGTCTTCCGCACGCTCGCGCAGACGTTGCGCCCGTCGGTGGTCGCCGGCGCCTGGCCGATCGCGCAGAGGTAGGCGACCCAGTCCACGGCCGTCGAGTTGTAGACGAGCCCGGGGTCGGCCGCGCTGGTGGGGACGACGTGACCGGAGCCGTAGTCGAGCGGGGTGGCGACGGTGCCGCCGGCCCGCTGGATCGGCTTGCCCGCGGAGTCCTTGGTGGTCGCGGTCGTCATCAGCGCCGACTTGACCTCCATCGGCGTCCACTTCGGGTGCAGCTGGCGCAGCACCAGGGCGAGCCCGGAGACGTGCGGCGCCGACATGGACGTACCCGACATGATGCCCTGCTGGCCGGAGAAGCCCGGGGTGCCGGGGGCGACGCCCGCGACGATGTCCACGCCCGGCGCGGTGATGTCCGGCTTGAGGAGGTCGCCGCCGCTGTTGAGGTCGGGCCCGGAGGAGGAGAACCCGGCGACGACGGGGGCTTCCTGGCGTACGGCGCGGGCCGGGGCCAGGACGGCGGTGGCGCCGGAGCCGTCCGCGTACGCCTTCACGGCCTCGCCGTCCGCCTTGTTCAGGTGGACGCCGGGGATGGTGTGCGCGTCGGCGATCTCCTCGTCGGCCGCGTTGGTGTTGTACAGCACCATGCCGAGCCCGCCGGCCGCCTTCACCTGGGCGCTCTTGTCGGTGCGGGCGTTGTTGCCGCGCGCGCAGACCACGATCGCGCCCTTGACCTTGGCCGGGTCGAGGGTGTCGGGCATGCACAGCGCCGCGTTCGCCGCGTCGGCGCCGCTCCTGGCGGCCTTGGCGCCGTCGACGAGCGGGGCGGACGGCACACCGGAGCCGGCGATGCTGACGCCGTGGTAGGACGTGCCGTTGCCGAGGGTCACCGTGCCCTGGTAGCCGATGTCGTGGCTGGAGGCGGCGACGGTCGTCACCCACGGGACGCCGTTGGAGGCGGTGCCTGGGCCGGAGTTGCCGGCCGAGGCGGAGACGAAGACGCCGGCGCGGGCCGCGTTCAGCATCGCCAGGTACTCGGGGCGGTTCGCCTGGTCGGTGTTGGCGCCGCCGAGCGAGTAGTTGATGACGTCCACACCGTCGGCGACGGCCTTCTCCATCGCGGCGACGATGTCGACGGTCCCGCAGCCGTCCGTGTAGCAGACGCGGTAGGCGGCGATCCGGGCCGCCGGGGCCATGCCGGATATCTCCGTCCCGGATATCCCGCTGTCGGGGACGCTCGCGGCTATGTTCGCGTTGCCCGCCGCGGTGCTCGCGGTGTGCGTGCCGTGGGACTCGCCGTCGAGGGGCGAGGGCCAGTCGTCCGGCTTCGGGTCGGTGATGCTCTTGTTGAAGTACTGGGCGCCGATCACCTTGTTGTTGCAGGTGACGCGGTGCGCCGGGTCCTGGCCCGGGTCGCAGGTGCCCTTCCACTTCGCGTTGACGGCCGCCTGGCCGGGGGCGGCCCCGGGGAAGGCCGCGAAGGACGGGTTGGCGGTGTCGATGCCGGTGTCGAGGTCGCCGAGGATCATGCCGGCGCCCGCGTTGAGCCGGCCGCCGGGGACCTTCGAGTACAGGCCGCCGGGCTTCTTCAGGCCGAGGAAGTCGGCGGTGTCGGCGGCGGGCAGGGTGCCGGTCGTCTTCGCCGTGGTGGTGGCCAGCGGGTGGCTCATCACGTTCCGGGTCAGCGTCAGGACGCCCGGCGTGCGGGCCAGTTCGCTCGCCTGGGCCGCCGTCAGCTTCGCGGCGAAGCCGTTGAGGAGGAGCTGGTAGCTGTAGAGCGGCTTGACGCCGTCGACCGAGTCGAGGACCTTGTCGCGCTCCTGCTTGAGGTGGCGTACGAGGTCGCGGACGGCGTCGGTCGCGGTGTTCAGCCGGGTGCCGAGCTTCGGCGCGGTCGCCGGGTCGGTGGCGACGGGCTGGTCGGCGAGCTGGATGAAGTAGATGCCGGCCGAGTACGTCTTCTGCTTGGCGCCGGTCGCGGGCTGAGCCTGCGTCGGCTGCGGGGTCGCGGCGAGCGCGGGCGTGCCGGACGCCAGGACGAGGGCGCCGACGACGGCGGGAGCCAGCAGGGCCGCTCTGCGGCGCGGGCTGGGGTGGTGCTGGGACAAGGTGGGCCTTCCCCCGCGCATGCCGGTCCACGGGGAGGGGGCATGCGCATGACGGTCGCAAGTGGAGTGGTCGAGTCCCCCGAGATGACCGTCATCTTGTTACGCGTGGGGCTGGTGGGGAAGATGTGCCAGCTTGAAGTCTCAAGAAATTCACAGCAGTTTCACGGACTTCGCCGGTTGTTCTTCTCTGCCAGGGGGTAGCGGCCGGAGGTTCACCGCAGCAGCGGCTCCAGCGCCCGCTCCAGGTCCGCCGCCTCGCGGAAGTGCACCGTCGACATGCCGAGGGCCTGCGCCGCCTCGACGTTCTCCAGCGTGTCGTCCACGAACAGGCAGCGCTCCGGCGGGACTCCGGCCAGCTCGACGGCGAGGCGGTAGATCCGCGGGTCGGGCTTCGCGAGGCCGACGCGGGCGCTGCTGACGACGTGGTCGGCGAGGTCGGTGAGCTTCATCTCCGCGAGATCCGCCTCCAGCTCCAGCGTCGCGTTGGTGACCAGGACCAGCGGGACGTGGACGCGGGCGCGGCGCAGGAGGGTGACGACGGCGTCGTCCGCGCGGAAGGGGGACTCCAGGAGGGCGCGGCCGAGATCCCAGGCCGTGGACTCGTCGACGAGACCGGCCAGGCCCGAGGCGATGGCGGCGACCCACTCCTGGCCGGTGATCCGGCCGAGCAGCAGCGGAAGGTCGTTCTCCGGGGCGAACGCGACCTTGAACGTCGTCCCCTCCGCCACCCCCGCCGCGCGCTCCAGCGCGTGCACGCCGGAGCTGTCGAAGTGCCGGATGACGTTGTCGACGTCACACAGGACCGCGTCGAAGGGCCTGCCGGGTAGGGGCTCACTCACTGGTGACGGTGACCTTCTCGTCGTTGTTCAGCTCCTTGACGAGCTGCTTGACCTTCGTCTTGTCCCAGACGAGGTTGCCGCCGCTGGAGCCGGAGATCGGCATGTTCATCGACGTGCCGTCGCCGCCGTTGACGCCCTTCATCGCGAAGAACATCGAGCCCAGGTCCCACAGGCCCATGTCCTTGTCGACGATCAGCGAGTCGAGGCCCGCGCCCAGGGTCGGGTACAGCGCGAAGGGGTTCAGGACCGTGGCCGGCGTCGCGACCTCGTGCGCCAGCGCGGCCAGGAACTTCTGCTGGTTCTTCGTCCGCTGGAGGTCGGACGCGGCGAACGCGTGCCGGGTACGGACGAACGCGAGCGCCTGCTCGCCGTTCAGCTCCTGCTTGCCGGCCTGGAAGTCGGCGCCGGAGTACTTGTCCTTGAACGCCTTGTCGATGGTGATCTCCACACCGCCGACCGCGTCGACGATGTTCGCGAACCCCGCGAACCCGATCTCGACGTAGTGGTCGATGCGCAGGCCCGTGTTGAACTCGACGGTACGGACGAGGAGTTCGGGGCCGTCCGTGGCGTACGCGGCGTTCAGCTTGATGTGCCTGCCGGTGCCCTGGAAGGTCTTGCCGGACTCCGAGCCGACGAAGGACGGCAGCTCCACGTCCGAGTCGCGCGGCAGCGAGATCAGCGTGTCGCCGTTGCCGCCGACGTGCAGGATCATCATCGAGTCCGTGCGCTTGCCCTCGGCGGAGCCGGTGTGCAGCTTCTTCTTCTCCTCGGCGGACATGCCCTCGCGGCTGTCCGAGCCGACGATCAGGTAGTTCGTCCCGTCGCCGCCGCTGGGCCGGTCGATGACCTTCGAGAGGTCGACCTCGCGGCGCAGCTTGCCGTCCGCCCAGAAGTACGTCCCGACGGTCGTGACGACCAGTACGCCGGCGAGGGTGATCGCGCCCCACTTGATCCGCTTGCGCCAGTTCGGCGCGGGGCGCCCGCCGCCGGCGTGACCGGCGCCCTGGCCGCCGCCACCGCCGTAGACCTGGCCGGTGTTGTACCCGTCGTACCCGCTGCTCTGCGGGCCGCCGCCCTGGTCCAGGTACTGGGGCTGGCCCTGATGGGACTGCTGGCCCTGCTGCTGCCCCGGCACGTACCCGGGCGGAGACGTCGGGCCGCCCCTCTGCACCTGCCGCATCACCCGAGCACCCTCGGGCTGTGCGCTCGCGCTGCCGTACCCGTGACCGCCACCGGCGCTGCCACGTCCGCCCCGGTTGTCACCGGACCATCCCTCGGGCCAATCGTTCATGGCCACAGTGTGCCGCTCCGGCCTGTACCCCATACAACCCCCGTCGGAAAATCAGACCCCCCCTGTTGCCAAGCCGACACAAAGTCTCGATCCGCATACAGGGGGAAATGCGGTGGACAAGACATTCAGGATGATCGGCAGGATTTGATCTCGAACCACAGAAGTTTCCCCGTGAGGGTCTCCAGGCCGCCCCACGCGTGCGCGTACGCCTGCACGAGACACAGCCCCCGCCCACCCTCGGCGTCGGGCGGGGAGCCCCCGCCCACCCTCGGCGTCGGGCGGGGGGGAAAGGGACCCGGTGGCCGACGGGGCGGGCGAAGGCGGCGGGGATGTGCGGATGCGTGTCCCAGACGCCGACCCGCAGACGGTCGTTGCCGGGAGCGGTGAGCCGCATGGAGGCGGGACCGGTGGTGTGGCGGTAGGTGTTCGTGACCATCTCGGAGGTCAGCAACTCCACGGGGTGGATCAGGTCGCGCATGCCGTGGGCGGTGAGGGCGGCTCGTACGGTCATACGTGCGACGTGTGAGGCTACGGGGGAGGCGGAGGGAGTAGGTCCAGCTGTCGGGCGGGGATACGGTGCTCATTCGGGGACCTTTCGGGAGAGGGGTGAGTGATCAACTGCCGTACCCGGCGGTGGCTTTGCCTGGGGTGGGTGCGCTTCCGGCTTATGGCTGGGGCGAGTTGGACGGTGTGAGTCTCACCGTAGACTCCAGGAGCTGAAGGTTTTGCAGAGTTCAGCAAAACCTTCAGTAGTTTCCTTCGTGTGGGTGACCACTACGTCAGGCGTACGGAATGAGGAGCGAGGGCATGACACCGAGGCCCGCCCCCACGGCGCGACGTCTCCGCATCGGTACGGAACTGCGCCGACTGCGGGAACGTGCCGGTATGCCGGCCGTCGAGGCCGCCAGATCCCTGGGTACGACGCAGGCACAGATCAGCAACATCGAGGCCAACCGCTTCGGTGTCAGCGCGGACCGCGTCCACACGCTCGCCCATATCTACGGCTGCACGGACCAGCCCTTGGTCGATGCGCTCGCGACCATGGCCGCCGACCGTACGCGTGGCTGGTGGGCGGAGTACCGCGACACCTTGCCTCCCCGTCTCCTCGACCTGGCCGAATTGGAGCACCACGCCACGGCGCTGCGTGTGACCCAGGTCATCAATATTCCCGGCCTGCTCCAGACGCCGGAACACGCTCGCGCGCTCTTCCGTGAAGCGGTACCCACTCTGCGGCCTCACGAGATCGAGTACCGCATCTCCCACCGCATCAAGCGCCAGGCCATCCTCCATCGCGAACAGCCACCGCCGTACACAGCCATCGTCCACGAGGCGGCTCTGCGTATGCAGTTCGGCGGTCGAGAGGTGGCCAGGACGCAACTGCGCCACCTCGCCGAGATGAGTGGGCACCCCGCCGTCAACCTCCGTGTGATCCCCTTCGACGGCACCTCGTTTCCCACCACAGGCCATGCCGTTGACTACTTCCATGGCCCGGTGCCCGCCCTCGACACCGTCGAGGTGGACACTGCGCATGGGAGCGAACTCGTCGATGCGGTAGGTCGGTTGGAGGTGTACCGGATCACCCTGGACCGTATGGAGGCCGTTGCCCTGAAGCCCGCCCCCTCGCTCGACCTCATCCACCGCATCGCCCGAGACATCTGAGAGACACCGACCATGACCGAACCGACCTGGCAGAAGTCGACCTACAGCGAACAAGGCTCCGCCTGCGTCGAGATAGCCACCGAGCCGTCGACCGTCAGCATCCGCGACTCGAAGTCCCCCTCCCGCCCCCACCTCACCGTGTCCCCCACAGCCTGGGGCGACTTCGTCTCCCACACGGCGGACGCCGAAGGCTGAGGAGCCACGCGGTTTCCCGTAACGGAAACCGAAACCTCTTGTGGGGCGCCTCGGAGTATCGGGACGATCGAGAAAGACGCTGTCGGCCGACGGAAGGAGTGCTTCAGTGGTGAAATTGACACGGCTGGTAGGTGAGTGCGACGAGGGCGAGTGTCCGACGTTGTACGCCACCGACCGTGGGACTCTCGCTGTGCAGGGAGGAATTCTGACGGACCACGACGGGAAGGTTCCGGAGCACGAAGCCCTCGTCGAGATTCCCGTGGAGCTGATCCGGAAGGCCGTCCGTGACAACCTCGTCTAGCCGTACCCTCGGGGACTTCTTCACCTCTTTCGAGCGGGAAGCATTCCGTTTGGAGACGCTGGACGACTACAGCCAGTCCGGCGGGGTCGAGGCTTATCAGGCGTTTCTGGCGGGCGAGGAACAGCCCGAATCGTATCGGACGGCCGACTGGTTGACGACAGTCGAGAACGCGACCCGCGCTGGTAAACGCGTTTACCGCGTACATGTTCTGTCCCGCCCTCTGACGGACTATCTCAGGTTCGAACTGTCCTGGGGATACCAGAGGAACATGACCGCCGGTGAGGAGTTCTTCATCCTCGACACCACCGAGAGCGAGAACCCGATCCCGGACGCCCCCGACTTCTGGCTGTTCGACAATCAGGCGGTCGGCGTGATGACGTACAACGAGGCCGGAAAGTACCTCGGCAGCGAAATCGTGGAGGAAGAAGACCGGCTGGCGACGTTCCGGGAATACCGGGACACGGCGCTCACCCACGCCGTGCCGTTCGCCGATTGGTGGACACGGCACGGGGAGTGAACAGAGCCGAACTGGGGTCCGCGCTGCGGGCGCTGCGGCAGGCATCCGGCAAGGAGGCCAAGGCCGAGTACATGTCCGTGGCCAGGGCTGCTGCGACCGAGGCGACGGCATGGCGGCTGTACCGGCGACTCGGGCATCACCGGAAACAGCGGCAGATCCAGGAGATCGAGGCCCGGACGAAGGTGCTTCGGCTCTTTCAGCCCGCCCTCGTGCCCGGCCTTCTGCAGACACCGGAATACGTGCGGGCAGTCCTTTCACGCCGAGATCCGGGCGAAGAAAAGTTGGCGCGTTCCGTGGCAGTCAGACTGGCCAGACAGGGAATTCTCTACGAGCCGGGACGGCAACTCCGCTTCATCGTCACGGAATCAGTCCTGAGATGGAGAATCGTGTCGCCTCTGGTCTCGCGCCTTCCGAGCGTCGATCTCCGATTGGTTCCGCTCTCGGCGCGGCAGACCGACTTTCCGAGTCACTCCTTTTCCATCAAGGGCGATCGCATGGTGACGGTGGAGACTGTCCATGCGGAGCTGTCCGTCACCGATCCCCGTGACGTGGCGCTTTACATCGAGAAGTTTGACGGATTCGAGCGAGTGGCTGTTTCCGGAGACCCCATGAGAGGTTCGCTGGAGACCATCCGTGACGAATTCTTGCGAGAACAGAAAACCGAGTAGCTCTCCCCTGGCGTCCCATCGAGGATGGCGTCATGAAAAGCAACGCGAAAACTGCTGCCGCGCAATATTTCCCCTTGCCCGAGCCGTCCCCTGTACCCGGCTGTTCCGCGTGCCTGTCCCTCGCGACGGCGAGACGCAATGACCGCTCGGTCCATGACCACAGCGCGGTGACCGACGCGAACGTGCTGCTGCGCAGGCATCTGTCGGAGGCGCACTGATGTCCAATCCGGGCCGGAGGGGACGCACGACACCATGACCGGCGAGGACTGGACGCGTGTCCTCAGCGAGATCGCCTCCGTCGGCATTCCCCATGTGCAGTTCACCGGAGGTGAGGTCACCATGAACCCGGACGCGCCGACCCTGGTCGAGCACGCGTTGGCGCTCGGCCTGAAGACCGAGATCTACAGCAACCTCGCCCATGTGAACGAGGACTGGTGGAAGCTGCTTCGACGGGAGGGTGTCAGCCTGGCCACGTCGTACTACGGCTCGCAAGGTCGACACGACGCGGTCACGGGTCGTCCCAGTCACCCTCGCACCCGATCGAACATCGTGAGGGCGGTGAAGCACGGTGTGGCGACGGGCGGGCGTCCGTTGCTCCGGACGGCAAGGTGTCGCCCTGTGTGTTCTCGACCTGGATGGACGTGGAGAACGTTCAGGACGCGTCGCTCGGCGCCATCCTCAACGGCCCCGGGATGACACAGGCCAACGCGATCATCCAGCAAAGGCACGATGGCAGCGTCTCGTACAGCTGTGGCCCCAACAGCCCTTGTGGTCCCGACAGCGGTGGCGGCGGCGACGAAAGTGAGTGCTCTCCGGGCTACCCCGGTAGTTCATGCTCCCCGAGGAACTGAAGGCACATGGACCCCGACCTCCCCGCATCCGCGATCCGCCCCCTCATCCACCACCACACAGGCCCGATCACCGATATCCGGCCCACCCTCCACGGCAACACCTCCGACCTGACCGCCATCGTCGAGTGCGAGAAGGGCCCCTTCTTCGTCAAGGCCGTCCGCGACCACCCCGGCGGCCGACGCGACTCCCTCCTCCGGGAACGGCAGATCGCCCCCGCCCTGCTCGACCTGTCCCCACCCCTGCTGTGGGACGTGGAAGCGGACGGTTGGCTGGTCCTGGGGTACGAAGCCGTCGACGCCCGCCACGCCGACCTCACCCCGGCTCACCGGACCTCCCCCTGGTGCTCGACACGGTCGCGAGGATCGGCCGCGTACCCCTCCCCGCGTACGCCCACCCCTGGACCGAAACCCGCTGGAACCGCTTCACCCCGGACGCCGACCTCCTCCGAGGCGACGCGCTCCTCCACACGGACCTCAACCCGCACAACCTCCTCGTAGCAGGCCCCCGCGTGTGGCCCGTCGACTGGGCGTGGCCGACGAGGGGCGCGGCGTTCATCGACCCCGCCCTCCTGGTCGTCCAGCTCATCGCGGCCGGCCACACCCCGCCGAGCGCGGAGCAGTGGGCGTCCCGAACCCCCGCCTGGCGCACAGCCGACCGGCACGCGGTCACCGCCTTCGCCGCCGCCAACCTCCGTATGCACGAAGCCTTCGCCGCCCGGAAGCCGGACGCGCAGTGGCTGAAGGCGATGGTCGAGGCGTGCCGGTCGTGGACGGCGCACAGGGAGGCCACCTCACAACGCCCCAACTAAATATGACGCCCCCTGTCAGGTATCCCAGGCAAGCTCCCCTCCACACCCACCAACCAGGGAGCACCCCATGTCAACGTCGATCACCTTCATCGTCTACGTAACCGACGCCCCCAAAGCAGCCCTCTTCTACGCCGACCTCCTCGACCTCACCCCCACCTTCGAAACCCCCGGCTACATCGCCTTCGAGCTGGGCGACAAGGCATCCCTCGCCCTCTGGAGCGGCCACGCCGACACCACCCCCCAGACCCCCCGCACCAGCGAGGTCTGCCTCACGGTGCAGGAGGGCCCGGAGGAGATCGACCGCCGCTTCGAGAGCTGGACGGCGAAGGGCGCCCGAGTGATCACCGAACCGATGGACGCGGTCTTCGGCCGCACCTTCGTGGTGGCGGACCCCGACGGCAACCTGATCCGGGTGGCCCCGACGGACGCGTAGGGACTGTCCGGCGGATCAGGCCGCGGTCGCGGGGCCCGGCACACGCTCCCTCAAGGTCGCCGACGCCCCCGGCCTTCGGCCGGAAGCTGCTCCCACCGCGTCACCGCCGCACGCACCACACCCCGCTCACCGGCACCGCTACGCGACCGCCCAGCCGACCTGACCAAGCCCCGTCAGTTCTCACACCCCACCTCGTCCCCCCGAAGAACCCCGGAGTCCCCGGACCCGGCCCCGCCCCCGGAATCCCGCCCCCGAACCTTCCGCACCTCCCCGAACCCCGCCCCCACAACCACCTTGAGCACAGCCCCCAACCCCTTGACCGCCCGCAGCTCGCTCCCAGGAAGCGCCGCCCCCAGCGACCGAGCCGACCGATCCCACCGGGGGTCGTACATGACCACCGTCCGGGACACCCGCGACGCGGAGGTCACCGGCTTGCCGGACGTGCGGAACCCCGCGCGGGACAGCGAGGAGTCCGCCTTCCGCCCCAACCCGTCCGTCCCGGACCCGTTCTCGACCTGCACATGGATGAGAGAGGGGGACACCTCGACGACAGGCACGGCGGCGGCCTTGGGCCGGGCCCCCGCGAGCGGCTTGTCGTCGCGGAGGGCCTGGAAGACACGGGCAGAGCGCACCGGGTCCCACTTCAGCGTCGACCCGATCCCCTTCACCGCGTACCCCATCTCCCCGATGGGAACGGTCATGAACTCGGAGGACGACGGCGAGAAGTTCCGCATGGCCCGCCCGAGATCGATCAACTCGTCGGTCCCGAACCCCCGGTCCGCCCGCACCGACCCCAGCACGGCCCGCGTCACATCCCGGAACCGCAGCGGATTGAAGAGGATCCCGGAGGACGTCGTACGGTCCACCAGGGCGGCGAGGAACCGCTGCTGCCGCTTCATCCGCCCGAGGTCGGAGGACGCGTCGGCATGCCGGGACCGCACGTACTGAAGCGCCTCGCCACCGAGGAGGGTGTGGGTGCCGGGGGAGAGGTCCAGCCCCGTATACGTGTCGCGCAGCGGAGTGGCCGTACAGATCTTCACCCCGCCCAGCACGTCCACGGTCTTCATGAAGCTCGTGAAGTCGACCTCGAGATAGTGGTCGATCTTGACGCGGGTCATGTACTCGACGGTCCGCACGGTGAGCTGCGGCCCGCCCTCGGCGTACGCGGCGTTGATCCGGATCGGATGCCCGCGATGGTGCTGCCCGGTCGTGTCGTCGGTGTGCGGGGGAGTGTCGGCGTAACTGTCGCGCGGCAGGCTGACGACGCTGGCCCGCTCCCGGTCCTCCGAGATGTGCACGATCATGATCGTGTCGGTGCAGTGGCAGGGCGCCCCGCCGAGCCGGTACCGCTTCCGCTCCGCTTCGCCGATCTTGTCGCGCCCGTCGGTCCCGACGAGCAGGACGTTCATGCCGTGCCCCGCGCGCGGCCGGTTCTTCATGTCCTTGAAGGGGTCCACGCGCGCGATGTCCGCGTCGAGCGTGGTGATGACGGAGTGCCCGATCCCGGCGGACGCGAGGACGACCACGGAGAGGGTGGTGGTGAGCCGCAGCGCCCAGCGCGGACGCGTACGGCGGCGCGGCGGACGGGTGCGCGGATGGCGGGTACGGGGCATGTGGACGAGACCTCCGGCGGCGGCCGTACGTGGGGGAGCCGTGAGCACCGTAAGTCCATACGATCTTCGGACGACGGCGGCGCGCATCGCTGTCCCCCGTTCGCGGTAACGTGAACCCCCTATGAACGCCAAGCCCCCCGCCGTGTCCGTGATCATGCCGGTCCTGAACGAGGAGAGGCACCTGCGCGGCGCCGTCCAGGCGATCCTCGCGCAGGCCTACGACGGTGAGATGGAGGTCGTGATCGCCCTCGGCCCCTCCCAGGACCGTACGGACGAGATCGCGGCCCAGCTCGTGTCCGAAGACCCCCGTGTGCACACGGTGCCGAACCCCACCGGCCGCACCCCCGCCGCGCTGAACGCCGCGATCAAGGCGTCCCGCCACCCGATCGTCGTCCGCGTCGACGGCCACGGCATCCTCTCGCCGAACTACATCGCCACCGCCGTACGCCTCCTGGAGGAGACCGGCGCGCAGAACGTCGGCGGGATCATGCACGCCGAGGGCGAGAACGACTGGGAGCGCGCGGTCGCCGCCGCGATGACGTCGAAGATCGGCGTGGGCAACGCGGCGTTCCACACGGGCGGCCGGGCGGGCCCGGCGGAGACGGTCTACCTCGGTGTCTTCCGCCGCGAGGCGCTGGAGCAACAGGGCGGCTACAACGAGGAGTTCATCCGCGCCCAGGACTGGGAGCTGAACTTCCGCATCCGCGAGGCGGGCGGCCTGATCTGGTTCTCGCCGGAGCTGAAGGTCTCGTACCGCCCCCGCCCGTCGGTGAAGGCGCTGGCCAAGCAGTACAAGGACTACGGCCGCTGGCGGCACGTCGTCGCCCGCTACCACGCGGGTTCGATCAACCTCCGCTACCTGGCGCCCCCTACGGCCGTCGTCGCGATCGCCCTCGGCGTCGTGCTGGGCGCCCTCGTCACCCCGTACGCCCTCGCGGTCCCGGCCGCCTACCTCGCCGCGATAATCGCCGGGTCGCTCCCCGCCGGGAAGGGCCTCGGTCTCAAGGCCCGCGCGCAGATCCCCGTCGCCCTCGCCACCATGCACATGTGCTGGGGCCTCGGCTTCCTGACCAGCCCCAAGTCGCTGGCCAGGAAGGTCATCGCGTCCCGCCGACCGGCGGTCCTCACCAGCTGAACGACGGGTCCACGTGCATGCACTGGCTCGTGTCCGAGGCGTTGATCGCCTGAGCCGTGTCCGGGGCGGTGTCGTCCTCGGGTACGGCCTTCGGCGCGTGGTACGTCGTACCGCTGCGCCAGTCCGCCCCGACGACCAGCGTCACACCGGACACGTCCGTCGACTTCCGTACGGCACCGGCGGGAATCCCCAGCACCTTCGCGACCCGCAGCGCGTTGCCCTCCAGGTCGGCGCTCGGGTACTGGACGAGGGTCGTCGCCTCCGACGTCGCGGCGGACGGGTCCGCCACGGCCTGCGTGAAGCCCTTGGCGGTGAGGGCACCGGCGACCGTCGTCGCACGGCCCGGCGCGAAGCCCCGCTCGTCGGTACGGGTGCCGTTGTGGACCTGTACGGCGATCTGGCCGTCCGGCGAGGCCACGGGGGCGACGGCCGGTGACGGGGACGGCGTCGCCTTCTTCTCGTCCTTGCCGTCCAGCGCGATGTCCTCGCGGACCAGGCGGAACAGCTTGTCCGCATCCTCGGTCGGCTCGACGCGGGCGCCGACGTACCGGTTCGGCATCGTCGTCATCGTGATCCGGTCCGTCGGGACCTTCTGGAGTTCGTTCGCCAGGTCGTACATCTTCGTGATGCTGTCCAGGCCGTCGTCGACGGTGATCGCGCTCGTCGCCGCCTCCGCGAGCCTGCGCAGCTTGTTGGGGCTGGTCAGCTTCGCGTTCGAACGCAGCTCCCTGACCATCGAGTTCATGTACATGTGCTGCGCCTTGGCCCGGCCGAGGTCGCTGCCGTCCTCGAACCCGTACCGCGTCCGCAGCCACTGCAACGCCTGCTGCCCCTTGACCGAGTGGGTCCCCTTCGGGAGCTTCAGCCCCGAGCCCTTGCCGGTCGACGTGTGCGAGTAGACGTTCGCGTCCACACAGACGGGTACGCCGCCGACGGCGTCCGCCATCGACACGACCCCCGAGAAGTCGATCATCATGAAGTGGTCGATGTGGATGTCGGTGAGCTTCTCCCAGGTCGCCACCGTGCACCCCGGCCCGCCCCGCCCGAGGGACTCGTTGGTCATGGCGCGGGTGCTGGCCTCGTACGTCTTCCTGGTGTCGGGGTCGGTGCACTTGGGAATCCCGAGGAGCGTGTCCCGGGGCATGCTGACGACGGACATGTTGCTGCGGTCCGCCGACACGTGCAGCAACATCTGCACATCGGCCAGGGGCGGCCCCCCGAAGGTGTCCTTCGCCCCGCCGAGCTTCTGGTTCTCCTCGGTGTCCCGCGCGTCCGACCCGATGAGCAGGATGTTCAACGCGCGCTGCCCGGCGGAGTTCACCTGGGTGGTGGCCGCCCGGTCCTTCGCGTCCCCCAGGTTCAGGTCGTCGCTGCGGATGTTCGCGTTGAGGTGCTGGTAGTACAGATATCCCGCGCCGGCGGTCCCGAGTATGACGACGGCGAGAACGCTGGCGGACCAGCGGAGGATACGGCGCCGGCGGGTACGGCGGGGTGGGGCGGGGACCTTGTCGCCGGGAGCGCCCTTGACGGACGTGGCCGGACTGCTCGCGGCTACAGGGGCCGAGGCTCCCGTCGCCGCCTCTTCGGGGACGACGGTTCCGGGGGCCACTTCGCCGGACGCCTTCCTGCCGGGCGCATCTTCGGAGGGCGTCTCGGTGGAGGAAGTACCGGTGGACGGCACCTTGTTGGAGGGCGCCCCCGTGGTGGGCACCTTCTCGGAGGGCGTCACGCCGGAGGACGCCCTTTTGACGGGCACATCTCCGGAGGGCGTCACGCCGGAGGACGCCCCCTTGGCGGGCACCTTCTCGGAGGACGTTTCTTCGGCGGGCGTCTCCGTGGAAGACACCTCGTCGGAGGGCGCCTCTTCGGAGGAACTCCCCCCAGGGGAAGCCCCGTTGACAGGCTCCTCCGCAGCAGACGCTCCTTCGGAGGCCCCGTTCTCAGCGGCCCCCTTCTCGGAAGCCACCCCCGCAGCAGACGCCTCACCGACAGGCACCCCGCCCTCGGACGTCACGTCCGCAGACGTGCCCCCCACGGCCGCCTCCCCCTTCACCGCACCGCTCTGCGCCATCCCCTGCCCTCCCCGGCCCAGGACCACCCCGGGCCGACCCGACCCGGTGCGTCGCCCGCGTCACCTTCTGAGACACACGGGAGCGCCCGCGCGTTGTACAAGACGCTGAAGAGCGCCCAGGGTTCCCCAACGGACCGACCCGGCCACGCTCTTACCGTTTTCTCATGAACCGGCGAGAAGGAAGAACGCCCCCACAACCGAACCACCCACCCCGGCCCATCTCCTTCCAGCCCGTCCGGCGTTTGAGGACGAGGCCCTCAGGGCCGACGGGGGTCCAGGGGGCGGAGCCCCCTGGCTGGGGTGGAAGGGGCGGAGCCCCTTCTGGGGGTCCCCCCTGCTCGAAGAGCTTGGGGGAGGGACGGGTAGGGGCGGCGGGGGCGAGAAAAACCCGGCGCTACCTACTTCGCACACTGCACCTTGTCCGCAGTCGACTTATCAACCGACTCCGGCACCTTGGTAGGCGCGGTCAACGAAACCCCCGCCCCCTTGAAGTCCTTCCCCAGCGTCAGGGTCATCGTCGGCAACCCCTGAGAGTTGACGACACTCTTCCCCGGCTTCAGAGCGGTCCCCGGCAACCCCATGATCGCGGCCAGCTTCCGAGCCTGATCGGCCTGCTCGGGCCCGTACTCAAGCGTCGTGTTGGCCAACTCCGCAGGCGCGTTCCCCGCGTTCTCGGACTTGGTCACCCCTTCGTCGTTCTGCAACCAGCTGAGCGTCTCCTGAGCGCTACCGGCAACGGCCCCGCCGTTCATGACCTGAACCCGCACGGCGGAGGCGGCGGACTGAGTCCCCTTGAGCCGAGCGG
Source organism: Streptomyces saintjeani (assembly GCF_055409605.1). Lineage (NCBI taxonomy): Bacteria > Bacillati > Actinomycetota > Actinomycetes > Kitasatosporales > Streptomycetaceae > Streptomyces > Streptomyces saintjeani. The sequence continues at coordinate 3,720,606 of NZ_CP189624.1, read as the reverse complement.
CAGCCTCGGCGGCGGCGGCCGACTTGGACTCCTTGGCCTGCTGCGCGACCTCCGTGAAGGACACATCGTCCTTGATCATCTGGAACACGGTAGGAGCGGTCGACTGATTGAGCACGACGGTCGCCTTGACCTTCTCGGCCGGGTTGTCGACGACGGGAATGGTCGTGAAGGTGAGGTTCTTGACGTTGAGCTTCCCGAGTTCGAGTCCGAGATCCTTCAGCTTCCCGATGCTGTCGAGCTGACTGTCGACGGTGAGCGCCTTCGTCCCCGCCTCGGCCAGCTTTATCATCTTCGTCGGATCGCTGAGCGTGTCGTTGGACTTGAGCTTCCGCATGAGCGCGCTGAGGAACTGCTGCTGGATCTGGATCCGGCTCAGGTCCCCCCCGAACCCCACGGAGTGCCGGGTACGGACGAAGGCGAGTGCCTGCTCCCCCTCGATGAGATGCGTCCCCTTGGACAGCTTGAGGTGGGAGTCCTTGTCGTCGATGTCCTTGGCGAGACACACCTCGACCCCGCCGACGGCGGACGTGAGGGTCTTCACCGCGTTGAAGTCGGCGACCATGAAGTTGTCCGGCGTGATCCCGGTCAGCTCGGTGACGGTCCGCATGGTGCAGCTCGGCGTCCGGTCCCGCTGCCCGAGGCTCGTGTTGAAGCGCACCCCGTCCTCACCGGGGATGACCTTGGAGGTCCCGTCGGCCTGCTCGGTGGGACAGTCGGGGATGTCGACGATGAGGTCACGCGGGATGGACAGCGCGGTCGCGTTGGTCCGGTCCTTGGAGACGTGCAGCAGGATCGTCGTATCGGCGTGCCCGACGCTCTCGGCGTCCCCGTACCCCGCGTTGCCGGACCCGGTCCGCTTGTCGGTGCCGATCAGCAGGAGGTTGATGGCCTTGTCCTTGCTGAACCCACCGGTCCCGGCGCCGTCGGTGGACGAGGAGGAGATGTTGCCGTTGAGGTGCTCGATGTAGAGGTACGCGGCGGCGGCCGTGCCGACCATCAGGAACGCCATGGTCCCGCCGGTCCACACGAGGATCTTCTTCCCCTTGGCCTTCTTCTTGACGGGCTTGCGCCCCCGGCGCCCGGGCAGCGGCTCCTCGGGAGCGGCACCGCCCCTGCGGCGCCGGGGTCCGGGCACATCGCGCCCGGGCCCGCCGGGCAGTGCGCCGCGGTCCGGCGCGGGAGCCTCGGTGGCCGCGCGTGACGCGGCCCTCCGGGGTCCGGGCACGGACGACGGCACCGGTGAGGTCGACTGCGCTGCGGAAGGAGCCAGTCGCAGTTCGTATTCGCCGGTGTTCGGATTGAGCACCCACTGGTCTGCGGGATCGATGTTGTCCGCCCGCCCACGGCCTTGCGCGTCCACGGTTGTCCGAATCCTCCGTCGGGGCCACGCGGCGCCCTTTTCCCCCGTAAAGGCGCTCAGGTCTTCGGTCTACGGTGCACGGCCCCGGGGAAGGAGCTCGCGGCCGGGTGCACTGGGTCGCTCACACTATCCGCCCGTCCGGGTGTCAAGCGACGGTGGTGACAAATTCCACGTGCCTACATCGGGCAATCCGGCGCAATTCCTGGAACGGGAGTTCGTTAAATCTTGGGTACTTGGCGGTTGCTTTACTCACACCGCTGTGTGGCCGCTGTGCCGCCCCGGTAGAGCGGGACGGCGGGCGTGCGCACACCGTGTCCGTACGACTGCGGGGCGGAGCCGACGGAGACGGGGAGATCGGCGCGGAGCCGTCCGAAGAGTTTTCCGGCGGCGGGCTGCACGAGCTGGTCGCGATTGGTGTTATAGACGTACGACTCTCTCGGTACCGTCAGGAATTGCACCCGATCGGTGGGAATCTCGCGCAGACCCCGGACGAGTTCGTACATCCCCCGCAACCCCGCGAGTTCCGGATCGGCCGTCACCGAGGAAGTCGCCGCGTCCAGCACGGGATAGAGCTTCACCGGATTCAGCAGCACACCATTGCTCCACACCTTGTCCACCAGCGCCGCGAGAAAACGCTGCTGGCGGTCCATGCGGTCGGTGTCGCTGCCGTCGCCGAGGGATTTGCGCGCGCGCACGAACCCGAGCGCCTGCTCCCCGTTGAGCGTGACCTTCCCGGCGGGCAGCCGCAGCTTCGCCGCCCGGTCGTCGACGGGCTCGGCGAGACAGACCTCGACCCCGTCCACCGCGTCGACCATCTCCTTGAACCCCTGGAAGTCGACGACGACATGATGATCGACCCGAATCCCGGTCAACTCCTCGACGGTCCGGATCGCACAAGCCGAACCCCCCACCTGAAAAGCATGGTTGAGCATCGAGAACGAGGGCGAGCTCCGCGTCCCATCGGCCCCCGGACACTCCGGCACCTGGACCATCAGATCCCGGGGCAGCGAAACAGCCGTAGCGCTCTTCCGCCCCGCCGCCAGATGCAACAGGATCATGCTGTCGGCCCGCTCACTCCCGGTGTCCCGCCCGTACGCCCCGTTCCCGCCCCCGGCCCGCGAGTCGGACCCGATGAGCAAAACATTCTGCGCCCCCTCGACAAGCGAGGAAGGCCGCTCCCTCTCATACCGGGCCAACTCCCGGGCAGCGGCCTCATCAGCTGTGATGTTCCCGTCGAGCCGCGCATACAGCACACTTCCGGTGATCCCCAGGACAGCAGCCACCCCCACCACCCCGCCACCCCCGACCCACCACCATCGCGCCCTGCGCATGCCGAGTGCTCCCCCTCGCGTGCAGATTCCCTGTCCCTACGACGATGGCGCGCCAGACGCCGGGATGCGGCCCGGGGATAGACCGAACGGGGGAGGGGGCGGAGGCGAGGGCGTCGAGCCGCGGGCAGGACGGCGGGATACGGCGTCGGAATCCGGGCCGGGGTGGTGGGGTGTGGTGACGGGGAGTGGGCTGGGACGGCGGGGAGTGGGCCGGGACGGCTGGATGCGGCGGCGGGGCGCACCTGGCCCACCCGCGCGTTCGCGTCTACCTGGCGCCGGCCACGCGCCCGTGCTGCCCTGCCCTCACCCGCAGTTCCCTCCCACCCGCCTCAACCACATCCAGCCTGTCCGGCGCTTGAGGACAAGGCCCTTTCAGGGCCGACCACCACCCACCCGCCGAAACCTCCCCCGCCTCAGAGAGCCGGGGTGGCGGGCAGGCCGAGGTGCTGGGGTGCGGTGTTGGAGGGCGGGCCGGGACGGCGGGGAACGGCGACGGGGATGCGGGCCTCGGGGCGGGGTGCGGCGGCGGAGCGCCGACCGGGACGGCTGGATGCGGTGGCGGAGCGTCGAGCGGGCTCACCTGGCCCCACCCGTGTATTCGCGTCTACCCGGCGCCAGCCACGTACCCGTGTCGACACGCCCCACCCGCAGTCCCCTCCCACTCGCCTCAACCACATCCAGCCTGTCCGGCGTGTGAGGACAAGGCCCTTTCAGGGCCGATCACCACCCGCCCGCCTCAGCGCGCCGTAGCCGTCACCTTCTCGCTCTCCACCCGCTTGGCCACCGCCTCCTCGCTCGCCTCCCCGAGGTTCCGGCACAGCACCACCGAGCCGCCGCTCGCGAGAGGCGCGTACAGACCGGCGCTGAGGCCGTCCCAGGTGTCGTACGGGAGGCCGCTCAGGAGCCGTCCGCCGGGGCCGAGCAGTCCCAGCCGGCCGGCGTCCGCGCGGGCCCGCTCCACGACCTCGGCGCCGCTCAGCTCCGCCCCCGCGACGACCAGCGCGGGCTCCTCGGGATCGACCGGCGCGTACGGCGCGAAGCGGTCGCCGTACGTCGGGACCTCCACGGCGTAGTCGGTGTAGCCGTCGGGCGGCGCGGGGAGGAAGCGCCGCCCCAGGGGCGCGAGGGAGAGGGCGTAACGCTCACCCCGGCACGCGCGCCCGGCATCCAGATCGTCCGGCCCGGCGACGACGGCGTCCGCGCGCGAGGGATCGCCGTACACATCCGCGACCGCGCCCACGGAGGAACACGCCAGCAGCCAGACGGCGGTCTGCCAGTGCGCGGGGAGGAGGAGGGCGACGCGGTCGCCGGGTTCGACGGAGAGGCCGTCCTGGAGGAGGTTGGCGGTCTTGGCCACCCAATTGGCGAAGGTGGCGACGGAGAGTTCGACGCGTTCGCCGGTGGCGTCGTCGTAGAAGGTCACCAGGGGGCGGGCCGGGTCCGCGGCGAGCGCGGAACGCAGCAGGTCGGCGGGGGTGCGATCGGTGGCGTTCACCCGCGCAAGCGTATCGGGGCAGCGGGCGGGCGCGACGGCCCGGCGGCTCACCGGTTCGGCCGAACCGATCCGACGGGCCGTCAGTTCCCCGATGGACAGATATGTATGACTATGTTCACTATCGTCGGTATGCGTGGATTGCTAGCTGTCTCGATCGGCGTCACCCTCTCCTTCTCCCTCCTCCCGCCCGCCGCAGCGGCGCCGACCGTCCAGCCGGCGCCCGCACTCGCGGGCAGCACCCAGTCGCTCCCCCTCGCCCCCCTCACCCGCGCGTTCGGCGCCGCCCCCGGCGTACCGCGTCGCGACGTCCACCCCTTCTCGCTGCTCGGCGTCGTCTGGGACGACCCCGCCGCGCACCTCGACGGCGCCGTACAGGTCCGCACCCGCCCCACCGGCACCGACGGCTGGTCCGACTGGCAGGACCTGGAGACCCACGCCGACGACCACGGCGCGGACCCCGGCACCCCGGAACACGACTCCACGCGCCTGCGCGGGGGGACGGCGCCGCTGTGGGTCGGCGATTCGGACGGAATCGAACTGAGGGTCCGACCGGATACGACCGGAACGCGCGCCCTTCCGGCAGGACTTCGGGCGGAACTGGTCGACCCCGGCACGCAGGACACCCCCGTCGTCGGCCCACCGCGCGCCCGCGCGCGCGTCGGCACCCCGGCCGCCGGGACCTACGTACCCGAACTCCCGCGCACCCTCCCGCACGGCGCCCCCCGGCCCCGCATCGTCACGCGCAAGGGGTGGGGGGCCGACGAGAAGCTCCGGGAGAAGAAGTTTTCCTATACGAAGAGCGTCAAGGCGGCCTTCGTTCACCACACGGCCACCGGGAATCGGTACCGATGCTCTCAAGTGGCGTCAGTCATCCGCGGTATCTACCGCTACCACGTCAAGAGCATGGGCTGGAAAGACATTGGTTACAACTTCCTCGTCGACAAGTGCGGCACCATCTACGAGGGCCGCGCCGGGGGAGTGACCAAGCCGGTCCTCGGCGCCCACACCCTCGGTTTCAACGCGAACAGCGTGGGCATCGCGGTGATCGGCACGTACGGCGCCACCCGGCCGTCCACCGCCGCGGTGAAGGCGGTCGCCCGGATCACGGCCTGGAAACTCGGCATCTACGGGGTCAATCCCCGAGGAACGACATATCTCAAGTCGGCGGGTGGCAATCTCTACCGAAAAGGTAAGAACGTACGACTGAACGTCATCTCCGGTCACCGCGACGGCTTCGCCACGGACTGTCCGGGGCGCCAGCTCTACAGCAGGCTCGGCACGGCCCGCTCGTCGGCCGCGCACTACCAGGGCCGCTGACCGCAGGGCGTGACGGGACCGGTGGGGGAGGACCAGATGGCGGTGCCGTACGGGTGCCGACGGGAGCCCGACGGGGCGTCCGGACCGGATGCCGCGAGCGGAGCCGGCGTACCGCGTCCGACCCCCCGGCGATCAGCTACCGCAGCCCGCATAACCCCGACCGGCCGAAATCCAGTTCGGCCGGTCCCGGCAGGAAGCAGAGACGACAGGTGACAGAAGCGATCCTCCTGGTCGGCGGCAAGGGAACCCGGCTGCGCCCGCTCACGGTGCACACCCCCAAGCCGATGGTGCGGGCGGCCGGCGTGCCGTTCCTCACCCACCAGCTGGCGCGGGCCAGGGCGGCCGGCGTGGACCACATCGTCCTCGCGACCTCGTACCTGGCGGAGGTCTTCGAGCCCCACTTCGGCGACGGCTCCGCCCTCGGCCTCCACATCGAGTACGTCACCGAGGACGAGCCCCTCGGCACCGGCGGCGCCATCCGCAACGTCGCCTCGCGCCTCCACGCCGGCCCCGACGACCCGGTCCTGGTCTTCAACGGCGACATCCTCACGGGCCTCGACATCCGCCGCCTGGTCACGACCCACGAGACGACCGGCGCGGACGTCTCCCTCCACCTCACGAAGGTCACCGACCCGCGCGCGTACGGGCTGGTCCCCACGGACGACACGGGCAGGGTCCTGGCGTTCCTGGAGAAGCCGACCACGCCGGAGGAGATCGTCACCGACCAGATCAACGCGGGCGCGTACGTCTTCCGCCGCTCGGTCATCGACACGATCCCGACGGGCCGCCCGGTCTCGGTGGAACGGGAGACCTTTCCGGGGCTGTTGACGGCCGGGGCCCACCTCCAGGGCATGGTCGACTCCACGTACTGGCTCGACCTCGGCACCCCCGCCGCCTTCGTCCGGGGCTCAGCGGACCTGGTCCTGGGCCGGGCCCCGTCCCCCGCGGTCCCCGGCCGCTGCGGCGACCGCCTGATCCTCCCCACGGCACGGGTGGCCCCCGACGCGAAGCTGACGGGCGGCACGGTGGTGGGCGAAGGCGCCCTGATCTCAGAAGGAGCCCGAGTCTCCGGCTCCACCATCCTCCCCGGCGCGGTGATCGAACCCGGCGCGATCATCACCGACTCCCTGATCGGCACCCGAGCCCGAATCGGCACCCGCTCCATCCTCACCGGCACAGTCATCGGCGACGGCGCAATCATCGGCCCCGACAACGAACTCCGAGACGGAGCAAGGATCTGGTGCGACGCAAGAATCCCGGCGGGCGCGGTGAGATTCTCGTCGGACCAGTAGGGGGAGCGAGGGGAGGGCGGGGCCGCACGGGGAACGGCTCCGCCACGGCGACGAGGTACCGGCGGTTGATAGGGGACTGGGACGCGGGACTTGTGAATGTCACGCCCCCCGTCTGCGGCTTTTGGGGGCGCGGGGCTGTATCAACATGCGGCTCCGCCGCGCGGTCGCGACCGGCAACGACGTACCGGCGGGCGAACGGCCACTGGGACGCGGGCCCTGCAAAAGCCACGCCCCCCATCTGCCGCGTCTTTTAGGGGCGCGGGGCTGTATCAACATGCGGCTCCGCCGCGCGGACGCGACCAGCAACGACGTACCGACAGGCGAACGGCCACTGGAACGCGGGCCCTGCAAAAGCCACGCCCCCCGTCCGCCGCTTTTCAGGGGCGCGGGGAACTGCGCGACAAGCCACGACGAACCCGCACCCGACAACGAACCGGCCGGGGTCGAAGGGGCGGAGCCCCTTGGGGATGGGACGGGTAGGGGCGGCGGGGGCGAGATCAAATCCCCCGAATGTCGCCGACAGGCATCCGCGGACCCCTCCGCTCACGCCCCACCCCGCTCAACAACACCAACCGAACCGCCCGATGCCGCTGCCCCGCATACGGCTCCAGCAACTCCAACATCCGCCCGTCATCGGCATCCCGCTCCCCACCGAGCACCCACCCCACGATCCCCGGCAGATGCAGATCCCCCACGGTGACGACATCCACCGCCCCATGACTACGCTGCACAACTTCCGCGGAGGTCCAGGGCCCCACCCCCGGCACCACCTCCAACCGCCCCCGAGCCACCTCGGCGGACACCCCCACCCCCTCCTCCAACCGCGCGGCAACCCGAACAGCCCGCACCACAGTGGAGGCCCGCTTGTCATCCACCCCCGCGAGATGCCACTCCCAGGAGGGAACACCGCCCCACACCCGAGGCGAGGGCATCACCCACAACCGCCCCCCGGCCGCAGGCCCCGGCGCGACTTCCCCGAACTTCCGCACCAGCACCCCCCAGGCCCGATAAGCCTCATCGGTGGTCACCTTCTGCTCCAGCACAGACGGAATCAACGACTCGAGAACCAGCCCGGTACGCCCCAACCGCAACCCCTTCCGCCGCCGCCAGGCATCAGCGACAACCCGATGCCGAGGCAGAAACCCGGACGGATCATCGAACTCCCCCACCAGCGCGGGCAGCTGATCGAGCAGCCACTCGGCCCCGGCCCCCCATGCCTCCCCCCGCACCACACCCCCCTCAAGCGAAACCCGCAACGCCCCGGGCCCACAGGGAGTCAGACTCCCCCGCCACACGGCCCCGTCGGGAGTGACCCGAAACGTGGGATCCCCGGGCCCCCGCCGCAAGGGCCCCAGCACAAGCCCGAGATCAACGGGCCCACGGGGCGCGTACGTCCGTACCCGCCCACCCGGCCCCCCACCACCCCCACGGGCCCCAGGCACCCGCGCATCCCCACCCCGCACGGTCGTACGACTCACCGGGTTGGACCGAGGAGCGAACCGCCCTGCCATGAACCACCCTCACGAGCCGAACCGAAACGAACCGGACCGAACGGAAACCGAAGCGGGGACGGGAACCGAAGCCAGGCGAGCGCCCTCCTCACGGCAGCCCCTTCCCCCGGCTCCCGACCACCTCCCTCACCGCACCTCGACGAACCCCTCCACCCCTCGCTCGGCCCGGTCCGCAGGCGCCTCCGCGGCCCGCCCCACAGCAACCGCCCCCATCGGATCCCACCCGGAGGGCAGCTCCAGCACCTTCCGCACCACATCCCGGCAGAACATCGTGGAGGAAACCCACGCGGACCCGAGCCGCTCCCCGGCGAGCGCGACGAGAAAGTTCTGCACCCCGGCCCCGGCGGCGACGACGAACATCTCCCGCTCGGCGGCATCCCGCCGGGGATCGCCGTAGAAGTGGGCCCCGTCCATCACGAGACAGGGCACGACGAGATACGGAGCCCGCCGCAGCACATCCCCGCGCCGCACCCGCTTGGCGATGGACTCCTCGGACTTCCCGTCCCGCCGAAGATCGGCGATCCAGGCATCGCGCATGGCGTCGAGGAGCCGCACCCGGGACGCCTCGGACTCCAGCAGGACGAACCGCCAGGGGGTGGTGTGATGGGGCGCGGGCGCGGTGACGGCAGCGGCGACGGCCCGCCGCACGGCACCGGGATCGACGGGTTCATCGGTGAAGGCCCGCACGGTCCGCCGCTGGGTGACGGCAAGCCGCACGGCCTCGGACGTCCCGAGCCGGAACATGTCGTCGTCGGCCCCGCGAACCATGCGCCGGGCCCCTTCCCCGGCCTCCGCCGCGCCGACGACATGCGCAAGTCCCCGCACGACGGCGACAGGCAGCCCGGAAGCCTTCCCCTTGACGAGATCCCCGGCGGCGGCGAGCTCATCGGCGGTGGCGACGACGGTCGCGACGAGCGGATTCCCGTACGCGTCGATCCCACCCCGCAGATCGTCGAGCACGCGCACCCCCGCCGCCCCGATGGCGACGTCGGTCAGCCCGGCCCGCCAGGGCCGCCCGAAGGTGTCGCTGACGACGACCCCGACGTCGACCCCGAGGGCGCCGCGCAGCCCGTCACGGATCGCGCGCGCGGACGCGTCGGGGTCCTCGGGCAGCAGCAGTACGGTCCCGGCGGGCGTGTTGGACGCGTCGACCCCGGCGGCGGCCATGACGAGCCCCTGCCGGTTCTCGACGATCCTGAGGGTCCCCCGCCGAGCGACGACCCGCACGGTCTCCGCGTCGATGGCGGCCTCCCGGTCGTCCGCCGCGACGACCCGCCCCTCGGCCTTGGACACGATCTTGGACGTCACGACGACGACGTCCCCGTCGACCAGCCCGGGTTCGGCCCCGGCGATCAACTTGGCGAGATCGTCCCCGTCCTGAACCTCGGGCAGCCCGGCAACGGCCCACACGCGATACCCGCCCACGTCACACCCGCTTTCCTCTTCTTCGCTCACCGCCCCCGCACCTCCTCCGCCATCTTCAGCGCCTCGCCCGCCATCACGGCGGTCGCCTCGTCGTCGGTCATCATCAGCGGCACGGCCCGGCACCGGATCCCGGCGCCCTCCACGCGCGCGACGGCGTCCGTATCGGCCTTGTCGACGAGCCACCCGTCGAGCAGCCCGGACCCGTAGTGCTCGGCGACAGCGGCGGCACTCGACTCGACCCCCACGGCCGCGAGCACCTTGTCGGCCATCCCGCGCACGGGCGCGTCCCCGACGATGGGGGAGAGCCCGACGACGGGAACGCCCGCCTCGGCGACGGCCTCACGGATGCCCGGCACGGAGAGGATCGTCCCGATCGAGACGACGGGATTGGACGGCGGGAAGAGGATCACGTCGGCCGAGGCGATCGCCTCCAGCACCCCCGGCGCCGGCTTCGCCTGCTCCGCGCCGACGGGGACGACGGCCTGCGCGGGCACGGACGCCCGCAGCCGCACCCAGTACTCCTGGAAGTGGATCGCCTTGCGCTCCCCGTCCACCTCGACGGCGACGTGCGTCTCGACCCGGTCGTCGGTCATCGGCAGCAGCCGCACCCCCGGCTTCCACCGGTCGCACAGCGCCTCCGTGACGGCGCTGAGCGGATACCCGGCGCCGATCATCTGCGTCCGCACGATGTGCGTCGCGAAGTCCCGGTCCCCGAGCCCGAACCACTCCGGCCCGACGCCGTACGCGGCGAGCTCCTCCTTGACCCGGAAGGACTCGTCGGCCCGCCCCCAGCCCCGCTCCTCGTCGATGCCCTCGCCGAGCGTGTACATCACCGTGTCGAGGTCCGGACAGATCTTCAGCCCGAACAGGTGAATGTCGTCCCCCGTGTTGCCGATCACGGTGATGTCCGCGTCCGGCACGGCCTTCTTCAGACCGCGCAGGAAGCGTGCCCCGCCGATACCGCCTGCCAGAACCACAATGCGCATGGGAGAAGTCTCGCAGGCCCCTCCGACAACGCGGTGGCCCCCGCCGTCTCAGACGCCCGCCGCGCGGCTCTCCTCGCGCCCGGCGCACGCCTGCGCGGGGGTGTGCATCGGCATCTCGGTGAGACCCGGGTAATAGATGTGCAGGCTGATCGCGGGCTCCAGAGTGTCGTTCACCACGTCGTGCGCGTACCCCGGCGCGAACACCCGCTGCGCGCCCCCGGAAAGCTTCCGCGCCCCCCGCTCGGTGCGCGCTGTGTGTTCGGTGAGTGTCCCGTCGAGCACCGTCATCACCCCGGACGAAGGCCCGTGGTCGTGCAGCCCGGTGCCCTGCCCGGGGAGCCAGGACAGCAGCCACACCTCGTACCCCGGGCCCGTGCGCAGCCGGTGGTACCAGCGGCTGGTGGCGTCGTACCGGACGAGGTGCTCCCACTCGGAGCGGCCTTGGGCGATGCCCCGCGCGAGGCCGACGAACTCGGCGACGGTGGCGGGGTGCTCGCGCGGGGGCTGGAGCAGATGCGGGACTTCGAGGATGTCGCCGGCGATCTGGAGGTCGTTGTCGCTGTTCATGGGTGCGGTGGTTCCTCGGCGGGAGTTGCGGTGCGGGGGGCTGGGTGTCGCGTACCGGCCGCCCGGGTCACGGGTGGCGCAGGTGCCCTGGTGCGGGCGGGGGAACAGACAGCCGAGTCGCGGTGGACTCAGGGGGACAGCCGGAGCGCGGTGGGGCTCAACAGCTGGGACAGCAACAACAGCCACGGCGAGCACGGGCAGCACCGAGGGACCCGGCGGTGCGGGTCGAGGTGGTGGCCAAGTTCGCGAGCATGCCCACTAGGACAGCGGCTCACACTCCCGGTGTCAACTCGACCCCCGAAGGGTGGGACGCGATTCACCCCATCCGGTACGTCTGTGAGACGAAAGGTTTGTTCACGCGCTCACCGGGACACATGGCGCACAACCGGGCGCGTGACCCGCGTGTCGGAACGAGAACGCAGTTGATGGCGTCCTTTCCCGTACAGGCCGTCAGGCCTCGTCTGCATGTCAAGGTTTATGGCGATTTGAACACTTTCCGCGCCTCCTTGGTTCCGCAGAGTGAATAAGGGGCCCAATAGCAGATCTCGGCTTGACTCGCCCGGAGCAGCACACTTGTAATTTCACTCGTGTCGTTCGGCCGTCACCGCTTGACGGTTGACGGCCCGGCACGGGGACGCGAAAGACAGACGAGGGGCGCACATGACCGAGCTGGTGCAGCAACTGCTGGTCGACGACGCGGACGAGGAACTCGGCTGGCAGGAGCGCGCGCTGTGCGCCCAGACCGATCCCGAGTCCTTCTTCCCCGAGAAGGGCGGCTCCACGCGCGAGGCCAAGAAGGTCTGCCTCGCCTGCGAGGTCCGCTCCGAATGCCTCGAATACGCCCTCGCCAACGACGAGCGCTTCGGCATCTGGGGCGGCCTCTCCGAACGGGAGCGCCGCCGCCTGAAGAAGGCGGCGGTCTGACCCGGTACGACTGTAGGAAGGGCCTCTGGCCTGGCACGGAACGAGGACGACGGCCCGTCGCCGGTGGGTTATCCACAGGCGGCGGGCCGTGGTCTTGCCCAGCCGATAGTGTGGTCGCTCGTCCGAGACACCCCACCGTCCTCATGCGGCAGGGGCGTTCACCGCAGTCCATCGAACCGGGGCCCGTACCTCGATGTCCGTGCACAGCCATACGGCAGCCCGCGACGCTGCCACGCCAGAGTTCCCGCGTCACGTGGTGACCGCGGTCCTCGTCGCCCACGACGGCGCCCGCTGGCTGCCCGACGCGCTCGCCGGACTGCTCGGCCAGGAGCGCCCGGTCCAGTCCGTCGTGGCCGCCGACACCGGCAGCGCGGACGACTCCGCCCAGCTGCTCACCGAGGCCCTCGGCGAAGGCCGCGTCCTGCACCTCGCCCGGCGCACCGGCTTCGGCCAGGCCGTCGAGGAGGCCACCCGCACCGCACCGCGCCTCACCCCGGAGGAACTGCCCTACCTCAAGCGCCCGAGCGGCTGGGACCCCGTCACGCGCACCTGGCGCGACGACGCGTACGACATGCCCGAACTCCCGTACGGCGAACCGGTCCAGTGGCTGTGGCTGCTGCACGACGACAGCGCCCCCGAACCCGACGCGCTCGCCGAGCTGCTCCGCGTCGTGGACAACGAACTGGAGCTGGGCCGCGACGACGTGGCGGTCGTCGGCCCCAAACTCCGCGGCTGGTACGACAGGCGCCAGCTCCTCGAAGTCGGCGTCACCATCGCCCCCTCCGGCCGCCGCTGGACGGGGCTGGACCGCCGCGAACAGGACCAGGGCCAGCACGACCACGTCCGCCCGGTCCTCGCCGTCTCCACCGCCGGCATGCTCGTGCGCAGGGACGTCTTCGAGGACCTCGGCGGCTTCGACCGCCGCCTGCCCCTCATGCGCGACGACGTCGACCTCTGCTGGCGCGCGACCTCCCTGGGCCACCGCGTCCTGGTCGCCCCCGAGGCCGTCGTCCGGCACGCCGAGGCGGCCTCCCGCGAGCGCCGCACCGTCGACTGCGCGGGCCGTACCACCGCCTCCCCGCACAAGGTCGACAAGGCCGGCGCCGTCCACACCCTCCTCGTCAACAGCCGTACGGCGGCGCTCCCCTGGGTGCTCTTCCGGATCGTCATCGGGACGGTCCTCAGGACGTTCGCCTACCTCGTGGGCAAGGTCCCCGGACAGGCCGTCGACGAGATCCGGGGCCTGTTCGGCACCCTGCTGCGGCCCGAGCGGATCATCGCCGGCCGCCGCGCGCGCGGGAAGTCCGTCATCGACAAGGGCGAACTGCGCGCCCTGTTCCCGCCGCCCGGCGCGACCCTGCGGGCCACCGTCGAACAGGCCGCCGGGAGCTTCCTGGACTCCTCCGACGCCGACACCGCCCCCGGGCGGCACGGCGGCGGCATCGAGTCGGGACCCGGCGGGGACGACGCGGACTTCCTGGAGATCGAGCAGTTCGCCCGCCTCAAGCGCATCGCCCGCAAACCCGGCCCGGTGCTCTTCGTCGCCCTGCTGCTGATCTCCCTCGCCGCCTGCCGCGCCCTGCTCGGCACCGGCGCGCTCGCGGGCGGCGCCCTGCTGCCCGCCCCCGGTGACGCCTCCGAGCTGTGGAACCGCTACACCGACGCCTGGCACCCCGTCGGCGCGGGCGGCACCCCCGCCGCGCCGCCCTACCTGGCGATCGTCGCCGCGCTCGCCGCCGTCCTGTTCGGCTCGACCGGCCTCGCCGTCACGCTCCTGCTGGTCTGCTCGGTCCCGCTCGCCGGGTTCACCGCCTACTTCGCCTCCCGGCCGCTGGTCACCTCACGCCTCCTGCGCGCGTGGGCGGCCGTCGTCTACGCCTTCCTGCCCGCCGTCACCGGCGCGCTCGCGGGAGGCCGCCTCGGCACCGCCGTCCTCGCGATCCTGCTCCCGCTGATCGCCCGCGCGGGCATCGCCGCCAGCGGCCTCGCGCACTCCTCGGGCGCGCGCGGCAGCTGGCGGGCCACCTGGGCGTACGCCCTGCTGCTGACCGTCACCACCGCGTTCACGCCGATCGTGTGGCCCATCGCGCTGGTCCTCGGCCTCGCCGTCCTCGCCGTGCGCCGCACCGAACTCGTCGCCTACGGGCCGCGCTTCCTCGCCCAGCTCGGCACCCCCCTGCTGATCCTGGCCCCCTGGTCGCTGTCCCTCCTGCCGACCGGCTTCTTCCAGGAGGCCGGCCTCGACTTCGGCGCCTCCGCCGCGACCGCCCTCGACCTGCTCGGCGCGAGCCCCGGCGGCCCCGGCACGGTCAGCGGCCTGATGCTCGCCGGCGTCGTCCTCGCCGCGCTCGCCGCCCTGCTGCGCTCCGAGCGGCACACCGGCGTGTGGGCGGCCTGGGCGGTCGCCCTGGTCGGCCTGGTCTTCGCCGTCCTGTCCAACGGCGACGCGTGGGCGGGCCCCGCCACCCTCGTCTACGGCCTCGCCCTGCTGTGCGCCGCGATGATCGGCGCCGACGGCGCCCGCTCCCGGGTCGCCGAGCAGAGCTTCGGCTGGCGCCAGCCCGTCGCCGCCCTCATCGCCTTCGCCGCCGCCGCGGGCCCGCTGCTCATCGCGGCCGGCTGGATGATCCGGGGCGCCGACGGCCCCCTGGAGCGCCGCGACCCCGTGCAGGTGCCCGCGTTCGTCGCCGAGGAGGCCGGCACCCGCGACCAGGCCCGCACGCTGGTCCTGGACAGCGACTCCGCCGCCCACGTCTCGTACATGCTGGTCCGGGGCTCCGGCACCCGCATGGGGGACGCCGAGACCGCCTCGGCCGACGGCGAGAACAAGCAGCTCGACAAGGTCGTCGCCAACCTGGTCGCGGGCTCCGGCGCCGACCAGACCAGCGAGCTCGGCAAGTTCGCGGTGCGCTACGTCCTCGTCCACAAGGGCGCCCCGCGCGAGGTCGCCCGCGTCCTGGACGCCACGCCCGGACTCAGCCGCCTCAGCCAGCAGAACGGCAGCGCCCTGTGGCGCGTGGGCCGCGAGGTCTCGCGCGCGTCGATCGTCGCCGCGGACGGCTCCGGCACGCCCGTCGCGGTCGGCGCCGGGCCCGTCGAGATCCACACCACCGTCGAGGACGGCCCCGAGGGACGCGTCCTGCGCCTCGCCGACGCCGTCGCCGACGGCTGGTCCGCCACCCTCGACGGCAAGCCCCTCAAGGCCGTCACCGTCGACGGCTGGGCGCAGGGCTTCGAGCTCCCGTCCACGGGCGGGACACTCGACGTCACCTACGAGGACCCCTTCACCCACACCCTGTGGCTGTGGACCCAGGGCGCCCTCGCCCTCGTGCTCGTCGTCCTCGCCCTGCCCGGCCGCCGCCGGGACGTCGACGACGACCTCCCCGAGGCCGAGGAACAGCTCATCCCCGTCCAGGCCGCCGGCGAGGGCCGCCGCGCCCGCCGCCTGCGCGACCGCGCGGAGGCCGAGGAGACCGCCGTACCGGCCGAGCACCCCGCCGAGGACCCCCCGGCCGCCGTCCCGCAGCAGCAGCCCTACGGCGAGTGGGACGCCGCCGAGTACGCGGGCGCCGAGCAGTACCCGTACCAGCCCGGCGGCTACGACCAGAACGGCGCCCAGTACGACCCGTACCAGGCGGGCCAGTACGACCCGTACGGCTACGACGGACAGCCCCAGCAGCCGCAGCAGCCGCCGTACGACCAGCAGGGCTACGGCGACCAGCAGCCCTACGACCCCTCGTACCAGCAGGGCTACGACCCGGCGCAGCCGTACCAGCGCCCCGACGGGAGCCAGCAGTGAACCGCACCACCGTGTCCCTGATCGCCGGGACGGCCGCGCTCGCCGCCGTCACCGCCTTCGCCGTCGTCCAGGAACCGGCGCAGGCCGGCACCGCCACGCCCGGGGCGGCCTCCCGGCTGCCCGTCGAGCGCACCGGCCTGGTCTGCCCGGCGCCCAGCACCTCCGACCTCGCCGACACCCAGTACACGTCCTTCACGCCGGTCACCGAGGGCACCGGCGACAAGGGCAGGGCGACCCTCACCGGGGTCGCGGAGAGCGCGCAGGGCGGGAGGACGAAGCCCGCGGGCAAGTCCGCCGTCATCCCCGGCGCCCCCGGCAAGCCCGTCACCGGCGACGTCAGCGGCGGCAGTGCGCCCGCGCTGGTCGGCACCGCCGAGGGCAGGTACGCGCCCGGCTGGACCCTCCAGGCCACCACCGGCGTCGCCGCCGGCACCGGCCGGGGCCTGCTCGGCCTCGCCTGCGGCGCCCCCGACACCGAGTTCTGGTTCCCCGGCGCGAGCACGGCGGCCGACCGCACCGACTACCTCCACCTCACCAACCCGGACGACTCGGCGGCCGTCGTCGACGTCGAGCTGTACGGCCCCGAGGGCGCCCTCGACTCCTCCGTGGGCGACGGCATCACCGTCCCCGCGCACTCCAGCGAGCCGATCCTGCTGTCCACCCTCAGCACCGACAAGCTCGACGACGTCACCGTCCACGTGAACGTCCGCAGCGGGCGCGTCGGCGCCGCCGTCCAGGCCCTCGACGACAAGCTCGGCGGCGACTGGCTGACCGCCTCCACGGACCCGGCGAACACCCTGGTCATCCCCGGCATCCCCAAGGACGCCACCGCCGTGCGCCTGGTCGCCTTCACCCCCGACGACACCGACGCCGACCTGAAGATCCAGCTCGCCTCCGCCAACGGCCTCATCACCCCGGCCGGCCACGAGACCCTCCACATCAAGGCGGGCAGCACCACCTCCGTCGACCTCGGCGACATCACGCGCGGGGAGGCCGGTTCTCTGGTCCTGTCCCCGGGCGACGTCACCACGCCGTTCGTCGCGGCGGTCCGCGTCACCCGGGGCAAGGGCAACGACCAGGAGACCTCGTTCATCCCGGCCACCGCGCCCGTCGGCACGCGCGCGTCCGTCCTCGGCAACACCGCCAAGGGCACCACCCTGTCGATCACCGCGCCCACGGCGACCGCCCAGGTCAAGGTCACCGCGTCCGCCGGCACCGAAGCGGGGACGGCCGCCTCGAAGACGTACACCGTCAAGGCGGGCACCACCCAGGACGTCGCCCTGCCCGTGCCCGCCGGGCTGAAGGGGACGTACGCGCTGACCGTCGAGACCGTCTCCGGCGGGCCCGTGTACGCCTCCCGCACGCTGGTCTCCACCGACGACGACGCCCCCGGCTTCACCACGCAGACCCTCCCCGACGACCGGGGCACGGTCGCCGTCCCGGACAGCACGCAGGACCTGTCGATCTTGAACGGGGGCTGAACTCCGCATGGCGATTCGGGTGTTGATCACCCCTGAAGGGTGTGTCTGACCTGTCTTGACGCATTGTTCAGATTTACAGAGGATGAGGGCTCCGTGCCCCCGGGGGGTGCCCGGCCTCCGGCCGACGAGAGCACAAGGAAAAGGAACCGCATTGGTACCGTCGACTCGCATCGTGGTGTTCGACCTGGACGACACGCTCGCCCTCTCCAAGGCGAAGATCACGCCGACGATGGCGCGGTGCCTGACCCGGCTGCTCGCCGAGAAGCCCGTCTGCATCATCTCCGGCGGCCGGTACGAGCAGTTCCGCACCCAGGTCCTGGACGAACTGCCGCTCACCCCGGAACTCGCCGAGCGCCTCCACCTCATGCCGACCTGCGGCACGCGCTACCTGCGCTGGGAGTCGGGCCAGTGGCGCAACGTCTACGCCGAGAACCTGACCGAGGACGAGAAGGCGCTCATCGTGCGCGTCCTCACCGAAGGCGCCAAGTCCCTCGGCCTGTGGGCCGAGAACACCTGGGGCGACATCATCGAGGACCGCGACAGCCAGATCACCTTCTCCGCGCTCGGCCAGCAGGCCCCGCACCAGGAGAAGGCCGCCTGGGACCCGACCGGCGCCCGCCGCCGCGCCCTGTGGGAGTACGCCTCCGAGCGCCTCCCCGGCCTGGAGGTCCGCAGCGGCGGCTCGACGTCCATCGACGTCACCAAGAAGGGCATCGACAAGGCGTACGGCATGCAGCGCCTCCTCGACCACCTCGGCCTCGTCAAGGAGGACGTCCTGTTCGTCGGCGACCGCCTCGACGAGGGCGGCAACGACTACCCCGTACGCGCGATGGGCGTCCCCTGCGTCGCTGTCACCGGCTGGGAGCAGACCGTCGACGTCATCGGCACGATCCTGGGCGACGACCTCGACCGCCCGGCCCCCTCGCTGCTGGCACCGCTCGACGTACGGTGACGGCTCAGTCCTCGCCGTACCGGGGGTCCACCGTCTCCGGCGTCAACCCCAGCAGCTCCGCCACCTGTTCGACGACGATCTCGTGGACCAGGGCCGCACGCTCGTCGCGGCCCTTCGTACGGATCTCCACCGGGCGCCGGTAGACGACGACCCGCGCCTGGCGGTCGCCGGCCGCGGGGACGATGCCGCCGAGCGGGACCGCCTCGTCGTTCCAGGGGCCGCCGGGGCCGTCGAGCCGGGGGACCTCCAGGACCATGAAGTCGACGTCCGCGAGCTGCGGCCAGCGCCGCTCCAGCCGCTCCACCGAGTCCTGCACGAGGTCGGCGAACACCTCGGCCCGGCTCGCGGCGAGCGGCACCTGGGGCGGCGCGATCGGGCCGCGCATGCCCCGGCCGTGGCGGTCGCGGCGGCGGGGCCCGGGGCCTGCGGCACGGGGCGGTACGGAGCTCTCCATCACTACTGAAGCGTAGTCCCCGCTCAGGCCGCCGTACCGCGCCCGCCGTCATGTCGCAGGATGACCATTCCGGCCAAGGTTGGGCTCGATTCGGCATCTCTCCGAGACCGCCGATCTCATGGCAATTGCTCTGCTTTGTACCGGCTGTTGACCGGTTCGCTTCCTCGACCACCGGCCGAAAACTGGTGTTCACGCAGGTCAGCGGGGTATGACAGGAGGTGTCTGTGGGGGGTTTCACAGCACGACACGGTGGAGTGACCTGGTGGAGAGTCGTCGCGGCCCGCTCAAGAGTGCGGTACCGTCCAACGTCGTGAGCCCTGTACGTCGCTGTTCGCGCACCGCCTGCGGCCGACCCGCCGTCGCGACGCTGACGTACGTCTACGCCGACTCGACGGCCGTCCTCGGACCGCTCGCGACCTACGCCGAACCCCACTGCTACGACCTGTGCGCCGAGCACTCCGAGCGCCTCACCGCCCCGCGCGGCTGGGAAGTCGTACGCCTCCTCGACGCGTCCGCGCCCGCGCGCCCCAGCGGTGACGACCTCGAAGCCCTCGCCAACGCGGTCCGCGAAGCCGCGCGCCCCCAGGAACGCGCCGCGGGAGGCGCTTCAGGCCGCGCCGCCGACCCCATGGAGGTCGCCCGCCGGGGCCACCTCCGCGTCCTGCGCTCGCCGGAACCCTGACAGTCCCCCGGCGATAGGCTGGTCTTTCTACGCCGCCTGACCTGTGAAGGACACCCCATGCCCCTCGTCGACCCCGGCCTCCTGGACATCCTCGCCTGCCCGTCCTGCCACGCGCCCCTCCAGGAACAGGACACGGACCTGGTCTGCACGAGCCCCGACTGCGGCCTGGCGTACCCGGTCCGCGACGGCATCCCGGTCCTGCTGGTGGACGAGGCACGGAAGCCGGAGTAACCGGGAGCGGGGTGTCGTGATCACGCTCCCGCGCGGGACGACGATTTCTCCGCCCTTCACCCAACTGCGGGCAGTCGTGCCGCTAGGGGCGGCACGGGTGGGCGCAGCGGCACCCCGCCAACGCGGGCAAGTGCCAACGCCCCTACCCCAGCCACCCCCCACCCGCACCGCACCCCCGGCCCGAACCCACCCGCACGCGTCGACAACCCCGGCGATCGGAGACCCCGCCATGCTCGACGAATCACTCCTCGACACGCCGGAGGCCCTCGCCGAGGCCGACCGCCGAGCCCTCCTGCGCGGCGCGGCGGAGGCAGGCGCGCGAGTCCGCACGGCCGCGAGGATCGCGACAGAAGCCGGCGTACAGGAACTGAAACCGGACGGCCGCCCCCGAGGCATCCTGATCGCCGGCCCGGGCGCCGCGGCGACCTGCGTGGCCGACCTCCTCGCCACCCTCGCGGGCGCGGCCTGCCCGGTCACCCGCCTCGCCCCCACCGGCGTGGCCTCCGCCGCCGGAGCCCTCCGCTGGGACCTCCCGGGCTGGGCGGGCTCGGTGGACCTCCTCCTGATCGCGACCCCGGACGGCACGGAACCGGGCCTGGCGCTCCTCGCGGAACAGGCGTACCGGCGCGGCTGCACGGTCGTCGCGGTCGCCCCCGCCCGCACCCCCCTCGCGGAGGCGGCGGGCGCCTCGCACAGCCTGTTCCTGCCCCTGGCGACGGCCCCGTACGACGCGGAGGCGAGGCCGCTCACGGCGTCGGCCCCCGGCGTCCTGTGGGCGCTCCTGACCCCTCTCCTGGCCCTCCTGGACCGCATCGGCCTGGTCACGGCCCCGCCGGAGACCCTGGAGCAGATCGCCGACCGCCTGGACCACGTCGCGGAACGCTGCGGCCCGGCGGTCGCGACGTACAGCAACCCGGCGAAGACCCTCGCGGGCGAACTCGCGGACGCGCTCCCGGTGATCTGGACGGAGGGCGTCTCCGCGGGCCCGGCGGGCCGCCGCTTCGCCGCGGCCCTGGCCGAACTCGCCGGCCGCCCCGCCCTGGTCGCGGAACTCCCGGAGGCCCTCGCCTCCCACAGCGCCCTCCTCGCGGGCCCGCTGGCCGCCGGCGCCGACCCGGACGACTTCTTCCGCGACCGCATCGACGACCCGCCCGCGTTGCACGCGCGCGTGGTGCTCCTGCGGGACCGCCCCAGCGGCGGCCTCAGCGCCGCCCCCGCAGCCCGTGACCTGGCCCTCGGCCACGACACGCCGATCAGCGAACTCGACCCGGAAGAGGGCACCGAGCTGGAGACCCTGGCCGAGTTGATCGCCGTCACGGATTTCGCCGCCGTTTACCTCTCGCTCGCCTCCGGGGCCTGATCCTGTTCCCGGCCCCCGCCTGAACCTCACGCAAGAGAGAACCGTATGGACCGCCTCGACAACACCGTCCGCCCCTACGCCTGGGGCTCCACCACCGCGATCCCGCACCTCCTCGGCGTGGAGCCGACCGGCGAACCCCAGGCGGAGATGTGGCTGGGCGCCCACCCCGGCGCCCCCTCGCGCACCGCGCGCGGGACCCTCGTCGAGGTCATCGACGCGCACCCGCGCGAGGAACTCGGCGAGGCGGCCGTCACCAAGTTCGGCCCCCGCCTGCCGTTCCTCCTCAAACTCCTCGCGGCGGGCGCCCCCCTCTCCCTCCAGGTGCACCCGAACCTCCAGCAGGCGAAGGAGGGTTACGACGAAGAGGAGACCCGCGGCGTCCCCGTCGACGCCCCGCACCGCAACTACAAGGACGCCAACCACAAGCCCGAACTCATCTGCGCGCTCACCGAGTTCGACGGCCTGTGCGGCTTCCGCGCCCCCGAGGAGTCCGCCGCCCTCCTGGAGGGCCTCGGCGTCGACTCCCTCAAGCCGTACGCCGACCTCCTGCGCGCGCACCCCGAGGACGCGGCCCTGCGCGAGGTCCTCACGGCCGTCCTGAGAGCCGACCGCGCGGAGATGGCCCGCACGGTCACCGAGGCGACCGCCGCCTGCGAACGCCTCGGCGGCGCCTACACGCCGTACGCGCAGATCGCCCGCCACTACCCCGGCGACCCCGGCGTCATCGCCGCGATGCTCCTCAACCACGTACGGCTCCAGCCCGGCGAGGCCCTGTTCCTCGGCGCGGGCATCCCGCACGCGTACCTCAGCGGCCTGGGCGTCGAGATCATGGCCAACTCGGACAACGTCCTGCGCTGCGGCCTCACCCCCAAGCACGTCGACGTCCCCGAACTCCTGCGCGTCGTCCGCTTCGAGGCGACCGGCCCCGGCGTCCTGCGCCCCGAGGCGGCACCGGACGGCGAGGAGGTCTACGACACCCCGATCGACGAGTTCCGCCTCTCCCGGTACGTCCTGCCCGAGGGCACGTCCGTCCACGACCTCACCCTGGAGGCCCCGCAGATCCTGCTGTGCACGGCCGGAACGGTCCGCGCCGGGGAGCACGACCTCGCGCCGGGGCAGTCCGTGTTCGTCGCGGCCGGCGAAAAGACCGAGGTGAGCGGCGTGGGAACGCTGTTCAGGGCCACGGTCGTCGTCTGATCCGATCGTCGTACCGGGCCTGTGGACAACTCCCGCACCACGGCCCCGGGATGCTGTAAAAATGGCCCACCGGCAAAGGTCCGGCAAAGCGCTGTACGGAGACGAAGGGATCGGACGAGCACATGAGCGCGTCAGGCGGCACCAAGGCGATCGTGGCGGCACTCGGCGCCAACCTCGCGATCGCGGTATCGAAGTTCGTGGCGTTCGCCTTCAGCGGCTCCTCGTCCATGCTCGCCGAAGGCGTGCACTCCCTCGCCGACTCCGGGAACCAGGCGCTGCTCCTCGTCGGCGGCAAGAAGGCACAGCGCGAGGCGACCCCGCAGCACCCCTTCGGGTACGGCCGCGAGCGGTACATCTACGCCTTCCTCGTCTCCATCGTGCTCTTCTCCGTCGGTGGCATGTTCGCGATCTACGAGGGCTACGAGAAGATCAGGCACCCGCACGAACTGGAGCACTGGTACTGGCCGGTGGGCGTCCTCGTGTTCGCGATCATCGCCGAGGGCTTCTCCTTCCGGACGGCCATCAAGGAGTCCAACGAACTGCGCGGCCGGCTCTCCTGGAAGGAGTTCGTCCGCCGCGCCAAGGCGCCCGAGCTGCCCGTCGTCCTCCTGGAGGACCTCGGCGCCCTCGTCGGCCTGGTCCTCGCCCTCGGCGGCGTCGGCCTCGCGCTCGCCACGGGCGACGGCGTCTGGGACGGCATCGGCACGCTCTGCATCGGTATCCTCCTCGTCCTCATCGCCCTCGTCCTCGCCGCCGAGACCAAGTCCCTCCTCCTCGGCGAGTCCGCGGGCCTGGACGAGGTCAAGAAGATCGAGGCCGCGATCGTCGACGGCGACACGGTGACCCGCGTCATCCACATGCGCACCCTCCACCTCGGCCCCGAAGAACTCCTCGTCGCAGCCAAGATCGCCGTCCAGCACGACGACACCGCCACCGAGGTCGCGACAGCCATCAACGCCGCCGAGTCCCGCATCCGAGAGGCCGTCCCGATCGCCCGCGTCATCTACCTGGAGCCGGACGTCTACAGCGAGAAGGAGGCAGCCAAGGGCCCGGACCCGGAGGCGGCTCCCGGAGGCCCGACGCTTACACCGACGGACCACTGACGGGGCTCGCGCCCAGAAGCCCGGCAGGCTCGCGCGGCGGACAGGGCGACGGGCCCGGCCGAGCGGTCCTGCCGTCCTCCGCTCGGCCCGGCGTGCGGACCTGTGCCCGGTCTCGCCTCCGCCGTAGAGACGTAGAGATGCGCCCTACAGCGCCCCGACGGGCGGCACCCCCCACCCCGGCCCGCCGCACGGCGATTCACAGCGCAGCCCCTGGCGCGATGCCATCCGGTCCGACCTCCGGGACGACCTTTTCCGGCACACCGCAACAGCCCGCCCCCGCCCGCATCACCCCAGGTGAAGCCGCGAACCCGCCCCCGCCTTCACCCCCGTGCGCCCCTCGAGAGCGGCTCGAACCAGCCGGACGCGGGCTGGGCCGTCCGGGATGGCCGGTGTAGCTTGGGGCGGAGTCAGACGTCGCTGCTGATGGCGGTCGGGCGGTCCCCTGCGGACCGGCCGAGGGAGAGAGGGCCTCCGACGGACTGTGCTACGCGTACGCGGGCTCGCCCGTGCCCCCGTAGGACCACGTGTCCCGCGGGCGCACCCCTGTGTCCGCCGCCGCGCAGACCAGCCGTGTCCACCTCTCGACCCCGACATCGAGGAGCAGCAGTTCCATGACCCAGGACTTCAAGGTCGCCGACCTCTCCCTGGCCGTCTTCGGCCGCAAGGAGATCACCCTCGCCGAGCACGAGATGCCGGGCCTGATGGCGATCCGCAAGGAGTACGCCGAGTCCCAGCCCCTCGCCGGCGCCCGCGTCACCGGCTCCCTGCACATGACCGTGCAGACCGCCGTCCTGATCGAGACGCTGGTCGCCCTCGGCGCCCGCGTCCGCTGGGCCTCCTGCAACATCTTCTCCACCCAGGACCACGCCGCCGCGGCCATCGCCGTCGGCCCGAACGGCACGGTCGACAACCCCCAGGGCGTCCCCGTCTTCGCCTGGAAGGGCGAGACGCTGGAGGAGTACTGGTGGTGCACCGAGCAGGCCCTGACCTGGTCGGACAGCCCCACCGGCGGCCCGAACATGATCCTCGACGACGGCGGTGACGCCACCCTCCTCGTCCACAAGGGCGTCGAGTACGAGAAGGACGGCAAGGTCCCTGCCGTCGACACCGCCGAGTCCGACGAGCACCGCGTCATCCTCGAACTCCTGCACCGCACGATCTCCGACGGCTCCCAGAAGTGGACCCAGCTCGCCTCGGAGATCCGCGGCGTCACCGAGGAGACCACCACCGGCGTCCACCGCCTGTACGAGATGCAGCGCGACGGCGTCCTCCTCTTCCCGGCGATCAACGTCAACGACGCCGTCACCAAGTCGAAGTTCGACAACAAGTACGGCTGCCGCCACTCCCTGATCGACGGCATCAACCGCGCCACCGACGTCCTCATCGGCGGCAAGACCGCCGTCGTCTGCGGCTACGGCGACGTCGGCAAGGGCTGTGCCGAGTCCCTGCGCGGCCAGGGCGCCCGCGTCATCGTCACCGAGATCGACCCCATCTGCGCGCTCCAGGCCGCGATGGACGGCTACCAGGTCACGACCCTCGACGAGGTCGTCGACAAGGCCGACATCTTCATCACCACGACCGGCAACAAGGACATCATCATGGCCGCCGACATGGCCAAGATGAAGCACCAGGCCATCATCGGGAACATCGGCCACTTCGACAACGAGATCGACATGGCCGGCCTCGCGAAGATCCCCGGCATCGTCAAGGACGAGGTCAAGCCGCAGGTCCACACCTGGACCTTCGAGGACGGCAAGGTCCTCATCGTCCTCTCCGAGGGCCGCCTGCTGAACCTCGGCAACGCCACCGGCCACCCGTCCTTCGTGATGTCCAACTCCTTCGCGGACCAGACCCTGGCCCAGATCGAGCTGTTCGCCAAGCAGGAGCAGTACCCGGTCGGCGTCTACACGCTGCCCAAGCACCTCGACGAGAAGGTCGCCCGCCTCCACCTCGACGCCCTCGGCGTCAAGCTGACGACCCTGCGCCCCGAGCAGGCCTCGTACATCGGCGTAGAGGTCGAGGGCCCGTACAAGCCGGACCACTACCGCTACTGACCCGTCAGCACCGGGTCCCCGACCCGCGCTGAACCGGCGGTACTTCAGAGGCAGGCCCCCGCACCCCCGTGCCGGGGGCCTGCCCCTTTCGTCCGGCCGGGACCGCCCCCCGACGACCCGACCAGCTCTGTCACGACCCAGGACCCCCATGCCCCGAGGCCGCTACTCGCTCCACGACCCGCACGACCACACCCCCCTCGGCGAGGAGCACTTCCAATGCGCCCCCGGCCCCTCCGGCTGGCGGTACGTCGCCCAGCGGACCACCCCCGCCGGCGACCACAGCGGCTCCGTCGACCTCGCCCTCGACGACCTCGGCCGTCCCATCCGCCTCGAACTCCACGCGGCCGGCTGGCAGGTCCGCGCCGCCGCCCTGGACGGCGTCACCTGGGTCCGCACCGACCCCACCGGCGCCGAGGCCACCGAAGGCAACGCCCCCGCCCACGCCTTCACCGGTACCTCCCCGGCCTTCCTCGTCGCCACCGCCCGCCTCCTGCGCCTCACGCCCTCCCCTTCCGCGACCCGCGTCCGCCTCGTCTCCTTCACCGACCCGGTCCTCGCCCCCCGCACGACCGACCAGTCCTGGGCCTTGGTGAACAGCGAAGCACACGCCACTGACAACGCCCCCCTGACCGTGGACGAATACCAGGTCACAGCCCTGGACACCGGCGAACGCCACACCGTCCACATCGCCGGCGACGTCGTCCTCGCGGCCCCCGGCATCGAACTGGAGGACCTCGCCTCACCCCCGTCGACGTTCACCTGAACCGCCAGGTGGACAGCACTCAGGCAGACAGCACTCAGGCAGGCGGCACGAACCCGGTCGACGGCCGCTCGCCGGACGCCTGCTGTTCCTGAGAAACCTGCGGCAGCTGAGCCGGCTGAGCCCCACGCGGCTCCTGGTACGCCCGAGGCACCTGCCCCCCGTAAGAAACCCCTCCAGCACCCCCGTACACGTCGTACGGCGAACCCGCCGCACCCCCCGGGAACGCCCGCCGGGCCTCCCGTGCCTGGCGCTCCTGTGCCACCGCCGCCAGGTACGCCCCCGGCGTCATCCCCTCCGGCGCGGGCGCGCCCGTACGCGCGACCAGATCGTTCGCGAGGCGCTCCGCCATCTCCCAGCCGACCCGGGGGTCCAACTGGTGCGCGCGCCCGAGGTACTGCCGTATCGCCAGCCATAGCGCGTCGGGTACGGCGGACAGGTCCAGCTCGGCGAAACGGCCCGCCAGCGCGGGCGAGGGAGGCGCGAGGAAGCCGCCCCGCGCGACGGGTATCCGCTCCCGTACCACCAGGGTTCCCGCGAACACGTCCCCGAGCCGCCGCCCGCGCGCGGACACCAGCGAGGCGATGACGGCCACCGTCCCACCCGTCGCGAGAATCTCGACCACCCCGATCGCCCCGCGCACGAGCGCGTGCCGGAACCGGATCGGCCCCCCGTCGTCCCGCACCACCCGCAGCCCGAACGCCAGCTTCCCCAGCGACCGCCCATGGCTCAGCGTCTCGACCGCGATCGGCCCCCCTACCAGCACCAGCAGGAACGACGCGATCGACAGCGCCGTCTGCGCGGCCTCGTCCAGGGAGGCCGTGGTCGCGATCAGGACGACGGACACGACGATGTAGAGCACAAAGGCCACGACGAGGTCCAGGAGGACGGCCAGCGCCCTGCTGGGCAGCCTCGCGGGCCGTAGCTCCAACGCCACAGCCTCGCCCGTCACCAGCTCGCTCACGCTCGCGCCCCTTCCCTGGTCTGCCCGGTGAACAGCAAGTCTGCCAAGCTGAAGGTACTTCGCGCCCCAGTACGACAAGCCGACCGCACCGACCGGTCGCCGACGAACAGCCGAGGAGCACGCACACCGATGGACCTCGACGTCTTCGTCTCCGCCCACCGCGCGGAGTGGGACCGCCTCGACGCCCTTCTCAGCCGACGCCGCCTCACCGGAGCGGAGGCCGACGAACTCGTCGCCCTCTACCAGCGCACGGCCACCCACCTCTCCCTGATCCAGTCGACCGCCCCCGACCCGCAACTCACCGGACGGCTCAGCCAACTCGTCGCCCGCGCGCGCAGTGCCGTGACAGGTACCCGCCGCGCCTCCTGGAGGGACGTCACCCGCTTCCTCACCCAGGGGTTCCCGGCCGCCGTCTACCGCGCGCGCCACTGGTGGGTCCCGACGGCACTCCTGTCGACGGCAGTGGGAGCCCTCCTCGGCTGGTGGATCGGCACCCACCCGGAGGTGCGGTCGAGCATCGCCGCCCCCAGCCAGCTGCGCGAACTCACCCGCCCCGGCGGCGAGTACGAGACCTACTACTCCAGCCACCCGGCGGCCTCCTTCGCCGCCCAGGTGTGGACGAACAACGCCCAGGCCGCCGCGATGTGCCTGGTCCTGGGCATCTTCCTGGGACTGCCGGTCCTCTGGATCCTCTTCCAGAACATGCTCAACCTGGGCATCGGCTTCGGCCTCATGTCCTCCGCCGGCCGCCTCGACACCTTCCTCGGCCTGGTCCTCCCGCACGGCCTCCTCGAACTGACCGCTGTCTTCGTCGCCGCGGGCACGGGCCTGCGCCTCGGCTGGACCGTCATCGACCCCGGC